>JANYJZ010000005.1 GCA_025358305.1 Ignavibacteriota bacterium
GGGGCTCCACGAAGACCGCATCGACCCGCCTGCCCAGCCGCTCCTCCCCGCGGATGAGGACTGGTCCCCGTATTCCGAGGGCGGCGAGCTCCTCGTCGGCCCGCCTCCGGTCGATGCCCGCGACCGCGACGCCCGCCGCGGCAAGGGCGCGCTCGGCGACGCGCAGCGAACCGGGCGGCAGGCAGAGCCGGGAGAGCTCGGCCCCTCCCATGTCGCTCCAGTCCTCGGGCCGCGCGGGTGCGACGCCCAGGGCGGCCGCCACCGCGTCCGCGGCCTCGCCCGCCCTCGCGCGCGCGACGAAGACGGCCGGCCCGGGGCTGGCTCGAAGGGCGGCGAAGCTGCGCCCGTCCTCGAGCCGGCCCGTGAGGAGGATGCGACCGGAACGGGGCTCGTCCCAGGCCGAGACTATGAATCCGCGCGCTTCCGCCACCTGTTCAGTATAGCCGCCCGCGCCCGACGCGGCCTATACTTGCGATTATGAAAGACCGCAGGGCGCGACCGCGTCGAGGTCGGCGACTGAGGCGCGCTCCCGTGAACCTAGCCCTCCCCCCCGGGTCCCTCGTCCTCGTCGACAGCTCGGCCCTCGTCTATCTCGTCGAGGGCGAGCCGGGCTCCGGCCGCAGGCACGCCGTGGAAGGCTTCTTCGCCCGGGCCGCCGCCGAGGGCTGGCGCCTCGCCGCTTCGACCCTATCTTGGCTCGAGCTCCTCGAGAAGCCGCTCGCGGCCGCAGACGCCGGGCTCGCGGCGCGCTACCGCTCCCTCCTCTCGGACTCCGCCCGCATCGAGCTGCGCGTCGTCGACGTCGCCGTGGCGGAGGGGGCGGCGGCCCTCTCCGCCTCGCTCGGCCCGGCCCTCCGCCGCCGCCTCTCCCCCGCCGACCTCGTCCACATCGCGACCGCCCTGACCCTGGGCGCGAGCGCCGTCCTCGGCAACGACGAGACCTGGCGCGAGGTGCCGGCCTGCCCTCCCCTCGTCCTCGTCGACGAGCTAGCTTTTGAAAGAGGTGATCCATGGACAAGCAGCTGACGAGCGCCTACGCATCCCTCGCCCTCGACGCCGGCATCGGGCTGCGAGAGGGCGCCAAGCTCCGCGTCACCGGCGCGCCCTCGAATCGGGAACTGATGTACGCCATCGCCGAGGGAGCCTACGAGCGGGGAGCCTCCCTCGTACGGCTCGAGTACGACGACGATCGCCTGGCCAGGATCCGGGTCGACTCCTCCCGCGACCGCTACCTGGACGAGGAGAGCCTCCTCCTTCGACGAAGCAGCGAGGTCTACGCCGAGGAGGGCTGGTCCCTGCTCTGCCTCCTCGGGGACGAAGACCCCGACGCCCTCGAGGGCGCCGACCAGCCGCGGCTCGCGCGCATGCGGCGGGCGAGGAGCTCGGCCTCGGAGGCCATCCGCCTCGCCCAGATGGCCAGCCGCGTGCCCTGGTGCGTCATGCCCGCCGCGACCGATGCCTGGGCAGCCAAAATCCTCGGCCCCGGAGCCCGCGGGGACGACCTATGGAAACTCCTCGCGCCCATACTCAGGCTCGACCGCCCCGATCCCGCCGCCGAGCTCCGCGCGCACATGGGGGAGCTCGATGCCCGCAGCCGCGGCCTGAACGAGCTCCGCCTGCGCGAGCTCCGCTTCCGCGGGCCGGGCACCGACCTGCGCGTGCCCCTCGCGCCCGAGTCGCGCTGGATGGGCGGGGCCGACGTCACCCCCTCGGGCCAGATCTTCATGCCCAACCTGCCCACCGAGGAAACCTTCGCGACCCCCGATTTCCGCGGTACCGAGGGTCATGCCGCCCTCACGAGGCCCGTCAGAATCCTCGGCAGCCTCGTGTCGGGGGGCTACCTGCGCTTCGAGGCCGGCCGAGTCGTCGAGGCCCGGGCCGAGCGGGGCGCCGCCACCCTCGAGAGCTACCTCGGCACGGACGAGGGCGCGAGGCGCTTAGGCGAGGTGGCCCTCGTCGACTCGGCCAACCCCATCGGTAAAAGCGGCATGGTCTTCGACTCGCCCCTGATCGACGAAAACGCGGCCTGCCACATCGCCCTCGGCTGCGGCTACGAGGGCGGCTTCGAGGGCTCGCTCGGCTGGAACGACGGTGAGAAGGCCGCCCACGGTTTCAACGTCTCCCTCGTCCACGAGGACCTGATGATCGGCTCCCCCGACATCGACGTGACCGGAGTGGACGGCTCGGGGCGGGAGATCGCGCTGCTGCGAAAGGGCAGCTTCGTCGTCTAAAGTTTCTCCAGCTGCGCGATGGTCGCCCTCATGTCCTTGGGCAGGGGCGCCTCGGCCTTGAACGCCGCACCCGTGGCGGGATGGGGGAACTCGGCCGACAGGGCGTGGAGGGCCGCCCGCGCGAGGAGGGGCCGCTCCCCGAAGGGATCGCCCTTCCACCTCCGCTTTAGCTTCGAGAGGAGGAGGGCCTCGCCGTCGCCGTAGAGCGCGTCGCAGAGGCAGGGGTGGCCGAGGGAGGCTAGGTGCACGCGCACCTGGTGGGTGCGCCCCGTCTCGGGCCGAGCCTCGACCAGGGCGCTGTCCTTGTAGCGGGCGACCACGACGAAGACTGTCCGGGACTGCTTACCGTGGTGCGCAGTCGCCACGGTCCGGTGCAGCTTGTCCCCGTCGGGCATGAGGGGAAGGTCGCAGGCCATCTCATCCCAGGACGGGACGCCCCGGACCAGGGCTCGGTAGACCTTGGCGACCGCGCGCGACTCGAAGGCGGCGCTCAGCGCCCGGTGGGAGTCGGCATCCCGCGCGAAGAGGAGGACTCCGCTCGTCTCCTTGTCCAGCCGGTGGACCACGAAGAGCTTTCCCCAGGCCGAGCGGAGCTCGGACACCGCGTCGGGGACCTCCGGGTCCCAGCGGTCGGGGATAGAGAGAATGCCGGAGGGCTTGTCGACGACGAGGATGGCCTCGTCCGAAAATATGATGGGCAGGGGGCTGGGCATGCCCCGATACTACCTCAGCGACGCGAAGCTTGTGTATGGTGCCGGCTGCCAAAAAGATCCGAGGCCCGCGACTCGACCCGTTCCAAGGCCCGGAAAAAAGCGGCACGCTCCGAAGAATCCAGGATATCGAAGGGATCCCCGAGGCTGGAAGCAGAAAATAGCTGCGCCCGCTCGATGCGATCCAGGAGCTCCTCGCCCTCGCCGCTGAGCACTAGGCGGCTGGAGCGCCGATCCAAATCCGAGCGCCTCCGCGAAAGCCAGCCCTGGGCGACGCACTTCTGCGCCACCAGGGTCGCCGTGGGACGATCGCAGGAGAGCTCCGCCGCCGCCGCCGAGGGACTGATCGCCCCCCTCCGCCTCGCCAACTGTATGAGGAAAAACTGAGGCAGGGTGATCCCGAAGGGGCGTATCCGCTCGGCGGAGCGACGGCGCCGGGCGATGTATATAGATGACATGAGCTCGATCGCGTCCATATAGTTAGTATACTAACTATCGACGATTAACGCAATCTAGCCAACCCGAGGCCTTGCCGCAAAGTCGTTAATTTTGTATCTTTAATACGACACCGCGCGCCTCCGGGAGCGCGGCGGTCCATAATCCGTCCGCGCGGCTGGCAGCAGTTCCGCCGCACGGCAGTCAATTCCGTTCTAGAAAGGGAGTAACAGACATGGCTAAACAGATCCTATTCAGCGAGGACGCGAGGCGCAGGCTTCTCGTCGGCGTCGAGACCATCTCCAAGGCAGTGAAGGTCACCCTCGGCCCCAAGGGCCGCAACGTGCTTCTGGACAAGAAGTTCGGCGCCCCCACCGTCACGAAGGACGGCGTCACGGTCGCCAAGGAAATCGAACTTGAGGACCCCATTGAGAACATGGGCGCCCAGATGGTTCGGGAAGTCGCCAGCAAGACCTCCGATGTCGCCGGCGACGGCACCACGACCGCGACGGTCCTCGCCCAGGCGATCGTCCGCGAAGGCATGAAGAACGTCACAGCCGGCGCGAACCCCATGGACCTCAAGCGCGGCATCGACATCGCCGTCGCGAAGATCGTCGAAGAGCTCAAGAAGATCAGCAAGAACGTCGGCGACGACAAGCAGAAGATCGCCCAGGTCGGCTCGATCTCCGCGAATAACGACAAGACCATCGGCGACCTCATCGCAAACGCGATGGAGAAGGTCGGCAAGGACGGCGTCATCACGGTCGAAGAAGCAAAGGGAACCGAGACGGCGGTGGAATGGGTCGAAGGCATGCAGTTCGACCGCGGCTACCTCTCCCCGTACTTCGTCACCGATCCCGAGACCATGGAAACGGTCCTTGAGAACCCGTACATCCTCATCCACGACAAGAAGATCGGCGTCATGAAGGACCTTCTCCCGATCCTCGAGAAGTCTGCCCAGACCGGACGCTCCATCCTCATCATTGCGGAAGACCTCGAAGGCGAAGCGCTCGCAACGCTCGTCGTGAACAAGCTTCGCGGTACGTTGAAGGTTGCGGCGGTGAAAGCCCCCGGCTTCGGCGACCGTCGGAAGGCGATGCTCGAGGATATCGCGGTCCTCACCGGCGGCACGGTCATCTCGGATGAAAAGGGCTTCAAACTCGAGAACACCCAGATCACCTCGCTCGGAACTGCCAAGACCATCACGATCGACAAGGACAACACGACGATCGTCGAAGGCGCCGGCAAGAAGGACGACATCAAGAAACGCATCAACGAGATCAAGTCGCAGATCGACAAGACGACCTCCGACTACGACCGCGAGAAGCTCCAGGAACGTCTGGCGAAGCTTTCCGGCGGCGTGGCGGTGCTGAAGGTCGGCGCTGCGACGGAAGTCGAAATGAAGGAAAAGAAGGCGCGCGTCGAGGATGCGCTCCATGCAACCCGCGCTGCGGTTGAAGAAGGCATCGTCCCCGGCGGCGGCGTCGCGTACTTGCGCGTCCAGAGCAAGCTCGACGGCCTGAAGGTCGAGAACGAGGACCAGCAGATCGGCATTGAGATCATCCGAAAGGCGATCGAAGAGCCCTTGAGGACCATCGTGACGAACGCCGGCCTCGAAGGCGCCGTTGTCCTTCAGAGAGTGAAGGAAGGCAAGGACGACTTCGGCTTCAACGCCCAGACGGAGAAGTACGAGAACCTCATCGCGACCGGCGTCATCGATCCGACGAAGGTCAGCCGCATCGCGCTCGAGAACGCGGCGAGCGTCGCCGGACTCATGCTCACGACGGAAGCCACCATCGTCGAAAAGCCCGAGGAGAAGAAGGGCCAGATGCCGGGAATGCCCCAAGGCGGCGGCATGGGTGACATGTACTAGTCACTCGCCGCGCAGGGACCCGCTCTACCAGGCGCACATCAACAGATCCAAACGAACCCCCTGCCGGAAGCCCGGCAGGGGGTTCGCTGTTCTATAACGCGGCTCTCACCGGCCCCGTCGCTCCGGCGCGCCGTTTCACCTCGCGGGGCCACCCGTCCGGCGCGCAACGGCGAACTGCGCATTGAAGTTCGCGCTCCGAATCGGTACATTAAGAAAACCATCATTCCATCACGTTGAACCCCGGCATGATCTCCTGGAAGCACCACTGGCTCCGCTGGCTTCTCGTGTGCGGCATCGTCGCGGGCGCAGGGGTGATCTTCGGCCTCCAGTTCTACGTGAGCAACACCCAGCTCGGCGGAACCTCTCCGGCGAGCGCGTTCATTTACGACCAGATCTTCTACTGGTCCACCTGGGGCATGCTCGTTCCGATCGCCCTTTGGGTCTCTCGGAAGGTCCCCGTCCCCTCTGAGAGGCGCTCGAGGGCGCTCATTGTCCACGGCCTCGCCGGGGTCGCGATGGGCTATCTCCACGCGGTCGTCTACATCAGTCTCTACCATGCCTTCGGCATCCTCGTGGAGGGGCTCCCGTTCTCCTCCGAATCCATCGTGCAGGGGTTCTTCCGGCTCAATCTGCCGATGCGCATCGCGAACTATTATCTCATCGTCGCCGGCATCTTCGCCGTCGAGTTCTACCAGAAGTACGTAGAGCGGACCCTGGCGGCCTCCCGGCTTGAATCGGAGCTTGCCGTCGCGAAGGTCGAGATGCTCCGGATGCAAATGCATCCCCATTTTCTCTTCAACGCGCTCCACTCCATCGCGGGACTCGTCCGCTCGGGAGAGAGTCCGGAGGCGGTACGCATGATCGCGGGCCTGAGCGACCTCCTGCGCGCGGCGATGGACACCGGCACGGAGCAGCAGGTGTCGCTCGGGCGCGACGTGGAGTTCGTCCGGCGGTATCTCGAGATCGAACAGGTGCGGTTCTCCGATCGGCTCTCGGTGACGATCGATATCGATCCGGCGGCCGCAGAGGCGCTCGTGCCGAACCTCCTCCTTCAACCTCTCGTCGAGAACGCGGTCAATCACGGGATCGCTCGCCGGCCCGGCCCGGGCCGGATCGCCGTCACCGCCCGCCGGGAGAACGGCCGGCTCGAGATCGAGGTCAACGACGACGGGGCGGGGCTGCCGGAAGGCTGGGACCTCGACAGGGATGCGGGCATCGGGCTGCGCAATACGCGCGACCGTCTCCGCCATCTTTACGGCGCCGATGCGCGTCTCCTCGTCCGGCGACGGGGCGACGGGGGCGTTTCGGTCGCCGTCTCAGTTCCCGTACCGGGCGCGGCGGGAGGGGGACCGGCATGACGGACCTTCTGCGCGTCCTTATCGTGGACGACGAACCGCTCGCGCGTAAGTCCATCAGGCTCCTCCTCGGACCGGACGCCACCGTTGCGGTGGTCGGCGAATGCCCGGGCGGAACAGAGGCCCTCGCGGCGATCCGCGGCGGGGGGGTCGATCTCGTCTTCCTGGACATCCAGATGCCCGGCATGTCGGGGTTTGAAGTGCTCGCCGCCCTCGATCCCGACGTGCGGCCCTTGGTCATCTTCGTGACGGCGTTCGACCAGTACGCCGTGCGCGCATTCGAGGTCCACTCCCTTGATTACCTCCTGAAGCCGTTCGACGACGAGCGCTTCGCCGTCGCGCTCGGCCGCGCGAAGGCGCAGTACGCCCGCCGGGACTTCGCTGCGACAAGCAAGCGTCTCGTCGCGCTCCTGGAAGAGCTCAAGGACCGTCCGGCCGTTGCGTCGGCGCCGGGATCCTATCCGGAGCGCTTTGCGGTGCGCTCGACCGGCCGCGTCACGATGGTCCCGGTCGATGACATCGATTGGTTCGAGGCGGACGGCGACTACGCCCGATTCACGGTCGGGGGAAAGCAGAAGCTTCTCCGCGAGACGTTCGGGCGACTGGAGGAACGTCTGGATCCGACGAAGTTCGTCCGGATCCACCGATCGTACATCGTTCGGATCGGCCGGATCCGCGAGCTCCGCTCAGAGTCGAACGGCGACTACCGCATTCTCCTCCACGACGGCACGACACTCCCTCTGAGCCGCACATACAGGGAACACGTGCTCGCGCTTCTCGAACGTCCTTCCTGATCCCATCGGTCTGCCGCACCCGTCCACCGGTTCGTCGTTTCCTCCCGCTTGGTTGCCGTCCGGGCGCCCTTTTGGCCGTTTCGTAGTCGTATACTTCCCTTGCAGGCACGCGGAGCCGCATCCCCAGAACGGGTGCGGCCATTGACCCCATCACGCGAGAGGGAACCATGGCGAAGAACAGATCATGCTGGAAAGTGTGCGCAGGTGCCGTCCTGCTCATGGCCATCCTGGTGGCAGGCCCGGAGTCCGGCGCGCAGACGTTCACGAAGGTCACGACGGGCGCTCTCGTCACCGATCTCGCGGCGGCGCGCAGCGCCCACTGGATCGACTACGACAAGGACGGCGATCTCGACCTCTTCGTGACGAGAGGGAAGGCCGGGGGACAGAACAACATCCTCTACCGGAACGACGGTCCTCCGGACTACACGTTCACGCCGATGACGGGGCTCGTCGTGTCGCAGGACGGCCAGCCGTCGGACGGTGCGACCTGGGGGGACTATGACAACGATGGATACGACGATCTCTTCGTCGTGAACTGGTATGGCATGAACAACATGCTCTACCATAACAACGGCGACGGGACATTCACGCGCATCCTCGCCGGGGCTCCTGTCACCGACGGCGGGTACTCCGAAACGGCAAGCTGGGGCGATTACAACAACGACGGCTGGCTCGACCTCGCCGTCTCGAACAGCGCCGGCGACCTCCATGAGTTCCTCTACAAGAACCACGGCGACGGCACGTTCGAGAAGATCACCACGGGCCCCATCCCCGCGGGCGTGGGTGAGTCTCGGGGTCTCACCTGGGTCGACTACGACAACGACCACGACCTGGACCTCTTTGTCGTGAACGAGTCGAACCAGAACGAATACCTCTACAAGAATCTGCTCACCGAGACCGGCGTCGATTCGTTTGAGAGCGTGACCACCGGGGCGCTCGTCAACTCGGGCGGGTCGACCTGGAGCGGCAGCTGGGGCGACTTCGACAACGACGGAGACCTCGATCTGTTCGTTGCAAACCACGCAAACCAGAACAACAACCTCTTCGTGAACTTGGGCGACGGCACATTCCAGAAGATGCCGTTGGAATTCGGGGACGTCGTCGACGACAGCGGCTATTCGGCGTCAAGCTCATGGGTCGATGCCGACAACGACGGCGACTTGGACCTCTACGTCTCGAACGCGTACGGAGGCAATGGGACGAACTTCTACTACCGGAACCTCCTGACCGAGACGGGCGTCGCGACGTTCGAGCGGGTGCTCATCGGCACGTTCGTCAACCCCGGCGGATACACCTATGGGTTCGCGTGGGGGGACTATGACGAGGACGGCGACATGGACCTGTTCTGCGCTCGGACATTCAATGAGAACGAGGCGAGCGCGCTCTTTCGGAACGACGGCAACGCGAACCACTGGATGACGATCGACTGCAAAGGGACCGTCTCCAACCGGTCCGCCATCGGGGCCCGGATCAGGGTCAAAGCGCAGATCAACGGCCTTCCGGTCTGGCAGCTTCGGGTCATCGAGGGCCAGCAAGGATACTGCGGACAGACGCTCCAGCAGCATTTCGGACTTGAACTGGCGTCCGTCATCGACTCGCTCATCATCGACTGGCCCTCCGGGCTTCAGGACCGGTTCGCGAACGTCCCGGTGAACCATCACTACGCCATTGCCGAGAACCAGACGGTGATTCCGGAGCCCTCGTCGCCCCCGGACGGGGCCGACTCGCAGCTGCTGGTGACGACGGTCCGGTGGCACCGGACGCTTCTCGGTGCGCCCTTCCATCTCCAGGTGTCGACCGATTCCACGTTTGGCGCCGGCATGATCGTCGACGATTCGACGATCACCGATACGTCCCGGACCCTCGACAGCCTTGCGAACACATCGAGGTTCTTCTGGCGCGTCCAGCAGTCGCGCTCGATCCGGAAGGACCTCTGGTCCGCCGTCCGGCAATTCGTCGTGGGCGCGACGCTCTTCGGATACGACATCCGGGCGCAATGGAACCTTGTCTCCGTGCCTGTGACGGTCGCCGACTACGCTCTGGCGCATCTCTTCGACAACGCCGTCACGCCGGCGTACAGTTACGGCGCGTCGTCGTATGCGGCCCGGGAAACGCTGACGAACGGACCGGGGTATTGGGTGAAGGCCTCGTCGAACCGGAACTTTCAGATCTCAGGGATTTCCCGTCCTCCGGAGAGCCTCGCGGTGGCATCGGGCTGGAACCTCGTCGGCTCGCGCGCCTCGCGCATCCCGGCGGCGGCCGTGACGTCCATCCCCGCCGGCATCCTCGTCTCCTCCTTTTTTGGATATGAACGAGGGTATGCGCGAGCGGACAGCCTAGCGCCGTTCCGCGGGTATTGGGTTTTTGCGAACGCTCCCGGAACGGTCGTTCTCGGGGACAGCGTCCCCGGCGCGGTCGCCGCCGTCCGCAAGACGGACGCCGGAGCGCCCACTGCGAGTGCGTTCCGCCTCTTATTCCAGGATGGCGCGGGCAATGCGCAGGCGCTCTTCCTCGCCCCGGGGGCGAGCAGCGACGCAATGAGCCGAAACATCTACGCACTCCCGCCCGTTCCGCCACGAGGCGGCTTTGACGTTCGCTTTACATCGGGCCGATACCTGGAGGTCGCACCTTTAGCAGGGGAAGGGTTATTCCCGATCGACGTCTCCTCGGCCGTCTATCCGCTCATCCTCTCGTTGCCCGACGGCCTCCCTGCAGGGGCCGCGTTCACCGCGGCCGGCGCGGTCCTCGACGCGGACAATCGGGGAGAGATCGTTTTGGCCGGACCGGTGCGCGGACTTTCTCTCCGTGTCGCGCGCTCGACCGGCGGAGTGCCCGACCGGGTCACGCTCGCACAGAACTTCCCGAACCCGTTCAATCCCGAGACCTCGATCGAGTACGCCATTCCCGGCGGGACGGAGGGTCGCGTCTCGCTCATCGTCTACGACCTGTTGGGCAGGGAAGTAGAGACGCTCGTTTCGGCGTCGCTCTCCCCCGGGCGGTACCGAGCGTCGTGGAACGCCGCCTCATATCCCGGCGGCATCTACTATTGCCGACTGAGCGCCGGCGGCGCGACCGAGACCCGTAAGATGGTCGTTATGAAATGACGCGACACCAGGCTTGCGAATAAGCATTATTTGTTATATTATGGAGCTCGTTCAACGAATCGGAGCTCCTCGTTTTGTCCATTGCGATCAAGATCTTTGCCGGTCTGGCCCTCATTGCGTTCGGAAGGAAGATCTTCTGGATGTTCGTCGCTGCCGTCGGTTTCGTCGCGGCGCTGACGTACCTCACAAAACTCTTCCCTGACGCCTCGGGCTGGACCGTGCTCGTCATCGGGCTTGCCGGCGGGATCGTCGGCGCGCTCCTCGCCATCTTCCTCCAGCGATTGGCGGTCGCCGTCGCAGGGTTCGCAGGGGGAGGGTTCTTCCTCGTGAACCTCGTCGAGGTCTTCCATATCCAAACCGGCAGTAATTTTTGGGTCCCGTTCATGATCGGCGGTATCATCGGCGGCGTGCTCATGATGCTCATCTTCGACTGGTCCCTCATCATTCTCTCCTCGGGCCTCGGCGCATTCCTCTTCGTGCAGGAACTCCACCTCTCCGACATGATGTCGCTTGCGGCGATGGCGCTCCTGTTCATCGTAGGCATCGTCATCCAGTCAAAGGGGATGAAGAAGAAGGGGGCATCGCGCACCCCGAAGGAAGCGAAGAAAGCGAAGGAATAGGCCATGGATCCTCGGGGAGAGGTTCCTGTCTCCCCCCCCGGGGGTGAAACTTCCATGCGCCATTGACGTAAAAGGCAAGGACATCCATTTCCACGCTCCAGACACGCATTCACACGATTCATCACAAGGAGAGTTCAACATGTTCCACTTGACACCACGTACCCGCACCGGACTATCAGGGATCGTCACGCTCCTGATCCTCTGCGCCGCTGCGCTCAGCGCGCAGAGTCCGCTCGTCGACAAGATCGGCGGGCCCATCAACGGTTCGAACTTCGACAAGTCCGTTCCCCCGAGCACTGATTTTTACCAGTTTGCGAACGGCGGATGGATCGAGCGCAACCCGGTGCCGGCCGATTTGAGCCGTTGGGGAAGCTTTAACCAACTCCAGGAACAGAACTACGCGATCCTCCACGACATCCTCGACGCGGCCGCGGCAAAGACCGACGCCAAGATGGGGAGCGTGCAACAGAAGGTCGGAGACTTTTACGCCTCCGGCATGGATTCCGCGAAGATCGAGGCCGACGGCGCGAAGTCTCTCGCGCCAGAATTCGACCGGATCGCGGCCATCGCCGATACGCTCGGGCTCGAAGCCGAGATCGCGCACCTTCACAGCATCGGCATCGGAGGCCTCTTCAACTTTACTTCCGCTCAAGACGAGAAGAATAGCACCGTCGTGGTCGCCAACATCTCGCAAGGGGGGCTCGGCCTTCCCGACCGCGATTACTACATGAAGGACGACGCTCGGTCGGTCGAACTGCGCCAGAAGTATCTCGACCATGTCGGAAAGATGTTCCAGCTCCTTGGTGACAATGAAGGAATCGCGACGGTAAAGGCCGCTGTCGTCATGAAGATCGAAACCGCGCTTGCTGCAGCGTCGAAGACGCGCGTCGAACGCCGGGACCCGGAAGCGAACTACCACAAGATGACCCTCGCCGAGCTCGGCGCGCTCACCCCGGAGTTCTCATGGAAGCGGTATTTTGACGGGATCGGCCTACACGATCCGGCCTACGTGGTCGTCGGACAGCCCGAGTTCTTGAAGGCCGCGAGCGCGATGACGAGAAGCATCAGCCTCAGCGAATGGAAGACCTATCTCCGGTGGCACGTCGTCAACGCTGCCGCGGACGGATTGAGTTCCGCGTTCGTGAACCAGAATTTCGAGTTCTTCGGGAAGGCCGTCAACGGCACGAAGGAGCTCCGACCGCGGTGGAAGAGGATCCTGGCGTCGACCGACGGTCTTCTCGGCGAAGCGCTCGGCCAGCTTTATGTGGAAAAGGCGTTCAGTGCGGGCGCGAAGACTCGTGCCCTCCAGCTCGTGGAAAATCTCCGGATCACGCTGCGCGACCGGATCGGGAAGCTCGAGTGGATGAGCAAGGAGACGAAGGCGCAGGCGCTGAAGAAGCTCAATGCCTTCGCCGTCAAGATCGGTTATCCCGATACGTGGCGCGACTACACAGCGATGGTCATCGACCGGGGCTCGTACGCGCAGAACCTCTTCCGCGCGAACGCGTTCGAGTTCAACCGGAACCTCCAGCAGATCGGGAAGCCCGTGGACCGCACCGAATGGGGCATGTCGCCGCCGACGGTGAATGCGTACTACAATCCGACGATGAACGAGATCGTTTTTCCGGCGGGCATCTTGCGGCCCCCCTTCTTCGACGCGAATGCTGACGACGCCGTGAACTACGGCGGGATCGGCGCCGTCATCGGCCACGAAATGACGCACGGCTTTGACGACCAGGGCCGGCAGTTCGACGCGGAAGGCAATCTGCGCGACTGGTGGACGCCGGAAGATGCGAAGAACTATACCTCCCGGGCAACGCTCGTGGAGAAGCAGTTCGACGATTACGTCGTCCTGGACAGCCTCCATGTGAACGGGAAGCTCACTCTCGGTGAGAACCTCGCCGACCTCGGCGGCCTGACGATCGCGTACTACGCGATGGAGATGGCCCTCGACAAGTCCGGCCGGCCGGAGCTCATCGACGGCTACACGCCGGAACAGCGCTTCTTCCTCAACTGGGCGACGGTCTGGCGGCAGACCATCCGTCCGGAGAACCAGAAGACGCGGCTCGTGACGGACCCCCATTCGCCGGGACAGTTCCGCTGCAACGGTCCTCTGTCGAACATGACCGAATTCATGAAGGCGTTCGATGCGAAAGAAGGCGCCCCCATGGTGAGAAAAGAAAAGGCGAAGATCTGGTAAGATCACGCTTCGTCGGACCCGGACGCTCCGGCTGACAGGCCCGCCCGGCGACCATGGTGCAAGGTCACGTATTCAGCGCGGCATCCTTCACGATAAGGGATGCCGCGCTGTCGTATGCGCCAGAGGTCCGCTGTTGTGCCCGGAAGGTCGGAATTTGCTTTTTCAGTGCCAAAATGGTATCGTAATTCAAATTTTTACGTCTCACATCTCCCTGAGTCTGCCATGGATCGACGCCGTCTTGTACCCCTTCTCTTTCTGTTTCTCCTCGCGTTTGCCCTTGCCGGTGCACAGGAAGCGAAAAAGCCGGTCGATCTTGACGCTCTGGACCGTTATGTCGCCAAAGCGGTGAAGGACTGGAATGTCCCCGGACTCGCCCTGGCGATCGTGAAGGATGACTCGGTCGTCTTCGCCAAGGGGTATGGCCTTCGGGAGATCGGGAAGCCCGATCTTGTCGATACACATACGCTCTTCGCTATCGCGTCGCTTTCAAAGGCGTTCACGGTGGCGGCGCTCGGCAGGATGGTGGACCAAGGGAAGCTTCGGTGGAACGACAAGGTGACCGACTACGTCCCGTATTTTCAGATGTACGATCCGTATGTCACGCGCGAGATGACGGTCAGGGATCTCCTCTGTCACCGGAGCGGCCTGAACACCTTCGCCGGCGACCTCATCTGGTACGGCACGAACTACGACCGTCGGGAGGTCATTCGCCGCATCCGGTTTGTCAAGCCGCGCTACAGTTTCCGCGCGAACTACGGCTACCAGAACATCATGGTCCTCACCGCCGGTGAGGTCCTCCAGAGTGTTTCCGGCAAGAGCTGGGACGAGTACACGCGCGACAGCCTGTTCGCCCCTCTCGGCATGACGGAGTCCAATACCTCCGTGCGGTACCTCGCCCAAAGCGCCGATGTGGCGACCCCGCACACGATGCACCGGGGCACGCTTGTGACGATCCCGTACCGCAACGTCGACAATATCGGGTCCGCCGCGGCGATCAACTCCAGCGTCAGCGACCTTGCGAAGTGGATGCGCATGTGGCTCCGGGACGATGCAAGTCCCGGCGTGAAGCTCCTGTCGGACGCGACGAAGTTCGACATCTGGTCCCCGCAGACGATCCTGCCGCTCTCCCCGCGCGGGTCGAAGAACGTTCCGTCGAGGCATTTCAGCGCGGCGGGGCTCGGGTGGTTCATGAACGACTATCTCGGGAGAAAAATGCTCAATCACAGCGGCGGCATGGACGGCATGATCTCCCGGATCGCGCTCGTGCCGGAGGAGCACATGGGGCTCATCCTCCTGACCAATAGCATCAACGGCGTCACGACGCCCCTCATGTACAAGATCCTCGACGCCTACCTGGGCGGTGCGGAGCGAGACTGGTCCTCCGAGCAACTCGCGATGAGCGCCTCCGGCGACAGCGCCGCGGCGGCCGCCGATCGGGTCCAAGACGCGGGTCGGGTGAAGAACACGAAACCGTCCCTGCCGCTCTTGGCGTATACCGGTACGTACCGGAGCGAGATGTACGGAAACGTCATCGTGGACATGGAGAAGGGCGCCCTCACTGTGCGGTTCGTACCGACTGAAACCTACGTGGGCGATCTGACCCATTGGCACTACGATACGTTTCGGATCGAACTGCGCGACAAGACGCTGCCGCCGGGGATGGTCACCTTCGTCATCGGCGCCTCGGGGAAGCCGACGGAAATGAAGGTCGTCATTCCGAATCCCGACTTCGATTTTTCCGAGCTTGAGCTCAAACGCGTCGATTGACGCGGTGCATGCGGCAGGACCATTTTAGAGAAACGATCTTCCTATGAACATACATGTCGGAAATCTTCCCGTGAACGTCAGCGCCGACGACCTCAAGGTGTTCTTCGAGGTCTTCGGCAAGGTCGGTTCGATCGACCTCATCGTCAACACGAAGACGGGGGAGGCGAAGGGATACGCGTTCATCGAAATGCCCTCGGACGAGGAGGCGCTCTCGACGATCGAGACGCTCAACGGCAAGGAATGGCTCGGCAAGACGCTCGTCCTTACCAAGGCGAACCGCCAGGGCTACCCTGCGAAGCGCAAACTCAACCGGCGCCGCTAGCGCGACCGCGCACCCCGGGGGAGGGGCCGGCGCAGCGACATCCCGACATCCACTGTACCATCACGGAGCTTCATGGCGGAACAACTGAACCTCAAGGAATGGTTCCAAGAGATCGACATCTATCTCTTCGACCAGATCCTGAAGAATCGATTCTCCCCTTCGATGACGATCCTCGACGCCGGCTGCGGCAACGGAAGGAACCTGCGGTATTTCATGCGGAGCGGGTATAGCGTGTTCGGCGTCGACCTGTCGACGGCGGCCGTCTCCTACATTCAGGAGCAGGCCGCGCAGATCGCGCCGCATCTCCCGCGCGAGAACTTCCGCATCGATCCGATCGAACGGATGAGCTTCGCCGACGGGAGCTTCGACGTGGTGATCAGCAGCGCGGTGCTCCATTTTGCGAAGGACGAGGACCATCTCCTGAAGATGGTCTCCGAGATGTGGCGGGTGCTGAAGCCGGGGGGGATGCTCTTTGCGCGCCTCTCCTCGACGATCGGCATGGAGACGTACCTCGTCGCCCTCGGGGACCGGAAGTTCCGCCTTCCCGACGGCTCGGAGTGGTTCCTGGTGAACGAGGAGACGCTCCTGTCGCTCACTCGGCAGCTCGGCGGCGATCTCATCGAACCGATCAAATCCGTCAACGTCCAGAACCGCCGGAGCATGACCACCTGGATCGTGCGGAAGGCATGAGCGCACCGGGCGAGCGGTTCACCGACCTCTCCGATCTCGGAAAGCTCCTCCCCGGCAACGGCGAGCCGCCGGCCGCCGCCGTGAAGGGGCACGACGGAAAGGGTCGCACCGTCCGGCTCTCGCTCGACAAGAAGGGGAGGAAGGGGAAGAGCGTCACGCTCGTCTCCGGCTTGCAGCATAACCCCCAGACGCTCGAAGAGATCGCCCGGATCCTGAAGCAGTTCTGCGGCTCCGGGGGCACGGTGAAGGAAGGGACGATCGAGATCCAGGGGGACCAGCGTGAGAAGGTGGCGCTGAAGCTTCGTGAAATGAACTACGTCGTACGCTGACGCTGTCGCGTCAGCCCTCGTCCTCGCCGTTCTCCGCCGATTCCATCTTCCCCATGAGCCCGCTGACGAACTCCACGTTCCCCTGATCGTCGAGCCGCTGGTACGCGTTGACGAGGTTCCTGAGGACTCGGAGGATGATCGTCACCGAATCGCACTCGAGCTGGAAGAGGTCCTTCATGTCGATGGACGCCGAGGACGTGAGGGCGGCGAAGTCCTTCTCGGAGAGGAAGAGCCCTCCGTTATAGCAGTCGACGATGTACTTCTGGTGCTTCGTGAAGGCGAGCGTGAGGAAATGTCCCGGAAAGTTGCATCCCTCGATGTCGAGCCCGAGCCGCTGGCCGACGAGGATGTAGAGCGCGCACAGGGTGATGGGGATGCCCCGCTTTTCCTTGATCGCGCGCACGAGGCTGCCGTTCGCGGGGTTATAGAAGTCGGACTGCGGGGTGCCCGTGATCCGCTTCGTCGTGAAGAGAAAGTGGGCGAGGAGGCGTATGTCGTTCGTGCCGTGGAGCGCGCGGTACTCCGCGGCGATGAGATCGAGTTCCCGGGAGAGGTCGACCGGCCGCTGGATCCCCTCGAGGAATTGGGAGATCATCCCCAGGGCGAGCTCAAGCTTCAACTTGTCCTCCCGCACTTCGAACCAGCTTTCCCATCGGTCGGTGAGCCATTCCCGGCTGCTCCGGCAGAGAATGTCGCTGATCAAGCGCTGCTGCGACGAACTGAGCGTGATGTTCTGGCGCCGGAGCTCCTCTGCGAGCGACGGCCCGATCGCAACGAGTTCATGCATGATCTGCTCTCTGACGACGTTCGACTCGTCGTCCAAAAGCCGAATGAGATGTGGAAGCTGCTGCACCGAGCTCATATGCTCTCTCCTCATAGAAAAGTCCTGCCTCTCGCCGACTGACGGAAATGTAATGAATTCCTCTGCGAAAAGCACACGCGCCAACCCCGAGCCGCCGCCGAACGAAAACGGGAAAACCGCGGGCGTTTCCTTTTGATTTCATCGTTAAAAATTTTACATTAGCAGGCTCTTATCCGAACGATGAAGGCGCGCTGCGCGATTATTGACTGAAAGGAATGCTTTGAAGACATACGCTGAAAACGATCTCATCCTGAAACGACTCCGCACGCTGGCGTACAACCTCTGGTGGACGTGGAACCCGCGCGCCCAAGCCCTCTTCGAGGAGCTCTCGCCGCTCACATGGGATTCGACCAATCATAACCCGGTCGCCGTGCTCGCCCAGTGCTCCGAGGTCGAGCTCAGGGCCTGCCTCGGCGGCGTGCTCTTCCGGAACCGGACCCTCGCGGTTCTCGACGACTTTGAGCACTACATGCATGCTCGGAAGACGCCCTTCGGGCATCTCGCCGAATCGCACCCGGGAAAGGCGGCCCCCGGACTCGTCGCCTACTTCTGCGCCGAGTACGGGCTCCACGAGAGCCTTCCGTTCTATTCGGGCGGCCTCGGGGTCCTCGCCGGCGACCATGTGAAGTCCGCGAGCGATCTTGGCGTGCCGTTCGTCGGCATCGGCCTCTTCTACCGGCAGGGATACTTCCAGCAGCGCATCGACACGCACGGTCAGCAGCAGGAGAGCTATCCGACGACGGATCCTGCCACCGTGCCCGTGGAGCTCGTTCGAGACCCTTCCGGCAAGCCCATACTGTCGAGCGTCACCATCGGGACGACGGTCGTGCAATTCCAGGGATGGAAGTTGAACGTCGGCCGGTCGACCCTCTACCTGCTCGACACCGATGTGCCGGAAAATGTGGAGCATTTCCGGGGCCTCACGGCGCTCGCCTACGGCGGCGACATGAGCACTCGGATCCGCCAGGAGATCGTCCTCGGGATCGGCGGCGTTCGCTTCCTGCGCTCCCTCGGCATTGCGCCGACGGTCTTTCACATGAACGAGGGGCACGCGGCGTTCCTGACGCTCGAACTGCTCCGAGAAGAACTCACCGCGGGCTCCTCCAAGCCCGACGCGGAGAATCATGTCCGCGCGCAGTGCATCTTCACGACGCATACCCCGGTGCCGGCCGGGCACGACCGTTTCCCGAACGATCTCGTGGAATACACGCTCAAGCCGTTCGCCGAGACCGCTCACTTGACGATGAACGACCTCATGTCCTACGGCAACGTGGCCAACTCGCCCTCCAACCACGAATTCACGATGACGATCCTCGGCCTGAAACTCTCCCGCGCCGCGAACGGCGTGAGCAAAATCCACGGGGAGATCTCGCGGTTCATGTGGAAGGACCTCTACCCTGACCTGAGCCTGGCGAAGGTCCCCATCGGCCACTTGACGAACGGCGTCCACATCCCGAGCTGGGCGAACCGCGTCACGTGGGAATTCTGGGAGCGTCATAATTCCCACAAGTGGAAAGAGCATCTCAACGATCCCGATTTCTGGCATCACATCGCCGATCCCTCCGTGGTGACGGACGAGGAGCTCTGGTACCTGCGCTATGTCCTCCGGAGGCAGCTCATCGAGTTCGTCCGCAGACGCGCTGAGCGACAGCACGCGTTCGGCGGGGTGAGCGGGGAGGAGGCGCTCCACCATCTCCTTTCCTTCGATACGTTGACGATCGGGTTCGCGCGGCGGTTCGCGCCGTACAAGCGAGCGCCATTGATCTTCTCGGACGTGGCCCGGGCGCAACGCCTCTTCAACGACCCCGCGCGGCCGGTCCAGATCCTCTTCGCCGGAAAGGCGCACCCCAGGGACGCCGAAGGGAAGGAGTTCCTCCGGCAGATCCACGACGTGACCCGGGAGCATCAGTTCTTCGGCAGGGTGATCGTGCTCGAGAACTACGATATCAACGTCGCGCGCCATCTCGTATCGGGCTGCGATGTGTGGCTCAACACCCCGCGCCGTCCCCTGGAGGCCAGCGGAACGAGCGGCCAGAAGGTCGCCATCAATGGCGGCCTGAATCTGAGCATCCTCGACGGATGGTGGGCGGAAGCCTACAACGGAAAGAACGGGTGGGCCATCGGAGGATCGGAGGACAATCTCTCCCAGGAGGAGATCGACAAACGCGATGCCGTCTCTCTCTACGACGTCCTGGAGAATGATCTCATCCCGGCGTTTTACGACCGGGACAAGAACGGGGTGCCGAAGAAGTGGATCGCGCGCATACGCAATACGATGCGGACGATCGTGCCGGTCTACAACACGCACCGGATGGTGTCAGAATACGCGACGAAGTATTACTTCCCCGGGGAGAAGGAACTGGGTTCGAAGAGACGCAGCTAGAGGGCCCGGCCCGAACCCTTGTCGAAGAAGTGGAACTTGGATGTGTCGAAGAAGAGCTCGCAGCTCTTTCCGGCCTCCGGATGGATGTCCGACGGGATGCGGCAGACGTACTGGCCCGCGACGTCTCCGATCGTGAAGTAAATGAAGATTTCGTTGCCGACAGGCTCGGTGACCTCGACGTTCACGGTGAGCGGACGGCCTGCGCTGCTCTGGCTCCGGGCGCCGATGTGTTCGGGACGGATCCCGAGCGTGACCTCGCCGGCGGTCTGTCCGGCAAGCCTCTTTCCCATCTCCGCTGTGAGCGGGAACCGGAAGCGTTTTCCCGCCTCCTCGAACTGCAGACCCTCCTGGGCGATAAGCCTTCCCTCGAAGAAGTTCATCGTCGGACTTCCGATGAATCCGGCGACGAATCGGTTCGCCGGAGTGTTGTAGATCGTGAGGGGGGACTCCATCTGCTGCACGACGCCTTTATCCATGACGACGATCCGGTCGCCCATCGACATCGCCTCGATCTGATCGTGCGTTACGTAGATCATCGTCGTCCTGAGCTGCTTATGGAGGCGTGAGATCTCCGTGCGCATCTGGACGCGCAGGTTCGCGTCGAGGTTGCTCAGCGGCTCGTCGAAGAGGAACACTTTCGGCCGACGGACGATCGCGCGGCCGAGCGCGACGCGCTGTCGCTGGCCGCCGGAGAGCGCCTTGGGCTTGCGGTCGAGGAGGTCCTTGATGCCGAGGATCTCGGCGGCTTGGGTCACTCGGGTCTCGATGTCCGCCTTGGCATACTTTCGCATCTTGAGGCCGAACGCGAGATTGTCGAACACCGTCATGTGGGGATAGAGCGCGTAGTTCTGGAAGACCATGGCGATGTCGCGGTCCTTCGGAGCGACGTCATTGACGACGGCGTCGTCGATGCGGATCGTCCCTTCGGAGATCTCCTCGAGCCCGGCGATCATCCGGAGCGTCGTCGACTTGCCGCAGCCGGAGGGGCCGACCAAGACGACGAACTCCTTGTCGTTAATCAGGACGTCGACGTTGTGGACGACCGTTGCGCCGCTCTCATACTTCTTCGAAACGTTCTCTAGCCGTACGCTTCCCATAGATGGACCCTTTCCGCTTGCGGATGACCGTGTGGCCAAATATAGCGACTCGGCCGCCTAATCACAAGTGACTTCTGCGCGCGCGAGAGAGGCTCTGCTCCTTCCACCGCGAGAAAGAGGCGGCGGAGTGACACGGAGAGCGCTTTGGAGGGTGCTTCGCCGGACCCTTGACCTTGACTTTCGGCGGGAATATCGGTACCTTTGACCCGGACATCACAGAATCCCGGTGCAACGGCTCCTTCTTCTTGTTGCTTTTTGCCTGCTCCTCACCCCGGCGGTCTTTTCGCAAGACTCCTCCTCTACGTATTCCCATGTCCCGGAATGGGCGAAGCGCGCCGTCTGGTACCAGATCTTTCCCGAGCGGTTCTCCAACGGCGACGCGACGAACGACCCCACGGTCAACGACATTCTCGGGAGCTGGCCGCACGAACAGCCGAAGCGCTGGCGAGTTTCCCCCTGGACGAGCGACTGGTACAAGCTGCAATCCTGGGAAGCGGCCGACACGGCTGGCGGCCGGGGCTTCTTCTATCAGGTCCAGCGCAGACGCTATGGCGGCGACGTCCAAGGTATCATCAATAAACTCGATTACCTCTCCCGCCTCGGCATCACCGCCATCTATCTCAACCCCATCTTTGAATCCCCGTCCCTCCACAAGTACGATGCGACGATGTACCATCACATCGACAACAACTTCGGCCCGGACCCCGAAGGGGACCGGACGACGTGGAGCAGGGAGAACCCGGCGGACCCCGCGACCTGGCGCTGGACATCCGCCGACAAGCTCTTCCTGAAGCTCATCAAGGAGGCGCACAAGCGGCACATTCACGTCGTCATCGACGGCGTGTTCAACCACGTCGGGAACACCTTCTGGGCGTTTGAGGATGTTCGGAAGAACCAGGAGCGTTCGGCGTACAAGGGCTGGTTCACCATCAAGAAGTTCGACGATCCCGCCACCCCTGCCGACGAGTTCGACTACGAGGGCTGGTACGGCGTGAAGGAGCTTCCCGAACTCCGAGAGGACTCCCTTGGGCTCGTGCCAGCGGTCCGAGCGCATATCGCCGCAGTCGTCCGGCGCTGGATGGACCCCGACGGGGACGGCAATCCGTCCGACGGGATCGACGGCTGGCGGCTTGACGTTGCCAACATGGTGGCAATGCCGTTCTGGCGGGACTTCCGCAAGCTCGTCCGGTCGATCAATCCCGAGGCGTACATCACCGGGGAGATCTGGTGGGAGGACTGGCAAAACGACAAGATGTTCAACGCTTCGCCCTGGCTCCAAGGGGACGCTTTCGACGCGGTCATGAACTACCGCTGGGCGCGCGAGGCGTGCCACTTCTTCATTGACCACAAGAACGCGATCACCGCGTCGGAGTTCGAACGGCGGCTTGAGGCGCTCCGGGGGGACTACCGAAGCGACGTCAACGAGGTCCTCATGAACCTCCTCGACAGCCACGACACCGACCGCCTGACCTCGCGGATCGTCAATCCCGACATGCACTACGATCATGCAGTGGGCCTCCACGATAACCCCGCCTACGACGTCCGGAAGCCGACCCGAGACGAGACGCGCGTCCAAAAGCTCATGGCGCTCTTTCAAATGACGTACGTCGGCGCCCCGATGGTCTACTACGGCGACGAGGTCGGGATGTGGGGCGGCGACGACCCGGATGAGCGCAAACCGATGCTCTGGGGAAATTTCATGTACGACAACGAGACGACGCACCCGTTCGGCGCCGCCCGGGCCGCGGATCCCGTCTCGGCGGACCTGAGGCTCTACGCCTATTACAAGTCACTCATCGCCGTCCGTAGTGCGCACCCGGCGTTCTCCGTCGGCTCGTATACGAATGTCCTCGCCGACGACGCACGGAAGCTTTTCGGCTACGTTCGGTCGAACGGCAGCGAACACTTCCTCGTCGTGCTCAACGCCGGAGCCCAGCAGCAGGAGGTGACCGTGCCGATGGGCCGGCTCGGCGCGACTCGGGTGGTGCGAGAGCTCCTGGAGAGGAACGGATTCAACGTGCAGAACGACTCATTGCGGTTCCTCCTGGGACCGGTGTCCGGCAGTATCTTCGAGCTCGGGAAATGATGCGACGCTACTGGATCCTCGCTCTGAGCACACTGGTGCTCTGGGGCTGCAAGAAAGAGAAGGCGCCGGAGGAGGTCGCCATAGTGGAGGGGACCGCCATCACGGCGAAGGAGTTCGCCGAGAGGTACAGCGCATACCGCACAGCGACGCCGCAGCGCGACAACATCCTCCTCCGGAAGAAGATCCTGGAGAACATGATCAACGAGATCATCCTCATGAAGGACATCCGTCGGCAGGGGTTCGACAAGGATTCCGTGGCGGCCTTCGCGCTGGAGAAGATGCGGACCCAGGTGCTCCTCATCCTGGCCGCCCGGAGCGTCACTGTCGACACGATGAAGATCACCGAAGCGGAACTCACCGACGAGTTCCGGGCCTACAACACGAAGATCGCGGCACGGTTCGTCTACGGGAAATCCCTCACGGAGGCGCGGGAGTTGAAGCGGAAGATCGACGCGGGCGTCACATTCGAGACGCTCGCCAAGGACCATTTTGAGGACCCCGGGCTCGCCACCAATGGAGGCTATCTCGGGTATTTCGGTTACGGCGAGCTCGACCCCGCGCTCGAGAAGGCGGCCAATGCGCTCCCGATCGGCGGCGTGTCCGATCCGGTGAAGCTTTCGATGGGATACGCCGTCGTCAAGGTGGAGAACAAGGTGATGCAGCCGCTCGCCTCCGAATCGGATTTTGAACAGGTCCGGGAGAAGCTCGCGCGGTCGATCCAGGAACGCAAAGTCATGGCCCTCATGACCGATGCTGCGCATCAGGCGTCGCTCAGGCTCTCAGCACAGTTCCGCCAAGACGCCATCGCCGCGCTTCTCGCGTCATGGCCCGCGCTCGAAGCGACGGGCGTGGTCGAGGCGCCGGCCGATCCGTCGCTCCCGGCCGGCGCGCCCCTAGTCGACTTTGCCGGCGGCGGATGGACTGTGGGGGAGTTCCTCCGGAAGCTCCGATTCACGACGCCGGGCCAGCGCCGAGAGGTGCGCACGGCGGACGATCTTCGTGAACTCATCCGCGGTCTCGCATCGAGAGACCGGCTCATCGATGATGCCCGGAAGAAGGGCCTCGACACCACGGCGGAATTTTCAGCGACCGTGGCGTCGAAGACGAAAGAATATCTTCTGCGCCGCTGGGGTTCGAGCGTCCAGGACACCGTCGGCAAGAACGGCCTCCCGGAAGGGGAACTTCTTGAGTATTTCAACCGCAATCGCGGATTATACTTCGTTCCGCCGGAGCGTAACGTCGCGGAGGTTCTCGTACGCACGTAGGATGAAGCGAAAAGAATCGCCGGTGAAGTGGCAAAAGGAAAAGATTTTTCCGACATTGCCCGCAGAAAATCGATCCGTCTCTGGGCCGCTCGCAAGGGCGGAGAGCTCGGGTTCGGGACGAAGTCGACCTTCGGCATCCTCGGCGAGAAGTTCTTCGCCGCCCCGGTCGGTTCGATCGTCGGTCCGGAAAAGGTCGATCCGTATGTCGGCGTCTTCAAGATCCTCGCCGAACGTGAGGGCCACGCGAAATCGTTCGCGGAAGCCCGGGACGACGTCACGCGTGACGTGTTGTTCCTGAAGAAGCAGGAAGTGTTCAAGACGAGCGTCGGTGCGCTGCGCGCATCTTCTTCAGCTCAAATGTTCGAAGACCGCCTCGGAGCGGTCGTGATCGACTAAACGTTCTCATCGTAAGGACGCTGCCTATGAAACTCCGTTACTGTGTGTTCTCGGTCTTTACCCTCCTGTTGTTCTACGGAGCCTGCGTCGCCGGGACGACTGGCAAGATCGCCGGGACGATCAAAGATGTGACGAGCGGCGAGGCGCTCTACGGCGTCAACGTGCTCGTCGATGGGACCTCTCTCGGCGCCTCGACGAACCTTGACGGCTACTTCGTCATCCTGAATGTCCCGCCGGGGAAGTACACGCTCATCGCTTCGGCCATCGGCTACACCCGGAAGTCGGTCACGGGCGTCGCCGTGTCGATCGATCTGACGACGACGATCGACTACAAGCTGGAGTCGACCGTCCTCGATGTCGGTTCGGAGGTCGTCGTCACTGCGGACCGTCAGGTCGTCAAGAGGGACCTGACCTCATCCGAGGCGCGCGTCGATGCGTCGCAGATCGCTGCGCTGCCGGTTTCGGAGGTCGCCGAGGTTCTGTCGCTCCAGTCCGGCATCACGGTGGACAGGGGCGGCGGCATCCATATCCGCGGCGGCAGGACGAGCGAGGTCGCCTATTGGGTCGACGGCGTCTCCGTCTCGGATGTCTATGACGGCGGGCAGGCGGTCCAGGTGGACAATAACTCCGTCCAAGAGCTCCAGGTCATCAGCGGCACGTTCAACGCCGAGTACGGCCAGGCGATGTCCGGCATCGTCAACATCGTGACAAAAGACGGCGAACAGCAGTTCCACGGCAACCTTTCGACCTACACGGGCGACTACGTCACCTCCAACGGCTGGTCGTACGACGGGCGCACGACGCCCGTCGGAGCGCAGGCCCCCTCCGACCGCAAGGACGGAGAGATCTACTACAACCTGAACAACCTCAAGCCGTCGAATACGCACAACATCGAGGGAAGCTTGAGCGGCCCGCTCCTGGGCCTCACCGGCGCGACCTTCTACCTCTCGGGGCGGTACTTTCAGTCGGACGGCTACCTCTTCGGCGACCACATCTTCAACCCCGACGGAAGCCTGAATTTCACGCCGACGAGCGACAACCTCACCTTCGACAACGCCGGAAACGTCGTCGCAGTGAAACTGCCCGACATCCCGGTCCCGATGAACGGCCGCGAACGGTTCTCGGGCCAGGCGAAGCTCACCTACCAGTTCAACGGCAGCATGAAGCTCAGCTTGAGCGCCCTCGGGAGTAAGATCGATTACCGCGACTTCAACCAGGAATACGTCCTGAACCCCTTGGGCGACGTGAAGAAGTACGACCGGGGGTATAACGGTTCGGCGTTGTGGACGCACACGCTGGGTTCCTCGTCGTTCTATACGATCAACGCGTCGTTCTTCCGGAAGTCCTTCCGCGAATATCTCTTCGCGAACCCCACCGACCCGAACTACATCGTCGACCCGGCCTCGCAGGTCAGGTCGTCGGCGTACGCGTACCGGACCATGGGGATGAATCTCCACCAATTCAAGCGCAATACCGAGACCCGGGACGCGAAATTCGACTACACGAGCCAGGTGAGTCAGCTCCACCAGGTGAAGCTCGGCGTCGAGGGGAGGCTCCACCGTCTCTACTTGGAGGACTACAACGTTGGCCCCGACCTCAACGGCAATTTTGTCCCGTCGATCCCACCGGCGACGAGCAACCTCTACGAGGAGTACACGGAAAAGCCTGTCGAGTTCTCCGCCTATATCCAGGACAAGCTGGAGTACGAGCGGATGATCGTGAACGTCGGCGTCCGGTACGATTACTTCAATTCGAACGGCACGGTCCTGTCGGACCCGTCCGACCCGAACGTCTATCTGCCCTGGAGGCCGGAGAACAAGGACCTGACGCTCGAACAACGCCTCGCGAAGTGGTACACGAACGCCACGCCGAAGGCGAGCATCAGCCCGCGGTTCGGCATCTCGTACCCCATCACCGACCGCGGCATCCTCCACTTTTCGTACGGCCACTTCCTGCAGATCCCCTCGTTCATCAACCTGTACCAGAAGCCGGGGTATAAGGTCTCGTCGCAGAGCGGCATCCAGGGCGTGTACGGGAACCCGGACCTCAAATCGCAGAAGACGATCATGTATGAGATCGGGCTCCAGCAGGAACTCGCCGAAGATCTGAGTTTCGACGCGACGCTCTTCTACCGGGACACGCGCGACTGGGTGACGACGAGCCCGGCGATCGAGGTCGGAGACCACGCGTCTTCCACGTCGAGCTATACCAAGTACATCAACCGGGACTACGCGAACTCGCGCGGTGTGACGCTCTCCGTCACGAAGCGCCCGTCGGGCCTTTTGTCGTTCAACTTCGCGTACACCTTCCAGATCGCCGAGGGAGTGAACTCCACGCCGGACGCCGCCCAAGCCGCGCAGGTGAACAATACGGAGCCGGCCCGAGCCCTGACGCCGCTTGACTGGGACCAGACGCACACGGCAAATCTCACGGTCGGCGTGGGGAGGAACGACTGGGGCATCTTCGCTCTCGCGCGCTACGGCTCCGGACTGCCCTATACGCCCGTCGTCAACCAGGCGGAAGCGACCGGCCAGGATGCAAGCGTCGGCGTCAAGAACAACAGCCGCCGCCGTCCCGAGACCTACACGGTCGATCTGCGGCTCTTCAAGAACATCGCGATCTCGAAGGTCAACGCGAGTCTTTTTCTCAAAGTGTTCAACCTCCTCGACCGCCGGAACGAGACAGAGGTGTACGGCCAGACGGGACGCGCGACAGCCACACCTGCCGCCCTCGGATTGGGCGTCATCGACAACAACGCGCAGATCAACCCGGTGCAGACGTATCTTGACCGCGCCGACTACTATTCCGAGCCGCGGGAAGTGCAAGTTGGCGTTGAACTCGACTTTTAACGTGGCCGGAGCATAGCACCGGCATGCGCATGCGTATGATACCCTTGAATCAAGGAGAAATCTCATGAGCAGTATCCGATACTTCGTCACCCTTTTGGCCTTGCTGTGGATCGCGGCCCCTCCGTCCATCGAAGCACGCCAGCACGTTCCCGGCAAGGAACGCGTCGACCCGACCTTGCGCCGGAGGACAGAGATCGACGGCAACAACGTCCGGACGAGCGTGTTCAACTTCGCCTTCTCCGGCCGCACAGGCGCCGGACAGGGCGTTCCGTACGAATGGCCGAAGAACACGGGCCAATACTACGTCGCGCTCGTCGCTCTCTTCGTCGGAGGAGAGGTCGTGGACGACACCGGAAGGACCATTCGCATCGTCGACCTGCCCGCCTACCGCCAGAACAACGCGACCGGCGGCGACTGGAACATGGGACCGGTCCCGGGATACTTCAATGTGGAAACGGGCAAGCTTGCCAAGAGCGATGAGCCGTCGACGTGGCCCTTGATCTGGCCCGACAAGGCGGGCGACCCGAACGATCCGGGGTGGCGCGGAAGCTGGAACGGGTATTTCGGGAAGAACCAGTTCAGTGCGGACCAGGAGATGTACTACCGGGTCGGGGACGACAACTACAGCCGTTATCTCTATACCCCCGACACGACCGATCGGACGCGCAAGGGGCTCGGCATCCTCACCGACGTGCGCGTGATGGAATGGTCCCAAGTCTCCGTCGCCGACGCGGTCTTCTTCATCCAAGCCGTCATGAACGACGGCACGAAGGACATCCAGAAGGCGGCCGTCACGCTCTGGCTCGCCGATTTTGTCGGAGGCGACGGCGATTCCCAGGATGACAAGCCGGACTTCGACCTCATCAGAGACATCGCGTTCTCCCTCGACGCCGACGGCGTGAGCAGCAATCCGGCATTCAAGGGCGCTTTCGTCGGCGCCGCGGCGACGCTCTACCTCGAGACGCCGGGGAATGCCGTGGACCATATCGACAACGACGGCGACGGCGAGGAGGGGAGCCCGACGATCACAGGGCAGATGCTCCTCGGCGAGATCCCGGGAAACCAAATCGACGACAACCATAACGGCCTCATCGACGAGGACTCCACCTACATCGCGTTCGGACAGCAGACTGGCGTCGGGTTCGCGGACCGGATCGACAACAACGGCAACGGCGAAGAGGGAAGCCCCGTCATCACTGCGGCGATGCTCGTCGGCGAGATCCCCGGCAACGCGAGGGACGACAACAACAACGGCGCGTGCGACGAGGACAATACGAAGATCGGCATGAAGTACAAGGACGGCATCGACAACAACGGCAACGGCGAGCCGGGAAGCCCGACCGTCCGTCAGTCCATGATCGATTCGGCGGCGACGAACGGCGGCCGGTTCGTCGTCTCGCCGACGATCACGCTCTACGACGTCGGTCCGGAGGACCTCGGGAAGGCGTACGCCGACGGCATCGACAATAACCACGACGGCGCCATCGACGAAGGGATCGATGAGAACATCGACGAGATGATCGACGAGAGCCGCAACGACGGGATCGACAATGACGGCGATTGGGATCCATTGACCGACGACGTCGGTCTCGACGGCGCGGCGAACACGCACGATTTTGGCGAGGGCGACGGCAAGCCGACGTCGGGAGCCGGAACGCCGTTCCCTGGCGAGCCGAACATCGACAAGACCGACGTCTCCGAGGCAGACCAGATCGGATTGACGAACGTCCAGTATGTGGCCGCCGGTGCCATTGATTTTTCGAGGACCCCGGACGGGTATTTCTGGGCGGAGTTCATGACCCCCGGAAGCTTCGTCAATCCGGCGATCATCCCGACGGGCGACTATGACCTCTTCGTCTCCTCCGGCGTCTTCCCCTTGAAGCCGGGCCAGATCGAGCGCATCTCCTACGCCGTCGTCTTCGGCAAAGCGCTCCAAGCGGGCAATGCGATCGTGAGCGGGGCGAAGGATGATGCCATGCGGAAACAGAAGTTCGCTCAGCTCGCCTACAACGAGGATTACCAGTTCGCCCAGGCCCCCATCGAGCCGAAACTCACCGCGACCGCGGGCGACCATAAAGTGACGCTCTATTGGGATGACGCCTCGGAACGCTCCATCGACCGGTTCCTCGCCGGTATCCCCGCCGCTCGGCCCTTCTCGGCCGACTTCGAGGGATACAGGATCTATCGGGCGACCGATCCGGCCTTCCAGGATGCGAGGATCATCACGGACGCCATCGGCAGTCCTGCGCCGTGGCTGAAGCCGATCGCGCAGTTCGATCTCGTCGACAACTACAAGGGATTCGATTCGTCGTACGAGTTCAACGGGACGAAGTTCGACCTTGGGTCGAATACGGGATTGCAGCATTCCTGGACCGACTCGAGCGTGAAGAACGGCATCCGGTACTTCTACGCGATCCGTGCGTACGACCACGGGTATCTCCCGTTGCGGATCACGCCGGCGGAGAGCAACCTGAAGATCAGCATCGACAACGTCACCGGAGAGATCAAGAATTTCGGCACATCGGTCGCGATCGTCACGCCGGAGCCGCCGGCGGCCGGTTACATCTCGCCGAACGCCAACCCGATCGAGCATGTCGAGGGAAGTTCCACCGGGCACATCGGGTACGAGGTCCTCAATCCGAACCTCGTCCAGGACAACAGGCGCTACCGTGTCACGTTCGAGGATACGGTCATTGCCGGCGGTGCGAATGCGCCCGACACGTTCAAAACGAAGACCTATACGCTTGCCGACGTGACCGATCCAAATGCGCTCGACACGCTGACCTCCCGGAGCAGGCTCCTTCTCGACGCGGATGAGCAGCCGTTCGTGGAAGGGTTCAAGCTCATCATCCGGAACGAGAAGTTCTTCGGCGTCAATCCGCTGCTCTCAAGCTGGAGCCGGGACGGCGTCTGGAACTACGGCTTCCAGCAGTGGAAGAGCGGGTTCACCATCGGCGTCCAGAAGCCGAGCGACTACAAGGTGATCTTCGGTCCCGTGGGGACCGACACGTCGACCTCGTTCGTCATCCGTCGGGGAACGCCCCCGCGTCCGGCGATACCGGTGAATTTCAAGGTTATCAACACCAGCGAGAACCGCAAGATCAAGTTCGCCTTCTTCGAGCTCGACAATACCGGCGGGCCGGGCGTCTTCAGCGCGCACAGGGACATCACGGGCAACGTCAGCGACGTCATCGTGTTCGTCGAACCGGACCTCCGGGACAGCCTCGTCACGACCTGGGCCGTGAGCGCGGCCTATGACACGGTGAACACGCCGCCGAAGGCCGGTGACACACTGACGGTCGTCCTGTCGAAGCTCTTCCGGTCGAGCGACACGTACGAATTCACGACGCACGCCCAGCACGTCGATGCCACCGCGGCGAAGGAGGGTCTGAACCGCATCAAGGTGGTGCCGAACCCGTACATCGCGACGGCGGAATGGGAGCAGCGGAACTCCTACACAAGCGGCCGCGGGCCGCGGTCGATCCATTTCAACCATCTGCCGCAGAAATGCACGATCCGGATCTTCAGCGTGAGCGGCGAGCTCGTGACGACGCTCGAGCACAATTCGAGCATCCTGGACGGCACCGAGGAATGGAACCTTCTCACCCGTGACAACCTCGACGTGGCGTACGGCATCTACGTCTTCCACGTCGACGCAGGGGATGCCGGGGTCTTCGTCGGCAAGTTCGCAGTCATCAAATAATCGAATATGACCGTTGCGTACGCACGTTCTTTGAAAAGGAGAACATCGTGAAATCAACAACACTGTCCTTCGTACTGCTACTCTGGATCGCCGCCGGGCTCGTCCCGGGTGCGACGGCCCAGGAGGTGACTAAGGTCGGGACGACCGCCGCGAAGTTCCTGAGCATTCCGGTCGGCGCCCGCGCCGTCGGAATGGGCGGGGCGTTCGTGGCTGTGGCGAACGATGCGTCCGCCATGTACTGGAACCCCGCCGGGATCGCCCGTCTGACCCGGTCGGAAGCGCTTTTCACGCACTCCGACTGGATCGCCGACATCAACTTCAACTACGCCGGCGTCGTCATGCCGATCGCCGGGCTCGGGACCGTCGGGGTGAGTTTCACCTCCCTCGGGGTCGACGAGATGGAGCGGACGACCATCGACCAGCCCGAAGGGACGGGGCAGTTCTTTAGCGCAGGGAGCTTCGCATTGGCGGTGTCGTACGGCCGGGCCCTCACGGAGTGGTTCTCCATCGGCGGGAACGTCAAGTACGTCAATGAACATATCTGGAACTCTGCGGCGACCGGGCTGGCGGTGGACATCGGGACGCTCTTCACGACCCCGTTCCGCGGGGTCACCCTCGGGGCCTCCATCTCAAACTTCGGTCAAAAGATGAAGATCAGCGGCGACGATCTCATCGTGCAGAATGACATCTCGCCCATCAACGGCAACAACCCGAACATCAACGCGGTCCTCGCCACCGACGAGTTCGAGATGCCGCTCCTTCTCCGGATCGGCGTCGCGTACGATGCGATCAAAACGGATGAACACCAGCTGACGCTCGTCGTCGACGCGGTGCACCCGAACGACAACACCGAGAGCGTGAGCTTCGGTGGGGAGCTCGCCGGCTTCCACAACACCCTCTTCCTGCGCGGCGGATACAAGGCGTACGGCGCTCAGGACAGCGAAGAGCAGTTCACGGTCGGCGGGGGATTCAACTACCACATGGACCAGTTCCTCACACTGAAGATCGACTACGCCTACGAGCAGTTCGGGCGCTTGAACAACGTCCATAAATTTGCAGTTGGCATGGTATTTTGATACAATGTGGGCATAATACGGTTGGAAGTGCCGAAATCGACCTGTTTTCAAAGTTTTGCTATACCTGTACCAAACAACGATCCGATACAATCACTAACATGAGGGGAGCAATAATGAATCGACGTTCGATACAATATTGTTTACTCCTGCTCTGTCTTCTCGTCCTAGGTGTGGGCACAAGTGCCTACGCACAAAACGAAGTGACATTTCAGGCCAATATGAAGATCAAAATGATGGAAGGGACATTCCTTCCGGGCAGTGGGGATATTGCCCTTCTCCGCGGAACATTTAACAGCTACGGCACTACTGATACCTTGACGGATGTCGACGGGGACAGCATCTACACGAAGACGCTTTCGCTTCCCTCGGCCGATACCGTCGGGTACAAGTTCTTCAAAACGCTCAGAGGCGGCCTCGATTGGGAGAGCGATCCGAACCGTTCCTATATCGTTGTCGACGGCGTTCAGAATGTCCCGGTCGCCTATTTTGACCGTGACAGCGTCTACAATGCGCCGACCATCAACGTCCCGGTCACATTCCAGGTGAAGATGGGTGTGAAGATGGCCGAAGGAAGCTTTCTGCCTGATAGCGGCGACATCGTCCGCGTCGCGGGCGGCTTCAACAACTGGGGCTCTTCGACCGATACGCTGAAGGATCTCGACGGAGATAGTACCTACACGGGGACGGTCTTGATTCCCGAAGGAGCCGCCATCTCGTACAAGTTCCTGAAGACCCTGCGCTCCTCGATCGACTGGGAGAACAACATCGGCGATAACCGCGCGTACACGGTGCCGGTGGGCGGCGGAACGATCCCTGCGCCGTTCTTCGACAACGATGCGCTCGTGAGCATTCCGGTAACCGCGAACATCCTCTGGCAGGTCGATATGACCACGTTCGAGAACCTCGGGTGGTTCCGACCGGACCTCGGCGATTCCATGCAAGTCCGCGGACCCGCGCCGAACGGATGGAACGGCACGTGGATGGAGCCGAACCTTTTCCAGCCGGGAGCGTACGAAGTGAACATTCCGTTCTCGGGCTTCTCGTTTGACGACGTTCAGCACAAGTACTACATCAAGTTCGACTCCGCCACTGGCAATACGCGATTCCCCGGATTTGCCACAGGGAACAAGGATGAATATCAATACGAACATCCCGCGAACCTCGGCGACGGCAATGCAGTGCACAACGTCGGAACGGGCGCGGACCAGTCCACGCTGCTTCGGTATTTTTCGAGCATCAGCCCAAGCGGCATCATTGCTGCCGGCGACTCCGTCGATGTGACGATCTCTGTGAACATGGGACCCGCGACGCGCTACGTCACGCCGCTCGATCTCGCGAACGACACCGTGAAGGTCGGGTTCGTGGAAGGCCTCTGGCGTTCGACGCAGGAAAAGCTCCAGGGCTCGTTCCCGCGCTACCACGTCATGTCGCACTCGTCACCGACCGATTCGATCTACACCGTGACCGTCACGATCGTCGGGCCGACGCACTACTCTCTCCTCTATCGGTATCAATACATCGCGCCGTTAGGTGCGTATCAGGTCGATCAGACCGGATCGCTCGGCGGATCGAACGTCTACCAGAGCCGCTACATCCAGCCGCTCTCCTTGCGCTCGCATCCGAAGACGTCGGCAGCGACGGCTACCTGGCCGCGGACGTACACCACCCCGATGGACGGATGGCAGAAGAGTTCGCCGTTCATCGCGGAGGTGCCGCCGTTCGACATCACGAACGGCGTGGAAGAGGTTCCGGGAGTCCTGCCGAAGGTCTACGCACTTTCGCAGAACTATCCGAATCCCTTCAACCCCTCCACGCGGATCCGCTACACGCTTCCCGAGGCCGGCAAGGTCACTCTCAAGATCTTCAACGTCCTTGGCCAGCAGGTCGCGACCCTCGTGAACCAGGAACAGAACGCCGGCAACTTCGTCGCGTTGTTCGAGGCGAATAGGTTCCCCTCCGGCGTCTACTTCTACCAGCTGGAAGCGGGATCGTTCCGCCAGGTCAAGAAGATGGTGCTCATGAAGTAAGTTCGGGCGGTAGCCTCCCGATGCAAGGGGAGGATGTGTCATTCGCGGCGGCGTTTTCCGAAAGGGAAACGCCGCCGTGCGTTTTATGAGGGGGGAAGAGCTTACTTTGGACGCTGGAGGGCGCGCAGGAGGGCGGACGCCTTCGCATTCTCCGGATAACGCTGGACGAGCGATTGGAGCTGCGAGATGGCAAGCGGCTGCTGGCCTCCCCGCGCATAGGCGAGGGAGAGAAGGTAGGCGCTTTCCGGATAGTCGGGCGTCCCACTGTCGGCGGAAACAGCGTCTCTGAGGTATCCGATCGCGTCTGCCGGACTTGCCTGATTCAGGGCCATCGATCCGAGGACGCGGCACGCGTAGCCGGTCTTCTCGATCGAGAGCGACCGCTTAAGGAGCTCTCCGGCGGCCCCAAGGCTGTCGTGGCGGATGAAGATTTGGGCGAGAGCGATGTACGCCGAAACGTTGAGCGGGAGCTGCCCGATGATCGCCCTGTATTCCTGCGCGGCGCCGGCGACGTCTCCTCGGGCGTCGTACGTCCGGGCCGCCTCGACATGGGCCTGCTCCCAGGTAATCTCGCCGGCCACGAGACGCTCAACGATCCCGTCGATGCCGGAAGCTCTGCGCGGGCCGGAAGGGGAAGGGGAGTGCAGCACGAACGGCCAGCCGGAGGTGAGGATCTCTGTGCGGCGCAGGGCGGCCCGGCTGTCGACCGCGGTCAGGGGGGAGGCTAGAGCGAAGAACTCATCCGAGATCGTGTCGCGGGATGCCCAGTCGGCGGGAGCGGCGAAGAACCCGGCACGCCGCATGGTGCGGGCATATTCCTTCGCGATGAGGAAGTAGCCGCGCGCGTTGGGATGGAGGTGCTCGAGGATCAAGTCGCCCCCAATGATGGAGTCCCTCGCTGCGCCGCGTAGGGCCTGCTCGTGGTCCGCGACGCAGATACGGTCATCCGTGGACGCCATCGAACGGATGATCGCATTCTGATCGCTCGACGCGCGGAACCGCAAGGCATCCAAGTCCCGGGCTTTGATGAACTCGGCTTCGGCGGCGCGGAGGTCATTCTTCGCCGCGAGATCCCGGCCGAAGAGAAAATGGAGGTCCGCTCTGGCGGGATCCGCAGCAGGCCCGCCTTCCGGAAGCCCTTCGGATACCTTTCCGTCCGTTCCTATCGAAATGAACGGCGGCCGGTCCCGAAGATTGGACACCTGCGTCCCGAGCAGGAGCGGGATATGGTGTTCGATGCACATCGTCCGAAGGTCAGTGAGGTTCGACCGAAACGCCTCGAGGCCGTCGCGGTAGACGTCGGAGCCCATCGAAATGTACTGGCCGCGGGCGAGGCGTTCCATCATCGTACCGTGGTCGGTCCCTGAAGAGCCGGCCGTCAGGCGGCCGACGAGCGAGAAGGCGTCCCGGAGGAGCTGGAAGGTCCGCACGTGAACGCACCGAAGATAGAGCCTCGTGATCCAGGGGGAGCGCGCCGCCGACTCGTGTGAGGCGATGCCGAGCGCGCCATAGAACTCATTGTGCCCGTCGTAGACGAGGAGCAGATCGGGTTCATAGTCGAAAATCTCTCGCGCGATGTCATTCACCGTGAAGCTGTTCGTCGCCGTCATGCCGAGGTTGATGATCTCGAGCTTGCGTTCCGGGAAGAGGGCATGGAGGCGCGTACGGAGATAGGCCGAGAACGAACCGGCGTAGCCGTACGGGTAGCCCACCGTCGTCGAGCCGCCGAGGCAGAAGATGCGGAATGTTCCGGGCTCCTTCGGCACCGAGAAGTAATCGGGGGAGGTGTTGGGGCTGAACTCGACATGCGAAAAATAGCGCGCTTTGACATCCGGGTTCATGACGTGATAGGTCCGTCCCCCGACGATCTCCGTCGTAAAGAGGTCGAGGTTCGGTCCGTACTGGAAGAGCCGCAGAGCGGCTTCCAGAAGAAGGAGGAAGAGGAACGGGAAGGAGACCGTGATGGCGAGGAACAGGCGCCGCCGCGATTTCGGCAGTTCGGCCGCCGGCTTCCGGTGCTTCTCGCCAGAGCGGCGCTGTTGTCGTGAGCTCATGACCGTATTGGTGGTGACGACCCAATATAGGTGACCCGGCCTTAAAAAACAACGGAATGTCGGCCGTGTTGTCATCTTGCATCTCCACCCCCATTTTCGTACTTTCCAGTAGTGTCCACATGAATTGATTCGTTCTCGACAGACCGATGAAACTGCATGGATAATCTGGATCGCGCCGCCTACCGGACAGTGGTTCTGTCTCCCGGATCCCATTCGCACGCGCTCGTCAGCGCAGCGCGGCCCAGCACGTCGAAGGTCGCATCCCTAGGTCTGTTCCTCCCCGTATTTCTCATCCTTATGCTTGCGTTCATTGCTCCGCCGTTCGGTGCGGCGCAGACTCCGGCGGACAGCGTTACGGTGACATTCCTCGCCCACCAACCGGCCGCGCCGACCGTCTACGTTCCCGGCGAGTTCAACGGCTGGACGCTCACAGCGGTCTCACAGATGACCTACAGCTCCGGCCTCGCGGCGTGGTACAAGACCTACACGTTCAAGACCCATGCGACCGGCGGGGCGCTCGGGGACTCGGTCCTCCAGTACAAGTTCAACAACGGGGGATGGTATTCCGACCCGCTCAACTCCGAGCTGAATCCGCTCGACAACAACAACTCCGTCCTGCGTCTCACGAAGCTCTTCTGGTTCGAATACTACGGGCTCGAGTCGCTCAGCCAGCTCACGCGGATCTCTGCAACGCTCGCGCACTCGAATGACCTTCACATCACCTCGGTGATCTTCCGGACCGGGGCGACGCAAAACTCGCTCCTGACCAGCACGGACGTCACGGCCGGCTACGACACCACGACACGGGTCCTTGATTTCACTTCAGGCCTTCCCGTTCCCAAGACGAACTACGTCCGGCTTGTGGCGTACACGAGCGCGGGGGACTCCATCGTCTTCTCCAAGGGGGGGTACAGCGTCGTTGTCTCGCCGATGCCCGCCTATGCGAAGCATGGCGTGACGCTTCCGTCGCCCGCATCGAACGATTCGGTGACCTTTCGGCTCCGGGTCGCGGGGAAGGATTACATCCTCGTGCGCATCGCGCCTGCCGGGCAGCTTCTGTCGAACGCCCCCGCGGTCGTCATGCGCAAGGCGCCGAACCCGGCCGATTGGTGGGTGAACGTTAAGCTCGCACCCGGCAACTACGAATACGTCTATGAGATCGAGAACGGCCGTCAGATCACCGATCCCTGGGGGAGGTATTCCGGGACGTACGGCAGCCTTTTCACGGTGGGTCCCGAAGGCCTCACCGCGGACAATTACGTCTGGCACTCCACCGCCTATCAGAGGCCGCCACTCAACAAGCTCGTCATCTACGAATTGAACGTCGGCGAGGTCGCGGGGGGCTACTTCGGACTCGCCGCCGGCCAGGCGAAATTCTCCGATCTCGCAAAGCTCCTCCCGTACTTCGATTCGCTCGGCGTGAACGCGCTGGAACTCATGCCCATCACGGATTACGAAGGGATCGGACTCTCCGGGTTCTCCTGGGGGTACGATCTTTCCTCGGAGTTCGCGATCGAGCCGGCGTACGGGACGCCCGCGATGTTCAAGGCGCTGGTCGATTCCGCGCACGCGCACGGCATCGCGATCATCCTCGACGTCGTTTACGGCAACCTCAACGACCCCGGCGCGCTCTGGCAGATGCAGCCCGATGAGGTCGCCAATCCGTACTTCAAGCTCGCGTCGGACCTCCGGCCGAACGAGGACGGCATGACGTACTTCCACGACATGGACCATTGGACGCCAGAGACGCAGGAGCTTGTCCTGACGGCCCAGCGGATGTGGATCGACGAATACAAGGTCGACGGATTTCGGTACGACTATACGCAGGGGATCGGCTGGTCGGCGACCGACACGGTGAACGGCATCCTCGGCTGGTCGAACAAGATCTCAGAAATCTACGGCGGTGCGGTCTACCAGATCGCCGAGCATCTCCCGGAGAGTCCGGCGCTTCTCTACTACAGCGGCCTCACGGGCGGATGGCACGACAGCTTCCACGACAAGATCTTTGACGAAGCGCGGTTCAAAACCACGACGCTCACGGACCTCGACGACCTCATCCTCGGTCTCGGCGCGTTCCCCGGGAACGACGTCCCGGCATTCCCGGCTCGCTATGCGAACAGGACGGAGCCGGTGAACGCGACCGTGGACCACGACGAACAATCGCTTATCTACGAGATGACGACGTTCCACTCCGTTCCGCTCGCCGAGGCGCTCGTCCGGGACCGGCTCTATGCGACGTTCATGTTCACGTCCCTCGGTATTCCGATGCTTTGGGAGGGGATGGAGATCAGCACGTCTCGGGGATGGACAAACGACTCCGAGAAGTTAAGCTACCGCCCCGTGGATTGGAGCCTCGCCCCGACCGCAAGGGGCCAGACGCACTACCGCTATTACCGCTCGCTCATTCAACAGCGGACGCACAATCCGGCGCTGACCTCCGGCGCGTATCAGATCCTCCAGCGCAACGATGCGCAGAAGGTCATGGCCTGGAAGATCGACGACCAGGCATCGGGTTCGGTCGTCGTGACGGTCGCGAACCTGAGCGGAGCGGACCAGACGATGTCGAATATCGCCTGGCCGGGCAACGGCACCTGGTACGACGTCTTCGATCAGAGCACTCTCGCAGTTTCCGATTCGCTTCTTGGGTCGATCTCGCTGCCGCCCTACACGGCGCGCGTCTTCACGAACAGGTCCGACAGCGCCTTGGGCATCATGACGGGAGTGGCCGATGAGCCGTCTATTCTCCCTTCGGCATTCCATCTCGCGCAGAATTATCCCAACCCGTTCAATTCGACGACGCAGTTCGTCGTGGATGTGGCCAGAGCCGGGGAACTCACGCTCGGGATCTACAACATTCTTGGGGAGGAGATCGACCGGATCACGACCGGAAGGCTCGAACCCGGCACGCATACATTTTCCTGGGACGCTAGCGTGCATCCGAGCGGCGTCTATCTCTACCGGCTTTCCTCTGCATTCTTCCAGGCCTCCGGAAAAATGATCCTTCTCCGGTAGTACAGGCATCCTCCCCCGCCCGCATGAGTCAACCGATGAAATATCTCTCCGAACTCGAGCTCGCCCTCGCAGCGCGCGCGCGTTCGACCTCGACCGGGCGGTACGCCGTACCGTGCAACTGGGCCCCGCGCCGGCATCACGAAAAGGAACGCGAGGTCATGTACGTTCAGCCGTACGAGTTCTACCGGGACGCGATCCTCGCGGTGAAGGCCACTCCGGCGCAAAAGCCGAAGGCGGGGAGGCTCGGCGTCTGGACGAACCACGCGGTCATCTTCAACATGTTCGTGCGGTCCACCGCGGCATTCGACCACGACGAGAACGGTGCGCTCGACCTTCCCGTGAACAGCCTGGGGTGGAGGGAGACCGGGACGTTCCTCAAGGCGATCGCTCTTCTCCCGTATATCAAGTCGATGGGCGCCAACACGATCCATCTCCTCCCCATCATGTCGATCGGCTCTGACGGCAACAAGGGGACGCTCGGATCGCCCTACGCGATCAAGAACCCGTTCGTGCTCGATCCGAACCTCGGGGAGCCCGCCCTCGGGCTCGGCGCGGAAAAGGAGTTCAAGGCGTTCGTCGAGGGGGCGCACCACATGGGGATGCGTGTCGTGGTGGAATTCGTGTTCCGGACCTCGGCGAAGGACGGCGACTGGGTCAAGGAGCACCCCGATTGGTTCTACTGGATCCGCGACGCGGTGGGGGACCGCGCCCCGCTCAGCCAGGATGAGGCGGCGTACGGCTCGCCGCTTTTCACGCCAGAGGAGCTCGTTGATATCACCGCGGCGGCGAAGGAGGGGAACTTCGACCATCTTCGTCCGCCGCACCCGGTCTATAGGGACATGTTCACCCAACCGCCCGCAACCCAATCCGTCACGAAGGCGAGGGGAAAGTATGTCGGAACGCTTCCCGACGGAACGAAGGTACGCATCCCCGGTGCATTCGCTGACTGGCCCCCGGACGACGCCCAGCCCCCTTGGGGGGACGTGACCTACCTGAAAATGTATACGCATCCCGACTTTAACTATATTGCGTATAATACGATCCGTATGTACGATAGCAAGCTTTCACAGAAAAGCAACATCAATACTTCGCTCTGGCAGACGATCGCAGAGATCATCCCGTTCTACCAGCGTGAGTTCGGCATCGACGGCGTCATGATCGATATGGGACACGCCCTGCCGATGGATTTGAAGCACGAGATGGTGAAAAAGGCCCGGGAGCACGACCATGATTTCGCCTTTTGGGACGAGAACTTCTCAGTCTCCGAAAAGAGCCTCCAGGAAGGGTACAACGCCGTCATCGGCTACCAATGGAGCGACCAGCACCATCCCGTGAAGTTCCGGGCGATGCTCCAACGCTTCGCGACAGAAGGTTTTCCCCTCCCATACTTCGCCACGCCCGAGAGCCACAATACCCCCCGCGCCTCGGCGCGTCCCGGAGGGGTCGTCTACTCGCGCTACGCCTGGGCGGTCAGCAATTTTCTCCCAGCGATCCCGTTCATACATTCGGGTTTTGAGTTAGGCGAACCGTTCCCCGTTAATACAGGACTTGACTTTACAGCCGCTGATCTAAAGTCGCTTCCCTCAAAATATCTGCCGCTCTTCAGCGAGTACGCCTACGCCTGGACAGGGGAAGAGCAGATCATCGAATGGATCTCAGAGGTCTCTCGCGTCCGATCGCGCTTCGAAGCGCTCGTCACCAACTCGGCTCCTTCCTCGTTTCATCTCCTGGCGGTGGAAAACCAGCAGATAATCGCATTCACCAGGGTCGTGGAGGGGCACACTCCGAGACTTGTCGTCATAGCGAACTCCAATATGGAGGAAGAGGAGAAGTTCACGCTCTCGTTGCCGACCGAACGGAAGGAACTCATCGATCTCCTGAGTCCGTCGATCTACCCGGTTCATTCGCACAGCGTCAATGGAGTTCTCCAACCCGGAGAGGTCGTCGTTGCCGAGTTCTAGGAGCTCTCTCGCCCTTTTCCTCCTCGTGGTGGCATCGCTGCTATTCGCATCGTGCTCCCGGAAGGATGATCCCGACCGGATCGTCATCTGGCACCAGATGCGTGTCGACGAGCGGCTCATCCTGGAGGAGCAGATGAAGCGGTACATGGCCCTGCATCCGGGAATACGCGTGGAGGCCATCTACAAGGAGACCGAGGAACTTCGTTCCGGGTTCATCGTGGCGGCGATTGCCGGGCAGGGTCCCGACCTCGTCTACGGGCCGTCCGACCAGATCGGACCGTTCCAGGTCATGGATATCATCACACCCTTGGAGCCGTATCTGGATTCGGCGTACCAGGCCTCGTTCAATCCGAAGGCGCTCACGTGGTACAAGGGGCACCTCCTCCAGGTCGCGGACAAGCTCGGGAACCATCTCACGCTCGTCTACAACAAGAAGCTCCTGAGCGTCCCGCCCACGACCGACCTCGAACTCATCGACATCGGCCGACGCCTGACCGTCGATCGTGACGGCGACGGAAAGACCGACCAATACGGACTTGTCTGGAATTATACGGAGCCCTTCTTTTTCGTCCCTTTCATGAGCGGGTTTGGAGGCTGGGTCATGGACGAGAACGGCGTGCCGACGCTCAACAGTCCCGGCACGATCAACGGGCTCAAGTTCATCCAGAAGCTCCGCGACGTCTACAAGATCATCCCGTCGGAATCGGACTACAACATTGCCGACGCGCTCTTCAAGGACGGGAATGCCGCCATGATCATCAACGGCGACTGGTCCTGGTCGAGCTACCGGAAGGCGGGGATCGACATCGGCATCTCGCCGCTCCCGAAGATCGTCTCCACGGGCCTGTTCTGCGCCCCGATGGTGTCGCCGAAGGGCTACTCCATGAACGTGAACGTCCCGGAGTCGAAGCGCGCCCGGGTGATCGACCTTGTGAAGTTCCTCATGGATCCTGCGCAGCAGCTCGAGACGGCGAAGGCGCTCAACACCATGCCGACGCGGACCATCCTGTATTCGAATGAGTTTGTGCTCAATGATGAGATCTTGCGGAACTCCCAGAAGCAGATCGACCAAGGCAGAGCCATGCCGGTCGTCCCGGAACTACGCGCGATCTGGGACGCGATGCGTCCCAGCTACCAGGCGGTCTTAGGAGGCGCGAAAAGTCCCGAGGACGCCGCCCGGGACATGCAGCTTCTCGCCCTGCGCAAGATCGCGGAGATGAATGAATAAGATCGCAAAGCGATTCTTCGTCGCCCTCTTCGTCGTTCCGGCGTTCCTCATCCTCTTGGGGGTCGTCTTCTACCCGTTCCTCTACAACGTGGTGATCTCGTTCTCGAACATGAACCTGCGCCACATCAAGGACTGGCATCTCGTCGGCCTGGCCCAGTATATCAAGGTCTTTACCGAACCGACGGAGCCCAACTTCTATGCCGTCTTCCTCAAGACGATCATTTGGACCGCCACGAATGTCTTCTTCCACGTCGTCCTCGGCGTCTTCCTCGCACTCCTCTTGAACCAGAAGATCCGCGGACGTTCGGTCTACCGTACGTTTCTCATCCTTCCGTGGGCGATCCCGCAGTATATCGTCGCCCTCACCTGGCGCGGCATGTTTAACTACGAGTACGGCTCCATCAATATCGTGCTGACGAAGTACCTCAACCTCCCGGCGGTCGAGTGGCTCAAGAGCCCGACGGAGGCGTTCATCGCGTGCATTCTCACGAATGTCTGGCTCGGCTTCCCGTTCATGATGGTGGTCGCCCTCGGCGCGCTCCAGAGCATCCCCCACGAGCTCTACGAAGCCGCCGACATCGACGGCGCCTCCTGGTTCGACAAGCTCCGGAACATCACGCTTCCGCTCATCCGTCCCGTCATGATCCCCGCGATCACGCTCGGGATCGTCTGGACGTTCAACAACCTCAATATCGTCTGGCTCGTGAGCAATGCGGGGGAGCCCTCAGATCAGACGCACATCCTCGTCTCGTTCGTGTACAAGGCGGCCTTCAATCTCTACCGGTACGGGTACGCCGCCGCGCTCTCGATGGTGATCTTCGTGATCCTCCTCGTGTTCAGCCTGACGTTCATGAAACGATCAAAAGCAACGGAAGGAGCCTACTAACCGCCATGAACGCCGCGAAGAAGAAACGACGCCTCTTGAGCATCCTCACGCACGCGGTGCTCGTGCTTTTCTCGCTCATCGCGCTCTATCCCGTCCTCCAGATCGTGACGATCTCCTTGCGTCCGTCCGACAAGCTCCTGTCGACGTCCCTGGAGATCATTCCCGCGGGGGCGAGCTTTCGGTCGTACATATCGCTTTTCACCGAGCGGCCGTTCCTTCTCTGGATGCGGAACAGCGCGCTCGTCTCCCTGACCGTCACGATGACCGGCGTCGTCCTGGCGGCCATGGCGGGCTATGCGTTCTCGCGGTTCTCGTTCATGGGGAAGAAGGCCGGCATGCTCTCGCTCCTGGTGACGCAGATGTTCCCGGCGACGATGCTCCTATTGCCGCTCTACATCATGCTCATCCACCTTGGGCTCATCAACACGTACTTCGGCATCATTATCACCTACTCGGCGACGGCGCTACCGTTCTGCATCTGGACGATGAAGGGATATTACGACACGATCCCCGGCACGCTCGAGGAGGCGGCGCGAATCGACGGCTGCAACCAGTTCCAGGCGTTCACGAAGGTGATCCTTCCCCTGGCCGCCCCGGCGCTCGTCATCACGGGACTCTTCTCGTTCATGACGGCCTGGGCTGAGTACATCGTCGCGGCGCAGATCCTCCAGGACACCGCCCTCTGGACCTTGCCGCTGGGGTTGAAGTCGTTCGAGTCGAATATGACGACGGAGTGGGGACTCTACGGCGCGGCCTCGCTCATCGTCATGCTTCCCGTGGTCGCGTTGTTCCTGTTCCTGAGCAAGTGGCTTGTCTCAGGGCTGACCCTCGGAAGCGTGAAAGGGTAACCCTCTCTCGGGGGGGGGTGGGAGGAAAGCCTACTTCCGGGGGAAGAACGTTTCGAGGATCTTTGGGAGCCTTGCCCTCCAGTTCGTCCAGTTGTGCCCCTCATGTTCCACCTCAAAAGTCACGTGTGCCCCGTTCTTCTGGAGCGCCTTGGCGACGAGCGTTGCCTCGACTTCCGTGTCCTTGAGCGATCCTGTGGAGATGTACACGTACCTCCCTTGCGCGCCGGGCTGGTTCGCCAACGCGATGACGGTACTGTCGCCGTAGAAGTATGCCGGCGACTGCGCCGCGCAGTTGCTGATAAAACTGGGCCGGCGCAAAACGGCGTACGTCGCTTCGATGCCGCCGAGCGAGGCCCCGAGGATGACCCGGTGCTCCGCGAGGTCGGAGGCGTTGAAGCGCTTCTCGACCATGGGCGCAAGCTCCGACTCGAGAAAATCGAGGAACGCGTCGCTCGGAGCGTACTCCGTCATCCGGTAGTCCTTCGGTTCCCCGGCGGGGGTCGCCGATCGCGGGTCGATGAAGACCGCAAGGAGAGGGGCGATCTTCTTCGCGGCGATGAGATTGTCGAGGATGACGTCAAGGCGGCCGAGCGTGAGATAGTCGCCGCCGTCCGTGACGTAGAGGACCGGAAAGCGGGCTCCTCGCACAGGGCCGGGCGGAACGTAGACGTAGACCGGCACGGCATGTCCGAGCTTCCCGCTTTCGACGCGCAGGGTGTCGATGCGGCCCCGGCGGATCCCGGGAGTGAAGCGCGAGTCGACGGCCTGGACGTACCGGGGCATCCCAATGTCGGAATTCTCCCCGAGCCCGCCCGCCGCGCGTCGGGGATTGCGCGGATCGAACATCCACGTGCTGTCCACCCAGAGCTTGTACTCGAGCCTCGCATCCGGCGCCAGGGAGTCTGTCCGGAAGAAGAGGTTCGTGCCGTCGAGGCGCGTCATGGGGCCCGCGGCCGGATCCCAGCCGTTGAGTTCGCACGGCACCGATACGGCGCGGGCGTACCCTGCGTAGAGGAACGTCACGGTACTGTCATCGACGATCGGCGACGGCGTCCGCGCGAGATACGTCTGGACGATGCGCGACTTGCTTGCGCTGTCGGGCGCGTCGGCGACGCTTTGGACCAAGGCTTGAAAGGTTTGGCCGGCTGCGCTAAGGTGGACGAGAAGAACGATGAACGCGATCGCGAGAGTCCGCATAGGTCCCAGTTTGATTGATGAGAGGCGATGCGGCCAGGGCCGCGTTGTCGGGCGAGCGGGCGTCATGTTACGGGATCTGGGCGAGCATGTTCTTCGCGTCCCGGTTCGACGGGTCGATCTGCACGGCGATCTGGAGGTTCAGTTTCGCTTTGGCAATGTCGCCCAGTTTGCCGTACGATGAACCGAGAAAGTACCGGAGTACGGAGACCTCCTTGGGGTGCATCTTCTCCCGGCCCTCGGACTCGCGCGCGATCGTGCGCTCGAACTCTGCGATGGCGAGATCGGTCTTACCGGCCTCGTAGTCGAGCATCCCGAGCCGGACGTGCGCATAGGGCGAGTCCTCGGCGTCGATCGCCTGGCGGTACATCGCTCCGGCGCTGTCGGCCAAGCCGGCGAGCTGATATGCATCCCCCATCATCATCCAGGAGTAATAGGAATAGGGGACAACGCTCGCGACCGAACGGTACTCGGCGATCGCGGCGTCATAGTTCTTTTCCGCCAGGAACTTCCCAGCAAGTTCGAAATGGGCTTCGGACCAGATGATCTTCTTCCGCGCGTACCGCTCCACGACGGAGCGCAAGGCGCTGTCGGCCGGAGCGGGAGGGATCGCTTGGGACACGCAGTGGAACGGCCACCTGCCCGTGAGGTCCCTGATCCGTTCGTTGGCCACCTCCAGGTCGAAGGGCGTCACAGTCGCATTGCGCCGGACGGCGTCGTCGGTTGCACTCGCCCACCGGTAAGCGTCAGCGCCCGCGAGGATGCCGTTCGCCCCCAGTGCTGATGCGAAGGTCTTCGCCAGGAGAAGATAGCCGTTGAAATTGGGGTGGAGGTGCTCCATCATGAGATTGGAGCCGACGAGCCCCCCGGGGGATGCGGCGGCAAACGCACTGTCCGCGTCAGCGACCGGCGTCGAGAGGTCGCGGCAGACGGTGCGGATAACGCCGTTGAACTCCCCGCTTGCCCGGAACCGCAGGGCGTCGTCGTCTCTCGCCCGTTCGAACTCCGACCGGGCACCGAGGGTGTCCCCGAGTGCCGCGAGGCATTGCGCGAGGCGGAAATGGGAATCGGCTTGGAGCGTATCGAGGGCGACCGCGAGTCGAAGGTCGGACGCAGCTTCGGCGAGCGCTCCGCGGCCGCGCGCATCGGCGGCCGACCGGACGAGCGCATTCCATCGGCCGCGCGCCTCCTCGGGTGTGGAAGGCGAGAACGACGGCTGGAACGGTTCCTGGTCGCGGATATTGCTTGCGAGCGTGCTGACGACGATGGGAACGTCGCGCGCGCGCGCGACCCCGATGATCTCGCGGAGGTTCGCTTCGAAGGTCTCCCGCGCGAGAAGATATTCTGTGCTTCCGTACGGGATCGTTTTGTCGTGCGCGAGGACCTCCATGAGGGAGGCGTCCCGCGGCGCTGCCGTCTGTCCCTTGGCGTTCGATGAGAGGGCGATGACGTTCTTCAGCAGCTGCACGACCTTCACCGTGCGCAGACGCAGAACGAGTTTCGTGAGGGTCCGGTTCCTCCCGAAGGACTCCGAAGAAGCGACACCGAGGGCTCCGTAAAACTCGTTGTGGCCGACATAGACGACGAATGCGTCAGGCTCATACCGGGCGAGTTCGCCGATGCAGTCCAGGACGGTGAAGCTGTTGACGGCGGACATCGCCGCGTTCACCACCTCGATCTTGTACTGCGGCAGGAGCATCTGAAGCCGTGTCTGGAGGAGGCGGGAGGGGGTGGCGGCGTAGTCGAACGGGAACCCCGCCATCGTGGATTCCCCCAGGAGGAAGATCCGCTTCGTGTTCGGCTGTTTGTGCAGTTCGAAAAGCTCGTCGTAGAGTTCGGGGACCGCGATCCCCGCTTGGGAGAAGTACCGCTTCCCTGCCGCAGTGTTGAGAGTGTACCAATCGCGGCCGAACGCGTGGGTCGTCAAGACGAGGTCGAGATCGTCGCCATAGTGCGCGAGGCGCAGCGCTCCTTCCAGGGCCAGGAGAAACACGAACGGAAGGAGGAGCATGATGCTCCAGAAGAGTATTCTTCTTCCGGGAGAGAGCGGCTCCATGGCCTTCGATGCTTTTGGCGTACGTCCCACGATCGAGGTCAGAAGAGCGTGTAGATGAACGGCGCGAGCGCCGACCCTTGGGTCAGGACGAGGAGCCAGCCGAGGAGGACGAGGAGGATGAGAATGGGGCCGAGCCACCATTTCTTCCGCACCCGCATGAACTGCCAGAGCTGCCCGAAAAACGATATCTGTTCGCGAACCTTCATTGGCGTTCCTTTCGTTTCAATTAGAAGATCTGCTCGTAGCGCTCCCGGCCGCGTTCGGGACCTGACCGGCGCACCCAGTAGGTCGTTGCCTTCGGCTCGATCTTCAATCCCAGGACATCCTTTCGCGCGGCCCGCAGGAAAAGGCCGATCGGCGTCATGACGAGGTAGAAGAGGATGCCGAGAAGGACGCGCGTGTTGAGCCATGCCAGCGCCGAGCCGAACGTCATCCAGACGACGTAGAATGGCCGCAAGGCCGGGGGCATCGCAACGCGGAGGACGAGGAAGATCCCGGATGCAGTGAGTGCGGCCGGCCACGCCGGCGACCCCCTCCAGAAGAGGAGCGCGGTCACCACCGACATGACGGCGAAGAAGAGAGTCCCGAAGCGCTCCAGGTCCTTGCGTGATGCTGAAAGATGTTGTTTGAGGTCGAGCATCAGTCGAGTTCGTATTCTTTCTGCCAGGCTGAGCCTTCTTTCGCCGGCTCCTGGGCGCTCTTCGCCAGGAGGAAGCTCCCGAGGACGAGATAATCCATGTTCGTGCGCATGAAGCACGCATAGGCTTCCTCCGGGCGGCAGACGATCGGCTCGCCGCGGACGTTGAACGAGGTGTTGATGATCACCGGACAGCCGGTGAGGCGCTCGAACTCGCACAAGAGCTCATGGTAGAGCGGGTTGTCATCGGGATGCACGGTCTGGACGCGGGCGGAATAGTCGACGTGCGTCACTGCCGGGATCTCCGAGCGCACAATATTGAGTTTGTCGATGCCGAAGAGACGGTCTTCGTCGGGGGTCATCGGCCGGCGACGTTCTTCGGCGACGGGTGCGACCAAGAGCATGTACGGGCTTTCGCCCGCAAGGCCAAACCACTCCGACGCCCGCTCCGCGAGCACCGACGGCGCGAACGGCCGGAAGGACTCCCGGAACTTGATCTTGACATTCATGACCGCCTGCATCGCGGGCGACCGGGCATCGCCGAGGATGCTTCTGGCGCCGAGGGCTCTCGGACCGAATTCCATTCTCCCCTGGAACCAGCCGACGACCTGTTCCCGGGCGAGGAGCTCAGCGACGGCGGGTGCAAGCGTTCCCCGGGTCAGGCGCTCGAAGGGAATGCCTTCGGAGGTGAGGAACGCTTCGATCTCCTGGTCGCCGAACGAGGGCCCGAGGTACGACCCCTTCTGCGTGTCACGCGCGCCGCCGGCCGTGCGCGGGTGTCCGAGGTAGGAGTGCCAGACCGAGAGGGCGGCGCCGAGGGCGCCTCCGGCGTCGCCGGAGGCCGGCTGGATCCAGATCCGTTCGAACGGGCCCTCGCGCAGAATCCGGCCGTTGCCGACGCAGTTCAGCGCGACGCCGCCTGCCAGGACGAGGTGCTTCTCGCCCGTGACCGCGTGAACATGCCGCGCCATCCGGAGCATGATCTCTTCGGTGACCTCCTGGAGGGACCGCGCAAGATTCATCTCGCGCTGGGTCAGGGGTGATTCTGGGATCCGGGGCGGGCCGTCGAAGAGCGCGTCAAAGGCGGGGCTCGTCATCGTGAGCCCGGCGCAGTAGTTGAAGTAGCGCATGTCCATCCGGAACGAGCCGTCGGGCTTCAAATCGATGAGGTGGTCGAGTATGGCGCGCACGTAGACCGGTTCGCCGTACGGCGCGAGGCCCATGACCTTGTATTCCGCCGAGTTCACCTTGAACCCGGTGAAATACGTGAAGGCCGAATAGAGGAGCCCGAGGGAATGGGGGAAGTTCAACTCGGAGTGAATGTCGATCGTGTTCCCGCGGCCGACACCGAACGTCGTTGTCGCCCATTCCCCGACACCGTCGATCGTCAGGAAGGCGGCGGACTCGAATGGTGACGGGAAGAATGCGGAGGCCGCGTGCGACTCGTGGTGTTCGGTGAACAGGACGGGCCCGTCGTACGACAGGTTCTTTCTGATCACGGAGGGGATCCAGAGCTTTTCCTTCATCCAGAGCGGGATGGCCATCATGAAGGGGCGGATGCCGGCAGGCGCGAACGCCAGCGAGGTCTGGAGGATGCGTTCGAACTTCATGAGAGGCTTGTCGTAGAAGACGACGTAATCAACCTCTGCCATGGTGAGAGAGGCCTCCCGGAGGCAGTACTCGATCGCGTGCGTGGGGAAGCCGGCATCATGCTTTTTCCGGGAAAAACGCTCTTCCTGAGCGGCAGCGACGATCGCGCCGTCCCGGACCAGGGCCGCGGCGGAGTCGTGATAGAAGCACGATATCCCGAGAATGGTCATCGGCTGGATCTCGCCTCGTCGGTTAATACGCGTTCGTTCATGCACTCCTGTGTCTGAAGGATCCAGCGTAAATATACGCAATAATTTTTTCATTTTGGAACCCTTCGCTGGCCCGACGCCGGGCGAGCGCACCCCCCGTAGAGAAAAAAAACCGAGCGGATATTTTGAAAAGAACGATTTTATTTTGTATATTTGGCACGTCGTTGAAAATCCCCCTGGCCGTGGTAATAGGAGCCCGTAGCTCAGCTGGTAGAGCAACGCCCTTTTAAGGCGTGGGTCGTGCGTTCGAGTCGCACCGGGCTCACATGGGTTCCGCTTGCGGGAAATGGGAATGACACCGACAAATCTGCGTCAAAAGCCGATATTCACGAGGTTCGGCGTTTGGCCGGAACAAACACCTGCGCGAGTGGTGAAATTGGCAGACACACCATCTTGAGGGGGTGGCACCCGAAAGGGTATGCGAGTTCAAGTCTCGCCTCGCGCACTAGCGTTGCAAGAAAATCCTTGACTTTTACTGGAATTGGGCATATCTTATGCCAATCGACGTGAAGCTCTTACTGCAACATATCGTCCTGGTCCTCGCCCTCTGTCTCGGCTTCGTGACTCTCGCCTCCGCAGAGATCATCAAGTCAGGCTCATTCCAAGCGAGCAGCGACGGCGCGAACATCACCATCCGCTGGATCTCCGACGATGAGACCGGCATCGCCTACTACGAGCTCACGCGCCGGTCTTCGACTGACGGCCTGTTCACCCCCGTCACGACGCTCGAGCCGAAAGGCTCATCCCTTTACGAGTTTATCGACTACTCCGCGTTCCTCAAAGCGACGACGCTGTATCAGTACCAAGTCGTCGTGCACTTCAAGGACGCATCCAGAACTCCCCAGATCTACGGTCCGCTGACGGTGACGCACACGGTCTCCGCCGTCCGCAGGACGTGGGGGAGCATCAAATCGATGTTCCGGTGATGGACCTGCAGTAGCATGCCGAACATGAGCCGTCTGTGCAAGAGCGAAGCGTTCCTCTCGCTCTTTTTTTATTTTATAGGAGCGCATGCAGTCCCTCTTCGGTGAGAAGAAGATCATCCTCGCATCGCAGTCCCCGCGGAGACAGGCGCTGCTGCGGCAGCTCGGCCTGGCGTTCGACGTCGTGCCAAGCGACGTTGACGAGGAGAATCACAGCGGGTCCAGCCCAGAGGACCTCGTGCGAAGCCTCTCGTTGCAAAAGGCGGCTCACGTCGCGGCGCGGTTCTCCGACGCACTCGTGATCGGCGCCGATACGGTCGTCGTGCTCGACGGGAAGATCCTCGGCAAGCCGAAGACTCCGGACGAGGCGGTAGCGATGCTCTCCGCCCTCAGCGCCAGAGCGCATCTCGTCTACACGGGCTTCACCATCGTTGACCGGCCGAGCGACCGATCGATCACCGAAGTGGAGACGACACGGGTGCGCTTCCGCAGGCTCGGCCGTGAGGAGATCCTCGCGTACGTCCGGTCCGGCTCGCCGATGGACAAGGCCGGGGGGTACGGGATTCAGGATGACTATGGCGCGGTCTTCGTCGACCGGATCGAAGGATGTTTCTATAATGTCGTTGGCTTTCCGCTTGCGCGCTTCTACTGCGCGATGCAGGCATTCTACACTGACGGTACCTCAAGAAGGGAATGAGCATGGATCGGAAGATCAGGGTCTTGATAGCGAAGGTCGGTCTCGACGGCCACGACCGTGGAGCGAAGGTCATCGCAGCCGCATTGCGGGACGCGGGTATGGAGGTCATTTACACCGGGCTACGCAAGACGCCGGAGATGGTGGTCGAAGCGGCCCTCCAGGAGGACGTCGACGCGATCGGTGTCAGCCTCCTGAGCGGGGCGCACATGACGGTCTTCCCGCGCATCCTCGACCTCATGAAGAAGAAGGGGGTCTCAGGCGTCCTTCTCTTCGGCGGGGGGATCATACCGGCGGAGGATATCACGACGCTCAAATCCATGGGCGTGGGAGAGCTCTTCACTCCCGGCGCGTCGACCATCGACATCGCGGCGTACGTGAAGTCCTGGGCGGCAGCGCGCGCGGTCGCCTAGGGGGGCGGGTCATTCGTCGTCTCCCGGCTCCTCGAGCCAGATGCGCGGTTCGTCCGGATCAGGTTCCGCTGGCGCCGTCCGTTCCAGCCGCACGGTGAGGATCTCGATCCCGTCCGGGCTGAACGGAAAGAGGTCGTCCATCGAGAAGATCGCCCGAAAGTCCTGCGGCTGGAAGAAGACCTCGAATTTCTTTGCGAGTTCCTGCAGCCGCTTCTGATAGAACGCCACGTTCTCGTCGGGGAGCGTCGGGTCCCACTCCTCCGCCAACTTGCAGTTCTCAAAACCCTTCACGCTCGCATCGCTTCCCGTGATGTAGTACGACACGCGGTCCCCCGGCTTCCAGCTGAGCCCCGAGGCGAGCGCCACCTCGTAACTCGCCGTCTTGTTCCTCTCCCCTCGCTCGAGTGATTCCGCATAGGCGAGCGAGCCTTCCCGAAGCGTTTCCGTTCTTGCGAAATCCGCGACCGTGAGCCGGTGTTCCGCGATGTCGGTCCAGAGGCTCACGAAGAGGCTGTGGAGCGCCGCGATGTTCCTGTTGAGGAGCGCGTCGATGCACTGCGCGACGAAATGGCGTCCGAATTTCTCCAGGCTCCGGGAGGTCAGAGAGGAGCCCTTCATGGAGATCTTGTTGTCGTACCCGAGGAGCGCGTAGTTCTTCTTCTTATAGCTCAGCATGGCCTTATACCGGCCGTTGAGGGCGAGACGGATCCCCTCCGGGAGCTCGCGCGCGATCAGGGGCACGAACGCCTCCTCCTTTTCCTCGACGCCGCGGATGGTGTCGGGGGGCGAGAAGAAGATCCCGTCCGTGTCGACCTGAATGACCGCGCCGCGCCGCGAGCCGATCGCCTCGATGAGCCGGCGGAGGTGCGCCTGGCCCGTCATTGTGACGCGGTCCGCCTGTTCGATGTCGTTGAAGAGGGCGCGGTTGTATCCGAGGTAGCCGTAGAAGGAATTGATGAGGATCTTGAAGCTGGACTGGAGGGCGTCGAGTTTCGCCCGGTTTGCCGGGTCGGCCTCCGCCTTCATGGCCCGTTTCGCGTCGAGGCGCATCGCGGTGAGCCGCGTCAGGAGATGGGTGAAGACGCCGATCGATTCGGTGCGCGGAGCGATGCCGTCGGTGATCATGATGGAAGGGTAGAGCGATTCGACGTCCACGTCGACGACATGCTCCACGATACCCGTGATGAAGATGTCGGTATATCCTCCGGTCGTCTGGAGGCCTCGCGAGGGGGACGGGACGCTCTGTTTCTGCCGGACGTACTCCCGGAGGAGGAGGGTCTCGATCTTTGCGGCGGAGCCCGCCCGGGCGAGCGCCCCGAAGTTCATCGGTACCATCTGGGAGAGGTAGAAATACGGCGGCGAGAGGAGCTCGCTGAGCTTCCCCGTCTCGTAGACGTCGTCCATGGCATATCGGATAAGGAGATCGGGCTCGTTGTCCCAATACCATGAGATCTTTTCCCCGGCGACGTAAATGCGGTCCTGGCGTGCAAACCCGAAGTGTTGGGCCGCGTATTTGAGGCCGTAGCTCTCGAGGGTCCGCTTCGAGACGTCGTAGGCCTGGAGGAGGAGCCACGTGTCGATGACGTGCCGACCGCCGACCTCGGCGCTCGTGACATCGACGGCGCGGTCGGCGAAGGCCGTGCGCGTCTCGAATGACCGGAACGTCGAGCCGTCGCGGCCGACCGCAAAATCGACGCCGTGAAGTTCGCATCGCTTGAGGATGTAGGGGAGGTCAAAATTGAAGATGTTATGACCCTCGATGACATCCGGGTCGCGTTCGCGGATGGTACGGACGACCTCTTCGAGGAGCTCTTTCTCGGCGAACTCCCGTCCGTGGATCGCCCGGGAGAATCCGCGGTTGTCGGAGAGGGCCACGACGATGATGCGGTCCTCGACCCGGTTCGCATTGCTGAAGCGGTGGCCGTGTCCCGTGTATGTCTCGATATCGAGCTGCATCCGGTGGAGCTCCTCGAAGGCCATCCCTTTGAAGAGTGTCCGTCCGCTCTGGAGGAGGAACTGGCCGACGGGGTCCGTTCGGACGTGGAGCCAGGGGAGCTCCGCGTACGACTCGATCTTCGGCGCGGCGGTCTGATTGTGCCTGTCGATGAGGAACCGGATGGCCTCCCACATCTCGTTCCAGCGCGGGAATGCGCAGAGGTACCGGAACGCGTTCGACCCCGAGAGTTCCTTCACCCAGTGCTTCCCGCGGTACCCTGCGAGGAGCGAGGCGTCGGTGAGGAAGAAGAAGGGGTAGAAGTCGGCGTCCTCCCAGATAACAGAATCCGCCGTGCGGGAATAGACCCGCATGGCGGATTCTTGCTGCTGGTGAACGGCGACGATGCGTTCCTGGGTGTTCGCTCCAAAAAGGACCGGGTCCATCCGCCGCCGTCGATTATTTCGTGGCTTTTTGGATGAACGGCGTCAAGAGGTCGATCGGCACCGGGAAGAGGATCGTGGAGTTCTTGTCGGCGGCGATCTCCGTCAAGGTCTGCAGGAACCGGAGCTGGAGCGCGATCGGGTTGACGGCGATGATGGCGGCCGCATCGGAGAGTTTCTGGCTCGCCTGCATTTCCCCCTCGGCGTGGACGATCTTTGCGCGCCGTTCCCGTTCCGCTTCGGCCTGCTTCGCCATCGCGCGCTGCATCTCGATGGGAAGGTCGATCTGCTTCACTTCCACATTGGAGACCTTGATCCCCCACGGCTCGGTGTGCTCGTCGATGATGATCGCGAGCTCCTTGTTGATCTTGTCGCGCTGTGCGAGGAGCTCGTCAAGTTCCGACTGACCGAGGATGCTCCTCAAGGTCGTCTGGGAGAGCTGCGATGTCGCGAAGAGGAAGTTTTCCACCTCGACGATGGCTTTGTCGGGTTCGACGACCCGGAAGTAGACGACCGCATTCACCTTGATGGAGACGTTGTCCTTCGTGATGACGTCCTGGGGAGGGACGTCGAGGACGACGGTCCTGAGGCTTACCTTCACCATTCTGTCGATGATCGGGACGAGGAAGATGATGCCGGGCCCCTTCGCGCCGATGAGCCGGCCCAGCCGGAAGACGACGCCCCGCTCATACTCCCGGAGGACGCGGATCGCGTTCGAGACGATGATGACAAACAGAACGATGATGAACAGCATGAACACAGATACGGTTTCCATGGAGCACTCCTTTAGGTTGATGATGATTTTCGGACGGTGACCGTCAAGCCGACGACCTCCTCGATTACGATGCGCGTACCGCTGGGGTGGGGACCGTCGAGGGACAGTGCGGACCAGATCTCGCCATGAACGCGGACCTGGCCGCCGGGCGCGAGTTCCGTGAGGGCTTCGCCCGATTCGCCGCGCATGGCGTTCGCGCCGGTCGTCGGCGGGCGCCTCTGGGCGCGGATCCCCAGACCGATGACAAAGAAGAAGAACACTGCGGAGACCGCGAGGACGAACAGGATCGCCTGCCACGATACCGCGACGATGTCGAATCCCGAGTCGTGCCGGTAGAGCATGACGGACCCAAGGCCGAGGGCAACGACGCCCCCGACGGTGAGGAGGCCGTAGCTCGCGACCTTGATCTCGAGGAGGAAGAGGATGATCCCGACGACCATGAGGCCCAGGCCGGCATAGTTCACCGGAAGGGTGTGGAGCGAGTAGAGGCCGAGGATGAGGCAGATCGACCCGACCACGCCCGGCGCGACCGATCCGGGGTTCATAAGCTCAAAGAGAAGCCCGTAGATCCCGAGCATCATGAAAATGTACGCGATGCTTGGATCGCTGATGATGTCCAATATGTGCTGTCCGACCGATTTGTCGAAGACGGCGATGGTCGCGTTCCGGGTCGTGAGCACTTTCGGTCCTGTGGAGAGTTCTACCGTCCGACCGTCGATACTGTCGAGGAGCGCGCCGACGCTCTCCGCAGTGACGTCGATGACGCCCTCACGCATCGCTTCGGATTCCGTCAAGGAGACGCTTTTGCGGACGGCGTCCTCCGCCCACTGGACGTTGCGGTGCCGGCGCTCGCTGATCGTCCGGATGAACGCGGCAGCATCGTTTGTCATCTTTCCCATCATGATGGAGTCGGGCTGCGGGCCCCCCATGGCGACGGGGTGGGCCGCGCCGATGTTCGTCCCGGGTGCCATGGCGGCGATGTGGGCGGCGAGCGTGACGAAGACCCCCGCGGAGGCGGCCTGTGACCCTCCCGGCGAGACGTAGACGATGACCGGAAGTGGCGCATCAAGGAGATCGCTCACGATGTCGCGCGTCGACTGGAGGAGGCCTCCGGGCGTATTCAAGCGAAGGACGAGGCATTCGGCTCCGGCCCCGCGGGCGCGGTCGATCTCTGTGCGGATGTACCCGGCAGTCGCAGGGTTAATGGCGGCGTCCACCTGAATGACATGGACAAGAGAGGGATGGTCGTGGGGGGCGGTCCGGACAGCCGGATCTTGACGGCCGAAGCCTGCCGAGGCGAGGAAGAACAGGAACCCGATCTGGAGCAACGTCGTGGACACGGGTCGAATTGGCCAATAATGAGAAGTTCTAGCTCCCAAATGTACGGAAAAAAGACTCGAGCGGCAAATGGCGACACGACTTTGAGCTCTCCCGACGCAGAGCTCCTGGTGACGTCCCCGGAAGCCGCACCCCCTCAGGGTTCGCGGCGGAGCGTGAAGAGGATCCCTTCCATGCGCTGTTCGCGAAGAACAAGGCTCCGAGCCGCTGATTCAAACCGGCGCCTCCTTCGTGATCGCCTCGGGTTCGCCCATTCCTTGAGCCTGCCTGCGAGAGTGAAGAGTCTTGAAGTGCGCTCCGCCGCATTACGCGCTCCGGGGGGCACCGGGATCGCATCGATCGGCTCAGCGGAGATGACGGAGAGACCATGCGATCCGAAGAAGGACATCCAGTCGCTCAAGGAAGCGCGGGTTCGGCTTGATTGTATGATCCCGAAGTGTGCGAGGCAATACCCGTTGATCCGTTCGATCTCAGCCATGGGAGTTCCCTCGCGCCAGAGCGTTTCGTTGAAGCAGGCCCTGCCGCCGGGCGCGAGGACGCGCCGGAGTTCGGAAGTGACAGCTTCGGCCGCCGGGTCATCAAGGATCGCAAGGACGGATTCGCCGTAGATCCGGTCGAATGCGCCGTCGCCGAAGGGAAGAGCGCCGGAGGGAGCGGCCGGATGAAGCGCTACGCGTTCGGCGAGTCTGCAAAACTTGAGCCTCGACGCCGCAGCATCGAGCATGGCGTGCGAAATATCGACGCCGGAGAGAGAGATCCCTGGGTATCGCGATGCGAGGCTGACGAGCGTCGCTCCGGTGCCGCAGCCGAGATCAAGTACGGCGTCGCCCTTCGAACAGCCAAGGCGGTCGATCAGGAGCCGGGTCGCGGTTTCTCCCCTCGCATGCAGAAATTCCGCGTGCCGTTCGCCGAGGGAGTCGAGAAGTCTCACGTCCTCCCCGTGGGGACCGGACCCGGATGCGCCGAGTGGGCTCACGTACCGATGATCTCGGAGCTTCTCCGGGAGAGGTCACGGTAGATGATGGCGGCGAAGGCGGCTCCGGCGACGAGGAAGCATGACCCGAGGAGCGGTTCGCCGAGGATGATCTTCCCGGTCCCGAAGAGGAACGCGTAGATCATTGCGACGCCCGAGAACCAGTCAAGCAGATTGAGCATGCCGTCCTTCTGCGGCACGACGTCCGGGGCGGCCTTCGCGACGGGTCCCCACAACGCTGCGGACGGCCGGACTCGCCGGTAGAATGAGAGGAGCTTGTCCATCGGTTCGGGCTTCGTCAGCATCGTGACGGAGAGCCAGACCGCAGAGGTGATCGCGACGGTCGCCAGAAGGAGATAGGCGAACTGCTGAGGGTTGCTCTCGTCAAGTTTGAACACGAGCTGCAGCGTGAGCGACGTGACGAACGCTGCGATCATGCCCGAGATCTCGCTCCACGCGTTGACGCGCCACCAGAACCATCGGAGGATGTAGACGAGTCCCGTGCCGGCGCCGATCGCCATGAGGAACTTCCAAGCGCCGGCGATCGAATCCATGGAGAGGGTCACGAACGCGGAGAGGACCATGAGCACCATCGTGATCCCCTGGGAGACCGTCACGTAGTGCTTCTCGCTCTTCGTCCGGGAAATGAACCGCCGGTAGACGTCGTTGACGAGATAGCTCGCGCCCCAGTTGAGCTGCGTTCCGATGGTCGACATGTACGCGGCTGCGAACGCCGCGAGCATGAGCCCGCGCATCGCTGGCGGAAGGTCGGAGATGAGGATGCGGATGTACCCGGACTCCGGATCGGCAGCGAACGCAGGGTCGCCCTGGTATCGGACGACGGCGACGAGCGCGACGATGATCCAGGGCCACGGACGGAGCGCGTAGTGCGCGATGTTGAACCAGAGCGTAGCAAGGAGGGAGTGCTTCTCGTCCTTCGCGGAGAAGATCCGTTGCGCGATGTATCCGCCACCGCCGGGCTCGGCGCCTGGATACCATGACGCCCACCAGTTCACCGCGATATAGACGAAGAAGGTGATGAACGGCATCCAGACGGAATTCAGGTCGGGTGTGAACGACAGGATCGAACCCGTCGCGCCTGGGCGTGCGTCGATGGCCTTCAGGCGTGCAAGGAGCTCTCCCATACCGCCCGTGGCGTTGACGGCGACGACGGCCAGGAAGATGACCATGCCCATCTTCAGGACGAACTGAAAGAGGTCGGTCCAGAGGACGCCCCAGAGGCCCGAAAGCGTGGAGATGGAGGCGGTGATGAGCATGATGAGCAGGGCGATCCCGAGCGCCTCGATCTTGGTCACGCCGAGGACGAGGACGAGGATCTTCACGATGGCGAGATTGACCCACCCCATGATGATGAGGTTAATGGGGAGGCCGAGGTAGAGCGCCCGAAACCACCGAAGAAAGGTGGCGGGTTTGCCGGAGTACCGGATCTCAGCGAACTCCGCGTCGGTGAGGACGCCCGCTCGTCGCCAGAGCCGGGCGTAAAAGAAGACGGTGAGCATCCCGCTGAAGAGCATGCTCCACCAGATCCAGTTGCCCGCGATGCCGTTCCGGGCGACGATACCGGTGACCGCAAGCGGCGTATCGGCGGCGAACGTCGTGGCGACCATCGACGTGCCGGCAAGCCACCAACTCGCGTTCCGGCCCGAGATGAAGAAGTCGCTCACGCTCCGGGTGGCTCGCTTCCGGAGATAGAGGGCGACGCCGAGGTTCAGCGCGAAGTAGCTCGCGATGACGAGCCAGTCGATGATGGTGAGTTGCATGAACGGTCCTTTCCGAAAAGTTAGCGGATCATCGTGATGCGGACGAGCCGGGAGAGATTCCCGACTGCAATCGTAACGGCGCAGCCCGCAAGGGTATGCCAGGTGAAGTCGATCTTCGTGAACTCCAGGATGTACGTCATGGCGAGGAGGCCGGCGACAAATCCCGCGTACGCGTCGATCTGGCGGGTCTTTGGGAAGAGAAGCCCGAGGAAGAACGTGCCGAGGAGGCCGCCGTAGGTGAACGAGGCGATCTTGAGGCCCAGTTCCACGACGGGGTTCTTCGTGTCGGTGAAGAGCATCGCGCCGCCGATGAGAAGTACGCCCCAAGCAAGGGTGAAGAGCTTCGACCAGAAGAGCTCCTTCCGAGGGTCGCCGGGGCCCGCCTTCCTGGTGGAAAAGAGGTCAAGATAGGACGAGGAAGCAAGCGAACTGATGGACGAGGAGAGTGTGCCCATCGCGGAGGCAAGCACCCCCGCGATGACGAGCCCCGCCAGGCCGGTGGGGAGGTTCTCCTTTATGAATTTCGGGAAGATCTCGTCGGAGGAGGAGAGTCCGAGCGAGCTGAACGGGACGCCTTGGTAGAATGCGTAGAGGCAGAGCCCGAGGAGAAGGAAGAACGCGAACTGGAGGACGATGAGACCGGCGTCGAGCATGAGGGCCCGCTGGCTGTCCCAGCGGGATCGGCAGCCGAGCAGGCGCTGGACGAGGAGCTGGTCGGTCCCGTGGGAGGCCATGGTGAGGAACGTCCCTCCGAGGAGCCCGCCTGCGAGCGTGTAGGGCGAGGCGAAGAATGCGGGGATGGATGTGCCCCACTCGGGGTTGAATATCTCGAACTTGTTCTGGCCTCCGAGCGTCGCGAACCGTACCACGTCGCTCCACCCGCCGGGGAGATGGTTGAGGATGAGGGCCATCGACACCCCCGCGCCGGTCAGGTAGATGAACATCTGGACGACGTCCATGGCGACGACGGCCTTGAGGCCGCCGAGAAACGTGTACAAAAGGGTGAAGCTCCCGATGAGAAGGATGCTCGTGGGGTAATCGAGCCCGGTGATGATGTGGACGGGGATCGCCGTCGCGAAGAGCCGCACGCCCGAGGCGAGGACCCTCGTGACAAGAAAGACGCTCGACGTGAACTTCCGCAAGGACATGCCGAAGCGCTTTCCGAGAAAATCGTACGCGGTCTCCAGGTTGCCGGCGTAGTAGGCCGGGATGAAGATGACGCTCACGAGAAGGCGCCCGATGAAGTATCCGATCGCGACCTGGAGGAAGTGCATATCGGTCTTGTACGCGAGACCCGGTATGCTGATGAAGGTGAGCGTGCTCGTCTCGCTGGCGACGATGGAGAACCCGACGGACCACCACGCCATCTCCTTGCCGCCGAGGAAGTAATCGCGCGACGTGCGCTGTTTTCCCGAAATGATGGCGCCGACGGCGATGGCACTAAGCAGGTAGGCGCCGACGATGGCGTAATCGAGCAGAGAGAATCCCAACGAGCGCTCCTGTATAGTGCCTGGCGAGACAAAGAACAGGGGGAAGGGTACAAAAAAAGGGGGCGATAGTCAAGACCCGTCGGATCGATCGCCAGCCGTAGAGTAGAATGATGGCGGAGAGGGTGGGATTCGAACCCACGATACCCTTGCGGGTATACCACCTTTCCAGGGTGGCCAATTCAACCGCTCTTGCACCTCTCCGTGCAAAATTGTGAGCCCAATATAGTGATAATAGGGGGAAAATAAAAATGAACGGAGGGATAAAAAACAACGCTCAGGTCGGGGGCTTGCCTGAGCGTTTGTTGTAATATCTGCCCATGCCAATAGGGACTAAGCATGAACAGATCTTCACATCAACGACTCAGTCATGGTACGCAAAGAGAACTTGAGTGTCAAGAGGTATTGTATTAGAAATCTCTAATGAAAAACCTTAGAATCATCTAACCTTTGCCCGGTGCAGACTCGGCGTCTCCGGGGCCCGGGCCTGGCCGTCCGCGTACGCCGCGAGCGTACGGAGAGGGGGGAGAAAACGGATGAAATCCTCCTGTTCGGAGCCCGGTGGCGCGAAAAACAATGAGACCTCGTGTTTTGAATTCTAGTTTAAAAAAATTATATTGGGCCGTACAGCAACTCCTCCGAGAACCTTCTTAACGCGCTGATGTAATCAGATGATACCGTTGCGAGGTCGGTTGTACCTCTTCGTGTTCTGGCTCTTCCTCTCGTGCGCACTCTCGTTTGCCCAAGACGACCAGGGTCTGTTTGAGAAAGGAGCTGTTGATGTCGAGGGTAAGTATACAAGCGTCGGAAACATCGGCCTGACTGTCACCAACTTCGGGACGATCGGAACACGCAACAGCACATGGCCCCGCCAGCCGTCATGCGAATACCCGCGCGGCTCCCGCATCGAACACCTCTACCAAGGCTCGCTCTGGGTCGGGGCGCTCCTGAAGACAAAAGATCCCACCAGCTACCGCAACAATCAATTCCTCGTATCGACCGGTGCGAATGACCGCTCATCCTCCTCGCGCGGGGCGAGCGAGGGATACGAGTTCCGCGCTGCAACGACCGATTCCATGTCCGAACTTTCAACGCTCTCCACCGACCGTCCCGCAGCGAGCCAGTTCAGCCCGCTTGCCGTCAGCCACCAGGACTTCATCTGCGACTATTCGGATACGCCGCTGCCCGGCGACAGCGTTTTGGCGCACGTTCCGCTCGGCATCAGCGTCCACCAGGAGAGTTATGCCTGGAACTTCCCCTTCGCGGACTTCTTCGTCATCCTGAAGTATCAGATCACGAACACGAGCGCGGTCGATACGCTCGATTCGGTGTACGTCGGATTCTGGAACAACGCCGTGGTCCGCAACACGAACCTCGTCCGTCCCGGCACGCCCGGATATTTCGACCATAGCGGCAACGGTTATGACGGCCAGAATCGGCTTGCGTACTCCTTCGACTTCGACGGCATCCCCGGCGGACCTCCCGCGGACAGCTACCTCGGCATCAAGCTTCTCGGAACGACGCCGTTCCCCCTCGGCGTCGATTCCCTCGGAAATCTCGCCGCACATACGTTCTATAACGCCTGGCAGTTCCGTCAGAGCAGCGGGGAGAGTGCTTACCTTTCGCCGACAGACGATTTTCTCGAAGGGCAGCCCTTCCTGAGCCGGTACACTCGAATGACCCAGTCGATGCCGCAAGCGAGCATCGACCCGTTGCGCACGGCTCCCAAGAATGTGACGTATCTTCTCTCGACGGGACCCTGGCACAGGATCGATCCGGGCCAGACCATCGAGGTGGTCTTCGCCGTGGTCTGCGCCCGGAAGTCCGGCAGCGCTCCCGCGAACCTCGACGTCCCCGCTCAGCGCGCGACGCTCATGACGAACGTCAAATGGGCCCAGCAGGCATACAACGGCGAGGACGCGAACGGTAATAACAGCCTCGATCCGGGGGAGGACATCGCACGCCGCGATTCCGTCTCTCCGAACGAGGTGGGATTGCGCTATGACCCGGACGGCGTCATTACGCGCTATCTCCTCCCCGCGCCCCCGAAACGCCCCAAGGTCCGGGTCGACGTACAGAACCAGTCCGCAACGATCTACTGGGACAAATCGTCCGCGGAGGAATCGATCGATCCGATCACGGGCCAGAAGGATTTCGAGGGATACCGGATATATCGCTCCAATACGGGGGCGGATTTTCTCTCTCCGCAGGATTACCTCCTCAACCTCTCCCTCGTCGGTGAGTTCGACCGCTCCGACGACAACATCGGCTACAACACCGGGTTCAGCAAGGTTCAGCTCAGCGCTCCAGTGACCTTTACCGGGGACACGGTCCAGTACTGGTATCGCTTTCCTCCCAAGGATGCGGGTGCGACGCTCCTCAACGGCTGGCAGTACGTCTACGGCGTCTCCTCGTTCGACCAAGGGGACTCCGCGAACAATGTCGAAAGTCTGGAAAGCGCTAAGTTCCTCCAACGCGTCGTGCCGGGGACTCCTTCGGTCTCCGATAATACGACCGAGATCGGCGTCTATCCCAATCCCTACTACGCGAACGCGTACTGGGACGGCGGCCGGGAACGGCTCCGGAAGATCTATTTCTATAACCTCCCGAAGCTGTGCACCATCACCGTCTACTCGCTCGGCGGAGATGTCGTAGCCGTTCTGGACCATGACGCCGCGACGTACAAGGGCCAGGGTATCGACTGGTTCACGCAGTTTGGGGACCGCTCGACCCCCGCAACGTTCGCCGGCGGAGAGCACGCCTGGGACCTCATCACGAAGTTCGATCAGGCGATCGCGACGGGGCTCTACCTCTTTACGGTGGAAGACAAGGATTCGGGCACGATCAAGCGCGGCAAGTTCCTTATCATTAAATGAGTCTGATGCGACGGAAGCTTCTTCCATATCTCCTCTTCGCGATCCTCGTCCTCGGCGGGTGCAGCAAGGACCTTCCCGACCAGCCGGTGGCGAACAAGCGTCCGAAGACGTACCTATGGCTTTTTCCCGATTCGACCTTGCGCGAGGGCAACAGCCGCCAGCGGATCCGCTGGTGGGGCGACGATCCTGACGGCGTCGTTCGCGGCTATCTCTTCGCCTCCGGAAAGGTCTCGCTTGCGTCCGGCGGAGCCGACACGGTCACGTGGCGATGGGTAACCCGAAACGATACGCTCCTGGCATTTCCCCTCCTTGTCCGCCAGGATACGTTTCAGGTCCTCGTTCGGGCGGTTGACAATACGTTTACCAGCATCATCCCGGAGCAATCGGTCGTCCGGCTTTCACCCGTGCCGTACGTCGATCTCAACGAGAACGGCGTCCTCGATGGGGGCGAGGAGCTTCCGACGCTCGCCGGTGCGATCGACTTGAAAGGCGCCGATCTGGGGATGCCGCTCCTCAACCAGCCTCCCTCGCTCGTCTTTGCCCAGAATCCGAACGACCCGACGGCCGTTATGCAGCAGCCGGAGACCACCTTCACGGCCGCGACGTTCTCCTGGGTCGGGAGCGACCCGGACGGCGATGCAACGATTGCGAGCTACGAGATCGCCCTCAACAGCAGTTCCGACCCGACCCGTTGGGTCTCGGTCCCCGGCAACGTCCACCTCCTGTCGCTTGTCGTGCCTCGTTCCCGCAGCGACGCGGCGGGTGCTGAGGTTGATGCGGACCTCTACAGCGGCACGTTTTCCACCAGCCGACAGTTCCGCGGCACCCTTGCGCATCTCAATCTCGACGCCCAGAACGTCTTCTACATTCGCGCCAGGGACGTCGCAGGCGACGTGAGCCCGACGATCCAGATGCCGGCGGCGGGACGCTCCTGGTACGTTAAAAAGCCGCACGGGAAGCTTCTCATCATTTCAGACTACATCGCATCCGACAGCGCCGCCGCGCTCGGGTACTACCGGACGATCCTGCCGCTTGTCGGAAGCGCCTATTCGGAATTTGAAGTGCTCAACATCGGGCGCGGGCTCACCCCCCAGCAGAAGAAGGAGAGCAAGGTCGGTTCGATGGTGCCGCCGTTCATTGATCCGGCGTTCCTCTACACCCTCCATTTGTTCGACGTCGTCCTCTGGTACACGGAACAGTATCCGAGCCTCGGCGTCGCCCAGTATCCGCTCTTCGAGTATGTCCGAGATGCGTCGCATCGCGGCAAGGTCATCTTCAGCACGATGTTCGAGAACTCGATCGATCCCCGAGGCGCATTGCGCGACTTTGCGCCCATCGACAGCGTCAGTTCGGTCGATCTGTCGACCAACCGACTTCTGCCGACCTCCGGCGATACACGAATACCCCTGGGATATTCGCTCTATCCCGACTCTTCAGACCTGACGGACATCTATCCGACACTCAGGTTCTTTGATCCGTCGCGCCCGGCGCTCCCGAATATATCTCTCTTCATGCGGCCGGTCTATAAGCGCGCCGATGCGCGGTATCTCTACCACGTCCAGAACGACACGCGGCTCCCGCTCCGATACGTCTATACGCCGACGACGAACGAGCTGAAGTCCGTCACAAGCGTGGGAGCTTCGGCATGGTCCTGCGGCGCCAACGGCGCGATCATCGCGACGACCGACAACGGCGCTTCATGGAAGGCGCAGCAGAGCGGCTCTTCGGCCAACCTCAACAGCATCCAATTCCTTGACGCGGTCAACGGCTGGATCGTCGGCGACGGCGGGACGATATTGAACACGACCGACGGAGGCGCGACCTGGGCGAACCGCACCGTCCTGGCGCTCCAGGACTGCCTTTCCTCCTGGTTCTCATCGGCAACGAACGGCGTCGTGGTCGGCACGAACGGATTCCTCATCCGGACGACGAACGGCGGCGCGACATGGAATTCGCCGAACAGCCGGACCGACAAGCCGATCCGGTCGGTGCATTTCTCCGACGAATTCAACGGCGTTGCCGTCGGCGACAGCGGTCTTATCATCCACACGACGAACGGCGGGGGTCTCTGGACGCTCGTCACGCCCGTCACGGGCAACCGGCTGAACGCGGTGCGCTTCGCCACGACGACGACGGCGTACGCCGCCGGAGCGGGCGGCGTCCTCATCAGGACGACCGACGGCGGCGCAAGCTGGAACTCGCAGCCCGGTCTTGCGACCGCGGAGATCCGTTCGATGTTCTTCCTGAACATCCAAGACGGCCGGCTCACGGGCGCCAACGGCGCACTCTTCGAAACGCACGATGGCGGCACGACCTGGATAGCGAAGGCGAGCGGGGTCGGTCAGCACCTCAACGGGGTCACGATCTCAAGCTCGGCGAACGCACTCGCTGTCGGAACATCCGGCATCGTCATCGGCACGTCGAACGGTGGGGGCTCCTGGCAGCCTGTGCCGGACGGCCTCCTCAATGTCGGCGTCATCGACGGCATTGGTTCCGACGGGAAGCGAAGTTTCGCCTTCCTCGGTTTGCCTCTCCATTACCTCGACGGCGACAGGAACGGCATGATCGAACTCTTGAAGCACATCATGCTGCAGGACTTTGGGCTCTGACGTATGAACGCCTCTCTCGCACATATGCATCGTTTCCGCAGGGGCTTTGCCCTCGCGCTTCTTCTCATCCTCTGCGGAACGATCTCGATGGCGCAGGTGACATCGAAGGGGACGATCAAGGGCAAGGTGACCGATGGGAAGACGGGGGAGAGCCTTCCGAGCGTCAATATCACGGTGAAGGGGACCTATTACGGAGCCGTGACCGACTTTGACGGCAATTTCACCGTCACCGGCATCAGCCCTTCTACCTACACGATCGAGTTCTCCCTTCTCGGCTATAAGACGACGCAGTACACAGGGTTCAAGGTCGCCGCAGGCGACAATCCGCCGCTCGTCATCAAGCTCGAAGAGACGGTCCTGAGTCTCGGCCAGGAGATCGTCATCATCGGCGATAAGCCCCTCTTCGACATCGAGGAGACGCAGAGCACGCGCTCCATCACCAGCGAGGACATCAAGGTCGCCGCCGTCCAAAACGTGGTGGATGTCGTCGCGCTGCAGACCGGCGTCGTCCAGGCCGATAACGAGATCCACATCCGCGGCGGCAGGAGCTACGAGAACGCCTACCTCATCGACGGCGTGTCGGTCCAGGATCCCTTGGGCGGCACCGGGTTCGGCCTCCAGCTTGCGCCGGCGGCGATCCAGGAAGTGGACGTCATCACGGGCGGGTACAACGCGGAATACGGCCAGGCCACTTCCGGCGTCGTCAACATCACGACGAAGGAGGGAACAAAAGAGTACAACGGCAGTCTCGGGTACAAACGCAACCACTTCGGGTTCAATGCCGAGTCCCGGGCGAACACGAACACCGACATCTTCGACATGAGCTTGAGCGGCCCGGAGCCCATCACGCGCTTCGTCCTTCCCGCCCTCGGCATCAACGTCCCGGGTTCCGTGAGCTTTTTCGGTACGTTCTACGGCAACCTCACCGACGGGTACACGCGCTGGGTCGAACGGATCGTCGGGGGAGCTCCTCAGGGCTACGTGACGAGTGCGCCGACGAACCTCGTCTCGTCCCTCTTTGGCGGGAGCTCCAGCCTCTCCCCGCGCAGGAGCAACAACTGGTCGTGGCTCACGAAGCTCACCTGGAAGCCGACGTCAACGTTCAAGGTCTCCTACAGCTATTCGCACTCCATCACGATCGACCAGAACTCTCAGACGGTCCAGGCGACGCTCGAACGCGTCGACCCCAATCCCGGCTACCAGTACGAGTTCCAGAATATCCCGGACAGCGCGAATACGTTCACGCAACAGAATATCCAGCATTCCATCTCGATCACGCACACCTTAAGCCCGAGCACGTTCTACGAGGTGAAGCTCAGCCGGTACACCGCGCACGTGCGCGGCGACGCGAACGGCAAGTACTTCGACCAGTACACCGAGCCGAAGGACATCATCACGTACCCCATCCAGTACTACAACCTCAAGACCGACACGATCGGCGTCATCCCCGGCGACGGGTTCTACGATATCGGCAATCCGACGCGCTGGCGCGATCACTTCATCAGCGAGTACACGATCAAGGGCGACCTGACGAACAATTTCACGGAGAAGCACAAGTTCAAGGCCGGCGTGGAGATGCGCTTTCAGAGCATGCAGATGGTGGACATCGTCTCCCCTTGGTTCAAGCCCTTGGGCCTGAATTACGACATCTATGAGGTGAACCCGGCGCTCGGCGCCCTCTACGCCCAGGACAACATCACCCTCAAGGGCATGATCCTGAATTTCGGCCTGCGGATGGACTACTGGTTCCCCGGCAAGTTCGTCGACGCCGTGCTGTCGGAGCCGAGTGATTCGATCAACGTCTCGCCGGCGGTCCAGAAGTCGTATTTTGACGAGACGTTCAGCCTTTTCGGACAGCGGTTGAAGGCGCGCATCAGCCCCCGACTCGGCATCTCGCATCCGGTATCGGACAACCAGACGCTCTTCTTCTCGTATGGTCACTTCTCCAAACTTCCGCGGCCGCAGTTCGTCTATTCCAAGCTTGAAAAGACAAGCGCGCGCTCGACCTTTCAGACTGTCGGCAATCCCAACCTCAACCCGGAAACGACCGTTGCCTACGAGCTCGGCCTGCGCAACCAGCTGAGCGAGAGCGACGTGCTCACCCTGACCGCGTACTACAAGGATATTTTCGATTATATCACGGCCCGCACGGTCCAGGCGACGAGCACGCGCATCTCCGGCGGGAGCTACACAACGTACGTCAATCTCGATTACAGCCGCATCCGCGGCCTCGAACTGGAGTACAAGACGCGCATCGGCGCGTGGTTCCGCGGGACGCTCTCCGGATCGTACTCCATCGCCACGGGGAAGAGCTCGGCGGCCGACGAGGCCATCTTCAACCTCCAGCAGGGCCTCGAAGAGAATATCAAGGAGGTCCCCGCGGTGTTCGACCGTCCGATCCAGTTCAGCCTGAACCTCAACTTCACATCGAAGAAGGGGGACCCGCTCTTCGGCTTCGGCAAGGGGATCCTCGAGGACTACAACACTTATATCCGGTTCTTCTACGAATCGGGAAAGCGGTACACGAAGCAGATCCCCGTCGGCGTCGACCCGGTGTCCGGCCGCGTGCAGTTCGTCCCCGACTTCAAGAACCCGTTGTCAGAGATCTCGGACCCATGGTTCTATATCGACCTGAACTTCGAGAAGTACTTCGCGCTGAGCTTCGGCAGGCTCGTGCTTTCGCTGGAGGTGCAGAACCTCCTCGATAGGAAGAATTCACAGATCATCAACCCCGTCACCGGCCGAGCGTACCAGTACGGCGATCCGACGGTGCAGTCGGTGAACGACCCGCTCTATCCGGACCTCACCTATCCGGTGACCGCATTCCCCTACAACCCGGCTCGGTACCTCACGCCCCGGACATATCGACTTGGCATGGAGTTCGCTTTCTGACGATGACACCTCGCCACACATATCGCATGAGACCGGCGCGGACAATGGTTCTCGCTTTCGCGCTCCTCCTCCTCTTGGCGGGGTGGTCGAACGCGCAGCTCATCCCCAACCTCGGGGGCCAGCGCGCAGGCATCTCCGCCTTCCAGTTCCTCAAGATCGACGCAGGCTCCAGGGGCGTCGGTATGGGAGGGACGTTCGTGGCGGTCGCCAACGACGTCTCGTCGCTCTACTGGAACCCCGCGGGGCTCGCACAGACGACCGAGAACGAGGTCCTCGTAACCCATACGAACTACGTCGTCGACATCCAGCACGAATTCCTCGCGTTGTCGTATCACCTTTCGTCCAATGACGCCGTCGGGTTCTCCGTCACTTCGCTTCACATGGACGACATGGAGATCACGACCGAGACCCAGCCGTTCGGCACCGGACGGTATTTTTCGTTCGGCGACATCGCGTTCGGAGCGACTTACAGTCGCAAGATGACCGACCAATTCAGCTTCGGCGTAACGCTGCGCTATGCAGAGGAGACGCTCGACATCCTGAAGATGCGGGGCCTGATGGCGGATATCGGGACGTATTACTGGACCGGCCTCGGCACCTCGAGGTTCGCCGTCGTCGTATCGAATTTCGGTGGGGACGTCGCCCCGACGGGCGAGGCGCCCCAGCTCAGCGGCACCCCCGTCACGTCATTCCAGTCCTTTTCTCCGCCGACGCGGTTCAAGATCGGCTTTGCCATGGAGCCGTTCGACATGAAGGACCAGCGGCTGACGACCTCCATCGAACTGAACCATCCGAATGACAACGCTGAGAACTTCCACCTGGGCATCGAGTACGCGTACCAGGAGCGGCTCTTCCTCCGGACCGGCGTGAAGCGTACGATCGGGGGTTCCCTGTTCGGCCCTGACCAGACCGGCTCCAGCGACGTCGGCCTCGGCATGGGCGTCGTTGTCCCGTTCGGCGCGAGCCGGGTGCTCGTCGATTACGCTTTCGCCAACTTCAACGCGCTCGGGAACATTCATATGTTTTCCGTAGGAGTGACCTACTAGCCTCCATGAAACCTCTCATCGTTCATATCCTGTTCGTTCTCATCGTCCTCCTCTTTGTCGCGGGAGGGTGCGAGCAGCGCTTCGATCTGTCGCAGCTGCCGGACCCGGGCCAGGCGGTCTCCCTTGGCGATACGAACTACGTCGAGATCTATCCGCCCTGGGTCGGGTTCGAGAGTCCGCAGGCGGTCCTCGTAGGGAACGACCAGCTCCTCTATGTCGCGGACCATGACCGCAATGAGATCGAGATGCTCGACGCAGGCGGGACGGTCCTGAGCCGCAGGAGCATCCTCCACCCGACCTGTCTTGCGCAGAATTCGAAGCTTGACCTCTACGTCGGCGGGGAGACCATCGCGCCGAATGGCGTCGATACCATCGGGGCGATCTACCGGATCTATCTCGCCCGGTTTGACACTTCGTACATCTCCCGGATCGACACCGTCATCAACGGGTCGACGGGGGACACACTTGTCACGGTGACGCGGCGCGACACGTCGTACTTCGCCAATCACGCCCTCGACCGCGCGGAGACGCGCATTGTGTGGCAAGACGCCGCTCGGCCCGGCCGCCGGTACACGGGCATCGGCATCATCCCCGACAACGGATACCTCGTGACGCGCACCGGACCCGACAACATCAGCTTCGTGGACCCCGATTCGCGCGTGCTCCTCTTCAACAGGAACGACCTCCTTGAGACGCCCCTCGGAGACCTCGTGACACGGCCTTCCGGCGGAACGGCCATCACGGATATCCGGAACCTCACGGGCATCATGATCTTTCCGTCGAGCAGGGATTTCATCGTCACGCAGAGCTCCGACGGGATCGCCTACGGCGCCGTCTGGATGGTCTACCAGAGCACGGCGGATTTCACGGGATGGCTCCCGAAGTTCGATCCTTCGCGCGCGGACCAGCGGGGCACCGATTTCATCCTACCGAACCGCTACCAGAACGCCACGTCCGCCGCCTTCGACCGGCGCCGGCGCGAGATCTTCATCGTTGACGCGCAATTGGACAGCGTCGTGAAGTTCAACCGCAACGGCCAATTCCGCTCCGAGTCCTTCGGATCGGCGAAGTCCAAGTCAGACCTCCTTCCGGGCCTGAACAATCCGCGCGGGGTCGCCTTTTCCAACGACTGTACGCTCTACATCGCCGATACGGGCAACAAGATCATCCGGCGGTTCAGGCTCTCGACGCAGACCACGTGTAATTGACTGCATTGCCCCAGGAGACCAAACTCGTGAAGACACTGACTCTTTGTAGCCTGCTTCTCATGATTCTTCCGAGCGCATACGCGCAGGACCGCACTGCTCCCGCTTCCGGTGGCAAACATTCTACGATCTCGATTATTGCGCGCGATTCCGCGACGGGCGACATAGGCATCGTCGTCCGATCGGGCATCCTCGCCGCAGGGTCGATCGTCCCGTGGGCCAAGGCCGGCGTCGGCGGGGTCGCAACGCAGGGTGCTGCGAACACGCAGTGGGGAGAGGGGGCACTCGGACTCCTCGCGCAGGGGTTTCATGCCCGTGAAACGCTCGATAGCTTGGTCCACCTCGATCCCGGATCAGCCTACCGGCAAGGAGCGATCCTTGACGCGGCCGGGAACGCTGCGGCATATACGGGACCTCGATGCGAACAATACGCAGGGCAATATTCGGGAACCAGCTTTAGTGTCATCGGCAATCTTCTTACAGATGAATCGGTTATCACCGTTGTCGCAAGAACGTTCGAGGCTTCTCACGGCGATTTGGCCGATCGCCTCCTTGCGGCGATGGATGCAGGCGAACGGCGCTCAGGGGAAAAAGGTCCACACCGGTCCGCAGCGATCCTCGTCGTACGAAAGGAGGGGGGATACGGAGGATTGAACGACCGCTTCATCGACCTTCGCGTCGACGATGATTCCCTCCCCTTGGTGGCTCTCCGCCGGCTCTACGGCATTTGGGCTCAGGAATATCTCTTCGAAGCGCGGCTCCGCTCCGTCGATGCCCTGCGCCGGGACAGGAACTTCTCCGGTGCGGAACAGGAGATGCAACGTCTCGTCGGGAGCATGAACGCCGTGCTCCGGGACCATCCCGACGACCCGGACGTCCTTAGCCAGGTCGCCCGGACGCTCGCCACGAACAACCTTGATCTGGAACGCGCCCTGGAGCTCGCCAAGAGGGCTATAAAGCTCGCCCCGGGCAAACTCACGCATCTTGATACACTCGCGGAGTGCCATCTCGCGCTCGGTCATTTTGACGAGGCTATCGCCATTGAATCGGAACTCGTGACGCGGGACCCCTCGAACGACACATTCTGGAAGCAGTTGCAGAAATGTAAGGACGCCAAAGCGAAAGCCGGCCGCTAGGCCCTCTGACGTCTTCGGCTCGAGCAAGACCATCCGCGATGTTCTTTCGCAATACGACCGCAGAAATGCGGTCTTTTTTTTGTCCCCAGGCGCGCTGGCGCATTCCACTGCAAAAAACGGATGAGGCCACGGTGGCCGTCAGGGCTCGGGCAGAATGCTCAGATCTTGGGGGATGGGGAGGTCTAGAGGATATCGGTGCTGTTCAGCCAGAGCTGAATTGCCTGGAGGAATCGCTCGCGCCAGACGCGGGCTTCGCCCGCCAGTTTGGCGGCAAGGGGGGCAAAAAAATGCGTGCCCCGGGCGATTGTACCAAGGGGAGGCGACTCGGTGACAATGTGGGTGCCCAGGGCACGCGAATGGTGTTGCGACATGAGCGGTGAAGCATTCTGTGAGCCCAGCTGTCGGATCAGGGGGAGGCGACCTGATGGCGACGTGGGGGCCGGGCTCACAAGATGCGATTCACGTGTCATGACCATGACCTCTCAGTGCTCGTCCAGGCCGTTCGGTACGTCGAATGGAAAATCTTGGTTCATCGCCATCCTACCGAGGACCTGTGTGATCTTCTCAAAATCCCTTGATTTATCAAAAAAGTAGTCTGCGCCGGCTTCGACGCACTCCTTCCGGATCTGCACGAACGGAAAGTTCGTGAACATGATCGCGATCGGCGAGGGGTGCAGTTTCTTGAGCTCCCTCAACAGGTCGATCCCGCTGCCGCCCGGCATCTGGACATCAAGGATGACGACGTCGGGTCTCAGGGTAAGGATCGCAGCGCTCGCGTCCACGCTGTTCGGGGCATGACCGACGATGGTCACGTTTTGTAGATCGCTCAGCATCGTCATGATCCGAGCCCGGACGATCAGAGAGTCGTCCACGATGAATACGGTGATCGCTGTTGTCCTCATCTGGGTTGTCAATGGGCTTCCCCGCCTGCAGTATGGTACGAATTCGGCGGTTTGAAGAACATAGGACGCGTGCGGATTTTTACGTAGGATATCGCCCAACCGGGTGTCGGTGTTTGTCCTACAAGGGGGGACGAACGAACGCTGGGGTCAGTTCGTCAGCTGGTTATTCACGGCGTAGCGAATGAGTTCGGCGGTCGTCGAGCATTTCATCTTCTCCAGGATCCGGGTCCGGTACGTGCTGATGGTCTTCACGCTCAGGGAAAGCTCCGCGGCGGCTTCGGAGACCGATCTCCCCTTGGCGATAAGGAGGAGCACCTGGAATTCACGGTCGGAAAGGAGCTCGTGGGGGAGCCGCTTCCGGTCGGCCGACAGATCGTCAATGATGAGCTCGCTCAACGAGGCACTGAGGTACTTCCGCCCGGCCAGGATCGTGTGCACCGCATCGACGATCTCGTCCGACGGCGAGTCCTTGTTGAGGTATCCCGAGGCGCCGAGCCGCAGGACCCGGACCGCGAACTGCTCTTCGGGGTGCATCGTCAGGATCAGGACCGGGAGCTCGGGGTAGAGCCGCTTGATGTCCGACAGGGTGTCGAGACCGCTCTTCCCGGGGAGATTGATGTCGAGGATGACGAGATGAAAGGAGTGTTGCGAGAGGAATTCCATCGCCTCCGCCGCAGTGCCCGCCTCGCCGGTGACGGAGAGGCCCGCGGTCTCGTCGATGATGCGCTTGAGCCCCTGGCGCACGATGACGTGGTCGTCGACGATGAGGATGTGCTTAGCTGCCTTCATGCGGCTTCTCCAGAGGTAAGACGATGCGCGCGGTCGTCCCCGCGCCGGGTGTTCCCGTGATCTCGACGGTCCCGCCGAACTGCGATGCGCGCTCCCTGATGCCGAGGATGCCGAACGATTTGAGCACGGCGAGGTTGTCCCGTGAAATCCCCTTCCCATTATCGATGACTTCGAGAACGACGGAGCCGCTCTCCTGGATGAGGAGGATGCGCACCTTTGTTGCGTGCGCGTGCCGGGCGACGTTCGTCAGCGCTTCCTGGAGGATGCGGAAGACGGCCGTTGACCGCTGGTCGTCGAGGACGACGGCCTCCGGCCGGAAGGTCACGCTGCATGTGATGCCGGTATGGTGCTCGAACTCCTGCGCCTGCCACTCGATGGCGGCCTGGATGCCGAGATTGTCGAGGACGCCCGGGCGGAGTTCCGTGGCGATCCTGCGGATCGATTTGATCGCGGAGTCGATAAGTTGCGTCATTTCCTGCGTCTTCTCGGCGAACATCGGCACGCCTGCCGGCAGTTTCTTCTCCAGCCAGGAGACATCCATCTTGAGTCCGGTCATCGCCTGGCCGAGCTCGTCGTGGATCTCGCGCGCGATACGGGTACGCTCCTCTTCCCGTGCGGATTCGACGTACGCGGCAAGCTTCCGGAGTTCGGCCTGCGATTGAAGGATCTGCTGTTCCGCGTGCTTCCTTCCACTGATGTCCTGCATCGAGCCGACCATGCGGTGTGCGACGGCCGCCGGGTCGCGGATGACGAACCCGCGGTCGAGGATGTAGGCGAACGTGCCGTCGGCCCGCTCGTAGCGGTACTCGTCCGACCATGTGCTTCCCCCGGTGTCGATGAGGCGGTGAATGCCGGCGATGATGCGCTCCTTGTCCTGGGGATGGAGATGCGTATACCAGCCAGTGATGTCGGGCGGTACATTGATCCTGTCGTGGCCGAAGAGCGTATAATAGTTCTGATTCCACCAGAGTGCGTTCGTGTCGAGGTTCCAGTCCCATACGACGTCGTTCGTTGCGTCGGAGACCAGCTGAAGACGTTCCTGGCTCTCCACGATCGTGCGGGAAAAAAGTTCCCGTTCGGTCGAATACCGGCGGATAAGAACGAACAGGAGCGTGCCTGTGAAGGCGACGTAGAGCCATCCCTTCAAGGTCTGCATATGCGACAGGACGACCGGGTCGCTGACGACCGATTCGAGGATGTTGTCCGACAGGAGGATCCAGAGGGCGCCGACGATCATGTAGATGAGAACGATCCTGAGAGCGGGAAGTCGCGGGCTGTCGCTGTGTGTTTCGTGGGTCATGGTTTCTCATCATCACCGCATTGTCGACGGAGGGGAATCGCACCGAGCCGGCACATCGTCAACGCGAACGACCGATGTGCTGGGAATTCAGGATCGGTGCATCCTTGATTCGTGTCACAGAGTACACTTCGGAGTGATGTGGGGAGGCCTCATTCCCACGCGGCCATTCCGATGCATGAATGTACGATATGCCTCCATGAAAGGCAATACGTACGCCTCAGAACGCCTCCACATCAGAACGCCTCCACCCTCCAGAAAAGGGTCCGTCCGGCGTACTTTTTCCATCCGCGGCCAAGGAAGTTGGCTTCGGGAACGATAATTTTCGCCGTTGAGTTGCAACTCTACGCATTAATTGCTACATTATCGCCGTAATCGCCCGCTTATGGCGGATCTCTCACGACCGGGTATCGCTCGGTGCGCGAAAGACCCGATCGTGCGGGGCTTCTGAGAGTCCGAATTCCTTTCTCTGTCGTTCGGAGAGGTGGGTGAGCGGCTTAAACCAGCGGTTTGCTAAACCGCCATACGGGGTTAACCTGTATCGAGAGTTCAAATCTCTCCCTCTCCGCAAGTACGCTTCACACAGGAGATCCGACCGTGTGCATCATGCGCTTCTAGAGGACATCGCGTGATGACGGTATTGCGGTTGAACCGCCGGCGCAATATAATACAGAAGAATCGGCAGGAAGGTGCAGTGTTGTGTCGGCGGGAGGGCCTGTACCGACGGTGGAAATGTGCATTTCTGAACTCTGTGGTAGTTGTGCGGGCGTGTCTTTCACTGGAGGCATACATGAGTTCCGCAGATGACAGTCTCATCGTTTTCGAATATCCTGCATCCCCTTTTCAACCGCGATCGACTGACGCGGTGACATCCTGCGTACGGCTCGCTCGCACAGCTACAATGTGAAGCATGACAGGGCCGCCGCACGGCGGACCTGTCAAGGCGTTGCATCTTTATTCCGGAGGCGTTCATGCAGAATCGTACAACCCGCTCCACGCGTAAGATCGAGGATGATATCGCGAAGTTGCCCGTGAGCAGGCAGCGGAAATATCAACTCCGGAAGCGGGCATGCTCGCTCTGCATCATCTGTGGTCAGGAAAGCTACTCGGACACCTCGTTTTGTCTCAATCACAATCTCAAGCGCGGGATCGTCCGGCCCGGACGCAACGGGCACAGGCGGGTCTCGGTCGGCTGAGGACGAAGGGAACGGCGGTCATTCGCCGCGTCACGTTCTCCCTGGGAGGTGCCTCACGATGGTGAACATCCGTTACTTCCTTCCCGCACCCGCCCGCTGCCACTGCCGATCGTGGATTGATGGAGAGTGTGCCAAGCTGAGCTTGGCATGAGGGTTCATCGTTCCACGACATACTCTCTCTCTTGGAAAAGGCCCCAACCGGGGCCTTTATTTTTTTTTGGGCCGCGAATGCGGACACTTTCAGGGAAACCCCGGAATTTCCCCATGCGGGTTGCATTTCAGGGCGGTGCTTCTTATATTTCAGGCGAAGAAAGCACCCGCGCCGATCTGAATGTCACTCACGACGGCTCACGGTTCGAAGGGAAGCACGCCCGCGGCGGCGATGTGAGAGCATCCCGGTCGATCATTGGTTTCGTCGTGGTCTCCTCGGCTCGCCTGTGTTCAACATTCGGAATCCACGAATGGCCATCCCCTGACTTCGGGGATTTTTTATTTATTTTCATGAAGCGCTATGTCTTCCCCCGCAGTACGTGTCCGTTTCGCTCCCAGCCCGACTGGGTTTCTCCACGTCGGAGGCCTTCGGACCGCATTGTATAATTATCTCTTCGCCCGCCGTACGAACGGCGTCTTCATCCTCCGGATCGAGGACACGGACCGCGCCAGATACGTCGAAGGGGCAGTGGAGAATCTCGTTTCCACGCTCCGATGGGCGGGGATCGACTTCGACGAGGGACCCGGCAAGGACGGCGGCGTTGGGCCGTATGTCCAGTCCGAGCGCCTCGAGATCTATCGGAAGCATGCAGAGTCGCTCTTCGCGAGCGGGAACGCGTATTACTGCTTCTGCACCTCGGTGCGCCTGGAGGAGATGCGAAAGCAACAGGACGCGCTGCGGCTTCCCCCGAAGTACGACCGCCACTGTGCGAAGCTGACGCCGGACGAGGTGTCGGCGCTCATCGCGGCAGGGACGCCCCGTGTGCTCCGGTTGCGCGTTCCGGTCGGCGCGACGATACGATTCCACGACGTCATTCGGGACGACGTGGAGTTCTCGAGCGACGCGATCGACGACCAGGTCCTCATAAAGTCCGACGGCTATCCGACATATCACCTCGCCAACGTCGTCGACGACCATCTCATGAAGGTCACCCACGTCATTCGGGGCGAAGAGTGGCTTTCGAGCACGCCGAAGCACATACTGCTCTACGGATACTTCGGCTGGGAGAAGCCCGTCTTTGCGCACCTGCCGCTGCTCCTGAATCCGGACCGTTCGAAGCTCAGCAAGCGCCAGGGCGATGTTGCGGTGGAGGAGTACCGCGCGAAGCAGTACCTCCGTGAGGCGCTCGTGAACTTCGTGGCCCTCCTGGGCTGGAACCCGGGGGATGACCGCGAGATCTTTCAGATGGAGGAACTCATCAAGGAGTTCTCGTTGGAGCGTGTCGGCAAGTCTGGGGCGATCTTCAACCAGACGAAGCTCGGCTGGCTCAACGAACAGCACCTCCGGTCCAAGTCCGACCGCGAGCTCCTCGGCATGCTCCAGTGCGAGCTTGCCGGTTCGCCCTTCAAGGAGAAGACTTTCCCTGATGCGTACCTCCTCAGCGTCATCACGGTCATGAGAGAGAGGGTCTCGTTCATGCGGGATTTCGTCGAGAAGGGCGCCTACTTCTTCGAAGCGCCTGCGTCGTACGAGGAGGAGATGGTCCGGAAGCGATGGACGTCCGAATCCGCAGGGCAGATGGAGCATCTTGTGCGGGAGTTCTCTCTTCTCACAGTTCCGGGACCCGCCGAATTCGAGTCCGCGCTCCATCGCTCGGCGCAGTCGCTCGGTGTCGGAAATGGGGTCCTCATCCACGGCGTGCGGCTTGCCGTTTCCGGCGTCAGTGGGGGGCCCGGAATCTACGAGATCCTCGCGATCCTCGGGAAGGACGAAACGATCACGCGCATTCGCGCGGCGATCAGCCGTCTCGCTCCGACAGCCCGGTAACGAAGGAACAATTGAACACCAACATCACGTAGGTCATGGCGGACAGCACGCAAGAGCAGGGTGGAGCGTCCCCTGCGGCAAAACCTTTGAACTTCATACAGGAGATCGTCGAGGCCGACATCCAGGCGGGAAAAAACGCGGGGGCCGTTCAGACGCGATTCCCTCCCGAGCCGAATGGTTACCTCCACATCGGCCATGCGAAATCCATCTGCCTGAATTTCGGGATCGCGAGGGATTACCACGGCTCCTGCAATCTCCGGTTTGACGACACGAACCCCGTCAAGGAGGACGTCGAGTACGTCGACTCCATCCGGGAGGACATTCGCTGGCTCGGTTTCGACTGGGGCGGCCGGGAATTCTACGCCTCCGATTACTTCCACCAGCTCGCCGTCTACGCTGTGCAACTCATCACGGCGGGGCACGCGTTCGTCTGCGACCTCACGGCCGAGGAGATCCGGCAGAGCCGCGGCACGCTCACGGAACCGGGCACGGAAAGCCCGTATCGCGACAGACCGGTCGATGAGAATCTCACACTCTTCTCGCAGATGCGAGCGGGGGAGTTCCCTGACGGCGCACGGACGCTCCGGGCGAAGATCGACATGGCGTCGCCGAATATCAACCTCCGGGATCCGGTCATGTACCGCATTCTCCGGGCCGAGCACCACAGGACGGGAAACACATGGTGCATCTATCCGACGTACGACTGGGCCCACGGGCAGTCTGACTCCATCGAGCGCATCACCCACTCCGTCTGTACGCTGGAGTTCGAGGACCATCGTCCGCTCTACGACTGGTATATCCGGGAACTCGGCATCCACCACCCGCAGCAGATCGAGTTCGCCCGCCTGAATCTGACGTATACGGTCATGAGCAAGCGAAAACTCCTCCAACTCGTCGAAGAGAAAGTCGTCAACGGCTGGGATGATCCGCGGATGCCCACGATCTGCGGACTTCGCCGACGGGGGTTCACGCCGGAGTCGATCAGGCTTTTCGCTGAACGCATCGGCGTCTCCAAGCGCGAGACGATGATCGACGTGTCGACCCTCGAGGATTGCGTCCGGGAGGACCTCAACAAGCGGGCTCGCCGAGTTCTGGCGGTCCTGCGTCCGCTGAAGGTCGTGATCGACAATTATCCCGAAGAGAAGGTCGAAGATCTCGATGCGGTGAACAATCCTGAGGACCCTTCCGCGGGCTCACGCACGGTCCCTTTTTCGCGGGAGTTGTACATCGAACAGGATGATTTCCGCGAGATCGCTCCGCCGAAGTATTTCCGACTTACTCCCGGGGCCGAGGTGCGGCTGCGGTACGCATATATCATCAAGTGCGTGAGCGTGGTGAAAGATTCTTCCTCCGGCGAGGTCGCCGAGGTCCACTGCACCTATGATCCGGAGACGCGCAGCGGCATGGCGAACAGCGGCAGAAAGGTGAAAGGGACGATTCACTGGGTGTCCGCCCGTCACGCTCTCGACGTCGAAGTGCGCCTTTATGACCGCCTCCTTCTCGCCGCCGAAGCCGGTGGCGATGACTGGAAGGACCGCCTCAACCCCGATTCACTCTCGGTGCTTAACGGCTGCAAGGCGGAACCATCCCTTGCCCAATCGACGATCGGTGACCTCTTCCAGTTTGAGCGGTTGGGGTACTTTTGCCCCGACCGCGACGGCTCGAACGGACGGCCCGTCTTCAACCGGACTGTCACGCTGCGGGACACCTGGGCGAAGTTGCAGAAAGGGTGAGGACGAGCCATCGTACGGCCACCCGAATCTTGACTCTCATGCCGGAAAGCAATATATTTTGCAGAGTTTTTTAACCTCCTATGTCTGACCGCGCGATTATCCGGATCCGGAATGCTTCGTTCTATGCCTATCACGGCGTTCAGAGTGATGAACAGTCCATGGGGGGGAAGTTCGAAATCGACGTGGATGCGCACGCGGACATCCTCGCCGCCATGCAGGGCGACAACCTGAAGCGGACCGTCGATTACGAGGCCCTCTACCGGCTGGTGACGGAGCACGTGACTTCGAGGAAGTACTACCTCATTGAGGCGCTCGCTTATGCGATCGTCGAAGGGGTGCTCCGTGAGTTCCCCATCGTAGACCTGGTCACTGTACGTGTGAGAAAACCTCACCCTCCCGTCAAGGGAGTCGTCGATTATGCTGAAGTAGAGGTCTCGGGACACCGCTAACGCCTATGTACCACGTCTACCTTTCATTGGGCTCAAACCTCGGGAACCGCGAGCAGTATCTCGCCGATGCGCTTGAGGGGATCAGGGGGATCGCCACGGTCGACTGCCAGTCCTCCGTGTACGAAACGGAGCCGGTGGCAATGCTCGACGATGCGGACCCGTTCCTGAACATGGCCGTCGGCATTCAGACGACCGATGACCCGCCGCTCCTTCTCGTCCAGTTGAAGAAGATCGAGAGGAAGCTGGGGCGAAAGGGCTCTTCGCACAGAATGTCGCGGAGCATCGACATCGATATCGTTCTCTACCGCGGCCTGGCCTATGAGGATCATACGGTCACGGTCCCGCATCCAGCGCTGACGCACCGGCGATTCGTCCTGGAGCCTTTGCACGAGATCGCGCCGATGGCGGTTCACCCGGTCCTGGAAAAGACCATCGCCTCGCTGCTCCGTCTCTGCCATGACCGGCACCGCGTCATGAAATTCGATTCATTTCTCATACCGACACCATAACCCCGTGACCCAGTGACGCAATCACTCTCTCAACTCATCGAGCATTCTGAAATCCGCCACATCGCGATCGAGGGGGTCATCGGAGCCGGAAAGACGACCCTTGCCAAGATGCTCGCGGACAAACTTCCGGCGAAACTCGTCCTGGAGAAGTTCGAGGAGAACCCGTTCCTTGGAAAATTCTACGAGGACCAAGACCATTACGCCTTCCAGACGCAGCTCTTCTTTCTCCTCAGCCGGTACAAACAGCAGCAGGAGCTCATTCAGGCCGATCTCTTCAACCGTTTCCTCATCACGGATTATATCTTCGAGAAGGACAAGATCTTCGCGTATCTCAACCTCGAGGACGACGAGCTGAAGCTCTACGAGACGGTTCTGACGGCCATTGAACACAAGGTCCCGACCCCCGACCTCATCGTCTACATCCAGTGCAGCGTCGAGCGCCTCATGACGAACATCAAGAAGCGGGGAAGGGACATCGAGCGCAACATGTCGGAGCAGTATATCCGGGACCTCAACGAGGCATATAACTATTTCTTCTTCCGCTACAAATCCGCACCACTGCTCATCGTCAATGCGACGCAGATCGATTTTGTCCACAATCCGAGCCACTTCGACGACCTGATCTCGGAGATTTTCCGGGCCAACAAGGCACCGGTGGAATACTACAACCCGGCAATCTCAAGGAAGTAAGGTGATCCGATTATTGCTGTACGCGGTGATCGCGTACTTTTTCTGGAGGATCGTCCGCGTGTTCTCCACCCCACGGCAGTACCGGCGGGAGGATGCTCCGCACACAGAGGCCCCGAAGAGTGCGAAGCCCGATTTTTCAAACATCAAGGACGCCGAGTTTGAGGACCTTCCGCCGGCGCCCCCGAAAGACCCCCCGACGCCCAGCACGTGAGACGATCGCGCACCTCCCCGGCCCGTGTGAATTGATTCTTGTCTCCCTGTTCGGTATCTTTGTAGCATGACACCTCCCCGGAGTGCCACAATAGCCCCCGAAGCGACCGAAATCCCCCTGGACCTTGCATCGGAGATCCTGCGGCTCAAAGAGTCCCTCCATGCGGTGATCCTCGCCCATTACTACCAGGAATCGGAGATCCAGGATCTGGCGGATTTCGTTGGGGACAGCCTTGAGCTTTCCCGCAAGGCCGCGAGCACCGACGCCGACGTCATTGTGTTCGCCGGAGTCCATTTCATGGCGGAGACGGCGAAGATCCTTTCCCCGGACAAGACCGTACTGCTGCCAGACCTCGCCGCCGGCTGTTCGCTCGCGGAAGGATGCCCCGCACCGATCTTCCAGCGCTTCCGCGAGGAGCATCCGGACCACGTCGTCATTTCTTATATCAACTGTTCGGCGGATGTGAAGGCGCTGAGCGACATCATCTGCACGTCGAGCAACGCCGAGAAGATCATCCGTCAGATCCCGCCGGGGCAGCCCATCATCTTCGCTCCGGACAGGAACCTCGGCGCGTATCTCGTCCGAAAGACCGGCCGAGACATGCTCCTGTGGCAGGGATCGTGCATCGTTCATGAGACCTTCAGCGAACGAAAACTCCTCGAACTCCGCTCGCTCTACCCGGCGGCCGAGCTCATTGCCCACCCGGAATGCGAAGAAGTCGTCCTGCGCCAGGCGGGATTCATCGGTTCAACGAGCGCCCTCCTGAGGCACGTGCAGGAACATTCGGCGACCGAGTTCATCATCGCGACCGAGGCCGGGATCATTCACCAGATGCAGAAGGCATGCCCCGGGAAGCTTTTCATCCCGGCGCCGCCAGAAGAGAGCTGCGCGTGCAACCAGTGTCCCTACATGAAGCTCAACACGATGGAAAAACTCTACCGTTGCATGAAGCGGCGCTCCCCTGAGATCACGCTCGACCCGGACCTCATCCGGAAGGCCCGTGCGCCGATCCGCCGGATGCTCGAGATGAGTTGACGCGCCCATCGATGGGCCGGAGACGATCGCGTTCGAGAACCACGCATGACTAACGACGATACGACAACCACCGCAACTCTTCCAGTTATCGGGATGACGTGCGCCAGCTGCGCGGGGCGAGTCGAGAAAGCGCTCACGAAGGTGGCCGGCGTTGAATCCGCAGCGGTGAACCTCGCAACGGACAAGGTGACCGTCACATTCGATCAGGCCAGAACGACGCTCCCGACCCTCGCTGCATCCGTCCAGGATGCCGGCTTCACCCTCATCCTTCCTGCCGCCGAAGGCGTTTCCGTGGATGCAGGGGAGACCCACCAGCAGAAGGCGTACCTCCAACTCCGGAGAGAATTCATCATCGCGCTCGCGCTCGCCGCCCCGATCATGATCCTCAGCATGGTCGGGATGACGCACTGGTTCATGGCGGCCTCGCCGGTCTCGATGAACGAGGTGCAAACGCTTCTCCTCGTTGCCACCACCGCTCTCATCGTCTTTTCTGGAAAACGGTTCTACGTCGCCGCGTGGCGTCTCGCGCTCCACGCAGGAGTGGATATGAACACCCTTGTCACCGTCGGCACCGGAGCGGCGTATCTCTACAGCGCCGCCGTCGTGCTCTTCCCGGGACGGTTTTCCTCTCTCCCGGGGGGGCGGGGGGTCTATTTTGACACCGCCTCGACGATCATCGCGTTCATCCTCATGGGAAAGATGCTCGAGGCGAAGGCCAAGCTCCGCACGTCGGACGCCGTGACGGCGTTGATGCGGCTGACGCCGAAGACCGCGCACATCGTCCGGAACGGGAAGGAATTCGAGATCCCCATCGCCATGCTCGGTGTAGGTGATGTCATCCTTGTCCGCCCGGGCGAGATGGTGCCGATCGACGGCGTCATCACGACAGGGGAGTCGTCGGTGGACGAGAAGATGGTGACCGGGGAGGGCATTCCCGCGGAGAAGAAGGCCGGTTCCGCCGTCATCGGCGGCACGATGAACAAGAACGGGAGCTTTCTCTTTGAGGTGACCGCGGTCGGCGCCGATACGTTCCTCTCGAAGATCATCACGATGGTGCAGGATGCGCAGGGGTCGAAGGCGCCCATCCAGGCGCTCGCGGACCGGATCGCAACGGTGTTCGTTCCGGTTGTCATCGGGATCGCGATGGTGACCTTTGTCCTCTGGCTGACGGTGGGGGGAGGTCCGTTTTCCACTGCAATGATGAATTTCATCGCTGTGCTCATCATCGCCTGTCCCTGCGCGCTTGGGCTGGCGACACCGACCGCGATCATGGTTGGGACGGGGAGAGGAGCCACACTCGGGATCCTCTTCCGGAACGCCGCGAGCCTCGAACGGGCGCACGACGTTGATGTCGTCGTTTTTGACAAAACGGGGACGCTGACGAAAGGGGCGCCGGAGGTGACGGCAATCGCGCCGCTCAATGGGTGGGACCGCAACCGGCTTCTCGAACGCGCCGCAGCGGTCGAATTTCACTCGCAGCACCCGCTTGCCTCCGCGATCGTCGAGAGCGCCCGGGTCGGCGGGATCGCGGTGCCCGGTGAGATGCACGTTACATCATTCCGGGCGCTCGAAGGCTTTGGCGCAAGTGCGACGGTGGGGGTCGACTCGGTCATCGTCGGGAATGGGGCGCTCATGGACTCCTTAGGCGTCGAACTCGATACCGCACGACCGGCGGCCGATGCGTTCGCCGCGCAAGGCCGGACGGCGGTGTACGTTGGCGTGAACGGCGTCTGTGTCGGCGTCATCGCTCTTGCCGACGAGATACATGCGACCTCTGCGGCGACGGTTGCGGGGATGTTTCGGATGGGGCTTGACGTGGTCATGATGACCGGGGATACCGAAGCGTCCGCTCACTCCGTTGCTGCGCAGGCAGGCATCCGCAGGGTCGTTGCGCGCGTGCTTCCCGAAGGGAAAGCGCTGGAGATCAAGAAGCTTCAATCGAAAGGCCACGTCGTGGCGATGGTCGGCGACGGCATCAATGACGCTCCGGCCCTTGCCCAGGCGGATGTCGGGATCGCCCTCGGCACCGGCACAGATGTCGCCATCGAAACTGCCGACATCACCCTCATGAAGGACGACCTCGCGGGCGTGAGCACGGCGATCGCCCTTTCCCAACGGACGATCAGCACGATCCGGCAGAACTTCTTCTGGGCGTTCGCGTACAACGTCGTCGGCATCCCGCTCGCGGCGTTCGGGCTCCTGAGCCCGGCGATCGCCGCGGCGGCGATGGCGCTGAGTTCCGTGAGCGTTGTGGCGAATTCCCTGCGCCTGCGACGCGTAAAGCTCCCCGTCCGTCCGTAGACCCTTGGCCGTTTCCTCTTTCGAGTTTTTTTTCCTACATTTGAGTGTATTTGATGATCATGCTCACCCTCTCCGACCGAAAAAAGGCATTTGAATGACCTATCGCGACTCCTTTTACACCAAGACCACGCTCACTCTCGGGGGGACGCCCCGAACGATCTTTTCGCTGAAGAAGCTCAAGGATCAGGATGCCGTCAACCGGCTTCCGATGTCGCTGAGGATTCTTCTTGAGAATCTTCTCCGCCACGAAGACGGCGTTTCCGTGCGCCGGGAAGACATCGAGGCGCTCCTCGCATGGAACCCGGCCGCTGCTCCGCACGCTGAAATATCGTTCATGCCGGCGCGCGTTCTCCTCCAGGATTTTACCGGCGTACCGTGCGCGGTGGATCTCGCCGTCATGCGAGACGCCATGGTTCGCATGGGGGGAGACCCGAAAAGGATCAATCCTCTGCAGCCGGTGGACCTTGTCATCGATCATTCGGTGCAGGTCGATCAATACGGCACGGCGGGTGCCTTCCTCTTCAATGCTGAGAGGGAATTCGAAAGAAATCAGGAACGATATGCGTTCCTGCGCTGGAGCCAGCAGGCCCTCAGCGGGTTCAGGGTCGTCCCGCCGGATACGGGCATCGTGCATCAGATCAATCTCGAATATCTCGCGAGCGTCGCGTTCACCAAGACGGAGTCCGGCGAGTCGTTCGTCTATCCCGACACGCTCGTCGGCACCGACTCGCATACGACCATGATCAACAGCCTGGGTGTCCTCGGGTGGGGGGTCGGCGGCATCGAAGCGGAAGCGGCTATGCTTGGCCAGCCGGTTTCGATGCTCATTCCGAATGTTGTAGGATTCAAGCTCTCGGGAACGCTTCCTCCGGGCGCGACGGCGACCGATCTCGTCCTGACAGTGACGCAGATGCTCAGGAAGAAAGGCGTCGTGGGGAAATTCGTCGAGTTCTACGGCGACGGGCTGGCGTCGCTCACGCTCGCCGACCGCGCCACGATCGCGAACATGGCGCCGGAATATGGCGCCACGATGGGATTCTTTCCGATCGATCAAGAGACCCTGAACTATCTCCGCTTCACCGGCCGGAGCGAGGACCAGGTGCGTCTCGTCGAGGCCTACTTCCGTGAGCAGGGCCTCTTCGTCACTCCGGAGAGCCCCGTCCCGCAGTTTTCAGACCACCTTTCGCTCGAGCTTTCTTCGGTCCTTCCGAGCATTGCTGGTCCGAAACGGCCCCAGGACCGCGTGCTCTTGTCCGATGCGCGCGCATCGTTTGCCGACGCACTTGCGGGCCTGGTCGAGGCGAAACACACGCTTGTCGTCGGCGCGGCGGATGTAACACAAAAGAGCGTTTCGGTGTCGTACAATGGTTCGGACTTTCAGGTCGGCCACGGCTCCGTGGTGATCGCGGCGATCACGAGCTGCACGAACACGTCAAATCCGTCCGTCCTCATTGCTGCCGGGCTCCTTGCGAAGAATGCCGTGGCGCGTGGCCTCCGGTCGAAGCCGTGGGTCAAGACGAGCCTTGCTCCGGGATCAAAGGTGGTCACGGAGTACCTCAATGAGGCAAAGCTGTCGGGAGCACTCGATACGCTGGGATTCAACCTGGTCGGATACGGCTGCACGACATGCATCGGGAACAGCGGACCGCTTCCGGAGCCGATCGCCGCCGCGATCACCTCGAATGACCTTGTTGCCGTCGCTGTCCTTTCGGGGAACAGAAACTTCGAAGGAAGGGTCAATCCGCATGTCCGAGCGAACTATCTCGCGTCTCCTCCTCTCGTCGTCGCATACGCGCTCGCAGGTACGATGGACATCAGCTTTGAACATGATCCGATCGGCATGGACAGGAACGGCCAAGCCGTATATTTAAAGGATCTTTGGCCCTCTCCGGTTGAGATAGAATCGACCATGCGTTCATGCGTCAAGTCGGATATGTTCCGGAATCAGTATGCGAATGTTTTTGCCGGCGACGACCACTGGAAGAGCCTCAAGGTACCCGCGGGGGATCGGTACGAATGGCAGGCCGATTCCACGTATATCAAGGCCGCCCCCTACTTCGACGACATGCCCGCCGAACCGGCGGCGGTCCGGGACATCACCGGGGCGCGGGTGCTTGCCGTCCTGGGGGATTCCGTCACGACCGATCACATCTCGCCGGCAGGATCCATTTCACTCAAGAGCCCTGCCGCCAAGTATCTTCTTTCTCATGGTGTTGACCAGAAGGACTTCAATTCGTATGGCGCGCGGCGGGGGAATCACGAGGTCATGGTTCGGGGGACGTTCGCGAACATCCGGCTGAGAAACCTCCTCGCACCGGGAACGGAAGGAGGCTGGACCGTCCATCCGCTGGTGAAAGAGCCGATCTCCATCTTTGATGCCGCCGTGAGGTACGCCGAGGAGCATATCCCGCTCATCATCATCGCCGGGAAGGAGTACGGCTCGGGGTCGTCCCGGGACTGGGCCGCGAAAGGACCCCGGCTACTCGGTGTGAAAGCCGTCATCGCAGAGAGCTTCGAACGCATACACCGGAGCAACCTTGTTGGGATGGGCGTGCTCCCGCTGCAGTTCGAGGAAGGGGAAAGTCGCGCGAGCCTTGGGTTGACCGGCATTGAAACGTATTCGATCGAGGGGATCGCAGGGCCGATGGTTCCGAGGAAGAAGCTCACTGTCCATGTGTCAGACCTGGAGGGGAAGGAACGCTCCTTTCGGGTGCTCTGCCGTATCGACACACCGATGGAGGTCGATTACTACAGGAACGACGGGATCCTGCAGTACGTCCTTCGTTCGCTCCTGAAGAAGTGATCCTGTAACGCCCCGAGGCGTCGCATCTCGCGCAGGAACACGCGAGACGCCGCCTCTGTTCATCATGCCCGGACTTCGGCTTGGTCAGCCATCTTGCTTGCCGCTTTCGCCACGTCGCACTCCGCGAACGCCAGCCGGAGTACGTCTTCCATCTCCCTCACGAAGTGAAACGTCATCTCCCGCTGCACTTTCTCCGGCACTTCGTCCAGGTCTCGCCTGTTCTTCTCGGGCAGGATGACCGTACGGACGCCGGCCCGATGAGCCGCGAGCAACTTTTCCCGGATCCCTCCCACCGGCAGGACAGCGCCGCGAAGCGTGATCTCGCCGGTCATGGCGAGATCGTTCCTGACCGCCCGGCCCGTGAGCACCGAAACGAGCGCCGTGAGGATCGTGACGCCCGCAGAGGGACCGTCCTTCGGCACCGCGCCTGCGGGGAAATGCACATGGAGGTCGAAGCGTTCCCGGAAGGACTCGTCGACACCGAGCCGTTCCGACTGTGAGGCGATGTAGCTCAGCGCGGCTTGGGCCGATTCCTTCATGACGTCGCCGAGCTGGCCGGTGAGGATGAGGTTCCCTTTGCCCTTGATCTTCGTGGCCTCGATGAAGAGGATGTCGCCGCCGACCGGCGTCCAGGCGAGGCCTGTGGCGATCCCCGGTCTGTTGATTCGCTCGATGACCTCCGAAAAGAAGACCTGCTTGCCGAGGTACCTGCTGAGCGACTCAGGCGTGACCGTGACGGCCGCAGCGCCTCCATTCTCGACGATGTTCTTTGCGATGGCGCGGCATACGTCGGCGATCCTCCGCTCCAGGGAGCGGACGCCCGCTTCACGCGTGTAGTTCCTGATCATGGAGAGGATCGCGGACTCCTCGAACGAGACCTGGGCGTCCGTGATCCCGTGGGCGGCGAGCTGCTTCGGGACGAGGAACCCCTTGGCGATCCCGAGCTTCTCTTCGTCGACGTAGCTCGGGATCTCGACGATCTCCATCCTGTCCCGAAGCGGGGGAGGGATCGTCTCGAGCATATTCGCCGTGGCGATGAAAAGCACGTTCGACAAATCGAACGGGACCTCAATGTAATGATCGCTGAAGCTCGAGTTCTGTTCGGGGTCGAGCACCTCGAGAAGGGCGGAGGACGGGTCGCCTCTGAAATCCCGGCCGAGTTTGTCGATCTCATCGAGGACGAAGACCGGGTTGTTCGAACCCGCCTTCTTGAGGCCTTGGATGATCCGTCCCGGAAGCGCACCGATATAGGTTCGGCGATGTCCGCGGATCTCCGATTCATCGGAGACGCCGCCGAGAGACAGCCGAACGAACTTGCGGCCGAGTGCGTTGGCGATCGAGCGTCCGAGCGAGGTCTTGCCCACGCCCGGGGGACCGACGAAGCAAAGGATCGGGCCGCGCATGTCGTTCTTGAGTTTTCGTACGGCGAGGTATTCCAGGATCCGTTGTTTCGCCTTCCCGAGGCCGTAGTGGTCACGTTCGAGGATGCTGTTCGCCGCGGCGATCTCGAGGCGGTCGGGCGTCGAGACCTGCCAAGGAAGATCGAGGATCCATTCGAGGTAGGTGCGGGCGACGACGTACTCCGCCGATGACGGCTGGATCTTGCCGAGCCGTTCGATCTCCTTCTCGGCCGTCTTTCTCACCTCGTCGGGCATCGCCTTACGGGAAAGCCGCGACTTGAGTTCCCGTGTCTCCTCGTTCTCATTGTTCTCGCCGAGTTCCTTCGTGATCGCTTTGAGCTGTTCTCGAAGGAAATATTCCCGCTGGGTCTTGTTCACCTCTTCCTGGACGTCGGTCCGGATCTTGTCGCCGATCTCGAGCCGGCTGTAGCAGGTGCTCAGGAGCGTCTGGGCCTTCCGGAGGCGTTCGCTGACATTCTCGGTTTCGAGGATCTCCTGCTTCTCCGCGATCCCGGCCGCGACGAGCGAGACGGCGATGTCAGCGACGGCGCCCGGGGAGTCGAGCGTCCCAAGGAGATTCACGTGCTCTGGCTTGATCTCGTCGGAAAGGTCGGCGATCTCATGAAAGACCTTCTTGATCGCTGCGACGGCCGCAGCGTCGTCGGAAGTCGCCGCAGGGGCTTCGTTCAAGCGGTATGCGATGACCCGGACCGTCGGCTCATCCTGTGTCACGGAAAGGACGCGAACGCGGTCCATCCCCTGGACGAGGATGCTTTTCGTGCCGTCGGGAAGGGCGTACGTCTTCAAGATCTTTGCGACCGTGCCTGTCGTATAGAGGTCCTTACTTCGCGGAGAATCCACCGTCGGGTCGCGTTGGGCCAGTATGAGCAGGGGCAGATCTTCCCTGTCCGCTTCGCGCACAGCGCGCAGGCTCACCCCTCGGCCGATCGTCAGGGGGACGACCTGGCGCGGGAAGAGCACCGCATTGCGTAAGGGAAGGACGAGGTAGGTCTCCGGAACGTTTGAACGGAGTATTTCCTCGTGTTCTGATTTGTCGTTCGTCTTCATTCGTACCATGTATGTCCTTTCATCGAATCGTGTGAATGCGCGCATCGTCTTCATCATGAGTGCGATGAGTGCCGGTCATTCCCTCAATGGCTCAAAAGGCGTGCCATCATCGGAGTGGTGTGATTCGTGGGGAATTCGATGAGTTTCTTCCCATCGCGTCGCACGAGCGTCCACGTCGTACACGACGAGTTGGCAGAATGCGGGTGCATTGTTGCAGTCCCTCTGACACACTGACGCGATCAGCGCGGAGGGAGGGTTGACTTTGTACGCAATTCATTGTACTTTTCATCCTTGAAAACTGATGGCGGACGTCGGCGTTCATATCGTTGTCACAGGCCTCGTTCAGGGTGTCGGCTTTCGCTACTTTGTCGCCCGGCGGGCGGAGCGGCTGCAGCTTGCAGGCCTCGTGCGGAACATGCCGGACGGCGCGGTCGAAATCGAGGCCGAAGGGCCGCGTGCAATGTTGGAAGAATTGATCCGTGAGGTCCGCGTCGGACCGCGTTCGTCACGCGTAGCGGACGTGACGGTGGGGTGGTACCAAGCGAAGCACGAAATGACAGAATTCAGAATCCAGTAACGATCTCAGCGTCGCGATGGCAGTTCGGTTCGGGGTAGGATACGACGTTCACCGGCTTGTGATCAACAGGAAGTTGATACTCGGTGGCGTGGAAATTCCGTTCATCAAGGGGCTCATGGGCCACTCCGATGCGGACGTGCTCTGTCACGCATTTGCCGATGCGCTCCTGGGCGCGATCGCCCTGGGAGACATCGGGAAGCATTTTCCCGATACGGACCCCCGTTTCAAGGACGTTTCCAGCCTCGTTCTTCTCCAGCATGTCGCACAGCTCATCGCCGACCGGCAGTTCGGGATCATCAATCTTGATGCGACGGTCATTCTCCAGCAGCCGAAGATCGCGCCGTACGTGAAACGGATGCGGGAGAACGTTTCCCGTGCGCTCGGCATCTCGATCGACCAGGTCTCCGTGAAAGCCACCACGAGCGAAGAGCTCGGATTCGTCGGGACGGGCGACGGCGCGGCAGCGTACGCCATCGCCGCGTTGGAATCGCTCCCGCCGCCGGCGAAATGATGACTCCGGTGACGCAACAGCGAGGGCGACGTGGGTGATACGGTTCACGATCTGTTCAAGGAAGGGCTCCTCCTCCTTGAACGGTATGGCTGGTGGGTGGCGGCCGGTTCGGTCGCCATGCTCATTTCGAGCCTCTTGGTGCTTCGGCTCATTCTCGTGAGGATCCCGGAGGACTACTTCGTCCGGCAGACGCCTCTGCTGGCGGGGAAGCGGCACCCTGCCTGGGAGATCGCACTCTTGATCGTGAAGAACCTCCTGGGAGCCGTGCTTGTCCTGCTGGGGCTCGTCATGTCGATCCCCGGGGTGGCGGGCCAGGGATTCCTCACCGTCCTTGCCGGACTGTCGCTCATGAATTTCCCCGGCAAACGGCGCCTCGAACAGATTATCGTCGGTCAACCGGTGATCTACGGACCGATAAATACCATACGCGCGAGAGCCGGCCGTCCGCCCCTGCTGCTCCTCAACGCTCATAAGAAGGTACCCCTGGCATGATGGACATCCTCTATGCGGTCGATGTTGCGGTGTTCAAGTTCTGCAATCAAACGATCGCGAACCCGCTCTTCGATTGGCTTATGCCGTTCCTCACTGATCTTAACAAGCATTGGTGGGGACTGGCGCTCTTCGCCCTGTGCTGGCTGGCGCTGTTCGTGAAGGGGGGAAAGAAGGGGCGCATCGTCGCGACGCTTCTTCTCTTCCTCATCGTCCTCACGGACCAGATCAACAGCACCATTCTGAAGTCCCTGTTCGGGCGCCTGCGCCCATGCGCCGAAGTGGCCGGCGCGGCCGTTCTCAGCGACATCCGGCTCCTGGTGGATTGCGGAAGCGGGTATTCGTTCCCGTCATCGCACGCGGCGAATAATTTCGGCGCAGCGTTCCTCCTCTCCTTCTTTTACCGCTCCTGGAGCGTCGCGTTCTACAGCTTCGCGGGTGCAGTGGCATTTTCCCGCATCAGCGTAGGCGTCCATTATCCATCCGACGTCGTCGGCGGCATCGCCGTCGGCGCGGCGTGCGCGGGGATCGTCATTCTCGGGTGGATGCTCCTGGCGTCGCACGTTCCGCGCCTGGATTATGACCCCCTGGTATCCTCCGCGAACTCCGGTTCCGGCGAACCATGACCATGCGGAAGCACCACCTGGCGCTTCTGGCGGCGGCTTCCGGCATCCTCATGGGGATCGCATTCCCTCCGTTTACGTTCGGCTCGGTCGCCTGGTTCGCTTGGATCCCCCTCTTCTTCCTCGCAGAGGAGCTCCGCGCGGACCGTTCGTTCCTCCGGTGGATCTACTTCTCCATGTTCGTGTTCAATGCGATAACGCTCTACTGGACCGGCGGGTTCATCCATGGCAAGGATCTCTACATGATGCTCGCAGGGACGATGCTCCTGGTCGGACACCCGCTCTTGTTCAGCGTGCCGTTCCTCGGCTGGAGGTTCCTGCGGCGCCGGGTAGGCGTTGCGGGGTCATGGGCGGCCTTCCCGTTCCTCTGGGTCACCCTCGAATACCTCCACTCCATCAATCAATTTTCATTCCCCTGGCTCCTCTTCGGCAATACGCAGACGAACGACCTGACGATGATCCAGATCGCGTCGGCGACGGGCGTCTACGGGATATCGTTCATCGTGGCGGCGTCGAACGTCGTAGGATATCTTCTCCTGTCCGGGATCTTGCGGAAGGAGAGACGCGTCCTCGCACTTCCCTCGGTCGCACTCGCCGCAACGCTCGTCTGTTTATGGGCTGTGCCGCGGTTCGTCGGTGCCCGCATCCTGGCGACGCGGACGGCGACGAACTCCTCCCGGGAGGTGCGCGTGGGAGTCGTGCAGCCGAATATCGATCCCTTCGAGAAATGGTCCGGACATGAGGAATCGCAGATGGAGGGGTTGCTCCGCCTGACGGGGTTCATCGCCGACAACGGCGTCGATCTTGTGCTCTGGCCCGAGACGGCCACGCCGTTCTATCTCCTCCATCCGTCGAGCAGCATGTGGCTCTCGAGGGTCCGGGAGGTCGTCGACCGGCGCTCGATCAACCTCCTCTCGGGTGTCCCGGACATCGTCTATTACCCCTCCGACGCCGAGGCTCCTCGGGGGAGCAAGATATCGGAGAACGGACACCGGTACGATTCGTACAACAGTTCCATGCTCCTTCAGCCCCGCCAGGCGGAAATCCAGAAGTACGCCAAGATCGTTCTCGTCCCGTTCGCGGAACATGTCCCGTATTCCGAGTCGCTGAACTTCCTCAACGCGGCGCAGTGGAACTTCGGCCTCGGGGGATGGAGCATCGGCAGGGACACGACGGTGTTCCAGTTTCAAGCGCGGTCCGGGCCCGCACGCTGCGCGAACTTCATCTGCTATGAATCGGTCTTTCCCGGCTTTGTCGCCGGATTTGTCCGCAAAGGGGCAGAGTTCCTGACGGTCGTCACCAATGATAGCTGGTGGGGGAACACGTCGGGAGCCTATCAGCATGAGCGCTTCGCAGTCCTGCGCGCGGTGGAGAACCGCCGCTGGGTCGTCCAGTGCGCGAATGGTGGCATCTCCTGCGTCATCGACCCGGAAGGACGGGTCAAGGACTCATTAGGGATGTACAGGGCCGGCGCATTCGTAGCGCGAGTCCAACTCAATGACGAGATCACCTTCTATACGGAGCACGGCGATTGGTTCGCCAGGCTCTGCGTGGCGATCGCCGGGGGTACGCTGGCGCTCGCCCTTCTCGGTTCCGCACTCGGTCACAAGAGGAGTACGCAATGAACACGATCGATCTTCGAAGCGACACTGTCACGATTCCCACGCCAGCGATGCTTCAGGCGATGATGAGCGCCAGCGTCGGCGATGATGTATACGGTGAGGATCCTACGGTAAACGCGCTGCAGGAAAAGGTTTCCGCTCTGTTCGGTAAAGAATCGGCTCTCTTTGTCCCAAGCGGGACGATGGGGAACCAGGTCTCCATCAAGACGCATACCGAGCCCGGCGACGAGGTCATCGTCGAGGAGGAGGCGCATGTCTTCGTTTACGAAACGGCCGGTCCCGCGATCCTCTCCGCCGTCCAGCTCAGGACGGTACGGGGGACCAGAGGAATGCTCTCGGCCGACCAGATCCGGGAAACCGTTCGGCCTCCTGGGTACCACCTACCAAGGACGCGTCTGCTCTGCCTCGAAAACACGCACGGACGCTCCGGAGGCGTGGTCTTGCCGGTCAAGGACTTGCGCACAGTGAGCGACTACGCCCGAGGGGAAGGCCTCAAGATTCATCTCGACGGCGCGCGGATATGGAACGCTTCGGTGGCTTCTGGGGTGGCTCTCCGGGACTACGGCAGCTGTTTTGATTCGTTGTCGGTCTGTTTTTCGAAGGGGCTCGGTGCTCCGGTCGGATCGATGATCGTGGGGGACAGGGCCTTCATCGACAGGGCCCGGCACTTCAGGAAGATCTTCGGCGGGGGGATGCGCCAGGCGGGATTTCTTGCGGCGGCGGCAACATACGCGCTTGACCATAACATCGCGCGGCTCGCGGATGACCACAAGAACGCCCGGTGGTTTGCCGAGTCGCTCATGGGCTTGAGCCAACTTGAGATAGATCTCGATAATGTCCAAACGAATATGGTCATTATGGATGTCAAGAGAAGTGGAAGATCTCAACGAGAGGTCCTAGAGCTCCTCGCTGGGAAAGGGGTCCTCCTGACGCCTGAGCGGCACTCGGGCATACGGGCGGTCACGCATCTCAATGTCTCCCGGACGGACGTAGAGACTGCTTCGAAGGTCTTCCATTCCATTTTCCAGTAGGGATCCATGAACAAGGAGAATTTCAAGCATTTGTCTCAGGTCCGGGTGAGGAACTACGAGGTCGACTGGCAGGGGATCGTCCATAATGCGATCTATCTCCTGTATTTTGAGGTAGCACGCATCGAGTACCTGAAGGAGCTCGGTCTCACGATCGACATGAAGAGCATTCAGGGGTCGTCGAGGGTGGTCGTCGCCCGAAACGAAGTGAATTACCGCTCTTCTGCACTCTTCGACGAGCTCATGAACGTCTTCACGAGGGTAAGTTACATCAATGAGACGAGTTTCGCGTTCGAAGGGTTGATGGAGGAGGCTCTCTCAGGCAGGCTCATCGCGGAGAACGTTTCGGTGCACGTTTGGCTCGATCCCGTGACGGGAGCACCGGTTCGGGTGGGGGAGGAATTCCGGGGCATCATCCGCCGATATGAAGGCGGAACTGTGGCGATCCGGGGGCCGTTGACCTGATTTTTGCCACCGGAAGGGGCATATTTTTCTTGCTTTTCTCTTATCCTCTTCTTATATTGACCTACCCTCAGTATAAAGTCCCTCCGAAAGGGACTTTTTTTTTACGTTTTTTGCTGAAGAATCACGGGTTTATCAGTTTGAGTACGGGTATCGCGGAACACATCGAAGCACTGGCTCAGCCGATCGTTGAATCGAACGGCGCTTTCCTGGTAGAGATCCTCCTTCGGGGGGAAAACCGGGGGAAGGTTCTCGAAGTGTATATCGATACCGATGAGGGCATCACGACGGAACAATGCGCAAAGGTGAGCCGCGAACTCTCCAAAGCTCTCGATGCCGCCGACGTGATCCGCGGGGTGTATCAGCTCATCGTTTCTTCTCCCGGAACCGACAAGCCGCTCAAGTTTCTCCGCCAGTTCAAGAAGAACATCGGCCGTACCCTCTCGATCCGTCTGCACGCGCCGGCCGGTCCTGTAGAGGGAGTGCTCGTGGAACTTGACGGAGAGACGATCGTCCTTCGCACGGGCGGCAAGCAGGAGGAGATCTACAGGGTTCCCTTCGCCGAGATCGCGGAAGCCCGGGTGCAAACACCCTGGTGAAGTTGTTGATGAAGCGTTCAATTTAAAAGGATAGCACGGATGAATCACGAGATTGTTGAAACCTTTTCCCAGATGGTCCGAGAAAAACGGATCGATAAGGATATGCTCACCGGCATCATCGAGGACGTCTTCTCGATGATGGTGCGTAAGAAGTACGGACTGGAAGCGCGATTTGACGTCGTCGTCAACATGGACAAAGGGGAGATCGAGATCTACCTCGAAAAGGCCATCGTCGAGACCGTCGTTGATCCGAACCTCCAGGTCGACCTCGCCACGGTGCGGAAAAAGACCGACGAACCACTCGAAGTGGGCGATGATTTTGTCGAGGTCGTCGATCTCCAGAGCTTCGGACGCCGCCTCATCGTGAGCGCGAAGCAGAATTTGAACCAGCGGATCAAGGAAGTCGAAAAAGAGATCATCTACAACGAATACAGCACCACCGTCGGCGAGATCATCGTCGGCGAGATCTACCAGATCCGCAAGGGTGAGATCCTCATCAACCACAACCGGAACGAACTCATCCTTCCGAAAAGCGAACAGATCGCTCGGGAGCGGTACCGCAAAGGGGAGACCTTGCGCGCCATCGTCAAGGAGGTGCGCAAGAGCACCTCGAACCCGATGGTCATCATTTCCCGGGCGGACCCCAAGTTCCTGGCGAAGCTCTTCGAGATCGAGATCCCCGAGATCTACGATGGCATCATCGAGATCAAGGCCGTCGCTCGGGAGGCGGGTGAACGGTCCAAGGTGGCGGTGGAGTCCCACGACGACCGCATTGACGCCGTCGGCGCCTGCGTCGGCATGAAGGGCGTCAGGATCCATGCGATCGTGCGCGAGCTCAACAACGAGAATATCGACGTGATCCCGTACTCTGAGAACCCGACGGTCTTCATCCAGCGCGCCCTGGCGCCCGCGAAACTCAAGAGCATCGAGATCGACGCCGCAACGAAGCGCGCAAGTGTCCACGTGGACAAGGACCAGGTCTCGCTCGCCATCGGCCGAAACGGCCAGAACGTCCGTCTGGCATCGAAGCTCACGGGCTTCGAGATCGACCTCGTGAAAGAGGGCGTCGAGGACGAATACGATATGGATCTTGCCGAATTCCGGGAAGAGCTCGGAGAGGAGCTCTATGTGCGGCTCGTGGACGAGGGATACGAGACGGCGCGCAATGTCCTGGAAGCGAACATGGATGATCTCCTCGAGGTCGAAGGCCTCACCGAGGAAAAGGTGAAGTCCATTAAGGAGATGATGCAGAGCGAGTTCGAACGCGCAGACGTCGCGGAGGACGATGAGGAAGAGGAAGTGGTCGTCGCCGTGAAAGAAGAAGCCGTCGCCGAGAAGGAAGAGATCATCGCCGAAAAGGGGGCCAGCGATTCGACGGAGGTCGTTGACGAGAAGAAAGATCCGAACGAACAGCAGCCATCGTAAATACCATTCGAGCACAACGAGCGTCACATGAGCGATAAAGCGCAGACACGTAAGAAGATCTATCAGATTGCGAAGGAGATCAATATCTCCCACGAGACTCTGATCGATTACCTGAAGAAGAAAGGGCATGCCGTCAAGAGCCATATGTCGGTCGTTGACGACCCGATGATGCATGACATCAACGCCCACTTCAAGAAGGACAAGGAAGTCGCCGAGAAACACCAGCGGAAGATCCAGATCATCCGGGAATCCCGGAAGAAGGTGGAAGCGAAGGCCGCGTCCGATGCCGCCGAACCTGCCAAGGAGAAGGCCTCGAAGAAGGTGAAGGGGGAAGAGCCCATCGCACAGCCCCCCGTCCCGACGGAGACTGAGGTCGAGGAAGCCGTTGAGGAGACGTCCGAGGATCTCGTCGCCGCTGCGGGAGACGAACCTGTCGCTGAAGAAGCGACCACGGAAGAAATCGCTGCGGAAATGCCTTCGGCCGCCCTGGCCGTGGAGACCCCCGCCGCTGAGACGAAGCCGAAGAAGAAAGAGCCCGACATCATGGCGCGCAGGACGCCGAAGATGGGCCTCAAGATCAAAGGAAAGATCGACCTCGAAGAGGTCAACCGGACGAACGCCGTGCACGAAGGCGCCGGACCGGACAGCGACAAGCAGGCCGCCACCACCGATGACGCGGCGAAGAAGAAAAAGAAGAAGAAGCGCATCCGCACGGAGCCCGTGGCCGCGCCGGTCGAAGAGACGGACGATCTTCTGCGCAAGTCGAAGAAGAAGAAGAAGCTGAAGCACCGAGAGGTGGACAAGGAAGAGGTCGAGGAGGCGATCAAGCGTACGCTCGCCGAGATCGACGACACCGGCACGGCGACGACCCAGCGCGCAGCGTTCAAGAAGAAGCGCCGAGAGAAACGCGCCATCGAGGAGCAGAAGCAGGCGGAAGAGAAGGAACGCGAGCAGTCCATCCTGCGGGTAACAGAGTTCGTCTCCGTCCACGAGCTCGCCAATCTCATGGGAGTCAATGTCGCGGACGTCATCAAGAAGTGCATCGAGCTCGGCCTCATGGTCTCGATCAATCAGCGCCTCGACAAGGACACGATCACGCTCGTCGCCGACGAGTTCGGGTACGAGGTGAAGTTCTTCTCCGAACTGACCGAGGATATCATCCCCGACATCATCGATGTCGCGGACGACCTCAAGCAGCGGCCGCCGGTCGTCACGATCATGGGCCACGTCGATCACGGAAAAACGTCGCTCCTCGACTACATCCGCAAAGCGAATGTCGTGTCCGGCGAAGCAGGCGGGATCACGCAGCACATCGGTGCCTACATGGTGAACATCCGGGGGAAGAGCATCACGTTCCTCGACACGCCGGGCCACGAAGCGTTCACCGCCATGCGCGCGCGCGGCGCACAGCTCACCGATATCGTCGTCCTCGTCGTCGCAGCCGACGACAGCGTCATGCCGCAGACCATCGAAGCGATCAGCCACGCCCAAGCGGCGAACGTGCCGATCATCATCGCGATCAACAAGACCGACAAGCCTGAATCCAACCCCGACCGCATCCGGCAGCAGCTCTCTGAAAAGAACGTCCTCGTCGAAGCGTGGGGCGGAAAGTACCAGGATGTCGAGCTCTCCGCCAGGACAGGGAAGAACATCGAACTCCTGCTCGAAAAGATCCTTCTCGAGGCGGAAGTCCTCGACCTGAAGGCGAACCCCAACATCCCCGCCCGCGGCACCGTCATCGAAGCGCAGGTCGACAAGGGGAAAGGCACGATCGCAACGGTCCTCGTCCAGAAGGGTACGCTGAAGATCGGCGATTCGTTCGTGGCCGGCATCCAAAGCGGCAAGGTCCGCGCGATGTCGGACGAGAGGGGACAGCGCATCGATCTCGCCCTGCCCTCCACGCCGGTGCAGATCCTCGGCTTTGACGGCATTCCCCAGGCCGGCGACGGCTTCGGCGTGGTCCCGAGCGACCGTGAGGCACGCGACATCTCCTTGCGGCGCCAGCAGCTCAAACGCGAGCAGGATTTCCGGCTCATCCGCAGCGTCACGCTCGACGACATCTCGAAGAAGATCCAGGACGGACAGATCAAGGAACTCAAAGTGATCGTCAAGGGCGACGTGGACGGTTCGGTCGGCGCCCTCGCGGACTCGCTCATGAAGATCGCGCACGCCGAGGTCCGGGTAAACGTCATCCATCATGCCGTCGGCGCGATCACGGAGTCCGACGTCCTCCTCGCTGCGGCCTCCGCCGCGGTCATCATCGGCTTCCACGTGCGCCCGAATTTGAATGCGCGGCGCCTCGCCGAACAAGAGAACGTCGACATCCAGCTCTACAACATCATTTACGACGCGATCGAGGACGTGAAGAAGGCCCTCGAGGGTCTCCTCTCTCCGGAAAAGAACGAACAGATTACCGCCACCATCGATGTCAGGGAGGTCTTCAAGGTCCCGAAGATCGGCGCGATCGCGGGCTGCTACGTCCAGGACGGCAAGATCACTCGCGGCAACAAGGTGCGGATCGTCCGGGACGGCATCGTGGTCTTTGAAGGCGGTCTGTCGTCGCTCAAGCGCTTCAAGGACGACGTCCGGGAAGTTGAGTCGGGATTCGAATGCGGCATCGGGCTCGAGAATTTCAACGATATCAAGGTCGGCGATACGATCGAAGCGTTCAAGATCGTCGAAACCCTAAGAAAGCTCGCGTAAGGCTCCGGCATGTCACTGCGCACCGACAGGGTCGCCTCGCTCGTGAAGGAAGAGGCGGGGCTCTTCATCTCGAGGGAGCTCAACGCCCCCACACTCGGTCTGATCACGGTGATGGACGTTTTCATGACGCCCGACCTCAAGATCGCGAAGATCTATGTGAGCATCCTCGGCACACCCGAGGTGAAGAAGGCCTCGATGGAATCGCTCGAGGACCGCAAAGGCGAGCTGCGCTCCTTCATCGGATCGCATCTCCGGCTGAAGTTCACGCCGAGCATCCAGATCTATCTCGATGAGACGATGGAACGGGTCGATAAAATCAACCGTCTGATTCAACAAATTCATAAAGATGACGGGTCGAAATCGGAGCAGCCGCAGTGACTTGCCCCGGCCTCAACGCGTGAGCACCGGCCGATGGCGAAGGGGAATATGATCGTTGCACGATCGCTGGGGGAAGTCGCCTACGAGCGGAACTCCGTCGTCACCGTCGGCACCTTTGACGGCGTACATTGCGGGCATGAAGCCATCATCCGTGAGGTGACGGCCAGATCGAAGACGCGCGGTGCGCGAAGCGTTGTCGTGACGTTCGATCCTCACCCGAAGGAGATCGTGGGTTCGGGTCCGGTGGCGTTCCTCGCATCGCTGGAGGAACGGCTTTCGAAGTTCCGAGAGCTCGGCATCGATTTGGCGTTCGTCGTCGCCTTCACATTTGATTTTTCGCGGTTGACGTCCCGGGAGTTTTTCGAGCGCTACATCGTTCGCGGCGTCGGGGTTTCGGACGTCATCGTCGGACACGATCACATGTTCGGCCGGAACCGCGAAGCGGGCTTTCGCGAGCTCCAGAAGATGGGCGGCGAATCGGGATTCAGCGCCAGCGTCCTGGAACCTGTCACCGTCGACGGCGATATCGTCAGCAGTTCCTCGATCCGGCGGATGCTCTCCGAGGGCGACGTCTCCCGGGCAGCGAGGTTCCTCGGCCGCGAGTACGGCGTCCGGGGCTTGGTCGTCCACGGAGAAGGCAGAGGAAAAGAGCTCGGCGTCCCGACGGCGAACATCGAACCGGATTTCGCCAAGAAGCTCATTCCGTCCGGCGGCGTGTACGTCGTGCGCGTGATCAGGGCGGGTTCGGAGCAGTTCGGAATGCTCAACATCGGCCAGAGGCCGACGTTCGGTCCCGACGGCCGGAGGACGCTCGAGGTGAACATCTTCGCGTTCGACGGCGAGCTCTACGGGGAGTCCGTCGAAGTCCGGTTCCTCAAGCGCTTGCGCGACGAACGGAAGTTTTCATCGGTAGACGATTTACGCAGACAATTACAGATCGACCGCAGCGAATCGCTCGCGTACATCGCTGCACAATCAACAGCACAAGCCTCATCATGAAGGAGCATTGATATGCCGTTACGCAAGGAACAGAAACAAGAGATCATGAAGAAATTCGGGAAATCGGCTACGGATTCCGGTTCGCCGGAAGTGCAGGTCGCGCTTCTGACGCTTAGGATCAACGAACTCTCCGGACACTTCGAAAAGAACAAGAAGGACCACCATTCGCGCCGCGGGCTGTTGACCATGGTGTCAAAGCGGCGAAAGCTTCTCGACTACCTCCAGTCGAAGAGCATCGACCGGTACCGCAAGACCATCCAGGAACTCGAACTACGAAAATAACAGAAGGCTGCATACAGCAGACACATTAGGTGCAATTGAAGAAAGAACAGTCATGGTAATCACAAAGAAGATCGACATCGGGGGACGGATTATGTCCCTCGAAACGGGTAGGTTCGCCAAACAGGCGGACGGCGCCGTCATGGTAACATACGGCGAAACGATGGTGCTTGCCACCGTCGTTGCGAATAAAGAACCGAAAGAGGGACAGGACTTTTTCCCGATGCAGGTAGAATATCGTGAAAAGACGTCGGCCGCAGGAAAGATCCCCGGCGGATTCTTCAAAAGGGAAGCTCGTCCGACCGAGAAGGAGGTCCTCTCCTCGCGTCTCATCGACCGGCCGATCCGGCCCATGTTCCCCGAGACGTACCGCTGCGAGACACAGATCATGCTGTCGGTCTACTCGTCGGACATTGAGAACGACGGTGACCTCCTCGGTGCCATCGGCGCCTCGGCGGCTCTCTCCATCTCGGACATCCCGTTCGAAGGACCGACCGCGGAAGTGCGCGTCGGGCGCGTCGACGGCCAGCTCGTCATCAACCCCACGTTCCCGCAGCTCGTCACAAGCGACATGAATGTCACCGTCGCCGGCACGCTCACTTCGATCGTCATGGTCGAAGGCGAGTCGAAGGAGATCTCCGAGCACGAAATGCTCGAAGCGATCAAGTTCGCGCACGGATACATCCGTCAGATCTGCGAGCTCCAGGTCGAGCTCCAGAAGGCATGCGGCGTTCCGAAGCGCATCGTCACTGAGAACCCTGCGAAGAAGGCGCTCTTCGATGTCATCGCCGGCATTGCCCGCAATGACATTCGAGCGATCTTCAGCAAGCCGGTCAAGAAAGAAGTGCTCAGTCAGGGCATCGACGCGATCCGCGACAAGGCGATGGAAGGCCTCAAGGCGACCATCACGACGCTCAACCTTCCCGTGAAGGAAGGCCACCCGAACGCGGCGGCAAACCTCATGGAAGCCTACAAGCTCATGATCAAGGACGCGTTCCACGATGTGGAATACGAGGAAATGCGCCGGATGATCCTCACGGACGGCAAACGGCTCGACGGACGCTCGGTCACCGATATTCGGCCGATCGCATGCGAGATCGCCGTTCTCCCCCGAACGCACGGTTCAGCCCTGTTCACCCGCGGCGAGACGCAAAGCCTGACGACCGCAACGCTCGGCACGAAGGACGACGAGCAGAGGATCGATGGGCTGCTTGCCGAAAGCACGAAGAGGTTCATGCTGCACTACAACTTCCCGCCGTTCTCCGTCGGCGAGGTCGGCAGACTCGGCAGCACGGGGCGCCGTGAGATCGGGCACGGCGCACTCGCCGAACGGTCGCTCATCAACATGCTCCCGATCGAGGCGGATTTTCCGTATACGATCCGCATCGTTTCCGACATTCTCGAGTCGAACGGTTCCTCTTCGATGGCCACTGTCTGTGCGGGTTCGCTCGCGCTCATGGACGCCGGCGTGCCGGTGAAGAAGGCCGTCGCTGGCATCGCGATGGGACTCATCAAGGAAGGGGACAAGATCGCAGTCCTGAGCGATATTCTCGGCAACGAGGATCATCTCGGCGACATGGATTTCAAGGTCGCTGGCACGAAGGACGGTATCACCGGCTTCCAGATGGACATCAAGATCCAAGGGATCTCCTTCGATATCTTCGAGAAGGCGCTCGCCCAAGCGAAGGTCGGCCGTGAGCATATCTTGGGGATCATGGACAAGACCCTGGCGCAGCCGAAGCCGGATCTTTCACCGTACGCTCCGCGATTGACGACGATCAAGATCCCGACGGATATGATCGGTGCGGTCATCGGACCGGGCGGAAAGATGATCCGCCAGATCGTGAAGGATACGGGCGCGGAGATCAACATCGAGGATGACGGAACCGTCACCATCGCTTCCATCTCGGCAGAAGGAAGTGCCAAGGCGCTCGCGATCATCAGCAAGATCGTCGAGATCCCCGAAGTCGGGAAGCTCTATCCGGGCAAAGTGACGCGCACGATGGACTTCGGCGCGTTCGTGGAATTCCTTCCCGGGAAAGAGGGGCTCGTCCACATCTCGCACCTTGCCACGAACCGCGTCAATAAGGTAACCGACGTGGTCAACGTCGGCGACCCGCTCGACGTGATTCTTCTGAAGAAGGACGAGGAAGGCCGGTATAATCTGAGCCACAAGGCGACGATGCCGGGCTACGATGCGGCCGCAGAGGCGGCCAAAGACGAAGAGCGGAGACGCGAACGCGGTCCCCGGCGCGACGACCGTCGCGGCGGAGGCGATCGCCGGCGCTAAGCCGTTCTGTACGCTGACAATGGATGCCCGCTCCGATACATCTTCGTGGAAGATCGGGCGGGCATCTTTTTTTTATCCCCGCGATGCGCGGGGAAACATCATCGCTCATATTATTGAATCATCCTCATGACGCAGAACGCAATCCTCATCATTCTCGACGGATTCGGCATCGGCAAGAATCCGAACATCGACGCGATCGCGCAGGCCCGGAAGCCCTTTATCGATTCGCTCTTCCGGACGTACCCCTGGACCGCCGTGAACGCCTCGAGCGAGGACGTCGGCCTGCCGATGGGCCAAATGGGGAATTCGGAGGTCGGCCATATGAACATCGGAGCGGGCAGGGTGGTCTACCAGGAGATCACGCGCATCAACAGGTCGATTCGGATGGGCGACTTCTTCGAGAAGCCCGCGTTCCTCGGAGCGATCGAACACGTGAAGGAGAAGGGATCATCGCTTCATTTCATCGGGCTCCTCTCCGACGGCGGCGTTCACAGCCTGAACACGCACCTCTATGCGCTCCTCGCTCTCGCGAAGAGGCATGACCTCACGAAAGTGTACGTTCACGCGTTTCTCGACGGACGTGACACACCGCCTCAGCAAGGAGCGCAATACCTTGCCGAACTCCTGGAAAAGATGCGCGAGATCGGGACGGGGGAGCTCGCGACGGTCATCGGACGCTATTACGGGATGGACAGGGATAACCGGTGGGACCGGACGGAATTGACCTACCGCATGATGACTGAAGGCACGGGCACCCGTACCGAAGATCCGATCGCCGCCGTGCGCACCTCGTACGCGGCCGGCGTGACGGACGAGTTCATCGCCCCGATCGTCGCTGAGGAGGGCGGCCGTGCCGTCGCGTCCATCGCGGACGGAGATGCGGTGATCTACTTTAATTACCGCACGGACAGGACGCGGCAGCTCACGCGCGCATTCATCGACAATCCGTTCGACAAGTTCGCACGGCGCAAACTCCAGATCTATTACGCGACGATGACGCAGTATCACGAGGACTTCCACTGTCCGGTCGCGTTCCCTCCGACGGTTCTCACCAAAACGCTCGGAGAGATCATCTCCAGTCTGGGCTTGAAACAGCTCCATATTGCCGAGACGGAAAAGTATGCTCACGTGACGTTCTTTTTCAACGGGGGAAGGGAAGAGCCGTTCCCGGGTGAGGAGCGCGTTCTCGTCCCCTCGCCACGCGGCGTTGCGACGTATGACCTGAAACCCGAGATGAGCGCCTATGGGATCACGGAGAAGGCCTTGGAGGGCCTCTCATCGCATGCGTACGCGTTCGTCGTTATGAACTATGCGAACACGGACATGGTGGGCCACTCGGGAAAGATGGCGGCCACGATTCAAGCGGTCGAGGTCGTCGATGACTGCCTGAGCAAGGTGGTGCCCGCCGCGCTCGCCAACGGATATACCGTCCTAATCACTGCCGATCACGGGAACGCGGACAAGATGGTGGACGACAACGGGGGTCCGTTGACGTCGCACACGACGAATTTAGTGCCGTTCCTACTCATTCATGATGGGGAAAAACGGGAATTGCGACCGGGGGGCAAACTTTCGGACATCGCACCGACCATTCTCCAGGTCATGCAGATCCCCGTGCCTATAGAGATGGACGGCACGTCGCTCATCGTGAAGTGATCCTCCGGAGCGGTCTTTCCCCCTCCCGTTGCGGGTAGGGGGAGGGTCAACGCGCCGTGCCGATCACTGCTGGACGGCGGCGACGGCGTCGGGGAGGGGGGCGATCTTCGCCGTCGGCTGGATCGTGATGACCTGGTGCTTGAGTTCGTCGATCTGGAGGACCTCGTTGAGCTCGCGGATGAAGTCGAGACCGTGCTTGTTGAGGAAGTAGACGATGTTGAGTTCGCGTTCCTGGAGGTTCCCGTTGGGGAGGATCGCGTTGGAGACCTTTTCCACCTGGCGAAGGGCGGTCTCGTGCTTCCGGGTCTGCGCCTCCATCACTTTTTCCTTGAGTGCGACGAGGTTTGACTCGATCTTCGAGCGGGAGGTCTCCAGGGCGCCGAGAAGGGTCGGGTCGATGTAGTTGAGCCCGAACTTCATCTCGTTCATCTTGTCGTTGAGGTGCTGGAGCGCCTCGGAGAACATCTCGTCGACGTTCACTTCGGATGTCAGTTCGACGACCTTGCGGTTCACGCGATTGATGTCGTCGAAGAACTCAATAAGTTCGAGCTGGAACTTTTCGATGATCCGGAGCGACTTTTCCTCGACGATCGTCGCGCTTGCGCGGGGGTAGATCACCGGCATGTCAATCCCAAAATTCTCGTAGACCGGCTTGAGCTGGGCAAAGTATCCGACCTCCGATGGGCCAGCGACATAGGCGATCGTCGGAAGGAGCGTGTCCTGGCAGATCGGTCGCAGGGCGACGTTCGGACTGAGGAGCTCCGGCGTGTCTGTCGCGATGGCAAGGAGCTCGTCCTTCTGGATGAAGTGACGGGTGCCTTTCAGGCTGAAGTCCGTCTCCCGGGGCTCGATGAAGTACCGGCCCCCCTTGTGGTAGAGGAAGAGGTTCATGGCTTTCGTTTTGATCTGTGCGTGGTACCGGCCCTCGAGTTCCGCGCTCCGCTGGATGATGAGCTGTGACACTTTCGGGAACTCCAGGATCTCCTTCGTGAAGAGAGGCGTGAGGATCTTCTTCAGCCTGCGGTCGTTTGCGGAGATGAACACGAGCCCCTCGTCCGCAAAGAGCCGATTCATGAACGTCGCGAACGCCGCGTTGAAATTCACCGGCGCCCCGTAGGTCTCCCGGAGAAGCGAGAGCACCTGAGGTTTGAATTCGGAGTGCGACAGGGCGTTCTGGACTTGGTCAAGAAACGTGTCGCGGTACGAATCGAGCATGAGCTCACCGACCGGGCCGAGGTTCTTACCCGCCGCTTTTCCGTTCACGAGATATTCGATCGTCACCGGCCGATGTTCCGTATTGAGCAGACCGACCTTGCTCACTTCCTCCAGATCGTGATCCTCACCCTCCAGCCAGAAGACCGGTACGAACCGGTAGTCCGGATAGGCCTTGCGCAGCTGTTTCACGAGCTTGATGGCGGTGATGGTCTTGTAGATCGTATAGATCGGGCCGCCGAGCATACCGACCTGCTGCCCGGTCACCACGGCGAACGTATTACTCTGTTCCAGGTCCGCGATGTGGCCGAGAGTCAGTGCGGAGCAGTTCCATCGTTGATTCTGCTCCCGGAGAACTTCGCCGAGGAGCCCCCGGTGGCCGATGCGGGCATTGACTCGGGCTGCGAGGTTCGGCAAGTGCTGCATCGAACGGAAGTCCGAGGCAAAGTACTGCTGGACCTTGGGAAAATCGAAGAGATAGTCACGGAAGAGGCGGGAGAACCCCCCGGTGGATTCGGAGAAATCTTCGAAATTGACGTACTGTACTTTGGTCATGTGTCCAAGGATGGAAGGGAGTATGGGTGAAAATATACTCTTTCACACCCACAGAAGCAAACTACCGGACGCATCGCCCCGGCGAGGGCTCCGGCACAGCCGGCGTTGGCCTGCTCTCGCTGCCGTATCGTTTCCACAGGCCTCCGGGCGTTCTGTGCGAGGAGCTCCGTCTCGATATTCGGACGAAATAGTCCATGAATTTGATTGACTACGAATTATAATTTGTTTATATTTCTTAGTTTTCAATCCAATTTATAACATTTTCAGTCTAGGAATGGATACTCCGAACCAACCGAACGTGGATCCAAAACCGGTGATCCCGGCCTCGACCGCGGCTGCTCCGGCATCGCCAGAGAAGCAGGCGGCTCCCGCCGTGAAACCCCCCGCCGCAGCTCCGGCAAAGCCCGCCGCCGCAGGCGTGAAAAAGCCGAAGCAGGACAAAGCTCCCGAAGATGATCCCGGCATCTGGCGCATAAGCCGGCGGAACTTCTTTTCGATCGCGGGCTGGGCCGCATTCTTCGTCTTCATCGCCACGTCGACGATCGCATCGCTCCGCATGATGTTTCCCAGGATCCTCTACGAGCCGCCCTCCGCGTTCAAGGCGGGCTTTCCTGATGACTATTTGGTCGGAGAGGTAAGCGAGAAGTACAAGGACGAGTTCCGCGTCTGGATCGTCCGGGAGTCGGAAGGATTTTACGCTCTTTCGGCCATCTGCACGCACCTTGGATGCACGCCGCGGTGGCTCTCGTCGGAGAGCAAGTTCAAGTGTCCCTGTCACGGGAGCGGCTTCCGGATGAGCGGCATCAATTTCGAAGGCCCGGCTCCGCGTCCGCTCGAACGCCTCAAGATCTCCCTTGCCGATGACGGCCAGCTGCTCATCGACCGCAAGATCAAGTTCCTCTACGAAAAAGGGGACTGGGCCAAGCCCGATTGCTTCTTGAAGTACAGTTAAGGTCTAGCGTAAAACCAGAGGAGAAGGAATGCTCAAGATTCGCGAAAAGCTTCAGCAGTCGGAAGTCTGGAAGTCCATTTTCCGGCACAACTATCAGGACACCAATCGTAACAGGGCGCTGCAGATCGTGGACAACGTGTTCCTCCACCTGCATCCCGTCCGCATCCAGCGCCACGCCACGAACGTCGGGTTCACGTGGGGCATGGGGGGCATCACGTTCCTTCTGTTCATCATCCTCACCATCACGGGCGTCATCCTGATGTTCTACTACCGGCCCGCGTCCGAGTACGCGTATGAAGATATGAAGTACCTCATGAACGACGTCGCGTTCGGACCGCTCATCCGAAACATGCACCGCTGGGCCGCCCACGCGATGGTCATCACCGTCATGCTGCATATGTTTCGGGTCTTCCTGACCGGTTCGTACAAACCCCCGAGACAGTTCAACTGGGTCGTCGGAGTGCTCCTCCTCGTCCTGACGCTCCTCCTGAGCTTCACCGGGTACCTGCTGCCGTGGGACCAGCTCGCGATATGGGCTGTGACGGTCGGGACCAATATGGCGCGAGCGACGCCACTGCTGGGGCATGAGGGCCCGTTCGGCGCGGCACTCGGCATGCGCATCGACAACGACGTCCGTTTCGTGCTCCTGGGAGGGACCCAGGTCGGCCCGCCGACGCTGTTGCGATTCTATGTCGGCCACTGCATCTTCCTGCCGCTCATCGCTTCGATCTTCATGATCGTCCATTTCTGGCGGATCCGGAAGGACGGCGGCATCTCCGGCCCCACATCGACAACCAAAGAATAATAACAAGAGGATAGACGAGTACGATGCATAATCTCTGGGAATTAATCTCGAAGCCGGATAATATCCCGATCGTCGGTTTGCTGTTCTTGGTGATCGGATATACCTGGTGGGCGTTCCACAAGGCGCTGAAGAACGACAGGCAGGGGTATCTCGACGAGGCGCGACTCAACGAGAAGATCCAGGTGTGGCCGAATCTCGTCCGCGTGGAATTTCTTGCAGCGCTCTTCGTGATGGTCATCCTGCTGTTCTGGTCATTCCTCATCGATGCGCCGCTTGAGGCGGCCGCCAATCCCACGCTCACGCCGAACCCCTCGAAGGCGCCCTGGTACTTCCTCGGCCTGCAGGAAATGCTCGTCTACTTCGATCCCTGGATCGCGGGCGTCGTCATGCCGAGCATCATCATCGTCGGCCTCATGGCGATCCCGTACATCGACGTGAACGAGAAGGGGAACGGATACTATACGTTCAAGGAGCGCAAGTTCGCGATCATCACTTACTGCGTCGGCTTTCTCATTCTCTGGGTCGCACTCATTATCCTCGGGACGTTCTGGCGCGGTCCTGGTTGGTACTTCTTCTTCCCATGGCAGGAATGGGACACGCACCGCGTCGTCGCTTTGACGAACGTCGACTTTACCGAACTCTTCGGCATCCACACGCGCTTCGCGGACAACAGCCTTAATCCGCTCGCGGTGGCCATCGGGACGATCATCATCCTGGGATACTACTCGCTGGCCGGCCTGTTCTGGCTCAAACGGAAAAATACCGAGATCTTGAAGAAGCTCGGTTTTGCGAAGTACAACATCACCGCGTTCCTCTTCCTGACGATGGCCGCCCTTCCGATCAAGATGTTCCTGCGGATCGGCTTCAACGTCAAGTACATCTTGGTGACACCCTGGTTTAACATTTAACACTTTGAACTCTCAGCGCTCCCTATGAAAGGTTTGTTCGACATCTTCACCAAACGGGCGGATACGCCCATCGAATCCCGTGACTACGGGAAGCTCTACCTCATCCTTTCCGGTATCCTCTTCATCGGCACGATGTGGGCGGTCGTCGACGAGATCTCGACCCGACGCCCCTGGAAGGAGTACGAGAAACAGTACTTCGACCTGAGCGCCGCACGCTGGCAGGACAAGCTCAAGGAGTCGCAGGCGTCATTCGACACCACGGCCGAGCAAGCCGCCAAAACGGCTGTGCAGGAAGCGGAAGCGAAACTCGCGTCCGACGACGCTGTGAGGATCCAGAAAGAGATCAACGGGATCGACGAGGAACTACTCAGCGCGAACAGAAAATTCACCTTCGCCAAGAGCCTCGGGGACGAAGCGTACTACTTCTGGAAGAAATCGATTCACGAAGGCAAGGAAGATGAAGCCTACAAGAAGACGCTCCGTGAGCACGAGGGGGAGATGGCGAAAGCAAACCTCGTCGTCGAGGGCCTCAACGCCCGCCACGACTCGCTCTCGAAGATCCTGAACGGGTTCCGCGCCGCGGTGAAAGAGACGCGCACCAAACAGAAGGAACTCTATGCCCAGATCGATCTTGCAACTTCGAAGATCGAGAAGGCGCAGACCTCGCCCATCCTCATCCGTCAGGTCATGATGAACGGTTTCGACCGTTCCAATTTCGGGATACCGAAGGCGCGCATCGACCGCTGCCAGACCTGCCACGCAGGATGGAAGGACGATATGATGGCGGACGCGCCTCAGCCGTTCACGAAGCATCCTTTTCCGGAACTCCTGAAGATCCACGACCCCGAGATCTACGGCTGCACGACCTGCCACCGAGGCCAGGGCCCCGCCCTCACCGCAGGGATGGCGCACGGCGACGGCGACCCGTATTGGGACTGGCCGATGTTGAAGGGGAAGGAAGTCTACGCTTCCTGCAACGGCTGCCACCAGAATCAGCTCTACGTCAAGAACGGCGACCAGCTCAACCGGGCGAAACAGACGCTCTCGGAGGCGGGATGCTTCGGCTGCCACGAGATCAAGGGATTTCTCGAAATCCCGAAGATCGGACCTGAGATCAACAACATGTCGGCGAAGGCGAAGCCGGACTGGATCTTCCGCTGGGTCAGGAATCCGAAGGACTACAATCCGCACACGCGAATGCCGAACTTCCGCTTCACCGACGATCAGTCCGAAGCGATCACCGCCTACCTCGTGAAGATCAGCAAGGACGAGCCGTACCGGCCGCAGAAGGGCATCGCCGGAAACGGCAATCCGGAACGTGGGAAGGCGCTCTTCGAGTCTGTCGGCTGTAAGGGATGCCATGTGGCGGGCACGGACACGCGCATGCGCGATGCGCGGGGATTCAGCTACGACATCGCGCCCGAGCTCACCCGCGCGGGAAGCAAGCTTGACCCCGACTGGGCATACGAGTGGATCAAGAACCCCCGTCAGTTCCGCCCGACTACGAGGATGCCGAGTCTCCGTCTGAGCGATCAGGATGCGCATGATATCATCTCGTACCTCATGACCTTCCATGACGACAGGAAATTCGAACAGAAATCGCTCGCGCTCGATTCTCCGGACCTCATCAAGAAGGGTGACAAACTCATCCGCGAATACGGATGCGCTGGCTGCCACTCGATCAAGGGGATGGAAAAGGAGAGCCGCGTCAGCGTTGCGCTGACGAATATCGGCCGCAAGCGTGTCGACGAGATCGACTTCGGGGATACGAAGGTCCCCCATACCTGGGACGATTGGATCTTTGGCAAGCTCAAGGATTCGCGCCAGTACGCGACGGAGAGGATCGCATCGAAGATGCCGGTCTTCGCCTTTGCTGACAGCGAGATCGTCGTCCTGCGTACGCTTCTCCGGGGACTGGTCAAGGAAGGCCCCGAAGAACCGTACCAGCAGAAGTACGATAAACGCCTGCAGTCCATCGAGGCCGGCCGCGTCCTCACGCAGTACTACAATTGCATCAACTGCCATCAGATCGAGGAGATCGGCGGCTATGTGAAGGCGACACTCGACGATGAGGGGATGGCGCCTCCATATCTCTATCCCGAAGGCTCAAAAGTGCAGGAATCGTGGCTCCACGACTTCCTCAAAGCGCCTGCGCCCATTCGTCCATGGCTGAATTTGCGGATGCCGACGTTCCAATTGACCGACGCCGAGATCACCATCATTTCCAGGTACTTCCTCGCGCTCCACAACAAGGAACTGGAACTGCGTGACTACCAGGCGATCGCGCTTGAATCGAAACACGTGACTGTCGGTAAGAGCCTGTTCACGGACCTCCAGTGCCTCAGTTGCCACTACACCGGCACGATCCCGGCCGGCAAGGGGCCCGGCGATCTCGCGCCGAACCTCGCCATGGCTCGGACGCGCCTGAAGCCGGAATGGATCTCTTCTTGGATCGGGAAACCCGATTCCGTCCAGCCCGGCACGCGCATGCCGAGCTTCTATCCTGATCTCAACGACAAGTCGCCCTATTCGGAAGAGTTCAACGCCGACGCCAGAGAGCAGATCAAGGCGATCCGGGACTACGTCGTCTCGATCGGCAAGAACAAGTAAATTCCATTCGGTACGGAAGACAAAAGCCCTCGGAAGAGGGCTTTTGTCGTTTAGAATGTCGCCGAGGTGCGGATCAGTGAGGTCCGATCGCCGCTATGGTTGCGCCGAGGAGGTCCGCGAACCGCTGCTTGACCATGTTCGCCACGTCCGTCACTTCCGCGTGGGAGAGCTTCTCCGGCAGCATCCCCGTGGCGAGGTTGGTGATGCACGAGAAGCCCGCCACCCTCATGCCGAGCGATGCTGCGAGCGTCGCCTCGTTCACCGTCGACATGCCGACTGCGTCCGCTCCGATCTGCCGCGCCATCCGGATCTCGGCGGCGGTCTCATATGAGGGGCCCTTCAACCCAAGGTAGACCCCGCGTTTCAGAGGGATCCCGGCCGCTTTGGCACTGCGCACGATCGTACCGATCAATGCTGCATCATAGCAGCTTGGGCCGCCTCTTCCGCCGCCCGGAGACGCAAGTGGCGTCTCGAACGTGAGATTGATCTGGTCCTCGATGAGCATGAGGTCACCGGGCGCAAAGCGCGTATTGACGCCGCCGGCTGCATTCGTGGCAATGAGCGTACGGATCCCGAGGGCATGGGCGACGCGGATGGGGTAGAGGACCGTCTCGAGAGATCCGGATTCGTAGTAATGCACCCTCCCCTGGAATGCAAGGACCGAGATGCGGCCGATCATGCCGGCGATGATCCGGCCCTGATGGCCGAAGACGGTGGATCGGGGATAGTGGGGGATCTCCTTCGTCGGAATGGCGTCGGCGTGGATAAAGCTTTCCGCAAAATCACCGAGTCCCGATCCGAGGATCACCGCGATGGCCGGCCGGACGCTGATGCGTTCGGAGATATACTGCGTCGTCTGACGCAGGCGCGCCGCTGCGGTTCCGGATCGGCGGTGTGGATCACTCTTTTTCATAGGGTACTCCGTCAGCGGCAGGGGGGGTCGCCCGGCCGATAAAGCCCGCCAGCACGACGATCGTCGCGACGTAGGGGATCATCTGGATGAACTGGATGTATTCGGTGCCGCCCTGGAGCTGGATGACGAGACTCTCGGCAAACCCGAAGAGGAGCGCGGCGCTCGCCGCGCCGACGGGGTTCCACTTGCCGATGATCATGGCCGCAAGAGCGATGAACCCGCGCCCCGCGGACATTCCATCGGTGAAACTGTGCTGATCGATCGCCAACCAGGCACCGCCCAGCCCGGTAAGCGCGCCGCTGATGAGCACGCCCACGTGGCGGATCCTTGCGACGTTCACGCCGAGCGTGTCGGCGGCCTGCGGGTTCTCACCGACGGAGCGTAGACGCAGCCCGAATCTCGACCAAAACAAGATGAAGTGCGAGAATATCGCGATCGCGATCGTCCCAAGGATGAACGGGTTATTCAGGATGGGGACGTCCGGAAGGAAAGTCCAGCCCTCCATGCCGACGATCCTTGCGGAGTTACTTGAACTATGAAAGATGATCTGGCAGGAAAATTTCGTCGCGCCCAGGGCCAGGAGGTTGATGGCGATGCCGCTGACGATCTGGTCCGCCTTGAACGTGATGGAGATGATGCCATGGAGGAATGCGACGCCGATCCCGGCGATGATCCCCGCGGCGATGCCGGCGGCCGGGCTTCCCGTATAGTAGATCGCCGTCGTCGTGGCGAAGGCGGAGACGAGAAGGATCCCCTCGAGCGCAATATTGACGACGCCGCCTCGCTCGCTGAAGGACGCGCCGAGCGCCGGGAGGGCGTACGGAATGGAGATCCGTAAGGTCTGGGCGAGGAATGCCACCGTCAAGAACGACTCAGACATGTCCTGCCGCCGTTTCTCTCACGAGCTGGAAGTGTTCGATCCAGCGCTGAAATACTCGTGTCAGGATGATGAGAAGGATGATGACGACCGCCTGAAGGATATTGATGATCTCCTTCGGGACAAGGGTATTGACCGTCAGCCCCCCGTATTCGAGGAGACCGAAGAAGAGGGAGGCGGCGATGATCCCTCCCGGGTTGTTCTTTGCCAGAAGGGCGACCGCAATGCCGATGAATCCGATCCCTTCCGAGAAGCCAAGTTCGAAGTAGTGCTTGTATCCGAGGACGAAATTGCTCCCTACGAGACCGGCAAATCCTCCCGCGATGAGCATGGTCTTCACGGTGGTCCACTTCACGGATATGCGGCCGTACGTCGCGGCGTGCGGATTCAGTCCGACGGCCCGGATCTCATATCCCAGGCGCGTCTTCCAGATGAGGTAGGAACAGAGACCGCAGGCCGCGAAGGCGATGAGGATGCTGAAGTTTGCCGGCGAGCCGTGCAGCGCCGGGAACACGAGATCGAGGCGGGCGATCTCAGCCGACGGGGCGATGGTCGGCGTATGCACCGTTGCCGGTACTGCAAAGACGTTCGTGACGAGGTAGCTCACGAGGGCTGCGGCGATGAAGTTCATCATGATCGTATTGATGACCTCATGCGCCCCGAACCGCGCTTTGAGGATGCCTGGGATGCCACCCCAGAGAGCACCCCCCGCGATCCCTCCGAGGAGGCAGAAGGGGATGAGAAGGAACGCGGGAAGCCCGGGGAACGAGCACCCGATGATCGCGGTGGCGATGGCCCCGATGGTGAGCTGACCCTCGGCGCCAATGTTGAACAATCCTGCGCGGAATGCTACTGCGGCCGAAAGCCCGGTCAGCATGAGGGGCGTTGCTTTGAATAGCACCTGGCCGATGCCGTACGGCGTTCCCAGCGTCTCCGAAAAGAATCGTGAGTAAACCAAGACGGGGTCCTTGCCGATGGCAGCCATGACGACAGCTCCGGCGAGCAGGGAGAGAACAAGGGCAAGGAACGGAGGGACAAGACGCACAAGCAAGGAAACGGCGCGCGCAGAGGTTGTCCGGATCATGCGGGCACCTTCTTGCTTCCGGTCATGTAGCGCCCGAGTTCACGCTCCGAGGTCGACGCCGCTTGCACGACGGCGACGATCTCGCCGCCGTACATCACGGCGATCCGGTCAGAGAGTTTGAGAAGCTCTCCCAGGTCGGAGGAAATCAAGAGGATGGCCCGGCCTTTATTCCGTTCCGACATCAGCGTACCGTGGACAAAGTCGATGGCGCCAATATCGAGACCCCGAGTCGGCTGGTTCGCGATGATGAAGGATGCCCCCTTCGAAAGCTCGCGCGCGATGACCGCCTTCTGCTGGTTGCCGCCGGAAAGCTCGCGTATCCGTTGTTCCTTCGAACTCAGCCGGATGTCGTACTCGCTGATGAGTTCCTCTGCGTGCGCCCGAATGGCCCGCTCATGAACATGCCATGAACTGTAGAACCGTCGTTCGCCTTGCCGTCCGAGGACGAGGTTCTCGGAGATCGAGAAATCGAGGATGATGGCTTGGCGCATCCTGTCGTCCGGGATGTGTGCGCTCAGCGTGCTCTCGTCCAAGAGAACCGCACCGAGGGTCATCCGACCTGCGTTCGGCGCCCGGAGCCCCGCGAGCACCTGGGCCAATTCCGCCTGTCCGTTCCCTTCGACGCCAGCGATCCCGAAGATCTCACCCCGCCGCACGGAGAACGAGACGTCTCGGAGAGCCGGCGTATTGCGGTCCCGGAGAAGCGTTAGGTGCTCCACCTCAAGGAGGGCGGGGGCAGCCGGCACGATCGTCCGCACGCTGTCCGAAAGGATGTCCTTGCCGACCATGAGGTGAGACAGTTCGAGGGCGGTCGTGACCGATGTCGCGGTCGACCGAACGACCCGCCCGTGCCGCATGACCGTCACCTCGTCGCTCACGGACATCACCTCGCTCAGCTTGTGAGAGATGAGAATGACCGTCTTGCCCTGATTCTTCATCTGGCGGAGTGTCTCGAAGAAATCCTCGATCTCCTGGGGCGTGAGAACGGGGGTCGGCTCGTCGAGGATGAGGATGTTCGCGCTCCGGTAAAGAAGCTTGAGGATCTCGACGCGCTGCTGGAGGCCGACGGAGAGCGATCGAACTGTCGCGCGGGGATCGATGGGGAGCCGGAAGCGTTCCGAGAGGTCCTTGATGGCTTTATTCGCGGCGGTCCGGTCGATCATGCGGAGCGCTGTGGTCGGCTCGCTTCCCAGGATGACGTTTTCGGCGACCGTGAGCGGCGGGATGAGCATGAAATGCTGGTGGACCATGCCGATCTGATGCGCGATCGCCTGAGCGGGAGACCTCAGGGCGACGCGCTCTCCCCGCAAGGAGATCGATCCCGCATCGGGCTGGTACATCCCGTACAAGATGTTCATGAGCGTGGATTTACCCGCGCCATTCTCGCCCACGAGCGCATGGATCGTTCCCTCCGTTACGGCGAGACTGACGTCATCATTCGCTTTAAGAGTGCCAAAATGCTTCGTGATATTGCGAAGTTCAATGGCGAGCATGGAGGGCGCGCGCGGCGGCTATTGGTAGGGTACGACGATTTCCCCGGCAATGATCTTTCCCCGGAGCCGTTCGACCGCGCTATGGACCGAATCGGGGATGAGAGCTCTGTTGTTGTCGTCGTAGACGTAGTCGATGCCGCGCGACTTCAGGTCGAAGGTCATAACCTTGCCGCCGACGAAGGTGTTGTTCTGGATCGCCTTGATGGATTCAAATACCGACGTGTCGACGATCTTCGTCATGCTCGTCAGGATAAATCCCGGCGCCTCGTGATATTGGTCAGAGTCGACGCCGATCGCAAGGGCGTGACGCTCGCGTGCGGCCTCGAATACGCCGAGTCCCGTGACGCCGGACGCATGATAGATGATGTCCGCGCCGCCGGCATATTGGCCCAGAGCGATCTCTTTGCCCTTGCCGGGGTTCTTGAAGGCTTCTCCGGTGATCCCGGCGTAGGCGATGAGGACCTTGCAGGCGGGATTGGCGGTCTTTGCCCCGGCAGCGTAACCTGTCTCAAATTTCTTGATGAGCGGGGATTGCATGCCTCCGACGAAACCGATGACATTGGTCTTCGTCATGAGCGAAGCGAGCGCTCCCACGAGGAATGACCCCTCTTCCTCCTTGAACTCTAGCGCCACGAGGTTGCGGGGGAGAGGCTTTGCCGGGTCGACGGAGTAGTCGACGCACGCAAAGTTCTTGTCCGGAAACTCCCGGGCGACGTTCGTGATGTCGTCGGTGAAGATGAACCCGATGCCGAAGATGAGGGGGATATCGGCACGGCTCGCAAATTGGCGTAACGCTGCTTCCCGGTCCGCACCCGGCCCCGGTTCGACATACTCGTAGTCGACGCCGAGCTCGCGTTTTGCCTTTTCGAGCCCTCTGTACGCGGCATCGTTGAAGGATTTGTCGCCCCGTCCTCCGACGTCGAACACGAGGCCGATCTTGAGGCCTTTTTTCGGCAGATCTTCAGTTTTTTTCTGGCCGCATCCGGCGAGGAGAAGCAGCGCTGCAAGAAAGATGACGAGGTGTTTCATAGATTCGCCTGGGAATGGTTAGTCTTGAGGGGGGACAAAACATCTTCGACAGCGGGCTTCATACATATTATGTGCTCCCACGACCACTAATTCCTGTTGGTTCGTGATCCGCTGTGTGCGGTCGGCAGGGTTACCGCAGGACATACATATCGCGAGCGTCTTCGTGATGTATTCGGCCACGGCGAGGAGCTGCGGCATGGGCTCGAAGGGTTTCCCTCGATAGTCCTGGTCGAGTCCGGCAACGATGACACGTTTTCCTTCGTTCGCGAGTTCCTCGCAGACATCGACAAGGTCCGGGGTAAAGAACTGTGCCTCATCGATACCTATCACTTTAGCATCCCTTGCTAAAGATCGTATCTCAAGAGGGTTATCGATCACGGTTGAGATAAGAGATTGCTCACTGTGGGAGACAATGTGATTCGGGCTGTAACGGTTATCAATCTTCGGCTTGAAGATCATCACCGATTGTTTGGCAATCTGAGCCCGCCGCAGTCTGCGGATGAGTTCCTCGGTCTTGCCGCTGAACATGCATCCACAAACCACTTCAATCCAACCGGTATTCGCCGGCATATTGTGCAGAGTTACGGCTTCCATAAGCGTTACTTTCTCACGATTTTTCTGAGAACTGAACCGTCGAACGGAAGCGGAAGAAGCTCACCGGAACGCAGGGAGGTCGTTCTGCCGCGGGAGTCTGCCATGATCACCTCGACATCTCCAAGGAGGTCGCTGATTACCTGACGGCATGCTCCGCATGGCGAAATGAATGATGCGGCGTCTGAAATGATCGCAATCGACCTAAAATTGCGCTCACCTTCTGAAAAAGCCTTGAAGATGGCCGTACGCTCGGCGCAGATCGTCAGGCTGTACGAGCTGATCTCGATGTTGCAGCCAGAGACGACCTTACCCGACTTCGTTAGGAGAGCCGCCCCCACTCTGAAGTGGGAATAGGGCGCATGCGCACCATGCATCGCTTTGCGGGCAGCAGCGATCAGGCTTCTCTGTGAGGCGGTTAATGATTTCTTTGTCATAATGGGCAAAATATAGAAAATACCACCCTGAAATGCAAGGTTCTATCTGTGTGTCGCCTGAAAGATCGATAATGTCTCGAAGAAATATCTTTTTTGGGCGGCAACGGATGTATGGTAACCCGCGTTCTGAAACAACGAGAGGATTCGGTCCACGTCGACATCGGTCGAGAGGATGAAATATATGCTCCCCCCGCTCCGGAGGTACCCGGCAGACTCATTCGCCAGCCGCTGAAGAAAGTCATACCGGTTCCCGCCGTGCCAGGCCCGGCCGGACATGTCGGCTGCCTCCCCCGGGTAATAGGGGGGATTGCAGAGAATGAAGTCGAAATTTCGGTGCATGGCGGAGAGGCCGGCGAAGAGATCGCTCCTCAAGGGTATGATCTGCTTTGAGAGCATGTTAGTCGCCGCATTCTCCAGCGTCGCGGTGACCGCGGCAGGATTGACGTCGAGCGCCACCATCCGTGCTCCCTTGCTCGCTGCGACCAGCGACAGGAGCCCAGAGCCGCACCCGACATCGAGGCCTTTCATCTCGTGGAAATTCAGCGTGGCGAGGTATCTGCCAAAATATCTGCTTGTGAGGTACAAAGAGGGGTGAAAGACGGTCGTCGGTACCCGGAGTTTGAATCCGCTGACCATCACTTCGTCCGTCCGGGAGATCCTCCTCCGTACGTACGCGTGAAAGATAATGAAATGGGAGATCCTACGCAGGAGGCTCATTGTATGTCAGGAATGCTCGAGGAGCGGGCAAAAAACAGATAGCGGCTTCCCTCCCCCCGTGGAACGGAGAGGTACAAACCCACGAACTCGATGATCCGCTCGTTGTTATCGATGCGGTAATTGCGAGAATGTTTTTTAGCTGACATGCTTTAAAATCATTTCCAGAAAGAAGATAAGTCCGTTAATATAATCTCTTTGCATGCGATATTAAATTGAACAAAGCGATACGTTCTCGCTCATGCGCGATCACGGCGGCGACCGTTGGTCCCTCTCGCTGACCGGTGTAGTCTCGCTAGGCGAGAGAAGATCGTGGAGAGCCTGAAACATGCTCTCAGCCGTGTATCGGGTGAGACAATGCACATCGCCGTAGCGACACTCTGGACTCATGCATGCTCCGCACTCGAGGTCGCCGGAATGGAACGTCCGCGTGTGCACTCCGAGCGGGGCGGACCAATCGTGCCTGCTGGAGCCAAAAAGTGCGATAGTCGGCACCCCCGAATTCCATGCCATATGCATCAGCCCGGAATCATCGCTCACGATGGCGGAAAGGAGCTGGACGGTCGCAAACGCCTCGGCAAGACTCGTTTGACCGATGAGGTTGATGACGTGTCCAGGGATACTCCCTGCGAGTCTTCTCCCGGATTCGGCTATTCTCTCATCCCCCATGAGGACGATGCTTGCCTGCTTGCGATTCACAAGCATCGTCGCGAGATCGGCGTATTGCTCGAGGGGCCAGTTCCGCGTCTTCCAGAGACCGGCTGGGTTGACGCACACGAGCGGGGCAATGCCGTCCCACCCGAGAGAAAGGAGGCGCCCGCGCGCGCTGGCGACCAGGGATTCCTTGACGGGAAGATCGTAATCGGGTCTGATCCCCAGGAAGCCGGCGGAGATGAAGGTCTCAAGCGCTCGTTCTCCAGCGGGTGTCGACGAGAACCGGTCGAACTCCGCCCAAAACGGCGGAATGGAAAGTCTCCGAATTATCCGAGTCACCCAGTTTCGTTGGAGATCGATGACCATCTCATATCGTAGTTTAGCCAGAGACGTCCCCCAGCGCATCGCCGCCGCTGCCCGTCCCCAGCGTGTTCGAATGTCGGGCAGGACATGAACGGTGTCGAAGAGTTGCAACGCTCCGGGTAGATCACGGCTCGCCTCACAAGTAAGGAAATCGATCCGTGCGTCCGGGAGCATCTTTCGGATCGCCGTGCAGAGCGGAAGCGTGATGGCAACGTCGCCGATGGCATGAAGGCGGATCACGAGAATCCGTTCCGGCGGATTATCCCCCATCCAGGGGTTGTTGGAAATATCTTCCGTACGTACGAGTCGATCAGGCGAGACTCTCTCCCCCAAGAAGTTCATACGGGCGAAGGAGGAAGTGAAATCCTGGCTTTGACGCATTCGGGAGGAATGAGGTCGGCATGGTGCGTGAAGATGACCGTCGAGAGCCCGGACCGTTCCTGGGCAAGTCGCGCCCAAACCTCTCTCTCGAGCTCGGGTTCGAAAGCCGCGTTGATCTCGTCGAGGAGAAGAAGTGGGGGAGACGACGCGAGCGCTCTTGCCAGGGCTATCCTCGCCCGCTGGCCTCCGCTCAACGCATATCCCCGTTCTCCGACGACCGTATTAAGGCCCTCCGGGAGGGAGGCAATGAATGTTTCGAGACAGCATGTCCAAAGGAGGCCGGCGAGCCGTTCGGGCCCCATGTCAGGGGAAGAAATGCCGATGTTCTCACGCAAGGTTCCATGAAAAAGGACCGGCTCCTGGCCGGCGAACCCGATCTGCTGGTGTAGGGCAGCCGGGTCCCAGTCACCGACACCGACACCGTCGAGCAAGACGCGGCCATCCAACGGCTGGTCAAGTCCCAGCAGAAGTGTCGCAAGGGTCGATTTTCCGCTCCCGCTCGGCCCCGAGATGACGCTCCAGGTTCCCGGGAGGCATTCAAACGAGATCTGACGTAGGACCGGCCGTTCCGGAGTGTATTCGAAGGAGACGTGATCGAATTTGACCTCGCCCCGGATTGGCGCCGCATGCGACCCCACGGCGGCCGGGGTGGATCTCTCGGCCGACAGGAACTCGGTGACCCGGTCGATCGCACCAAAGACGTTCTGGTGCGAAACAATAATGCGCGCCTGCGAGATCAACGCCATGGAGAGGGTATATGCGTAGAAGTAGAAAGCGATGACACTCCCGATAGACCACTCCTGGAAGAATGCGTGCGAGCTGCCAAGGTAAAAGATGCCGAGGAGAAGGGATGAAAGAAGAAAGTAGACGAACTGGTTGACGAACACATGCTGGCGCGACGACGAAAGCTCTGACTGGTGCGCATCGGCGAGGATCGCGTCATAGCGTTCGAGCGCCCGTCGTTCCCCGCCCATCGCTTTCACTTCGCGGATGGCGGCGAGGGTCTCCTCAAAGAAGGCGCTTGCCCGTGCATGGATCGACTGGCTCCGTCCCGAGGAACTTCGGATCGAACGGCTCGTGTAGAAGATGACCGGCAGGGGAAGGAGGAGGAGAGGGATCACGACAAGCGTGGCATACACATTGAGCGCCGCCATGAGGAGGATGCATCCGAAGACGAAGAGCGTGTTTTGAAAGAGGGGGGCAAGGAGGCCCGCGGGAAGGGTCTGGACCCTCCCAATATCCTCGGAAAGCCGTGCCGAGAGTTCACCGAGGAGTTGTGTACGATGGAACGACATCGGCTCATCCAGGAGTTTCCGGTAGAAGTCCCGGCGCAGCGCATTGCGGAGCTGAAACCCGATCGACTGCATCATCATCTGCTGTCGGAACCCCGCTAGTGTGGAGATCGCGAGCATGCAGACGAGGCCGAAAGCAAGCCAGGTCGTGTCCCAGGACGGCAAGGCCGGGTGGAGCAGCTTGTCGACGATCAGCTTGAGGAGCCAGGGGTAGATCAGCGACGTTGCCGACACGAGCGTCAGAAGGACCAGTCCGAAAAAGAGAGCCCACCGTGACTCGGAGATGTACGACCAGAGAAAAAGAGCTCGTTTCAAGGAGTACCTAGGCAGTAACGAGGGTGACCTTCGTGACTTCCGGCGGACAATTGAGGCGGAAGGGCACGCCGACCGTCCCGACTCCCCGGGAGACGTACATCTGAGCGGTCCCCTTCGTGTAGAGTCCCGCGATATATCGTGACGACATTCCTGCGGGGGTGATGGTCTTGCCGCCAAATTTGCCGAACACGACCTGGCCGCCATGCGTGTGTCCGGCGAGCATGACCTCCACGTTGCGCACCGAGGCATGGTCGAAGAAAATGGGCCGGTGGCACAGGAGGACGCGTGCTGTGCCGTCGGGAATGCCGATGTGAGCCTGGTTGAAGTATGGGATGGAGTATTTGAAGGACGTGGTATCGTCGATGCCGAGAACGGCGATCTGTTTTCCCCCGCGCTCGATCATAATATGACGATTCCGCAGGAGCTTGATCCCGCACTGCTCGACCTGTGCGGCGACGGCGTTCACTTGATGCGTGTAAAAATCATGATTGCCGAGGACACCGTACACGCCGTTCGGCGCACGGAGACTCGAGAACGCTTCGGCGAACGGATAGACCTCGTTGAGAGAACTATTGACGAAATCTCCGGGGACCGCGATGAGGTCGGCCCCGAGCGAATTGACGACCGCAGCATATTCCTCCATCTGCTCCTTGAGCATAAAGACGCTGGAATGGATATCACTGATGAGCGCAATGGAGAAACCGGAGAATTCGATTGGGAGGTTCCGGATCGGGATCGTGATGGAGGTGACCTCGTACTCGTCGGACCGGTATGTAGCGTACGCTGTCCCCGCGAAGACGACGCCAGCCGAGGCCGCGAGGCTCTTGCGAAGGAAGATCCTCCGCTGCGAATCGAACTGGCTCGGCGGAGTTGTGGGGTTTACTCTTGGGGCGGGATCGTTCGAGACCTGCCTTTTCGCAACGATCGCCCGGACAGCCAATCTCGGTAACGCCAGGATCTGCGTCGCAAGCCAGACCAGGAGCACAAGGAGAGAAGTAAAGTGCCAGAAATAGACCGGGTACACGACAGCGTAGATCAAGGCCTTGGGAAGGAGTTGAAGGCGAATGTCCCAGGCGAACAAGGCCACGAGTGGAATGGTGCCGAACACCAGTGCGGCAATGGAGAGCCGGCGGAGGGACCGAGATCCATTCGTCGCGTTGAGGTGCAGGCGAAGTATCCAGAACAGGAACATCTGGATGACGATGAGAACAAGCGTGAGACTCAGTCGCATGGATTGCTGGCCCCACCAAGCATGAATACCGGTTTAAACATAGAGTAAAGTATCGAAAAAAAAGGACTTCTTCAATCTTTGGACGGAACTCCGGTCAACCGGGGCGGTGTTCCCCTGAATTGGCGAGACGGGTCATTTTTTGCTGGAGAAGGGGAAGCGAGCAGGCGTAATATGGGGCAAGGGCGATCCGCCGGAACACCCTGCGATTGAGCGATCGCGGCCGCGCAAGGACCTTGCGGAACATCGCGCGCGACTGCCAAAGGCGGAACTTAGCGTGGGTAAACCGGTGAAGCACGCGATAGAAGTCGGGGACAAAGGACCCTTCGTACATCAGGGCGAGGTCTTCGCTGTCAGTCCAATTCTGTTTCTCGCCCAACTGCTTTCGAACGTTCTCATAGAACGGTGTGCCCGGCAGCGGATATGAAACGGAGACACCTATATCGTCGGGCTGGCACCGTTTGACCATGTCGAGCGTCCGCTCAATATCGTCTCGATCCTCGCCCGGATAGCCGTACTGCAGGAAGAAGCCTACCTCGATGCCATGCTCGTGGAGGAGGTTTGAGGAACGCTCGATCTGTTCTATCGTGGTGCCCTTGTCCATCGCATCGAGGATCTTCTGCGATCCCGATTCGGCACCGATCCACACCGTCCTGCAACCGCTTCTGGCGAGAGAGCGTATCGTTTCGTCCTTCAAGAGAAGGTCTGCCCGAGAGAGACATTTATAGGGTATCGCGGCATCCTGTCGAATGACCTCGTCGGCAAATTCTGCCACCCACCCGGGTGTGAGGCCAAAGATGTCGTCGCAAAACCAGAGGTGATCGGGATGCACTGTCGCCTTGAGGTCGAGCATCTCTGCGACGACATTCTTCGGCGTCCGAGAGTGGTACACCTGTCCGTAGAGCGGCTTGGCACACCAATTGCAATGAAAGGGACATCCCCTGGTCGTTACCATGTTCACGGAGAAGTATCCGTGGCGCTGGGTCCAGGTGGATCGGTACCGATCCAGATCGACGAGATCCCGGGCTGGGAACGAAAGTTCATCGAGGTGCTGGAGGACGCTTCGCTGTTCCGTGCGGTGCACACCGCCGTCGGAAAGGTACGCGATGCCGTTGATGCTCCCCCGGTCTCTCGTACCAGGGCGGAGGACGTGGGATGTGAGCTCGAGAAGCGTCACCTCGCCTTCGCCGGCAACGACATAGTCCGCGCCGTGCGAAAGATAGGCGGAAACATGGTCCGCCGGGTCAGAACCGTGTACGATCACCGTGCATCCAAAATCCTTGGCGATCCGCGAAAGCCGAAACGCCGCCTCGCGCATCCTTGCGAGGCACATCTTTGTCAGATAATTGAAGTCATCGTCATAGATCGCGACGATCTTCGGGCGGTGTTCCCGCAGGGTGGGAAGAATATCCTCTTCCGACCTTGCGAGCATCGCATCAAAGAGTGCAACGGAATACCCGTGGCTTCTCAGGTGCGCCGCCGCATAGAGGGTACCGAGCGGAGGATAGGGCGCCATCGCACGCCATTCCTTCGGATCGAATCTGAGAAAATAGGAATGCGTGAAAAGAACGTCCGTCATTGCTGCATCACGGGCGCATCACTGCGACGATACCTACGCATGATACTCTCGGAGTTTTTGTTCATACATCGTAAGGATCTTGTCGGAGAAGTTTCCGCCGTATGCGCGGGATTCTCCGGGTGTGGAGCGGAAGTTCATGTCGCGCATGGCGTCGGAATAGTCGGGATACCGTTTCTTCCACGTGGCCCGCATGAACTCCATGAGGCGTGCGTCGAGACGGTCGGCCCAGGCTCCGCGCATGGGCCACTCGAGGAGGCGCTGGAGAACGCTCCGGCGGTTGTTGCCCGTGTCGCTGTGGAAGGCGAGGGAACGATAATTGGGGAAGAGGTCCCGGATCCAAGCGTTCGCGTTCATGTACCGTAGGAAGAGCGCAAAATTGTAGAGCGGCATGACATGGGCGATCTCCGTCGCGGTGTAGTAATTCCGATCATCCAACGTCAGATGGTCCGTGTCGATAAAATAGTTGAGGCAGAAGTATTTACGGCTGTTGAAAAGGAACACTTTTTTGAATCCGATGAGGAGAGACCTGCAGATCCAAAGCCGACGGGGCTCTGTGATGATGACAAAATCGATGTCGCTCCCTCTGGTCGCGACGCCCTTCGAGAGGTCGCCGGAGATCATGACCGCGCGAACGAACGGGAAGCGTTTAATGACATGCGCCATGAACCTTGAGATCCGAACCCGTTTACGGGCGAGAGCTTCTCGGTCGAGACGAACCGCCGCGATTCCGTTACTTGATGGACGGGCATAAAAGCTGTCGTTCTGCTGGATCTGGCGGTCTTGAAGCATGCCAGAGAGCACTGCCTGAAGATCGGGCCGGCCGGGTGCTTGCACCGGGAGGAGATAAAAGAGTTCCTTCTCCGATAACGGGTGATCGAAGATCTCGTAATAGAGAAGAGTCCTCATGATATGTTCGCGCTGGATGGGGTGTGCCATATTTTGTGTCTTCGTAATGTAAGAGTTTTCATTGCGAATGCAAGCGGGACTCAGCCGGCAGGCCTATACTTACAGCATTCAGTGTGCCATAGATGGGACAAGCCGTTTGGCATGCAGTCTGGCAGTGATGGGACCTGACCTTCGCCACCAGTGTGGCATCGATGGGACCTGCCATCGGCATCCAGTGTGACATCAATGGGACCTGCTGTTTCGCATTTGATGTTCAGGTAAGTATTTCATATATTTTTTACGGATTCAGAACAGACCAGACGAGAATGGCGCTTCAACTGAAAAAACGACTCACTTCGAGAACGGCGAAAAAGGCATACCTCTCCTTGGCGCTCCTCCTCGTGCTATTCTTCGTTTGCAACGATGTTGTCATACCGTGGTATGTCAATCAGGGCGGGATCGTCAAGGTTCCTGCCGTAACGGGAAAGACCTTCCAGGAGGCGGTGCGTATCCTGGATTCCGTCGGCTTGGAGGCTCGGAAAGGCGATACTCGACCCGACCGATCCCATCCGGTGGGGTACGTTATCATCCAAAATCCCCTCCCGGACCATGAAGTGAAACGCGGCCGGAGGGTCTACCTCAGCGTGAGTGGTGGAGAACAGGATGTTATCGTGCCGAACATCAAGGGGAGGACGTTGAGAGATGCGCGGTTTGCGCTCGAACGGGAGGAACTCAAACTCGGCGCGATCGAATACCAGCCATCCGATCAGTTCCCGGTGAATACCATCATCGAACAGAAGGTCGCCGCCGGCGCTCACGTGAGGCGCGATCTCTATGTTTCCATCGTGGTAAGTCAGGGCGCGGCCTCGCAAACCGTCCCTGTACCGGATCTCGCCGGGAAGACCCTGGGCGAGGCGGAAGCGCTTCTCTTGGCGAGTGGACTGAAGAGGGGCAACGTCACGTACGCTCCGTCCAACGATCTCCTCCCCAATACGGTGATCGAACAGTTCCCAAGAAAAGGTGAGATCGTACCGAAGAACCAGCCCATCGATCTCGTCGTTGTGCAGGGCGGTGAAAAGAAGAAGGACGCATTTGAATACTGAACAAGCGAACGCCAAGAACCTCGTTATCGCACCGTCGATCCTGTCCGCTGACTTCGGACGGCTTGAAGAGCAGATCCGCCGTGTTGAAGAGGGTGGGGCGGACTGGCTCCATCTCGACATCATGGACGGCCACTTCGTTCCTAACATCAGCTTCGGCCCGATGGTCGTGAAGGCCATCAGAGGGATCTCTAAGCTCCCGCTCGATACGCATCTCATGATCAGCAATCCGGACCGATATCTTGAGGAGTTCCAGCGGGCGGGCGCGGACCGGCTCACGATCCACGTTGAAAGCACCGCTCATCTCCACCGTACGATCCAGCGCGTCCAAGAACTCGGGATGAAGGCAGGCGTGACCCTCAATCCTTCCACACCCATCTCTGCGATCACCGAAGTCCTCCCATTCGTCGATCTCGTCCTCATCATGTCGGTCAATCCCGGATTCGGCGGACAGAAATTCATCGCGACGATGCTCCAAAAGATCCGAGATACCTCTGCGGTCCTGCGGGAGCTGAAGCGGGAGATATACTTGGAGGTCGATGGGGGCGTCGATAGTTCCAATGCCCGACAGATCGTAGAAGCTGGCGCGAACGCCTTGGTCGCGGGCAATGCGATCTTCAACACACCGAATATCCCGGGATCTGTCCGGGCACTTCGGGCTTCAGCTGTAGGGGCCCCGCGCCCGTAGGGCTCCCACATCATCCCGCATCCCCTGCGTATCGCTTCGATCCACGTGCTTCATTTTTCTCTTGACTGTTTCCAAAATATTCCTTATAATCTAAGGCGTTAGGCTTATGAAACCTTATATAATAAGGTAATACCCTGTATTTAGCATCCTTTCACGCGGTTTTATGACCCTGGACGAAATAGACGTTAAAATTCTTGACATTTTGCAGCACCAAGCCAGAACCCGCCGCAACGATCTCGCCGAGCGGATCGGGCTCTCGCTTCCGTCAGCAAGCGAACGGATGAGAAAACTCGAGGAGGCAGGATACATCGAAGGATATTATGCCCGCCTTGACCCCAAGAAGCTCGGCAAGGACATCACTGCTTTCATTATGGTAACGGTCGATTCCTCGAAGCACTACCACTCTTTCGTTGACCATGCGAATGCCATGGACGAGATCCTCGAATGCCACGCGATCACAGGCGACGGGTCTCATCTTCTCAAGATCAGGACGGAAAACACATCGACGTTGGAACGATTATTGGCAAAGATCCAGTCATGGACCGGCGTTACGGGCACGAGAACGCATCTCGTCCTTTCGTCGTCCAAAGAAGGAACTCTCATCAAACTCTCAACTCACAATCATTCATAAAGGAGGAACATGGCAAAGGCAGCAAAGAAGGCCGCGTTGGGGTCGTTCACACGAAAAGACGTCCTCGAACTCACGAAGAAGCACAACGTGATGTTTATCCAGCTCCAGTTCACCGATCTCAACGGCATCCTCAAAGGGGTAACGATCCCCGTCTCAAAGCTCGAAGGCGCCATGGAAGACGGGATGTGGTTCGATGGATCATCCATCGAGGGTTTTACGCGCATTTTTGAGAGCGATATGTACCTGAAGCTCGATCTCGACACTTTTGCGGTCATCCCATGGACGCTTGGCGGCACGCAGGCTGTTGTCGCACGGTTCATGTGCGATGTCTATATGCCGGACGGGAAGCCGTTTGAGGGAGATCCGCGGCACATCCTCAAACAGCAACTGGCACGGGCTAAGAAGATGGGTTTCGTCTACAACGTCGGACCCGAGCTCGAGTTCTTCCTCTTCCGAAAAGAGAATGGAAAACTCATGCCGCTTCCTCACGACACGGCCGGGTACTTTGATCAGACCTCAGATTTGGCGATGGAGATCCGTGAGGAGATGACGACGGCCCTCCACGGCTTCGGCATCGACGTCGAGGCGCTTCACCATGAAGTGGCATTCGGCCAGCATGAGATTGATTTTCGCTACGGGGACGCCCTGAAAATCGCGGACCAGGCCACGACGCTGAAGTATACACTGAAGTACGTCGCCGCCCATCACAATCTCCACGCGACCTTCATGCCGAAACCGATCGCGGGCATCAATGGATCGGGAATGCACGTTCACCAGAGCCTCTTCAGCCCGGAAGGCAAGAACCTGTTCTTCGACCCTAAGGATGAGTACCATCTTTCGAAGCTGGCGCGTTCGTTCATCCAGGGCCAGTTGACGCACGTGAAAGCGATGAATGCGATCCTCAACCCGACCGTGAACTCCTACAAGCGGCTTGTGGTAGGGTACGAGGCGCCTGTCTACATCGCGTGGGGACAGCGAAACCGCTCCGCTCTCATGAGGATCCCGCGCTATACCCCGGGGAGGGAGAAGGCCGTCCGTGCGGAACTTCGGTGTCCGGATCCGGCCGCGAACCCGTATCTCGCGTTCGCCGTCATGCTTGCTGCGGGTTTGGACGGGATCGAGAAGAAAATGGTCCCGCCTGCTCCCGTCGAAGAGAACATCTACGAGTTCTCGGTCGAAGAAGCTCAGAAACGGGGCATCGACGTCCTCTCGCGTGACATCCTTGAGGCTGTGACGAACCTCGAGAATGACAAGACGATCCGTAAGGCGCTCGGGGACTATACCTTCGAGAAGATCAAGGATCTGAAGATCGCCGAGTGGGACGAGTATCGCATGCAGGTGACTCCCTGGGAGATCGATCAATACCTTGAAAAGTATTGATGGTGGGAATTCGTTGAATGAGGGGAAGCTAAACCGCTTTCATATTTGACGATCCAAGGAGTTTTCTTACACGGACAACAGCACGAATACTGGGTCCTGTCGCGATGTGCGGCAGGACCCTTTTTGATCCCTGAACTTGTGATTTGGCGGGAAGTTTGCTATTTTGAGCCCGATGAACTACACGACGCTGACATATAAGGCGGTTGACCGGGTCGCCGTGATCACAATGAACCGGCCCGATCGCCGGAACGCGCTGGATGATGTGATGATCCGTGAGCTCACCGAGGTCTTCACGATGGTGAACCGGACGAATCATACGCGCGCGGTCGTTCTTACCGGAGCGGGAGCATCATTCTGCGCCGGGATGGACCTCGACTATCTCCAGCGGTTCGCAGCAAAGGGGGAGCCCGAGAATCTCGAAGATGCCAGAAATCTGTCGAAAATGCTTCAACAGATCCATACGCTGAAGAAGATCGTCATCGCTGCCGTGAACGGACCGGCCTTAGGCGGGGGATGCGGGATCGCGGCCGCATGCGATTTTGTTTTGGTAGGGCGGGAGAAGGGGAAACTCGGGGCACCCGAGGTGAAGCTCGGATTCCTCCCAGCAGTCATTCTGATCTACCTTATCAAGCGAATGGGCTCATCCCGAGCTCGAGAATTTGTACTGCAGGGAAGCATTGTATCCGCTGATTCAGCAATGAGTAACGGGCTCGCAACTGATGTCATTTCTGATGACGAGTTGCTTGACCGATCGATGGCCTATGCCGATACGCTTGCAACGACAACGAGCTCGTCTTCCGTGGTGCTGACGAAGGAACTCTTTGCACGGATCGATGAGATGCCTCCGAGGGAAGCGCTTGAGTACGCCTCGAGCCTGAACGCGTTGACCCGGAAGACCGAAGATTTTAAAAAGGGGATCGAGTCGTTCCTCAAAAAGGAAAAACCCACGTGGTAGCCTCGTCGTCGGACGGTCTTCGGGACCGTATTCGGAGCATTCCCGACTTCCCGAAGAAGGGGATCGTATTCCGCGATATTACGACTCTCCTCCAGGACAGTTCCGCCTTCGCCCGGAGCATCGATCTCATGACCGAACATTTCCGCAGCCGGAACATCCAAAAGGTCGTTGGCATCGAATCACGGGGGTTCATCTTTGGCGGGGCGCTGGCGTACCGGCTTGGGGCCGGGTTTGTGCCTGTTCGAAAACCCAAGAAGCTCCCGTTCCAGACAATCCGCCAGGAATATCAACTCGAGTACGGCACTGACGCCCTCGAGATTCATATTGATGCGATCACGAAAGGGGAGAACGTCCTCATCGTGGACGACCTTATTGCAACCGGTGGAACCCTTCATGCAACATGCAAACTCGTAGAGCAATTAGGTGGTAATATCATAGCGTTAGCCTGCTTGATTGAACTCAGTTTCTTGAAGCCTCGCGAGAAGTTCGGATCGGTCGAGATCTTTTCGCTCGTGCAGTACGACTCCGAATAGGTTATCAGCCGGTGGTCATCATCCCTCGACCCGGCCGGCTCGACATGATGCACCCTCCCAAACTTTCTCTCTCCATTGCGCGTACTAGTACGCGACACCGTTCCTCTTACGAGCGATGAAGCGTGACCACGTGTGCGTAAAAATTCATTGCTTGCAAGGTGAATTTGTTGTAAATTATGTGCAGACAATAGGTTATGAAGATGAAAACGATCATTGAACCTTTTAAGATCAAGAGCGTCGAACCCATTAAGTTCACGACACGGGAGCAGCGCGAACGTATCCTCCTCGAGGCAGGCTATAATCCCTTCCTTATTCGTGCGGAAGACGTGCTTATCGATCTCCTTACCGACAGCGGCACGTCTGCGATGAGTGCAAAGCAGTGGGCAGGCATGATGGAGGGGGATGAGTCGTATGCCGGAGCAAGGAGTTTTTTCCGCTTCGAGACCGCCGTCAAGGAGCTCACGGGCCTCCGTTACATCATTCCGACGCACCAAGGCAGGGCGGCGGAGAAGATACTCTTTACGCTCGTTGGGGGGAAGGGGAAGTTTATCCCCAACAACACCCATTTCGATACGACGCGTGCGAATGTCGAGTTTTCGGGGGCTGTGGCTGTCGATCTCCTCAACGCACAGGGGAAGGACCCCTCACTCATTGCAGATTTCAAGGGTAATATCGATCTCGCAGCGCTTGACGCCTTCATCAAGGACAAGGGCCGGGACGCGATTCCCCTTATCATGCTTACGGTGACGAACAATGCGGGAGGGGGGCAACCCGTCTCGATGGAGAACATTCGGGCGACCAAAGCCATCGCTGTGAAGAATAAGATCCCGCTCTTCCTCGACGCCTGCAGGTTCGCAGAGAATGCGTTTTTCATCAAGCAGCGGGAAGCAGGATACCGGGATGTTCCTGTCCGGGACATCGTGAAGGAAATGTTCTCGTACGCCGACGGTTGTACCATGAGCGCCAAGAAGGATGCGCTCGTCAATATGGGAGGCTTCCTCGCGCTGAATGACGAAGATCTCGCAACGCGCGCGCGGAACATCCTCATTGTCACGGAAGGATTTCCGACGTATGGCGGACTTGCGGGCCGGGACCTCGAAGCGATCGCGCAGGGGCTCGAGGAGATCCTGGACGAACACTATCTCACCTATCGGCTCCGATCCGTGGCGTATCTTGGGGAAAAGCTCGTCGCTGCCGGGGTTCCCATCCTTGAACCGCCCGGCGGGCATGCCATCTACCTTGACGCGAAGCGGCTAGTACCGCACATCCCGCCGCATGAATTCCCCGGTCAAGCGGTCGTCTGCGAGCTCTACCGGACCGGCGGCATCCGGTCGGTCGAGATTGGCAGCGTCATGTTCGGTCGAACCGACGCGGCGACGGGCAAATTCGTGCCGGCGCAGATGGAACTTGTCCGGCTCGCAATCCCGCGGCGCGTCTACACGCAAAGCCATATTGATTATGTCATCGAATGCGTCATTGAGTCCTTCCAGACCCGGTCGCAGCTCAAGGGTCTCTCCATCGTTTCCGAGGCTCCCATGCTCAGGCACTTCACCGCGCGATTCGCACCGCTGCCGTGACGATCGACCGCCACATGAACACGTGCCCCATCTGCCAGGTGCAGAACCATCACCTTGCGGTGACCTGTACCTCCTGTGGAGGCTATCTCCAGAACCGATCCGAGAACCTCGATCTCTTCGCGACCGCATGGACGATCATCGAGCGGCCCGTCCGCGCATTTCGCATGATCGCGCTTTCCCGCAGGAAGAACTTCGCCGCGGCCGTCGCAGCCCTTGCTGGTATCGGTTTCGCGTTCGGGATATTCTGGGTGATCGGAGCGGGGGAGTACACGTCGAGTGCGGTGAACCTGTTTGCCGCTGGTACTCTCCTCGGCCCGGCAGTTGGAATGACGGTGGTGCTATGCTTCACCATGCTCGTTAAGGCGATGGCGGCGACCCAAGGGAGCGCCGTCTCGGTCAAAAATGCGTTTGCGATCTACTCCTATGCGCTCGTCCCGGTCGTACTATCCGTGCTCTTTCTTCTGCCGGTGGAGGTCATCGTCTTCGGCAGATACTTCTTCTTTCTTCATCCGACGCCGTATTCGCTGCGTCCCGTCGCATACGTCACTCTCGTCGGGCTCGATACACTCTGTGCGCTCTGGACGCTCTATCTTCTCTGGGCTGGTACAAAGGTCCTTCTCGACTTGACCTGGAGGCGTGCCCTCATCATCTTCATCGTGCCTCTCCTCCTCTTAGTTGCGGGGATCATCGGCGGTCTGCGTTTGGTCCTCCCAAAAGGCGTATCCTGATGACCTTCGATGAGTTCACGGCGGCAGTCGAACAGACCTTCGATCAACTCCCAGACCCGTTCCGGGAGGCCATCGAAAACCTGGGGATCACGGTGGAAGAATATCCGACGCCCGAGATCGTCTCGAAGATGAAACTGCGGTCGAAGCACGAATTGCTCGGGTTGTATCAGGGAACGCCGCTGCCGTCGCGCGGCACGTGGTACGGTATGTCGCCCGTCGTACCAGATCAGATCTTTCTCTACAAGGCGAACATCGAAAGGGAAGGCGGAAACAATCTCGAGGAGACCATCCGCGAGGTACTTGTCCATGAGATCGGCCATTATTTCGGGATGAGCGAAGAGGAAATCCGCTCGGCGGGATATTAATCGAATTATTCGTATATTGTGTATTATTATAAGGAGAGTTTATGGGTAAAGTGATGTTCACCATCTCGTACGAGATCAATCCGGAAAAACGAGATGAATTTTTAGCGTTGACCGCTCGAATGAAGCAGCATCTGGCGCAGAAGAACGGAAAAGAATACTCCATTTACGAACATAAGGGGAAGAAGAACAATTTTTCCGAGGTATTCGTCTTCAAGAGCATGGAAGAGTACGATCAGCTCGAGGATCAGGATGAGCAGATGGGGCAGTTCATCCAGGAACTCGAGACCCTCATGGTCAATGGCAAGATGAAGTACATCACTCTCGTCGAGCTCGAATAATTTCCCGTGTCCGCCCGGAGAGTAATACAACGATCGACTGACCCCATCGCGCAGCTGATGCAGGAGCACAACGAGGCGCTACTTCAATTGAAACTCCTGACCAAGGCCGCGCAGACTCTTTCCCAGGAAGGTTATACCACGAAGACGTTCAACCAGATGAGCGCAGCCCTGCACTTCATTGAAGAAGAAGTAAGCGTGCATAACCACAAGGAGGAGGAGGCGCTGTTCCCCGTCCTCGAGCGGTACGTCGACGGACCCACGCGGATCATGCGAGATGACCACAAGAAGCTCCGCAAGGGATTCCAACAGTTGAGCACCGCGATCGCCGATGTCCGAAAGAACCGCGACAGCTTTTCAGCGATCAAGAGGCTCCGAATCGTGGCAAAGGGGGTGGTTCAGATGTTCGTGAACCACATACACAAAGAGAATTACATCTTATTTCCACTCGTGCAGAAGCTCCTCAACAAGGATGAGCTTCGCGAAGTCGCTAAAAAAATGCTCTGAGGCTAGAGACGGATGACGGCAACGATACTTTTGATCGAAGACGAGGCGCAACAACGGGAGGTATTACAGCTGATGTTTGAATCGGAGGGATTCCAGGTCACTGCGGCGGAGTCTGCTGAGGAGGCGCTAGAGTATCTACGAACGAGTGTACCACAACTCATTGTCACGGACGTCAAGCTCGGCGGCGTCGACGGCATCTCGATGTTCGAACAGATCCGTCAGGACGCGAAGTTACAAAGCGTCCCGTTCATCTTCATCACCGGCTACAACGACCCCGTCGCGATAGAGCGCGTGAAGAGCTTTGGATCAGCAGAGTACGTCACGAAGCCCTATGAACTCGACGATCTCCTGACCCGCGTCAAGCACCATTTTCCCCCCAACGCGACCGATCCCCGCTAGGCGCCCAGTCCGGGAACGCTTACTGCCTTCCTTGTAGGATCGCGGTCAACGAGACGATCTCCGTTCCCCGTTTCACCACGATCACCACCTCGTCACCGGGTTTGAACTCACCGAGCACGGCCGTAAAATCATAGATGTTCTTGATCTCTTTTTTGCCGAACTTGATGATGATGTCGTTCGCCTTCAGTCCCGCCTTCTCCGCTGCGCTCCCTGCGCGTGTCCCGGAGATCTTTAATCCTTCGACGTCTTCCGCGTAGTCGGGCACCACACCAAGGCTGACTCTGACATCGCGGCGCTCGCTCGAGACGGCAGGAGCGGCGACCTTCGTGAACGGGGGGCGTTCCGGACGGTTGTCGAGCTGTTCGGCGATCCTCGATACGAGTGTGACAACGCGCTGTTCATCCGGGTAATTGATCTTATCCCACGTATCGGACGGCCGATGGTAGTCATCATGGAGGTTCGTGAAGAAGAAGAGTACGGGCAGATCCTTCGAATAAAAAGAGGCATGGTCGCTCGGGCCGTACCCGTCCTTTTTAAGCTTGAGGACGATGGACGGGTCGGTATTCTCCTTTCGCACGATCTCCTCGAAGACGGGCGACGTCCCGATACCCTCGACGACGAGTGCGCTGTCCTTCATTCTGCCGATCATGTCCATGTTGATCATGGCGATGGTAGAGGCGAGGGGGATGAGCGGGTGTTTTACGTAATAATCGGATCCGAGAAGCCCCAGCTCTTCACCTGAAAACGATGCGAAGAGAACCTGACGGCGCAACGTAGCGCGTTTTGTGGCAAGGTACTGAGCGAGTTCGAGGAGCCCCGCCGTCCCCGAGGCGTTGTCGTCTGCGCCATGGTGGATCGCGATGGTGTCTGGTTTAAGGCTGCCGGAACCAGGGCCTCCCATCCCAAGGTGGTCCATGTGAGCCCCGATTACGAGGGTTTCATCGACGGGATCCGGCGCCCCCGGCTTGATGACCCCGAGGATATTCCGGCTGGTACTCTGGATCTTCGTGATCTCCGACCGAAGCGTGGCGGTGACTCCGTTGAGTCCGGCGGATTGCGGATGCTTCGACGAGTTGATTTGTTCCTGGATGGAACGGAGGTCCCTGCCGACAGAATGGAGGAGGGAATCGCAGGCAGACGACGTCATGCTGATCGCAGCGATGCCTGACGTGCCCATGCCCCGGTCGTAGGTCAGGGGGTAGAGTGTCGGGTGCTCCTCGTCGAGCGGACCGGTGACAAAGATCATTCCGGATGCCCCGTGCTCGCGAGCGTTGAACGCCTTTGACCGGATGGAGGCCTGGTTGAAGAACTTGCTTTCTGTCTTCTTGCCTTCAGGCGTGTAGCGAAGCATGATGACGATCTTGTGGGTGACATCAATCCCATCGTAGTCGTCGTAGTGCAGGGACGTATCGGTGATGCCGTACCCGACAAAGACCACCGGTGCGATCAATGCTGTGTCGGTTGAGAAGGAGAGCGGCCGGAAGTCCTTTTCCGCGCGGAACTCATAGGTGCGACCCTCGACCGTCGTTGAGAACGCGTTGTGTCGACCGGCTTCGATCCCAGAGGTGAACCGGAACTCTTGAAAGTACGTTCCGTGATCGCCCGCGGGAAGCAGGCCGTATCGTTGAAACTCAGCCGCGATGTACTCCGCCGCCATCCTGTTGCCCTCCGTCCCTGAGCCGCGACCCTCGAGCCGGTCCGAGGCCAGATACTTGATGTGGGTCTGGAGTTCCGGTACGGTGATCTCTGCGGAGGAAGACGAGGGTGTCTGAGAGGAGCAGCCGAAGAGGAAGAACGCCGAAAGGAAAAATGCGATGATGTGTAGTGTCAATCTTTTCATGGAACGTCTCGTCTGATTGTGAAGGATGGAATGGTATGGGGCGAGCGTGAGGCATACGAAGGAGCTACATGTGGAACGTTCGCACAGCGGAGTTGGAAGATGACGACGCCGAACTCCGCTGCGGCAGAACTGCCCGGGTGCGTGACGGGATCCGGCACGCTCAGGGTACCCAGTCTGCTGTGAAGATATTCGTTTCGCCTTTGACCGCGTCGTGTCTGTTAGAAGCGAATATCAAGTGCTTGCCGTCGCGGGTGAACACCGGGAATCCATCGAACGTGTCGTTGAATGTCACCTGCTCGAGGCCGGTCCCGTCCAAGTTGACGAGGAAGAGGTCGAAGTTCCTCCCCTTGGGGTCGTTCATGTTCGAAGCGAAGATGATCTGTTTACCGTTCGGATGAAAATACGGAGCGAAACTCGCTGCTCCAGCGTTCGTAATCTGTTTCTTATTCCCGCCGTCCGCGTCCATGACGATGATCTCCATGATGGACGGGCGCACGAAGCCCTGCCCGAGGAGCTCTTTGTACTGAGCGACCTTTACGGAATCCGTCGGGTGATACCCCCGGTAGACGATCTTCCTGCCGTCGGGAGAGAAGAATGCGCCGCCGTCGTAACCGATCTCATGGGTCACCTGGCGGATATCAGTGCCGTCGAGGTTCATCGTATACAGGTCGAGGTCGCCATTGCGGACGGAGGTGAAGACGATCCGGTCACCCATGGGTGACACCGTCGCCTCTGCGTCATAGCCGTCCGTCTCGGTGAGGCGGCGGAGGATGGTGCCGTGGAGATCGCTCACGAAGATGTCATATCCCTTGTAGACCGCCCAGATATATCCTTTCGAAAAATCGGGGGGCGGGGGACAGTCCAGGGAGCGCAGGTACGTGGAGGAGTAGAGAATCGTCGAGTCGCCGGGAAGGAAGTATGAACATGTCGTTCTTCCTGTGCCGCCGCTTAAGAGGCTCTGATCCTTGCCGTCGATCGACATCGTGAAGATCTGATCGCAATGATACGGCTCCCGGGTCGATTGAAATGACAATTTGGTTTCATCGAAGGACAGGTACGCTTCGGCATTCTCGCCGCCGAACGTCAATTGCCGAATATTGCGAAGATGTCGTTCCTGCGGAAGTCTGAGAGAGTCGGCCGGTTGCGCGTACACGGTCGCACGCGCGAGGCAGACGAGGACTGTGAGGGAGACCAGTATTGCTTTCATGGGGGGCGGGAGTATCGTTATTGGGCCTGTTTGAGGGCGTCCTGAAGTTTCGTGAACGAGACGAGATCCTTTGTCGAATACATGAGGTCCATGTAGACGATCTTTCCCTTCGTATCGATGACGTACACAGTCCGTTTGTTGTATCCGGTGCTTTCATTGAAACTCTTGTAGCGGGCTGACACCTCATGCTTATGGTCGGAGGCAAGCATGAAGGGAAGAGTGTGAAACTTTGCCCACTCGTGGTGGGAGTAGACGTAATCACCGCTGATCGCGATGACGTCCGCGTTAAGCTTGGAGAGATCTCCGAAGTTATCCCGCATCGTACAAACCTCCTTCGTGCACCCGCCACTCCAATCCGCGGGATAGAACGCAAGGATGATGAGTTTCGGTCCGATCAGCGAAGCGAGGTGGAGGTCCTGCATGCCGACCGAGTCCTTCGTCGCATACGGAAGGGAGAAATCGAGATATGCGTCGCCGATCTTAAGGTCCGGATATTTGTCTATCTGCCCGAGAACAGAACTCAGACATGCGATCGAAAGGAAAAGACAGTATACTGCGATTCTCATTGATCCTCCATGGATTACGTGAAAGGTGAAGGCTCCCGGACGGATTGCGACGGGCGGGTCCTCGGCAATGAACCGTGAAATATACGACATTGATCATTGAAATGAAAGAAGTATCTGCCGATCCCGCTCCCGTTCGACCGCTTCGGCAGGAGAACGTGTGGAGCAAAAAAAAACCTCCAGAGAGCATTTCTGGAGGTTTTAGTGGATCGAGGAGGATTCTCTCCCTGCGAGCGCGCGTCAGTCGTGCTTTGAGGCCGCCTGCACGCGCTCCCGGAGAGAGCTCCGCGCCGGATGGTGGCCATTCTGCGGGTGGAACTGCTGCGCTTCCGTAGATTCGCCGAGGGCGAGCGTTGAGAGCTCGCCTCCTGCGATGACCTGCGCAACTTCGTCGAAGAATCCTGTTCCCACGAACTCCTGATGTTTGACCGCCTTATATCCGTCGGGTTCGCTGTGGAATTCGCGCTCCTGGAACTCAGCGTACGCTGTCATTCCGAACTCCCGGTACGCCTTGGCGAGCGTGAACATGGAATGGTTCAACGAGTGAAATCCCGCGAGCGTGACGAACTGAAACTTGTATCCCATGGCCCCGAGTTCACGCTGGAACATTCCGATCGAGACCGAATCGAGTTTTCGCTTCCAATTGAAGGAGGGGGAGCAGTTATAGGCGAGCAGTTTGCCCGGGAATGCAGCGTGGATGGACTCCGCGAACCGCCGCGCCTCGTCGAGATTCGGTTCGGACGTCTCGCACCAGATGATATCGGCGTACGGGGCATACGCGAGTCCGCGGGCGACGGCGGCGTCGAGCCCGCCTCGGAACTGATAAAAGCCTTCTGTCGTTCTCTCGCCCGAAATAAATCGGTGGTCTCTCGGATCGATGTCGCTCGTGAGAAGCTTCGCGCTGTCCGCGTCGGTGCGGGCGATGAGCACCGTCGGAACATCAAGCAGGTCGGCGGCGAAGCGCGCAGCGGTAAGCTTCTGGATGAATTCCGACGTCGGAACGAGGACCTTGCCGCCCATATGACCGCATTTCTTCGCCGAGGCGAGTTGGTCCTCGAAATGGACTCCACCGGCTCCCGCTTCGATCATTGCTTTCATGAGTTCGAAGGCATTCAGCGCGCCTCCAAACCCTGCCTCCGCGTCGGCGACGATCGGTGCAAACCAATGGATCCCATTCCTTCCTTTGGAGTGATGGATCTGGTCCGCACGAATGAGGGCGTTATTGATCTTACGGACCACCGAAGGCACGCTGTCCGATGGGTAGAGGCTCTGATCGGGGTACATCTGTCCCGCCCCGTTCGCATCGGCTGCCACCTGCCACCCGCTGAGGTAGATCGCCTTGAGTCCGGCCCGAACCTGCTGGATCGCCTGGTTGCCGGTGAGCGCTCCGAGAGCGGGAACGTACTCGTCCGTGTGGAGGAGCCGCCAGAGTTCCTCTGCACCGTGACGGGCGAGGGTGTGCTCGATGCGCAGGGTCCCGCGAAGACGTACGACATCCTCGTAGGTATACGTTCTTTGCGTGCCGATCCAGCGGTCCGGCGCGCTGCTCCGAGCCTCGGGTGCGGTGATCTGATCGTTCATGTTAGCCCCTCCTGTGAGTGTTAGAGATAATCGTAAGCGGAAACCGTAAGGAACTCTACGAATGATTCTGCGCTGATAAGCTGGTCGAAAAGTGCGGCCGCAAGCGTGAACCGGCCGTGTGCAAACTGTTCATCACCCAGCTCCGAGATCATGGCATCGATCTCCTGGCGCATGCAGCTCCTGACAAAGCCCAAGGTCACGTGCATGCCGTTCGTGAGCACGACTCTGTGATGAATGGCCTGCCACACCTGAGCGCGCGAGATCTCTGCGGTCGCGGCGTCTTCCATCAGGTGGTACAGAGGCACTGCGCCGACGCCGCGGAGCCACGCCTCGAGATACCTGATGCCGACATCGATATTCTTACGGAGACCTTCTTCGGTAATTTGGCCGGCGGGCATGCGGAGGAGATCCGTCCCTGTGATGTTGAGCTCGGCTCTGCGACGGTGGATCTGGTTCGGTTCCGGCATTCCGGCGTCAAAAACTTCACGTGCAATTTGAACGAGCGCCGGATGCGCGACCCACGTCCCGTCGTGTCCTGCAGTGACCTCGCGTTCCTTGTCCGCCCGAACCTTTGCCATCGCGTTGGCATGAGCAGCGTCGTCGGACTTGATGGGGATGTTCGCCGCCATGCCCCCCATCGCATGGGCACCGCGCCGGTGGCAGGTTTGGACGAGGAGATTGACATACGCTGAGAGGAAGGGACTCTCCATCGTGACAAGGTTCCTGTCCGGGAGGAGGAAGCGCGGATCGTGACTGAACTTCTTGATGACGCTGAAGATGTAGTCCCATCGCCCGCAGTTCAACCCGGCGGACCTGTCGCGAAGTTCGAAGAGGATCTCGTCCATTTCGAACGCGGCGAGGATCGTTTCAATGAGGACGGTCGCTTTGATGGTCCCGGTAGAGATCCTCAGGTCCTCCTCAGCGGTGCTGAAGACGGCATTCCAAAGGCGCGCTTCAAGGTGATTCTCGAGTTTCGGGAGATAGAAATAGGGCCCGCTGCCTCGATCGTTGAGCGCACGCGTGTTGTGAAAGACATACAGACCGAAGTCGAACAGAGCCGCGGACACCGGCCTGCCGTCGATGAGGAGATGACGCTCTTCGAGGTGCCATCCGCGCGGCCGCGCCATAAGGGTGGCCGTGGAGTCATGGAGGCGGTACACCTTCCCCTTCGGGCTCGTGTGGGAGATCGTCCTTCGTACGGCCGCGTACAAATTGGCCTGGCCGCAGAGAGAATTCGCCCACGTCGGGGACTGCGCATCTTCAAAATCTGCCATGAAGACCCGAGCGCCGGAGTTCAAGGCGTTGATGACCATCTTCGTGTCACCTGCGGGGCCCGTGATCTCAACCCTGCGGTCGGAGAGGTCGGAAGGGACAGGTGCGACGGTCCATTCGCTCCTGCGAAGCAATTCTGTCTCGGGAAGGAACATCGGGAGATGCCCCTGGCGCAATTGGTCCTGAACGGTCTTCCTTCTCTGGAGAAGCCGCACTCGTTCGCTCTCATGCCGCCGGGACAACCGTGCGACGAAGCGCACCGCTGGTGCGGTGAGGATGTGTGAATATGCCGGCGGAACTGATGCCAGGAGCTCGATCCCTTCCGACCGGAGCGACGCAAGCGGATCGTCGATGATGAAAGGCGCCTCTGCGAGATGCAACGGGGTCCCGGACTCCTCGCGGGATGCGCCCGGAGTGCCTCCAGGTTCGTTGGAGTATGCTGCGTTCATGAGAATCCGTCTTGTGTCGTGGGTCTGCTCTTGACGACTGCTGAAGCGTGGAAGACGTTGCGCGCTGCCCACTGTTTGGGGGTGAAGAGAGGGATCCCGCGCGCTACGATCAGTAGGAATATTGCGCTTTTCCTTGAGCGTAGCTGTGACGGTGAGCAAACTATAGAGTGGAGGGGAGGTGCTACGCGGGCGTCAGGAAGCGGCTGTCGGAGTAAAACGTGCCTGTTTCAAGTTGCAAATGAGGACTCTTTCATCCTCAATGGAGGGGCCTTGATTTTCCTGTTTTTGTGCAGATCGTATCCCTCTCGGGGGGGGGCTTCATGGCGCCCCCCGGAGAAAGGGAGGATCATCAGTGGGCTGAGGCGTGCTTCTGCTGTTTCTTCAGGAAGCCCTTCACCACGCGGAGGATCGACATGAAGCAGAATATCCCTCCGAGAACGGCGACCACCGATGATCCCGCAGGAAAGTCGAACTGGAGCGCAAATGCGAGACCGAGCGTACCGCCGAGCAGGCTAAGGCCGACCGCGATGAAGACCACGGTCCAATTGGAACGCGCCAGCATGATGGCGGAGACTGCGGGGATGATCAGATACGAGAACACCGGGATCACGCCGCCAGCACGGACCGCTAAGACGATGGTCAGGCCGATCGAAAGATAGAACAAGAAGTTCCAGATGTTGAAGAGGCCTACTTTATGGTGTTCTCGTTGTTCGAACATCTCGGTCAAAGCGAAGAACTTCTTGTGGAAGATGAGCTGGACCGCGCCGATCAAACCGAACACGAGAGCCATTTCCGTGATCTGTTGCGTCGTAACGGTGAACAGGCTGCCGAAGAGCACCTCCGAGATGTCCGACTCGCCGTGGGGAGTCTTCGCGATAAAGAGGACGGTCGCGGCCGATGCAACCGCATAAATGATGCCGATGACGGCTTCCTGCTTGAGGCGCCTATCCTTGATGTTGATCATCGAAAGGAGGAATGCCCCGACGAGCGTGAAGATCACCGAGATGAGTGTCGCGTCCTTCTCGATGAACCCGGCAAAGGCCACGCCCAGCATCGAGATCTGGCCGAGGGCGAGATCGACGAACACGATCCCCCTGCCGACGACATGTACGCCAAGGTAGGCGAGGAGCGTGCCCATGATGAGACTGATCATGAGGGCATTGAGCACGAAGTCTTGTTTGAACATTTCCAACATGCTGATCTTCCCTTCGGGTCGTTGTAGTGTTAGTGGGTCGTGTGTTGGAATGCGCTGACGAGTGCATTCACATCATGTTCGAAAAGATCGAAATAATCCTTGATACTGTCGTCCGCGCCCACAGAGGTCGCCAGGACCACGACCTTGGCACCCGATTGGCGGGCAACCAGGTCCGCTGATTCCGTGGTGAAGTACGGGGAGGAGATGATGACCGGAATACTCTCGCGCTTGATCTCGCCGATGACCTTCATGAGCTGGTTTGGGGAAGGAGGGATACCGGGTTTTGGCTCGAGGAAGTCGATGATCTGGAGGCCAAAGCGCTGTTCGAAGTAGACCCATTCATTGTGATAGGCGATGATATGCTGACCCTTGAACGGGGCCATCTTGCTGATCCATTCCTTGACCTTGACGTCGATCTTGTCATTGAAGGTCTTCAGGTTCGCTTCGTACATCGCTTGGTTCTCAGGAGAGAGCCGCACAAGCCCTGCGCAGATCGACTGGGCGATCGCTTTTCCGCGGACCGGATCGAGCCAGTAGTGCGGGTTTCCGAAGATATGAATGTCCCCTTCGGCGCGGTTGACGCTCGATGGCACCTGGAGGAGTGGGACATTCGCGGAGGCGTCGACGTACCCCTCGCTTCCTTTTTGTATCTTCGAATTACGTGCGCTGTTGAGGAGCGGCGGCACCCAGCCCGTCTCCAGATCGAGGCCCACGGTGACGAACATGTCCGCCTTCGAGAGCTTCAGAATGTAGCTGGGTTTCGGGTCGACGAAGTGGGGGTTCTGAAAACCCGTTGCGATGGAAAAGACCTCCACCTTATCGCCGCCGATTGCTTCAGTGATGCTTTTGAGGTCGGTGAGTGTCGTTACAACGCGAAGCGTTCCTCCCGCCAACAGAACGGCAGGGAGGAAGAGCATCATGATGATCGTGAGTATATGATTGCGTCTCATGGAGACTCCTTTGTGATAAGAATGTCGGTTAATATGCATGTGCGCCGTGCGCGCCGATTACGAAGATCCAGCGGAGCCATGCCTGTGAAAATTGGCCTTGGACGTTGCTTGTCGTATGCTTTGCCTCAAGTTCTATTTTCTGAAACTCAGTGGCATACCAGCCAAACGTGGCGGAGAATGCGCGTTCCGCCGTGCTCGCGGACGTGGGGAGATTGGAATAATCGAATCGGCCCGTGAGAAACGTTCTCTTTTCGAGCTGATACGTGAGTGCACTGTACATGCCCCATGATGTCACATTTTCAGGCGCGCCGATGCCGACGTTGCCCAAGATGGCCTCCGTCTGCCAAACGATCGACTGGTATGTATTGAATTGGAGCGGCTTCCACTTGTACGTCACGTCGAACGAACCCAGGGTGGTCGTGTAGCCGAGGGGATTGGGTCCGGTCACTCCGCTCAGGCCGAGCTCCAGCGTCGCATTGTCAGTGAGGTCCCAAAAGTTCTTCAGGTGGGCGAGGTAGAGGTACCGGCTCGATTGGCTCCGGGAAAATGCCGGATTGTCATGCGGCCCGCCTGTCACCTCGACGGTCAGTTCCTGAAAGAAATCGAACGGGTTCGGGACCAGCCAGCTCAACGAGATTCCTGCGTCGTTCAACCCGTCAGGACCGAGATAGTTGGTCAAAACGTTTGGCAGATCGATGAATGACAAGGCGTGCGGATGCACGGGGTTGACCTTCCCCATGGCCATCCGAAACTTGCCGGCCTTCAGCTGGAGGTTCGCAGGCAGGTCGGTCGTCGTGAGGTACCCTTCCTCGAGATCGGCCGCGAACGAGCCGTTCGACGGATCGCGCCCCAGTGAGATGAAGAAGTCCGCCCTGGCATACGGATCGACCACCGACTGGAATGAGATCTCCGCCTCATTGAGGTAGGCATCGTATTTTCGGCGGATATTGCTTTGATATGAGCCTTGAAAATCTCCGATGACGCTCATATTGGGATTCGTGGAGATCGCGCTTCTTGGCTGGGCCGCCGGCTCCGTGGTCGCCGCAGCGGCCGGTGTTGGAGGCTGCATCTCGCGCTGGATCTGCCGCAGGAGGAGCGAATCAGACGCAGCAGTCGAGTCCTGTTGCTGAGCGGAGAGCGTGAGCGACATGAAGATGGAACACAAGAACACCGAGAAGAGCGCGAGCGGAACAGAGCGCCTCGTGTCCCGCAGTGCGGCGGCATGTAGTACGATGAATGACTGTCGAGTCATAACAATGGTCCCCGGGATAGTATGATTCACACCCGGTGCCCCCTACTGGGAATGCCGGTATGAATGTGGTTCTCGATTCGAACGTGGGACGATCAGGAGAACCGGGCCGGTGGGGCGCGGCCGTGGCAATGCTCGAACTGTTCGGGGAGGTGGAGGGAGATGCTTGAGATGGATACACATTCCTGAGGCGTGAGTAGGACAGCGACGGGGTTCGTGCGCGTCAGCGTAATCTCAGATGATTGGATCCTCAGGCAAAAGATGCAATTCGGGGAGTGCGACTTCTGGGAATCAGCGTCGGAGGACTGCAGGTGCACATGGCGAACCCCTTCCTGCTCATGGATTGGGTGGGAATGTGCCGCAGGGAGGACGGAGAATGAAAAGACATACGCCGCCAATAGCAGTGCAGATACAGCAATATGAAGGGTTCGCTTCATCATATCAGGTTGAATAATCTAGGGAATAATTGATTGATATGCAACGTATTCCTCAACGGGCTCTGAATTCATGCTTTTATTGAATGTGACGGGCGTAAACCATTGGTTGACTCTCTACCCCCAATGTCATATATTTGGTCAGGAAATTTTGAGCAAAGGATGAAGAATTCCGACAAAAAGGCACTCATCACGGGCGGTACGGGTGCCCTGGGCCGGGTAATTGTGAAGCGGTTCCTGGGAGAGGGCGTCAAGGTCGCCTCTTCATACCGCGATGAGGCAGAAATGGCGCTGCTCCGAAACTCCTTCGGTGATGAGGTCGTCCTCATTCCAGGGGATGTCACGCAGGAGAGCGATGTCAAAGCATTGTTCGATCGCGCGGTCGATGCCGTCCAACGTATCGACATCTTGCTCAATGTGGTCGGCGGCTATGTTCCGGGATCATCGGTGAAGGATACCGAAACGCAGACGTGGGACCTGATGATGAGTCTCAATCTGCGGTCGATGTTTCTCTGCTCAAGGGAATTTCTTCGCCGCGCTCACGGGGCCTCCTATGGCCGCATCATCAGCATCGGCGCAATGCCTGCGCTCCAACCGTCGGCTGGCATGGCCGCCTACGGCGTGTCCAAGGCCGGCGTCATCTCGTTGACGGAGTTCCTCGGTCTGGAACTCAAGGGGACAGGCATCACGGCGAATGCGATCGCGCCGAGCATCCTCGATACGCCGGCGAACAGACATTCAATGCCGGCCGGGGATCCGACGCGCTGGGTTTCTCCGGATGAGATCGCAGAACTTATGCTGTTTCTTTGCTCGGATCAGGGGAAGTCGATCAACGGCGTCTGCATTCCGGTATTTGGTGGATCGTAATCAGGGACGAGAGCTATGACTTTGGCAGAAAAAATTTCACTCGATATGGCAGTAGCGATGAAGTCGGGGCAAAAACTCCGGCTGGAAACTCTACGCACCATCCGCGCCGGCCTCCTTGAAAAGCAGGTGGAGAAACGGCCTTCCGGAGGCGTCAAGGAAGAGGATGAACTCGCGGTGCTCACGCAGGCGGCCAAGAAACGGAAAGAAGCAGCTACGATCTTCCGCGCAAACAACAGGCCCGAGCTCGCCTCGCAGGAGGAGCAGGAACTCCTCATCATCCAGGAATACCTCCCGAAGCAGCTCTCGGAATCGGACGTGCTAGATAAAATCAAACAGATCATCACCCAGTCGGGTGCATCAACGCCGGCCGAATTCGGCAAAGTGATGCCGCTTGTGATGAAAGAGCTCAAGGGCAAGGCCGACGGCAAGATGATCCAGGAAACAGTGAAACGACTATTAGGAGCTTGATCCGTATGGCAATCACAGACATCTGCATCCTCGTCGGGATCGCGCTCTTCGCGCTCCTCGGGTTTCGAGATGGATTTTTCCGCAAACTCTTCGGTATTATGGGCCTCATCATCGGTCTCCTCGCCGCGACAAGGTTCATGGGGGACCTCGGCGAGAACATCGTGCGCTGGCTCGACTTTTCACCCGATGTCTCTTATGTGCTGGCGTTCTCGTTCCTTTTCATGTTTTCGATGGTCATCGTCAATATCCTCTACCGGTGGTTTGGACGGTCGAGCCGTGAGACCCTTTCGATGCGTTCCCGCTTCGTCGGCGCGATCCTCGGTATCGGGCAAGGCCTTGTTTCCGTGAGCCTCCTGCTCATCATGTTCGGCATCTTCGACATCCCGGCCTCCGACGAACGTGACTCGGCCGTGTTCTACGAGCCGATCCGGGACATCGCACCGACAGTTTATAACTATACGACGTCCTGGTTGCCTGAGTCGAAGGATTTTTTTGAACTTGTGAAGACCAAATTTGAAGGCAAGCCCTGATCAATAGCAGCTCATCCCGACACCATATGCATGCGTGAGCATCTCCATTCGTTCGACAAACTCGAATTCGAAAAAGTTCTACATCAGATCCAGTCGTACACCCATTCTGAGCTAGGCAAAGAGCACGTCCGAACCATCCGGCCGTTATCGGACGTCGCCCGTATCCGGACAGCCCTTGATCGTGTTTCGGAGATGAAGCTTCTCCTGGAAGGAGACGACGCGTTCCCGATGTACGACATCCTCGATGTTCGCGAAGCCGTCCAGCGGGCTTCGATCGAGGACTATGTCCTCCACGCGGACGACCTGCGTGCGATCTCTCGCACGATGCATACCGCCCTCGGCATCTCGAACTTCTTCGTGCGCCGCAAGGGCCGGTACCCCCTCATCGAGGAACTGATGCGGGATTTCCGCGTAGATCCCCTTCTCGAGCACCACATCAGCCAGGCGATCGACGAAGACGGCCAGGTGAAGGATTCGGCAAGCAAGGAGCTACAGTCGATCCGGCGCCAGATCCAAGAATACCACGATATTCTCCGAAAGAACCTCGAACGGATCCTCAAGTCACTCGCGGAGAAGGACTGGGCCCAGGAGGAGATCATCACAACCCGAGAGGGGAGGATGGTCATCCCCATCAAGGTGGAATACAAAAACCAGATCCCCGGGTTCATCCACAGTTCCTCGGCGAGCGGGGCCACCGTCTTCGTTGAGCCGACCGAAACGCTCGAGCTGAATAATGAGATCCGAACCCTCCACTTCAAGGAGCTGCGGGAGATCGAGAAGATCCTCCGTGGGCTCACAGGAGAGGTTCGCGCGGCTCGTCAGCAGATCCTCCAAAATATGGCGGTCCTGGGCGAGCTCGACTTTGATCTCGCGAAAGCGAAGTATTCCATCGTGATCCTCGGCGCGGCGCCTCGCGTCGGCGTCAACGGAAACTTGCGCCTCCTGGAAGCGTACCACCCGCTCCTGCTCCAGAAGCATAAACGGAGCGAAATCATGCCGCTGACGCTGGAACTTACCGGGGGGCATCGTACGCTCATCATCACCGGACCGAACGCAGGCGGAAAGAGTGTCGCGATGAAGACCGTAGGCCTCCTGAGCCTTCTCGCGCAGTCCGGATGCCACATTCCCGCCTCGCCGGAGACGGAGTTGCCCATTTGTTCGGACATCTTCGTCGACATGGGGGATGAGCAGTCGATCGAGCACGATCTGAGCAGTTTCAGCTCCCATCTGCAGAATCTCAAGCTCATCTGCGATGGGGTGAATGCGTCGAGCCTCGTCCTGATCGATGAGATCGCCTCCGGAACCGACCCGCAGGAAGGAGCAGCGCTCGCCTCGGCCATCCTGGAATTCCTTACGGAAACCGGATGTCTGACCATCGTGACGACGCATCACGGGATGCTGAAGACGTTCGCGTTTGAGAACCCGGCCGTACAGAATGGCGGCATGGAATTCGATCAAGAAACGCTCACACCGACATATCGCTTTCGAGCAGGTGTTCCCGGGAGCAGCTATGCACTTGAAATGGCAGAGCGCATGATGCTTCCGAAACAATTGATCGAACGATCGCGCCAACTGAAAGGCCGGGAATCCACGAAGTTGGAGGATCTTCTCCTTGATCTGGAACAGCAGTCACAAGAGCTCCGCGCTGCTGTCGAACAGAATCGAGTCGAGACGGCTTCGTCCCGCCGGCTGAAAGAGGATTATGAAGTAAAGCTTAAACTTGTACAAAGAGAGCTTCGAGACGCAAAATCTCAAGCGATGCTTGAAGGAAAACGTATCCTCGAGGATGCCAATACGCTCGTAGAGCGGACCATCCTCCAGATCAGAGAATCCGGCGCTTCGAAGGAAGCCGTTCGAGCCGCAAGAAAGGAACTTGTCGACCGCCATTCTGAGTACTCGGGAGCGGAAAAAGCCCTGGAAGAGGCCTCCCCGAGCATTCCTACGCGGCCCATCGTCGTCGGTGACCGGGTACGCATCAAATCGACGAGTGCGAGAGGGGAAGTCCTTGCCATGGTCGACGAGCGGACTCTCCTCGTCCTCATGGGAAATCTAAAGGTCAAGGTTGCGACCCAGGACCTGGAAATAACCTTAGACAAAGAAGAGAAGTTCTTGTACCGTACGCCAATGCCGGAAATCAGTAATGTACAGCGCGAAATAGATCTCCGCGGACTTTTTGGCGACGAAGCGATCGCCCAGATTGAGAAGTTCCTTGATACCGCGATGCTCTCCGGATTGACGCGCGTCGATATCATCCATGGGAAGGGGAGCGGCGCTTTACGAAAAAGGGTCGCAGAATTCCTAAAGCACAACCCTCAAGTCAAGTCGTTCAGACTCGGGGAGTGGAACGAAGGGGGAGGGGGCGTCACGGTGGTCGAACTATGAGCATTCGGAAGATACTCATCGCAAACAGAGGCGAAATCGCCCTCAGGATCATCAGGACGTGCAAATCCATGAATATCCGAACAGTTGCGATCTACAGCGACGTCGATGCGGATGCTCCTCACACACGGGCTGCGGATGAATCCTACCACATCGGGCGTGCTCCCGCGACGGAAAGTTATCTTCATAAGGAAAAAATTATTGCCGCTGCCCGCGAGACCGGCGCGGATGCTATCCATCCAGGCTATGGATTTGTTTCTGAGAACGCGGATTTTGTAAAGCTTGTCGAAGACGCGGGGATCCTCTTTGTCGGACCCGCATCAAAAGCTATCCGGCTGCTCGGAGACAAGACCTCCGCACGGCGTTTGGCCCGATCGCTCAAGATCCCGATGGTTCCCGGGGTTGTCGACCCGGTTCATACCCTCGAGAGTCTTCGCGAGGTGGCAAACGAGATCGGGTATCCAGTTCTCCTCAAAGCGTCCGCTGGCGGCGGGGGCAAAGGGATGAGAGTCGTCCAATCCGACCAGGAACTCGCTTCGGCATTTAGGAGCGCGCGATCGGAAGCCAAATCGTCATTCGGGGACGATCGGGTCTATGTCGAAAAGTACCTTGCCGATCCCCGTCATATTGAGGTCCAGGTACTCGCGGATACTGCGGGTAACGTGATCCATCTCGGTGAACGGGAGTGCTCGATCCAACGACGGCATCAGAAAATTCTTGAGGAATCACCCTCTTTGCTGTTGTCAACAAAGCTTCGAGACGAGATCACTTCATGTGCCGTCCGGCTGGCCCGAGAGGGAGGATATACCAACGCCGGCACGGTGGAGTTCCTCCTCGACCGGGAGAAGAACTTCTATTTTATGGAAATGAACACACGTCTCCAGGTGGAACACCCTGTGACGGAGATGAGGACCGGGATTGACCTCGTTCGGGAGCAGATTCGCATCGCCGACGGGGAACCGTTGAGCTACCGCCAGTCGGAGATCATGTTTACGGGGCACGCGATCGAATGTAGGATCTATGCTGAAGATTCGTCCAACAACTTTTTCCCATCCACCGGCGTTATCCACGCCCTCCATCCCCCATCGGGAGCCTGGATTCGGGAAGACAGGGGAGTGGTGGAAGGGGGGAAGGTCACGGCGTATTACGATCCGATGATCTCCAAGCTCATTGCTCATGGAAGTGACCGGGATGAAGCGATTGATCGGCTGACGGAAGCTCTGTCAAGATATGAACTGTTCGGTGTTAAGAACAATATCGATCTATGTTTATGGATTTTGACGCATCCGAAATATCGAGCGAATCAAGTCGACACGAATTTTATCCAAAATCATTTTTCCCTTCAGGATCTCGAACGGGTGCCACCTCAGCTCTTCGAAGCAGCCGCCGTTGCCGCAGCGCTGACAGAGTCCGCTGCAATCAATGCATCTGGCCCAATACGTCCGGCGCCGGGAAGCCGTTGGAGAACGATGCGCCAGGACCATTTACGATGAACGCAGCGAAAAAGTATGCGGCTTCTTCCGGCGGTCAGACCGCGGATATCGAGATTTCAACAGATGGCCGCCTCAGCTTGAACGGAACGGAGATAGAGTCGCGGCTCGTTGAAGCATCGGGATTCTCCATGCTTCGCATCGGTTCAATATCATACAATGTATATGTTCAGAAGATCGATAATTATCGCTATAATATATGGGTTAAGCATATTGTTATTCCTGTAACGCTCGAGACTCCGCTGAGCAAGGTGCTCAACGAAGTCGTTCGGTCCCACACGAAGAAGGTGAGCGAGTTCGACGTCAAAGCCCCGATGCCGGGGCTTATCCGAGAGGTACTCGTCTCGCCCGGCGACCATGTCGAACCGGGGACTCCCCTTATCGTTCTTGAAGCAATGAAGATGGAGAATGAGATCCGCTCTGCTGTCCAAGGGACGGTGAAGCTCATTACCGTCAAGAAACAGGAAGCCGTCGAAAAAGACCAAATGCTCATTGAGATTGAAGCAAAGACCGATGAATGACCTGAAGAGCGGAGCACGCGCAGCAGAACCTGCGGTAGACCTCGAAGTCGCACGCAAACATGGCCTCACCGAGGAGGAGTATGGCAGGATCCTCGCCATTCTTGGGAGAACTCCCACCTACACGGAACTCGGCGTCTACAGCGTCATGTGGAGCGAACACTGCAGTTATAAGAACTCCATCGCAGAGTTGAAAAAGCTTCCACGATCCGGGGGGAGGCTCCTGGTCGATGCGGGGGCGGAGAACGCTGGGCTCGTAGACATTGGTGGCGGCTATGCCATTGCCTTTAAGATCGAAAGCCACAACCATCCGTCTGCCGTTGAGCCCTATCAGGGGGCCGCGACGGGTGTAGGGGGGATCATGCGGGATATCTTCACGATGGGAGCACGGCCGATCGCCGCTCTTAATTCCCTCCGGTTCGGGAGCCTTGAGAGCCCGCGCACGAAATATCTCCTAAAAGGCATCGTGAAAGGGATCGGCGATTATGGGAACAGCTTCGGCGTCCCAACAGTCGCCGGAGAGATCTATTTCGACAAATGTTATAATGAGAATCCGCTCGTCAACGCGATGGCAGTCGGTATTGTTCGTCATGACCAGGCGGCTAGTGCGATTGCAAAAGGGGAGGGGAATATCGTCCTTATCGTCGGCTCCTCCACCGGGCGGGACGGCATCCACGGAGCGACGTTCGCTTCAGAGGAGATCTCAGAGGCCTCAGAAGCAAAGCGACCTTCCGTTCAGGTAGGCGACCCGTTTACGGAGAAGTTGCTCCTTGAGGCAACACTTGAAGCGATTGCAACAGGGGTCGTGATCGGCATACAAGATATGGGCGCTGCCGGAATCTCTTGTTCAACATCAGAGATGAGCGCGAAAGGGAACTCCGGGATGACGATCGAGCTCTCCCGCGTCCCGGCGCGTGAAAAAGAGATGACAGCCTACGAGCTCATGCTCTCCGAGTCCCAGGAGCGGATGCTCCTCGTGGTGAAGCCGGAACATACGCAGATTGTGGAGAAGATCTTCCAAAAATGGGATCTGCAGTGCCAGGCGATCGGTAAGGTACACTCTGACGGTTTCCTCCGGGTGACGATGCACGGCGTGAACGTCGCAACGATGCCGGCGGAGACACTGGTCCTCGGTGGCGGCGCTCCGGTCTATCACCGGGAATTCACTGAACCATCATATCTTAAATCTACGCGAAGTTACGACCTGAAGACAATCAAGGAGCCAAATGATTATACGGGCGTTCTTTATAAATTACTTGAAGCTCCGAATATCTGTTCACGACGGTGGGTCACGCGCCAGTATGATTCCATGGTCCGAACGAACACTGTCGGACTTGACTTCGGAGATGCTGCGGTGATCCGTCTCAAGGAGCTGCAGAAGGCGATAGCAGTGAAGACCGATTGTAACTCCCGGTATGTATACCTGAACCCGTATGTGGGGGCCCAGATCGCCGTTGCCGAAAGCGCACGAAACGTCGTGTGCGTAGGGGCGAAGCCGCTTGCAATAACGAACTGTCTCAATTTTGGCAACCCGTACAAGCCGGAGATCTTTTGGCAGTTTCGGGAGTCTATCAGGGGCATCGCCGATGCCTGCAGGGCGCTTGAGACGCCTGTGACGGGGGGAAATGTCAGTTTTTATAATGAAAACCCTGACGGACCGATCTATCCGACCCCGGTTATCGGAATGCTGGGAGAGATCGAGAACATGGACCATATTACAGACGCCGCCTTCAAGGCCGAAGGGGATGAGATCTACCTCCTTGGCGAGACCAAGGGCCATATTGGCGGCTCAGAGTACCTCAGTCTGATCCACGGCTTGGCTGTCGGTGATGCTCCCGCCATTGACCTTAAAGCTGAACGATCCGTTCAAGATACCGTGCTCCGTCTTATCCACGCTGGGCTGGTCAAGTCTGCCCATGATGTGAGCGACGGCGGGCTGGCAATCGCCTTGGCCGAATGCTGCCTGGCGACCGTTCAGACGGGAAGGCCGTTAGGAGCCAGGATTCAGGTCAAAGCAGGCATTAGAAACGACCATTTTCTCTTCGGTGAGGACCAGTCTAGGATCGTCATTTCTGTCGCTGAGGGAAACGGCGACCAGATCGATCGAGCGTGTTCACAGGCGAATGTACCTGTCCAGCGAATCGGGACGGTACGTGGTACGAGACTCGAGATAAATGAGGTGGTGAATGCCGGGGTAGAGGAGATGGCTCAACGATTCAACGAGAGCCTGGAAAAGCAGTTAATCTGATACAGGAGGATTATATTAACTTTACATAACATATATTATTAGAACTTCCCGGATGTACCCCCGGGCCGGAAAAGCGGCTCCTGGGGCATCCTGGAACGACTGACGGGCATCCCCAGGCTCTACCCCAACCGTCAACTTTACAAATCGTCTCCGGCGACACCTCCGGCGACGGCTCCGCCTCTTCACTTGATAACAGTGATTATGTTCGCATCGAGGAAAAATATTCCTCGCATTTCATTGTCAACAAACGACTTGCGGAGTCCCTCAGGAAAATAGGCTACGAAGCTGACGCCGACAAGGTCTGCCGATGTCATACGACGTTCAAGGTCTACACCCCGCACTGCTCCGTGAACGGGAAAGGCCGACAAGGGAACGTTGCAATGCCGATGGAGAGCTGCTTCAACCGAATATGCGCCTTTTGTGGCAAAATTCGGCGAGATAGAGCTTTGAAGAAGCTGAAACAGGTGTTTCCAGAGGTAAAACGGCCGGTATTGCTCACCTTGACGATCGAGAATGTCCC
>JANYJZ010000002.1 GCA_025358305.1 Ignavibacteriota bacterium
AATTGTGAAGCTTTATGTGGCACTTGTCATAAAGGTACGTCGAGTTACGGGGGTTAAGTATCTTCTTCAGAGTGGAGAGCACCTTCTCTTTGGCCTCTATTCTGAACCGTAGTTCGGCCCGTGGAGTCTCCGTATTGAGGACGTCTATTGAAATGTAGACGTCCTCACCCACGGCTAATAAGAGTGGCGGGGCAAGCACCTCGAAGATCAGCCTACCAATCTCTCTCCAGTCCCCAAACTCAAGAAAAACAAAGCCGAAGCCGTTATAAGCCTCGCAACTCTCGATTGTTTGCAGTCCCTCGATCCGATTGAGAACTGATACGATTTCAACAATTCCCTCGTCGACAAACGCATTGACCTTTGTGCACACCTGCCTATGCTTCATATTAGGACAAACCCCTTCTAATTAGGACAGCACCCGTTGCCAAGCCGTGTTCCGCGGTTCTCCTGTCCGGAATGAAGGCTTTCATTCTTTTCCGTCTGCGCATCCGCGGCACAATGGCCGTGTTGCGGCCCCGATCGGTGAGCGGCATCACAGGCTGTACGCGAACACACATTGCGCGGTGATATATTCCTCATGTGAGGAAGTCTGCGGTCCGTTTCCGAGAACACGATGATATCGTATCACACATGGCACGATCGAACATGAACCGACGAATGTTTCTGACCGCCGCGAGCGGCCGCTCCAAGAGCGAACAGGTCCCCAGACCTTCCGCCGTCAACGAGTTCGCGAACAAGAAGCTTCCCGTCTTCGCCAGAACGACGACGGGCCTCGAGCCCTACGCCGGGGTCTGGGAGTTCGAACAGGCGGCGCATCTCCTTCGAAGGACCATGTTCGGCGCCACGCGCGCCGATGTCGCCGCGATCCTCCCAACGACGCCGTCCCAAGCCGTGGACCTCCTCTTGGCGGACGCGCCCCTACCCGATCCGCCCGTGAACGTGAACGTCCTCGATACCGGGGTGAGCGTCGGTCAGACGTGGGTGAACGCCGCCTACGTCGATCCCAACAACCCGACCTATAATCCCGACTCGGGCCGCAACAGTTCGCTTAAATCGTGGTGGGCAGGTCTCATGCTCAACCAGGGGATCTCCGCGCGGGAGAAGATGGTGATCTTCCTCCATAATCATTTCGTATCGGGGGCCGCTGACGTGTCGGATTCCCGGTTCATGTACAAGCAGAACGACCTCTTTCGGCGCTTCGCCTGGGGGAACATCCGGGAGCTCGCGCGGCTCGTCACCATCGATCCGGCGATGCTCCGGTACCTCAACGGCAATACGAACACGAAATCAAACCCGAACGAGAACTACGCGCGCGAGCTTCAGGAGCTCTTTACCATCGGCAAGGGCCCGGAGATCGCGCCGGGGGACTACACGAACTACACCGAAGCGGACGTCCAAGCCGCGGCGCGCGTCCTGACGGGGTGGAGGGACAGCCCCGCGGCCATCGATTCGACGTTCACGCCGTCCAGGCACGACGCCGCGGACAAGCAGTTCTCGGCCGCCTACGGCAACGCGGTCATTACGGGGCGCACCGACGTCGACGGGGCCCTGGAGGTCGACGACCTCATCGCGCTCATCTTCGCGCAGGACGCAACGGCGAAGAACCTCTGCCGCGAACTCTACCGCTGGTTCGTCTACTACGTCATCGACGACGCGGCAGAAGCGAACGTCATCGCCCCCTTGGCCGACATTTTGCGGAGTGGGAACTACGAGCTTAAGCCGGTCCTCGAAGCGCTTTTCAAGAGCGCGCATTTCTACGACCCGGCGAACGTCGGCTGCATGCTGAAGAACCCCGTCGACGCGACCGTCGGCATGATGCGGCAGTTCGGCGTGCAGTTCGCGGGTGCGGACGCCCTTGCGGCGCAGTACGGGATGTGGAACTTCGTTCGGGGCCAGGCCGCCAACATGCAGATGAACCTCTGCGACCCGCCGAACGTCGCCGGGTGGGCTGCGTACTACCAGGAGCCGCAGTTCTACGAGCTGTGGATCAACACCGACACGCTCCAGCGGCGCAACCAGTACACCGACCGGTTCATCGGAAATTCCGGCTACACGAACACCGGCGTACGGCTTCTCATCGATCCGGTCTCGTTCACGGATTCGCTTTCGGCCCCTTCCGACCCCGTGGCACTCATCGACGATGCGGCGCAGGTCCTGTTCGCGTTCCCGATCACCGACAACCAAAAGGCATTTCTCAAGGACACGCTCATCCCCGGCCTCCCGGACTATGAGTGGTCGGTCGAGTGGTCCGACTTCAAGGCGGATGCCTCGAACCCCATGAAGCGCACGGCGGTCGCGAGCAAGCTCCAGGCGCTCTTCAAGTTCATGATGAACATGGCGGAATATCAACTTTGCTAAAGGCGCTCCCATGCAGTTGAAACGGCGTGATTTTCTCCGAACGGCGGCGCCCGTGTCGCTTCTCCCGTTCGTCCTCGGCGGGTACAGCGTCCAGGCCTTCGGCCGGTCGCCGCTTCTTGAGACCCTCGTGGCGAGCGCGACCGAGACCGACCGCGTCCTCGTCCTCATTCAGATGAACGGCGGAAACGACGGCCTCAACACCGTCATCCCGCTCGACCAGTACACGAACCTCACGGGTGCGCGCGGCAACATCGTGATCAAGGAGTCGAAGGTCCTCCGGCTCACCGACGAGACCGGGCTCCACCCGGCGATGACCGGCATGCAGTCCCTCTTCGACCAAAAGAAGCTCGCCGTCATCCAGAGCGTCGGCTACCCGAACCCGAACTTCTCGCACTTCCGGGCCACCGACATCTGGCTCTCGGGATCCGACGCGAACCAGACCGTCCCGAGCGGCTGGATGGGGCGCTACCTCGACGATGAGTTCCCCGATTATCCGAACGGCTATCCCAGCGCCGTCGCCCCGGACCCCCTCGCGATCCAGATCGGCTCGGTGGTTTCCACGGGGTTCCAGGGCCCCCAGACACAGATGGGGATCGCGATCACGAGTTCGAACTCCTTCTACCAGCTGGTGACCGGCGTGGTCGATACGGCGCCCGATTCGCGCGCCGGGCACGAGCTGACGTTCGTCCGGCACGTCGTCCAGCAGACGCAAGCGTACACGGCGCGGATCAAGGCGGCGGCGGCGAAAGCGGTGAACCGTTCCCCCCTCTACCCTGCGCCGGGCCAGAACTCCCTCGCCGATCAGCTGAAGATCGTCGCCCAGCTCATCGCGGGAGGCCTGAAGACGCGGCTCTACGTCGTGAGCATCGGCGGCTTTGACACGCACTCGGGCCAGGTCGACGGCTCCGCCACGGAACTCGGCGCGCACGCCGCGCTCCTGGGGCGACTCTCGGCGGCGGTGAGCGCATTCCAGGATGATCTCGCGCTCCTCGGTGCGGAGGATAGGGTGGTGGGAATGACCTTTTCAGAGTTCGGCCGCAGGATCAAATCGAATGCGAGCCTCGGGACCGACCACGGGACGGCGGCACCCGTCTTCCTCTTCGGCAAACAGGTCGCCTCCGGGATCCTCGGGACGAACCCGGTGATCCCGGCGTTCGTCACGGGGAACGACAACCTCGAGATGCAGTTCGATTTCCGGAACATCTACGCGTCGCTCCTGTCCGACTGGTTCAAGGTCCCGGACGATGAGCTCCAGAGCGTGCTCCTGAAGAACTTCGTCCCGCTCTCGCTCGTCGGGTCCCCCAACGTCGCCGAACTCGTGGCGCGCCGGGTCCGGCTGTTCCAGAACTACCCCAATCCGTTCAACGGCTCCACGCGGATCCGGTTCTTCACGAACGGGGACGAGCTGAGCATCAAGGTGTTCGACACGGTCGGAAGGGAAGTGGCGGTACTGGCGGAGGGGAGCTTTTCACCGGGGGAACACGAGGTCAGCTTCAATGCGGACAACCTGCCGAGCGGACTCTACTTCTACCGCGTCTCGACGGGGAACGCCCGCGCGGTGAAATCGATGATGTTGGTGAAATGACCCTTTTTTACCGACGGGCCGCCGAGACCTTGGCCGCGAGGTTTGCGAGTTCCTTCATGTAGATCGGCCTGAGGAGCCGTTTCGTGAGCCAACCTTGGAGTGTCCCGAGAATGCCGTTGTAAACGCTCGTTGCGGTCGTGATCGTCACATTGCAGACGTTCCCCAAGGCGGGCTCCACCAGGAACGTCGTCACCGTCCCCGATTTTTCGTCGGTCTCCCTCAAGACCCTCCCCGGTTCCGGTTCGTCGATCGTCGCACGGAATGACCGGACCTTGCCCATGAATGTCATCTGGAAGCTCACGACCGTTCCGGCGCCTATGCCCCCGTGCTCCACCTGCATCGCGATGAAATGCGGCCGCGGGAGGATCGACGGGTGGCCTTGGTGGTAGTCGGCGAGGATCGCATAGACCGTCTCTGCCGGAGCGGGGATGCGGGCGGTTGCAGTAAAGCGGTGCTGTTTCATAGCGTGGCTCCTAAGAAGATTGAGCGTCAGCCGTTGTCGGTACTCCAATGTTCGCGCGCCCGAGCGCGCGTCACTGGTGCGCGGGGGAATCCTTCTTGAGCGTATAGGTGATCTTGTCGGCGAAGCCAGCGTTGTCCGTGGCGCAGTGGCAGTCGTGCCCGCAGGGCCGGAGTTTTGCCCGGCGGTGCTTGAGGATCTGCCGCCGGACGAGGAGCGCCGCGGCGACGGCCACGATCGAGAGCGATATGATCTGTTGAGAGTCCATAGATCATCCCTTCATGAAGAAGAGCCCGACGCGGTAGACGAGGAACGTCACACCGTAGGCGAGCGCGGTCATGTAAACGATCTGGAAGATCGGCCATTTCCAGCCGTTCGTCTCGCGACGGACGACCGCGACGGTCGACATGCACTGCATCGCGAGGACGTAATAGACCATGAGGCAGATGGCCGTCAGAATGTTGAACGTCGGGAGTCCCGTCGCCGGGTCGGTATCCGAGTGGAGCCGATCGAGGAGCGAGACGTTGCCCTGGCCCTTGTCCGCGTCCTGAATGTTGTAGATCGTCCCCATCGTGCTGACGAAGACCTCTCGCTGAAGGACCGAGCCGATGAGTCCGATGCCGATCTTCCAGTCGAACCCGAGCGGTTTGATGAGCGGCTCGATGAGGTGCCCCGCTTGGCCAGCAAAGCTCCGCTCGAGCTGTTCGGCCGAGGTCCCGTGCTCGATCTTCGGGTAGGAGGCGAGGAACCAGAGGACGATGGAGACCCCGAGGATGAACGTCCCTGCACTCTTCAAGAACTGCAAGGAGCGCTCCCACATCTGGATGAGGACGGAACGGAGCGACGGGCGCTTGTAGGGGGGAAGCTCCATGATGAAGACAGGCACTTCGCCGCGCAAGAGGGTCTTTTTGAACAGCCAGGCCATGCCGAGCGCCATGACGAGCCCGAGGAGGTACATCGAGACGAGCGTGAGGCCAGGTAAGGAAAAGATCCCGAAGAGCTTCTTCGTCGGAATGAACGCCGCGATCAGGAGCGTGTAGACCGGAAGGCGTGCGCTGCACCCGATCAACGGGACGACGAGCATCGTGACGATCCGGTCCTTGCGGCTCTCGATCGTCCGGGTGGACATGATGCCGGGGATGGCGCACGCAAACGAGCTCAGCAGCGGGATGAACGATCTTCCGTGGAGCCCCACCTTCCGCATGATGTTGTCCATGAGGAACGCCGCCCTCGCCATGTAGCCGGTGTCCTCGAGGAGCCCGAGGAAGAGGAAGAGGAACATGATCTGGGGGAGGAATGTGACGACCGCGCCCACCCCGGCCAAGGCGCCCTGGACGATGAGGTTCTGGACGTCGCCGGGGGGGGTGACCGAGACGACCTTCGTGCCGACCCAGTTGAAGAACCCGCCGATGAGCTGCATGGGGATGTTCGCCCAGGAGAAGATCGTATGGAAAATGAGCGACATCACGGCGAGGAACACGAGAAGTCCCCAGACCGGATGCGTGAGGATCCGGTCGAGCTTGTCGGTGAAGCTGAGCCCAACGAGGCTCTTCTTCGTGACGGCCTCGGAGCAGATGCGGTTGATCCAATCATAGCGCGACTCGACGAAAAGGGACTGGCAGTCGTACCCGAGAAAATCGAGCTTCTGGTGGTCCTTCTTCACGTGCGCGATGACCTCGGGGGAGAACCGGTCCTCATGGTCGTGGAGGGCGCCCGGAGAGGTGAGCAGCATCGCCGCCTCGTGGAACGCCAGAGGCTCGGAGAGCCGGCCGTCGCGCTGGAGGATCTCGCGGAGTTCGTCGTATTCGGCCTGGACGGGAGCGGGGAGCGTCCACTGCCGGGAGCGCGCCGAGACGGCGTTCTTCATGGCCGCGGCCGCCCGAAGCTCGCTCACGCCGATCCCCCTGCTCGCGATCATCGGTACGACCCGGACCCCGAGGAGCTCGGAGAGGCGCTTCGTGTCGATCGTGATCTTGTCGCGCTCGGCGATGTCCATCATGTTGAGGGCGACGAGGATCGGAAGATGGCAGTCGATGATCTGGGTGACGAAATAGAGGTTCCGCTCAATATTGCTCGCGTCGACGACGCAGATGACGAGGTCGGGGGGAGGGGTGTCCTCCCGGCGGCCGAGGAGGACCTCGGTCGCGACACGTTCGTCGGGGGAGTTCGCGTTGAGGCTGTAGGTGCCCGGCAGGTCGAGGAGCGTCGCGCTCGTGCCGTCGTCGAAGGTGATCTTGCCTTCCTTCTTTTCGACGGTGACGCCGGGGTAGTTCGCGACCTTCTGGTGGAGCCCGGTGAGGGCGTTAAAGACCGATGTCTTGCCAGCGTTGGGATTGCCGATGATGGCGATCCGTCGCACCGGTATGTCGACAGCAGCGCCCATGGGCCAGACGCCTACTTCGACTTCTTGACGAAGATCGAGGATGCTTCCTCCCGGCGAAGCGAGAGGCGGTACCCCCGGACGGCGATCTCGATCGGGTCCCCCATCGGGGCGACGCGGATGAGTTCGATGGTCGTACCCCGGGTGAGGCCCATCTCGAGCAGCCTGCGACGGAGCGAGGGGGAGGAGGCCGCGATCGTTTCGACCGTGCCGCGCTCGCCGGGGGTGAGGTGGTTCAGTGATGTCGGCTGGCTGTTCTGTCTGGTGGTCACGGCGTCAGGATGATGTACAGTGAGATGCATAGGGGGTTAGCGTTTGTCTTGGCAATTGGAGCAGATCCCGAAGATCTGCAGGGTCGAGTTGTGGAGCGTGAACTTGTTCTCCTGGCAGACGTCCTTCTGTATCTTGTCGAGGCGGTCGTTGACGAACTCGATGATCTCGCCGCAATCGAGACAGATGAGGTGGTCGTGGCGTGGGCGGCCGAACGCCTTCTCATACCGGGAATGACTGTCGCCGAACCGGTATTTCGAAATAAGCCCGCACTCCACCAGGAGGTCGAGGGTGTTATAGACGGTGGCCCGGGAAGCCTTGAGGCCTTTCGCATTGAGCGAGGCGAAGAGCTGGTCCGCGTCGAAATGCCCGCTTGTCCGCATGATCTCCTCCAGAAGGAGGAAGCGCTCTCTGGTCGGCCGGAGCTTCTTTTGTCGCAGATACGTGTCTAATGTCTCTTTTGCAGCGCTGCTGTCCATTGCTTTTTATATTTAGACTTGGTCTAAATATAAACAAAATATACCCGATTGTCAAGTCCGAATTGACCAAAAGCCCGGAAATTGGATAGTGTCCGTGTAAAAAAGTACATTAAAAAAAAAGGAGGTTTCCATGATAGATTTGCACCAACAGGTCGCCATCGTTACGGGCGGATCACGCGGCATCGGCGCCGCAACGGCGGCGCTTCTGGCCCAGGCGGGAGCGGACGTCGCAGTGATCTACGATTCGAACGGTAGAGCGGCCCGAAAGATCGTCGCTAGGGTCGAGAGGGCGGGTGGGCGCGGTATCGCGTTGCGAGCAAACGTCGCGCGCCCGCCAGATTGTGTCAGCGTCGTTCGCGCGACGCGCAAGGCGTTTGGAAGGGTTGATATTCTTATCAATTCAGCGGGTATTTGGGAGTACGCCGAATTGGGGCGCATGAGCCTCCGGCAATGGCGAAAGACGCTCGGTGTGAACCTTGACGGCACGTTCAATATGTGCTCTGCGGTCATACCGGCGATGAAACGGAACAAATACGGACGTATCGTGAACGTTTCAAGTACGGCCGCCCAACGGGGAGAGGCGTTCCACGCGCACTATGCGGCGTCGAAAGGAGGGGTCATCTCGCTGTCGAAATCGGCCGCCCAGGAACTGGCGCCGTTCGGCATACATGTCAATTGCGTCGCCCCCGGCTGGGTCGATACGGAGATGGTCGAAGGTGTGATGAAGAATTCTAGGAAAAAGAATGAAATTTTGCGATCGATCCCGCGCGGTAAAGTGGCAACGGCGGAAGAAATCGCCGGTCCCATTCTCTTTCTCTGTTCCCGGCTCGCAAACCACATTGTGGGCGAAGTCGTGAATATTAACGGTGGAAGCGTTCTTTGCGGTTGAGAAAAACCTTCAACATGAGCGGAAAAGGCCATTCTTGGCGAGGTTCACAAAAATGTGCATTTTTCAAAGATTCTTCTTGCTTAATATGAATCAAAAATAGTATATTTGTGCCGAATTAGTGTTAGGGTATTCTTTTAGAATGAAAATTTAGATGAAGGCTGTTAAACATAGGCTTCTTAAAGGTAAGCGGATCGTTCCGAAGCCTATACCGAAGAATGTATCTGTTACGAACCTTGTTGACGAATATTTTCAGGCATATAACGCTGGAAGATTGAGGGAAGGATGCCAACTCTTTTCGAACAAGATGCTCGCTTCTGACTCCACTGTGGGCATGAGTCTCACCGGAGCGCTGACTCCCGCGGGTCTCGGGGGCTCATGCGTCGTTCCGCTGATGAAGGCGGGGTTCGTCGACTGGATCGTCAGCACCGGCGCGAACCTCTACCATGATACGCATTTCGCCATCGGCCGGTCACTGCACAGGGGTACGCCCTTCACGGATGATAGACTCCTGCGAAAAGAGGGGATTATCCGCATATACGACATCGTGTTCGAGTACGACGTGCTTCTTTCCACCGACGCGTTCTTCCGCAAGCTCTTGCGTCTACCTGAATTTCAGAAGGAAATGGGGACCGCGGAACTCCATTACCGCCTCGGCAAGTACATCGCCTTGAGGGAAAAGGTCCTCGGCATCAAGCACTCGAGCCTCATCGCGACCGCCTACCGCTGCGGCGTGCCCGTCTACACCTCCTCGCCGGGGGACAGCTCGATCGGCATGAACATCGCCGAAGTTGCCTTGAACGGCTCCCGGATACGCCTCGACGTCCTGTTGGACGTCAATGAAACGGCAGCCCTCGTCCTCGACGCGAAGCGCAAAGGGGGCAAAAGCGGCGTTCTGATCATCGGCGGCGGTTCCCCGAAGAACTTCATGCTCCAGACCGAGCCCCAGATCCAAGAAGTGCTCGGCATCGACGAGAAAGGCCATGATTATTTTCTCCAGGTGACCGACGCCCGGCCCGATACGGGCGGATTGTCGGGCGCCACACCGGGCGAAGCCGTGACGTGGGGGAAGGTCGACCCCGACAAGCTTCCCGACGCCGTGGTGGCATACGTCGATTCGACGATCGCATTGCCGATCCTCACGTCGTACGCCCTGGCCCGGCGCAAGCCGAGGCGCCTGAAGAGGCTCTACGATCGGCGCGGAGAACTTATCGCAGCATTGTACAAAGAACATAAGAAAGCGGTCGCACGGAAACGAACGTAATACACGAAACATAAACCCTTTCCTCTGGCTTGCCCGTCGCAGACCCGGGGGAACTTCATTTCAATCACAACATGGAGGACTACCATGAGCAGATTCACAGAGCTTCAAGAGTTGCTGAACAGTTTCGAGAAGGACTTCATCAAATTCTACGAAAAAGGCAACAAGTCTGCAGGCACGCGCGTCCGTAAGGACATGAACGACCTGAAGAGAAAGGCTCAGGATATCCGCAAGGAGATCCAGGAGATCAAGCAGAAGGCGAAGGAAGCCGAAGGCGGCGCGTAAGCGTCTCTGCTGTTGCAGCTTGAAAAAGGAGACATTCTCGTTCGCGAGGGTCTCCTTTTTTTATCGTTCGATCGGGGCCGGATGGGCATCATCCGGCCCCGTTGTATCTCCGCAACGGCCCCGCGCGGCGGGCCTCGGACAGGTTCCCCGAGATTATTCTTCATCCCATTTTCAGCACCGGCCCCGGACTGTAGCGAATAGCCTTCTAGATGAAGATTCTCCGTCGACCCCAGAGAAACAGGCCGGCACGGGGGATGAGTAGCATTGGAGGCGACGATCGAGAGGGCGGAGAACGTATTCCGCCCTTTCGGTTTTTTGGGCCGCACCTGTTGTTACCGCGCCGACAGAACTCTTGCATCCCTCGCCCTCTTTCCGTAGATTGGCCCCTTCACTTGCCGAAAGGGCTCTCCATGCCGATACGCATCATCTTCTTTGTCGCCGCCACGATCCTCGTCAGTGCGTCAGGGGCTTTTTCACAGCCGCGGACGGCCCGGGATATCCATTTTGACGCGGTTGTCGTCGACACGCACAATGATGTCGCCCAGCGCATGCTTAACGGCGAGGACATCTCCGTTCTCACCCAGGCGGGCCATTCCGACCTGCCTCGGTTCCGACAAGGAGGCGTGGACGTCGAGATGTTCTCGATCTGGGTCCCCCCGGAGAAGACCCAGCGCTCGTATTTTGACCAGGCGGACGAACAGATCGATTCCGTCGAGAGCCTCGCACGGCGCAACCCGGCGGCTGTCGTTCTGGCGCGGTCGTCCTTTGACGTCGACCGGGCGGTGCGGGAGCATAAACTTGCGGCCATGTTGGGGATGGAAGGGGGGCATCCTCTCGGGGATGCGATCGGCAACCTCGACCATTTCTACAATCGCGGCGTCCGATACCTGACGCTCACCTGGAACAACAGCACGAGCTGGGCCACGTCCGCCAAAGACGAAACCAACCCGGAAACGACGCTCGCGCACCGGGGCCTCACGGTGTTCGGGAAGGCGGTCGTCCGGAAGATGAACGACCTGGGCATGCTCGTGGACGTGTCGCATGTGGGCGAACGGACCTTCTGGGACGTCATCGGCACGTCGACACGGCCGATCATCGCATCGCATTCCTCGGTCTGGAGCCTCTGTCACCACCGCCGGAACCTCAAGGACGACCAGCTCAAGGCGATCGCGAAGAACGGCGGCGTCGTCTTCATCAACTTCAATCCGGCCTTCATCGACAGCACGTTCGCGGACAAGGAGGCGAAGATGCGGGCCCCTCACCAGCGCGAGATCGATTCCCTCGTCCGGGTCCTCCCCGGGGACACGTTCACGAAGGAGAACGCTATAGCGCGGCACTTTGCGGCGGAGTATCTCCCGATCCGGCCGCCCCTGTCGGTCCTCGTGGACCATTTCGATTACGTCGCGAAGCTCATCGGCCCCGACCACGTCGGCATCGGATCGGACTTTGACGGCATCAACGTCACGCCGCTGGGGATGGACGATGTGACCGCGCTCCCAAATTTGACCCGCGCGCTTCTCGAGCGCGGCTACTCAGAGGCCGACGTCAAAAAGATGCTCGGCGGGAACTTCCTCCGTGTGCTCAAGGAAGCGGAACGCCACTAAAGGGGTTGTTCTGCGCGCGGGGCCCCCTGTGCGCCCCACAAGAAAAAGCCTCCTGACTCTGACGTCAGGAGGCTTTTCGTAGCTGGTCGAACGGAGGGCGCGGCGTCACCGCATGAGCATCATCTTCTTGACCGCGGTGAAGCGCTCCGACTGCATCTTGTAGATATAGACGCCGCTCGGGAGCGCCGAAGCGTCGAAGACCGCAGAGTGGAATCCCGCTTCCTGCGTGCCGTTGACAACGCTTGCGACCTCGTTACCGAGGATGTTGTAGATCTTGATCGTGACGAACCCTGCGACAGGGAGCTCGTACGAGATCGTTGTCGAGGGGTTGAACGGGTTCGGATAGTTCTGCTGGAGCGCGAACTCCTTCGGCAGCACCGGATCGGAGTAGGAGATCGTCAGCGTCCGTTCGCCGGCGCCCGAGCCGGAGAGCGTCAGTCTTCCGTTCGGCGCCATGTCGACGGGCGATCCCGCCTCATCGGTGATCGTGTACCGGCGCTTGTCGGCTCCGAGGATGTTCCACCGGACGATGACCGGGTTGTCGACAGGGGTCACCCGAACGACGAGTGAGTGAGCTTCGGAGGCGGGACTCACCGTCTCGACCATCATACCCGAGGCGAACCGGGCGTCGAAGCTCCCCGCCGGCGGCGCCGGAGGCATCATGGTCACTGCACGGCCGGCTGCGCCCGCCTCACCGAAGTAGAGCGTTTGTCCGTTCTTTGCACCGTCCTCCAGTGTAATCGTGTTGAGCCCGTCGAACATCGACCGCGCCGACTGTTTCGGCAGCGCGGAGGGGCCCGCATGCATCAGGACCGACCCGGAGGCGTTCGCATGCACAAAATAGCCTTTTCCTGGCCGCAGGCTGTCGGCGATCGCGAACCCGGTCGTATACTCGAAGAACGGGGACGACAGGATGCCCAGAGGCACCGTGGAAACGCTGGCAGTGGCGACCGGATCAGAGACCGCCCCGACCATGTTCCAGCCGCTGGCGACCGGGATCGTGTCGGAGGTGAACGTGTACCCGTCGATCGTGACGATCTGAGCCGACGGAAACTTCATCCAGTACCCTGACCTGTTCTTCAGCGTATCCTTCTGGACGTACATTGCGCCGTTGAAGGACCAGGCCGGCGAGGAGGCCGTCGGATAGAGTGACGTTTTGAGGAAGGTGAACGGACGCACCGGGAGAGAGACGATGTTCCAGCGGCTATGGACGTTGACCCCAAACGGCATCCGCGTTCCGACGTGGAGGTCGACTTGGGTCACGACGGGACCGGTGGACGTATCGTTGCTCGCAACCGTGACGAGCGTCGTGTAGTCGCCGACCGGCTGCGAGACGGCGTTGAACGTCATGATGGCTCGGGCGCTGTCGCCCGGAGGGATCGTGCCGTCGGTGTCGTTCACCGTCATCCAGACGGGGAAGTTCCCCGCGTTGTCCTTCATGACGTAGGCCAGAGGCGAGAACCCGGTGTTGTGGATCGTGATCGTATCGGCGCCCACGGCGCCGGAGTCCACGTCCACCACCACGTATGACGGCGAGGTGCCGATCTTTGGCCCGAGCGTGTGCAAGGTGAAGGGGAGGATGACCGGGCTCGCCGCGCCGGAAAGCGTGACGTTCGTCGAGAAGGTGGTCCACTGCGTCAGTCCCGCCGCGTTGATCGTGTAGTGGAAGTAGGCGGAATCCAGCGGCGCCACGCTCCCGGAGTCCTCGGCGAGCGAGATCCAGGAGAGGGTCGTGTCGTACGCGAGGTGGTAGTTCAGCGTCGTGTCGCCGGTGTTCGCGACGCGGATCGAATCGAGTTTCACGCCGCCCGGCAGAAGCGAGAGGGTGACCGAGGACGGCGTGGTGGTCACGATCGGGCCGATCGAGGGGACGTTTCCGCTCATGACGATCGAGAAGTTCTGCGCTCCGCCCGAGAGGGAGCCCTTGTGCGTCACCCGTACGGTGTAGACGGCGCGCTCCGGGGAGGCGATATAGACCTGCTCGACGTTGTCGCGGAAGTTGTCGCCGGTCGTGGCCGCCGCGGTCGGGTTCGTCGGGTCGAGGATCCAGGGCTGGTACGTCGTGAGGTCCTTCTTTTTGATGATCCGCACGTCGAGGTCGTTGATCAAGAGGAGTGTCGTCGGGTTGAGGGAGGCGGGGAGCGCCGTGTGCGCCGGGTCGACCCAGGCGATCGTTGCCTTGAGGGGCTGCGTGCCGTCGGAGCTGATGTCGAACTGCACGCTTGTTCCCTGGTTGAGGACGATCTCCCGGATGTGCGAGCCGCTTCCCTGTGCGCTGTCGAGGGTCATGAGCTGTGCGGCGTGGAGGGTGTTCATGACACCCCAGCCGTAGACATAATCGGGTCCGGTGCTCGGACCTGCTTCGTCGGCCGTGTTGACGATGATCGCCTTCATCGTGGAGGAGCGAAGTGGGGTCGAGCCATGGAGGTTCTGCTGGAGCTGGAGGAGGAGGCCTATCGAGCCGGTGACGTTCGGGGTCGCCATCGATGTGCCGGAAAAGACGCCGTACGCGTTGTTGGCCGTCTCCACCGAGGAGGTGAGGCCGACGCCGTTCCCGCAGATGTCGGGCTTGATCCGGCCGTCATCCGTCGGTCCCCAAGAGCTGAAGCTCGACATGATGACGCCCGCCGGGTTGACGTAACCGCCTGTCATGTCGTCGATCGCGCCGACGGTGAGGATATTCTTCCCCACGCCCGCGCCGTTGATGCAGTCATAACCGCCGAGTCTGCCGTCTCTGGACCGCGCCTTGGAGGAGAGGGTTTGAACGCCGTTCTTGAAGAACCAGTGCAGCACCGCGCCCGACGGACCTTCGTTCCTGTCGTTTCCTGCGGCCTTGCAGATGAGGTAGTTGGGGTTCGTTTCGGCGACGCCGTCCCAGTTCTCGGCCTCGGAGTTGTAGAAGCCGAACCCGTAGTCCTCCGTTTCGCTCACCGAGCTGTCGCCGAACCAGACCCACTTGTTGTCGTTGAAGTAGTTGAACGTCCAGCCGGTGATGAGGCCGTACGAGTGGTTGGACGTCTTGAGTCCCGCGATCGCCTCGTTGTTCATTTCGATGACGTCGTTGGTCCATTCGTGGGAGATGAGCGTCGCCTGGTTCGCCATGCCGTGCGCGGCCGCGTTGACGCCGGTCGCGATCATCGTTCCGGCGACGTGCGTGGAGTGGGCGCTGAGGGAGGCGAGATCGGCGGCGGTGACCCGGCCGGTGAGCTCCTGATGGGTCGTCAGGACCTTCCCGCCGTCCCATTCGCCGAGGAGGACGCCCAGGCCGCTCAGGGCGTAGCCGAAGCCGGCCCCGGACCAGAGCTTGTTCGAAGAGATCGTCTTGGCGGCATTGAGGTTTTCGGTGATATAATATCGCGGTATGCCGCGCTCGATCCGCATGAGTTCAAAGATGGTCCCGTCTGGGCGTTCGACCCGGATCGGCAGCTGTTGCACCAAGGCGACCGAATCCGCCTCCGTCTTCTGCATCTGCATCCGGTGCGACACCTCCTGCACCTGGAACGGCAGATGTTTTTGCGAGAAGAGGCTCCCGGGGAGGAGAATGAGCAGAATGACGAGTAAACGTGATAGCGAAGTTCGCATGGAGTGGTCTCCGGAATGATTCTTAAGGTGGTGGACCGCGACGTTACGATCATCTGAAATCTATCGAATTGCCAGCACTCATTCAAGTCTTTTTTCGATGCGAAGGAGTCATTGATTATCTGAGGAAAATATCGTATTTTGGCACACACCATATGGGAACTGAATGAGCGATCAAGAGCAGGAATTTCAACCAAAACCACCGGAATCAACTCCTTCCACGCCAGAACCTTCGCAGGCGCCCGAACAGCCATCCATGCAGAGCGCGCCGATGGACGCTCCCGAGTCGTCCGAGCGGCCCGCCGCACCAGACCAGCCGGGACAGCCGGGCCAGCAGTCCCAGAGGCCGCCGCAGCAACGGGAACGGCGTGACCGGTTCCAGCGGGGCCGTCGGCCCCAGCGCGGCCGCCAGGGCGATTCCCAGGAAGGACGTGAAGGCCAGGGCGATCCTCAGGAAGGACGTGACCGCCAGGGCGATTCTCAGGAAGGACGTGAACGGCAGGGCGGCATTCCAGGGGGAGGGCGCGTACGTCAAGGCGGGTGGCAGGACGGGCGCGAACGGACCGAACCGCTCCAGCAGTCCGAGGGACAGACCGAACCGCAGGAACAGCCCGAGGGACAGACCGAACCGCAGGAACAGCCCGAGCGGCAGACGGAACCTCGGGGTCCGCGTGAACGCCGGGACGACTCCCGCGGTCAGCGCGAACGCCGGGAAGGGTCCCGGGACCAGCGTGAACGCCGCGACGACTCCCGCGGTCAGCGCGAACGCCGCGACGATTACCAGGGCGGCCGCGATACCGGCGGAGCCAGAGAACTTTCCATCGTCATCCCCCTCTATAATGAGGAGCAGTCGCTCCGCGAGCTCTATGACGATATCCGGTCGGCCCTGAGCCGCATCAACCGGTATGAGATCATCTTCGTCGACGACGGCAGCACCGACAACTCTTCGCGCGTCCTCCAAGACATCCGTCAGCGCGACAAGGCCCGAATCAAGATCATCCGCTTCCGCCGTAACTTCGGCAAATCCGCGGCCCTCGCCGCCGGCTTCGCGCTCGCCCAGGGAAGCATCGTCATCACGATGGACGCCGACCTTCAGGATGACCCCGCGGAGATCCCAAGCCTCATGAACGAGATCAAGCGGGGATCCGACCTCGTCTCCGGCTGGAAGAAGAAGCGGAAGGACCCCATCACGAAGACGATCCCGTCGCGGTTCTTCAACTTCGTCACGGGCCTCCTCACCGGCATCAAGATCCACGATTTCAACTGCGGCCTCAAGGCCTACCGGAAAGAGGTCGTCAAAGAGGTGCGCATCTACGGGGAGCTCCACCGTTACATCCCGGTGCTCGCCCACTGGCTCGGCTACAAGATCAGCGAAGTTCCCGTTCGGCATCGGCCCCGGCGCTTCGGCAAGACGAAGTTCGGCATCGGCCGTTTCTGGAAGGGGTTCCTCGATCTGCTGACGGTCCTGTTCACCACCCGGTACCTCCAGCGGCCCCTGCACCTCTTCGGTTTCTGGGGTGCCGTCTTCTTCCTCTGGGGACTGGCGATCGATGGCTATCTCGTGTACCTCAAGCTCTACGAGGGCGCATCGCTGAGCAACCGCCCCCTCTTCACCGGCGGCATCCTCTTCATCATCGTGGGGATCCAGTTCATCTCCGTCGGACTTCTCGGGGAGATGATCTCGAAGACGCGGCAGTCGGGCGAAGAACAATATTCCATACGGGAAACCTGGAAATAGCTCCTCCTCAATGAGCAAAACGCGCGCTTCGTCACGCCGTACCCGGGGGGTGAACGTCTCTGCGGGGAACTGGGCTCCCGGAACGGAACGGATCGTTGTCGGCGCGCTCGCCCTTATCGCCATCGCCGTGCGGTACTACGCCGTCTCATTTCATCCGCTCGTGGCGTGGGACGGGGCCTACTACATCAACTACTTCCGCGATCCAAGCTGGCGGTGGGTCTTTCCGCCCGGCTACCCTCTCGCCATCGAGTTCTTCCGGTTCTTCGTCGCCGACCCTGTGCTCGCCGCGCAGTACGCCTCCGTCTTCTTCGGCGGGCTCCTGGTGGTCCCGCTCTTCGTCGTCGCCCGGGAGTTCCTCGACTCCCGCGCCGCGCTTGCCGCCACCGTCATCGCCGTGTTCAACCCTCTCATGATCCGGTACGGGGCCATGGCGATGTCGGAATCGCAGTTCATCTTCTTCGCCGTGACGGCGTTCGCATGCTACCGGCTACGGTACCATGTATTGTTCGGTGCGGCGTGCGGCATCGCATACCTGACGCGGCCCGAGGCGCTCCTCTTCTTCGTCCTCATCCTCGGGTACGACGCCTGGAAGCGCCACGATGTGAAGTTCATCGCCTTTGCCGCTGCGGGGCTCCTTCTGTTCGCGCTCCCGTACATCATCTCCCTGCGCGTTGAGACCGGGACCTGGTCCCTCTCGCCGAAGAGCGATAACCTGCGCGCCTGGGACGTCGACTGGCGTGCGAACCTTGCCCGGGAAGCACTCGCCCCGGCCGCCCCGACCCCTTCGACGGGCCAGGCGGTCCTGACCTCGCTCTCGTATTACCCGGAGCACTTTCTCGCCCACGGTGCGAACCTCCTGACCTACGCCGGAGTTCCTGTGCTGGCCGCCGGCCTCTACGGCATCGCCCGGCACCGGAACATTCTCATGGCAGGGCTCGTCATGTTCCTCCTCTTGCCGTTCTTCGGCCTGAACCCATTCTCCCGGTTCGTGCTGCCCTATATCCCGTTCCTGGCGGTCTTTGCACTCCTTGCGCTGCGGCACATCCCGAAAGCGGAGTTCTTCTATCTTAGTGTGCTTGTCTGCGTGCTCGGCACCGTGCCGACGCTGTCGGAGATCCAGAAGCAGGACGATGACATGATCGAACTCAAGACCGCCGCGCTCGCGATCAAATCCCGCGTCGCGCCGGGCGACATTTTCCTCGACCGGAAACCGTACACCGCCTTTTATGCGGACGGGCGGTATACGCAGATCCCGAATGAACCGGTCGACACCATCCTCGCATTCGCAAAGAGGGCCGGCGCGCGGTTCCTCGTCCTGGGGGAGAGGGTGGTCTACGTGTTCCGTCCCCAGCTCAAGCCGATCCTCTACGGCAAGGAGCCGGCGCTCGCCGCCAAGGGACTCACGACGATCTACGTCGACGCGCTGCAAACTGGAAGAGGAGTACGAATCTTGGAGATCAACAAATGAAACTTACGGTGAACGACCTGAAACGCGACTGCCGTTCGTTCCGCGGCGACCTACCCTGCAAACCGCACAAGGAACACGGCGTCCACTGCGTCGACGCGAACGGGAAGGACTGCACGCACTACGACCCCGTGCGCAAACGGATCCTCATCGTCAAACTTGGGGCCCTCGGCGACGTCATCCGGACGACGACGCTCCTCCGAAAGATCAAGAAGGACGAGCCCCAAGCCGAGATCTGGTGGCTGACGCTCTCGCCCGACGTGCTGCCGAAGGGGATCGACGTCGTCCTGGCGTTCACGCCGCAGAGCTTGGCGACGCTGGAGGCGGTGAGCTTCGACGCCCTCTACAACCTCGACAAGGAAAAGGAGGCGTGCGCGCTCACATCGAAGATCTCCGCAACCGTCAAGAAGGGGTTCACGCTCGTTGACGGGAAGGCCGCGCCGATCGACCGGGACGCGGAGCACAAGTATCTCACGGGCGTCTTCGACGACCTGAGCAAGGCGAACACGAAGAGCTATCAGGAGGAGATCTTCGAGATCTGCGGCTATCGGTTCGCCGGCGAGACCTACATGATGCCCGAACTTGGTACGTTCGCCTGGAAGCTCCCGAAGAAGAAGCGGATCATCGGGCTCAACACCGGCTGCGGCGGCCGCTGGACCTCCAGGCTCTGGCCCGAGGAGTACTGGTCTAAGCTCGCCAAACAGCTCAAGAAGGCGGGATACGTCCCGCTCCTCCTCGGCGGCGAACTGGAGCATGAGAAGAACGTCCGTCTTGCGAAAAAGAGCGGCGCCCTCTACCTGGGGCATTTTCCCCTGAAGCAGTTCCTGAGCGAGATGAACCAGTGCGAGCTCGTCGTCACCGCGGTGACGATGGGGATGCACTTCGCCATCGGACTGGAGAAGAAGATCGTGCTCTTCAATAACATCTTCAACAAGCATGAGTTCGAGCTCTACGGGAAGGGGGAGATCCTCGAGCCGGATTTCGAGTGTGACTGCTTTTACGCCCCGATCTGCCCGAACGACTGCATGCAGTACCTTGAGGTGAAGACCGTGTTCGATTCCTGCACTCGGCTCCTCAAGAAGAAGTAGCCGACGCGATGGCGAAGCATCCATCCCGGAACCGTTCACAGGATTCACCCGGCATCCTGCCCGCGATGCGCCACTGGCACGCTCTGGGGCTCATCGCGCTCATGGTCGTGTTCTTCTTCCGCGACATCCTCTTCCAGAAGGCGTTCTTCTGGGAGGACTTCATCTATCAGTATTATGCGTTCCGGGACTTCGCGGCCGTCTCGCTGTCCCACGGCCACCTCCCCTTGTGGAACCCGTACACCTTCAACGGGATGCCGTTCCAAGCCGACATCCAGACCGCGTTCTTCTACATCCCGAACCTCCTTCTGACGTTCGCCGTACAGGGGGACCGACTCCACTTCTTCTGGGTGGAGGCTCTCATCATCGCGCATTTCGTGCTCGCGGGGTTCTCGATGTACCTTCTCACGGAGGACCTCGGCCTCGAGCGGCCGTATGCGCTGTTCAGCGGCATTGTCTATGCGTTCTCCGGGTTCATGATCACCCACGCGATCCACCACACGTTCATCTCGCAGGTGGCGTGGACGCCGCTCGTTCTCCTCTTGTTCCGCAAAGCCGTCCTCGGCCGCTCGGTCGTTTCGATGATCCTCGCGGGCCTCGTCCTCGGGCACTCGATCCTTGGGGGATCGCCGCAGTTCTCGCTCTATACGTTCGTTTTCCTCTTCGCGTACGCATGCTTCGAGTTCGTCTCCTCGTTGCGTTCCGACGCCAAGAAGGCCTGGTCGATGGTCCCGTTCGCCGCGGGCGTGATCGCGATCGCCCTCGCCCTGACTGCGATCCAGCTCCTGCCGACCATCGAGCTCGCGGGCCTCTCGGCGAGGTCGGAGATCACCTTCCAGAAGTCGGCGGAAAGCTCGCTCCAGTGGCCGCAGCTCATCACCCCGTTCATACCGAAGTATTTCGGCGCGTCGGGAGCCCAAGGTACGACCTATTGGCTTACGCCGACATCGTGGGACTACTGGGAGACCTGCCTCTACGTCGGCATACCGGGCATCGCGTTCGTCGCCGGAGCGATCCCGCTCCTGCGCAAGAACCGGATTGTGGCGTTTTTCTTCGGGGTGGTCGTCTTCTCGATTCTGTACGCGCTCGGTGACAACTTTTTTCTCCATGCGTTCTTCTTTCGGTTCGTCCCGGGGTTCGACAAGTTCCGGATACCGGGGAGGATGTCGTTCCTGTTCACCTTGAGCGCTGCGATCCTGAGCGGGTTCGGTCTCCGGTGGCTCTTGAGCGCAATGGCCGGCCGGGCCAAGCACTTCGACCGGTTCCTCATCGCCGCCGCCGGTATCGGCGCGCTCCTCTGGATCGGAGGCCAAGCAGGGATGTTCATCCCGTCGCCCAATGCGCAGTTCTACTCCCAGGTCCATCCACAGGCCGCGGCGGAGGCGACGGCGGCATTCGCGCTCATCCTGGCCTTGTGCGTGCTCCTGTTCCTGGCGAAGCGGAAGGTCCTCACCGCGACGGCCGCGCTCGCAGCGATCCTCCTCCTCCAGGTGATCGACGTGAACGTGTTCGGGTTCAACCAGAACAACGGATCGCTCAGCCCTGAGGAGTACTACGGACGCACGGCGGACATCGTGAACATGCTGAAGAAGGCGGGGGAGAAGGAGTACTTCCGCATCAACTCGCGCCTGGGCGGCGCCATGATCCTCGACCGAAACCAGGGGATGGTCGACCGGGTCTTCCTCATGGAAGGATATACGCCGCTGAGCCTTCAGCGCATTTACACTCCCGGCCGCGATTGGTCGGGCATCTGCGACATTCTGAACGCGCGGTACAGGATCAGCGTCGACCAGCAGAAGCACACCATGGGCATCGAGGTCGCCGAGCATCCCCTGCCCCGGGCATACATGGTCTATGACGCGAGGATCATGCAAGATTCGCTCGTGTCGCCGTTCATGACGAGCACCGCGTTCGATCCGACCCGGATGGTCGTTCTCGAGGAGCACCCCGGCCTGCCAGTCACTGACACCGCCTACGCCGCGTCATCGTCGGCTTCGATCATCGCGTACAGCGAGAATGAGATCGCGCTCGCCGTCGAGACGCCGAAGAACGGCTATCTCGTCCTCTCCGAGATCTATTACCCGGGTTGGAACGCGTATATCGACGGGGCGAAGCAGGAGGTCTTCCGCGCTGACTGGAACCTCAGAGCCGTCGCGGTCCCCGGCGGGACGCATACGGTCGTGGTCCGGTTCGAACCTGCATCGTTCACGCGCGGGGCGTGGATCTCCTCGTTCGCGCTCCTCTTCTCACTTGCGGGCCTCGTGGTGTTCCGGCGCGCGCCGCGCACGGCGGCGCCGGCATGAAGATCCTCATCGTCGGCACGGCGTTTCCCTTGAGAGGCGGGATCGCGCATTTCAACGGGCTCCTCGCCTCGCATCTCGCGAAGCGCCATATCGTGGAGACCATCACCTTCCGGCGTCAGTATCCTTCGTTCCTCTTCCCCGGCACGACGCAGTCGGAGACGGGGGGGACCCCGCCGGACGTCACGCCCGCGCCGGCGCTCATCGATTCGATCAATCCCTTCAACTGGATCGCCGTCGCCCGCGAGATCCGCAGGCGCGGGCCCGACCTCCTGATCTTCAAGTATTGGCTCCCGTTCTTCGGCCCCTGCTTCGGGACGATCGCGAAGTGTGCGAAGCGCGGGACGCGCACGAATGTGATCTTCATCTGCGACAACATCGTCCCGCACGAACGCCGTCCCGGGGATATCCTCTTCACGAACTACGCGTTTCGGCAAGCCGACGCGTTCATCGTCCAGTCCGACGCGGTCGAGCGGGACCTGCTTGAGCGTTTTCCGGGACGGCGATATAAAAAAGTTCCCCATCCGGTCTACGAGAACTTCGGCGCGCGGATCGACAAGGATCGCGCCCGGGCGACCTTGGGTATTGCGGCAAAAAAAGTTTTGCTATATTTCGGGTATGTCCGCCCGTATAAGGGCGTGCTCGTGCTCCTTGAAGCGGTGAAGCGGCTGAAGGACGCCGGCGCCGCCGAGGATCTCGTCGTTCTCATCGTCGGGGAGTATTACGACGACGAGTCGAAGTACCGGGGCTGCGCCTCGGAGCTCGCACTGGGGGATTCGGTCCGGTTCGTCTCGGAATACGTTCCGAACGACCAGGTGGGGAGATATTTCAGCGCGGCGGACGCGGTAGTCCTGCCGTACCTGTCGGCGACGCAAAGCGGCATCGCCCAGATCGCCTACAATTTTGACACGCCGGTAATCGCAACCGAGGTCGGCGGACTCGCCGAGGTGGCCCGAGACGGCGTGACAGGGTACGTCGTGCCGCCGAACGACCCCGGCGCACTGGCGAGCGCCATCCGGCGTTTCTATGACGAAGGGCGCGGTCCGGCATTTTCGGCGAACGTGGCCGAGGAGAAGAAAAAATACTCCTGGGACCGTCTCGTCTCAAGCATTGAAGAACTTTCGGGAATGAGCGCATGAGCAAGCATATCGCGGTCGTGTTTGGTACGCGGCCCGAGACCATCAAGATGGCTCCGGTCGTGAAGGAGCTCGAGCGCCGCGGCGTCGGGCACTCGGTCATCGTCACGGCGCAGCACCGCGGAATGCTCGACCAAATGCTCGAGGTCTTTTCGATCACGCCTGCGCACGACCTCAACGTCATGCTCCACAACCAGGACCTCTTCCACGTGACGACCGCCGTCCTGAACCAGATCAAGCCGATCCTGGCGGCCGAACGGCCCGGAGCGCTCCTTGTCCAGGGCGATACGACGACGACCTTTGCCGCGAGCCTTGCGGCGTTCTATCTCAAGATCCCCGTCGGCCACGTCGAGGCGGGACTTCGGACGTGGAACAAGTACGACCCGTTCCCCGAAGAGATCAACCGACAGCTCACGACGAGGCTCACCGACCTGCACTTCACGCCGACCGACTGGGGAAAGCGGAATCTCCTCGCCGAAGGGGTGAACCCGGCGGCGATCTTCACCACCGGGAACACCGTGATCGATGCCCTCCTCATGACGGTCGATCCCGCGTACACGTTCGCCGATCCCACGCTGGGAAAGATCGATTTTCAGAACCGAAAGGTCATCCTCCTCACCTCGCACCGCCGGGAGAACTTCGGCGAGCCGATGAAGGAGATCTTCCGGGCCTGCCGCGAGCTCGTGGAGTCGCATCCGGACGTGGAGCTCGTCTATCCTGTCCACCCGAACCCTAACGTGCAGGCGAGCGCCAAGGAGATCTTGGCCGGCGTCGCCCGCGTCCACCTCATCGAGCCGATGGACTACCGCCCGTTCGTTCAGCTCATGAACAAGTGCACCCTCATTCTCACCGACTCTGGCGGCGTGCAGGAAGAGGCGCCGAGCCTCGGCAAGCCGGTGCTCGTCCTGCGGAACACGACCGAGCGGCCTGAGGCGATCGAGGCCGGAACCGGGATCCTCGTGGGGACCGACCGGGCGCGCATCGTGAAGGAAGCCACGAGGCTCCTCACCGACAATGCGGCGTATGCGGACATGGCCAACCAGATCAACCCCTACGGCGACGGCAAGGCCTCCGGACGCATTGTGGACGTTCTCCTCAAGCATATCTCCTGATGGCGGCGGACTTCCCCTCGGTGTTCGCTGCGGTCCTTCACTACGGCGTAAAACCCGACGGGAGCGCCAGGGCGCTTCTCAAGGAAACGCTCGATTCCCTCTTGAAGATGACCTACCCGCATGTCACCCTTGCGGTTGTCGACAACGGCTCGACCGACGGCAGCCTCGAGATGGTGCGCGAAGAGTATCCGGGCGTGCTCCTTATCGCCAACGGCGCGAATCTCGGCGTCGGAGAGGGCTATAACGTGGGTCTGCGCGAAGGGCTCAAGCGCGGCGCCGACTGGGTGTTCCTCCTCAACAACGACATCTTCGCCGGCCCGGACATGCTCTCCGCGATGATTGAGGCGGGCATGAGCGACCCGAAGATCGGCATCCTGGGTCCCAAGACCTACTTCTCCGCGGAGCCCACGACATTCTGGTATGCCGGCGGAAGGGTGAACTTCTTTACGGGCGTCGTCTCCCACCGGGGAATCCGCGAGCTTGACCGGGGCCAGTACGACCCGACGGAGGACACCGGCTACGTCAACGGCTGCGCCATGCTCATCCGCCGCAGCGTCATCGACGCGATCGGGTTCATGGACCACGCGTTCCACCCCGCCTACGGCGAGGATGCGGACTTTTCGCTCCGGGCGCTCCGTGCCGGCTTCCGTCTCGTGTACGTCGGGGAGGCGAAGCTCTGGCACCGCGTGTCGGCTTCCAGCGGCGGCGGCGCGACGCCGCTCAAGACCACGCTCAAGACGGAGCACAACTTTCTCCTTCTCCGCCGCTACGCGCGCTGGTATCACTGGCTTACCATCCCCTGGTGCGTCGGCGCGGTGGCGCTCGTCTTCATCCTCCGCGAGCTTCTTCAGGGGAACTTCCGCATCGTGGCTGCCCTGGGCAAAGGAATCGTTTCCATCTTCCGGAAGGCCTCCTGATGCAGTTCGGGCGGCACATCGGCAAGGGGCTTTGGGCGTTCGCCGATAAGGCGCTTCCGGCCTTCTACGGCATCGGGTTCATTCTCCTGGTCATTCGCGTTCTGCCGGAAGGGGAGTACGGCGCGTTCGTTGTCGTGCAGTCGCTCTATATGATCATCGCGGCGCTCGGCGGCGCGCTTGCCCTGCAGCCGCTGACAAAGTTCGGCGCGGAGACGAAGGAGAACGGGGCCTACATCGTCGCCGGACTCGGCATGATTACCGCATTCTTCGCCGCAGCATCGCTCCTGACGTTTGTTGGAGGCCCGCTCCTCCTCTCGTTGGTCAGCCCGCACGACGACGGAAAGGTGGCTTCGCTCCTGCGCTACATGCCGCTTCTTCTCTTCTCGGGACTCTACCGGACGTTCGCGGTGAGCCTCCTCCAGACGACGTACGCCGTCGCTCGCATCTTCTGGATCGACGCCGTCTACTTCCTCGGGACGCTCGGCCTCATCGCCGGCATGGGGGCCCTCGGGCGGTTCACGAGCGCCTCGGACCTCGTCGTCCTCATTATTGCGGGACAAACCGCCTCGACGCTTCTCGCGCTCGTCCTCTCGCGCAGGGAGATGTCTGTCCGCTTGACGTTCAGCCGTCAGGCCCTGGCGGCGATGTGGCATTTTGGGAAATACACGTTCGGGGGAAGCTCCGTCTACTCGGTCTTCTCCCAGATGGATATTTTCTTCATCTCGTCGTTCGTCGGCGTCGCGGGCGTCGCGGTCTACAGCGCTTCCAAGATATTTACGAGGATCTTCGACATGCTCGCGCAGGTGGCCCAGATGTTCCTCATCCCGTTCTCGTCCAAGGCTTACAAGGAGGGAGCCATCGAGAAGATGCGGATCACCGCCGAAAAGGCCATCTGCTTCTCGACGCTGCTGCTCCTGCCGGTCTTCCTCGCGATGGTGTTTCTCCCCGGACCGATGATGCATCTGCTCTACAAGGGAAAGTACGACCACGGCGCCATCATCGTGCAGATCTTCGGCTTTCTCGCCCTTGTGAACCCCTGGAACGTCGTCCTGTCGAACTACATTGTCGGCATCGGGAAGGCGCGCGAAACGTTTTACTATGCGCTCCTCTTCCTGGCGCTCGCAGGCCTCTCGATGTATTTCCTGACGTCGTGGTTCGGCGTCGCCGGAGCGGCCTTGGGGTATGTCGGGTCGTTCGCCGCCATTTCGCTCCTCTTCTTCCTCTTCATCCAGCGCTTCTTCCGCCTGACGCTGGCAAGTGTCGCAGGCCGGGTCGCGGACTTCTGGATGTTTGTCCGCCAGTCTCTCGGACGTGTCCGCCCCTAGGGGGAGGATCACTGACCCGCGGTATCGGCCTCGTTCCTGAACGGCGTGCGCGCCGCGTGGATGCGGCCCCGGTCCGGCCGGTAGTGTCTCAGTTTGAATTGGCTTTTTTCAGAGGAAGAATGTACCTTATGCGTAAATACCAATCTACCTATATAAAATCGATTGAAATCCCAAGTTACAGAGGAGTCCATAGATCATGTAATCCACCGCCTGAGGACATGGTTTGAGGAGAGTCCCGTTTGGATTAAGCAGGGGTCAATGTACACGATCGATTTGCCAATCAAGAATGAAGAGGGATTGGAGTTACGTTTTTGTGCAGCAGCACAAGACGCGGCGATATGGTTGCCAAGATTTACTTATCTGTTCAATAATAACAGAATCAGGGGAATAGACTATCACGCATCATATATCAACCATGATGGCAATAGGGCTTCTGGTTGGCACGAACATTTGTGGAACGACAAATTGCAGATGGCTCCACGCTACCCAAATGATGGTTTTCAACATGTGCCAAGAGATAATCAAATTGATTATGTACTGAAGCGATGGACAATTGAGTACAAAGAACAACTTCGATTGGACTTTCAGGAATGAACTGCGACAAACTACTTAAGAGTTATCTCGATGCATTTGCGCGACATTCTGAGATAATTCCCATGAAAGACGGATGCATACTTATAACGCCATACCTACATTCTCATGGGGTGTACATTACAATTTATGCGAAGGCAGAGGGGGATCGTATTGTTTTGCATGATAATGGAGAAACGCTTCAATCTCTCTTCATGCGCGGGGTAAGACTATTTGAAAATGAACACCGGGAGCAATTACTAAGAAGTATTTGCAAGGCATATAGTGTAGATTTGTCCGGTTGGGCGATTGAGAAGACAGTTACAACTGATTTGACTGGAGAGGGAATTATCGACCTAATTAATGCACTGAAGTCTGTAAATGACATGATCTATCTCCATCAAGCATCAACTTCGGACGTCTTCAAGTTCCAGGTTACGATGTTCTTCAAGGAACGGCAGTTAAATGTGACGCAAAACCACAAGGTAAATGGAAAGACTACTACGCATAAAATTGACTTCTACTATCGACGTCGTCAAGTTGACCATTTTATTAAGGTAATGTCCGGCTCACAGTTGCAGATGAAAGTAATACGCGCGGGTTTTAGCTATTATGATATTAGGGAAACGAAGAAAGAATTTTCTTGGATTAACATTATTAATCCTGAAGATGAGTGGTCAAGCAGTTCCCTTGAAATATTGAATGGCTTCTCTAAGGTGATTAGTTGGGAGCATAAGGATAGTCTCGTTAAGTTACTAAATTGATTTTCATTGACATTACTTGGCTGCATCCGTTAGTTTCACCAAATCCTCAACGCACCAAAGCCTCTTCGTGATCCCCGCCGCCTGAGCAGGTGTAACCCTCGTAGTCTTGTGAATCCGGCAGAAGTTGTAGTACATGAAGTGCAACGCGATTGCATATTCATGATTCTCAATCTTTTTCGAGAACGCATTGGTGAGGCGTGTGAACCGGCGCATACTCATACGCATGGTAAGATTCTGACGCTCCACGAAGCTCGTAGAAACGTGCTTCGGGTTAGGCTTACCAACAACAAGCTCTTTCCGCGTACCCGTACACTCCGCAGGACTATACCGCTTCTCCCCTCCGGGCGCTTCTCCGTAGATCTTAACTAACTGCGCGTAGTCGATGTTCGCGCCGAACGCTCCTTCAACGGCGGCGAGATATACCTTGAGTCCATCCGTCGTAAGCTGAATGCGATTGGTAAGACGCTTCGCAACATCCTGCATGAACATGGTTGCGTAGCTCGCGTCTCGTTCCCCAACGAGATATGAAATGATGAGTTTGGAATCCGCATCAATCGCCGTCCATGTCCAAGCGTCCCCAACATCCTTCCGGTGCTTCATATCTTCGGGAACATTCTTTTCCTTCGCATACACGAACGACCAAATTTCATCGCACTCAACCCGCTTCGTCTTGAGGTTGCGGACGTTCTCGTTGTGATACCACTGGCATTCGCGGCCTACCTCAACGAGCAGCTTTGTCACGGTATTGATGGAAACATCCGCAATGCGGGAGGCGGAGCGGAGGCTATTTCCCTCAACAAGGAGGCTGATGATCTGGGTACGTTTTTCGAGCGAGAGGCGGTTCATTGTCATGCTTTCGATTATTGATCTATACCAATATACGACATTAATCTTGACTTGTCAAGTATATAGTTCAGTTTAAAGAAATACGTGATTTGAGACAAAAAAGAACCCGCACCGGCCTAAACCGATGCGGGTTTGGGTAATCAATCGCCCTGGGACTATAACCGTAGCGGAATAGGGGTTCTCCGATTGCTCGGAAAAGTTACCCTACGAGACGGTTTTGTCCTGTTCCATTTGAGATGCTGCTTGGACATAGGAACTCCGTGATTTGTGACTGAAAGCTCTTGCGCGAGTCACGGAGATTCCTTACCTTACGTCTGCATGATCTACCGTGACCACGCGGAAGCGTGGTTTAGTGCCCGATGTGAACGCATCGGGCACTTTCATTATAACGCCATTTAATATGTTTTACATGTACGTTTATATGATCGCTTACATGAATTTCTCCTTGCGATCATAAATTCCACGAATCTGGCCCGCAGTTAGCCTCTCTCCGAAAAGCGCCTCCGATTTCTGCTCCAACGTCTTGAAAACATCCACCGTTGATTGCTTGCCCGTACCGTAAAGTTCATGGTAAGCCGTCACAATTAGCGGGGTAAGTTCGTTTAATCGTTCCCGCGTTCTACGAGTCCTACTTTTGGTGGTCGTTATGGGATGGCTCGCGGTAGTCTTACTTTCTTGAATCGATCCGGCCCCGCCTTGGATGAGATTGATGGGAAGGATCAAACGAAACGCTTTATGACGCTCAATTAGCTGGGAGTATGCTCCGCCTCTCCGCTGAACAACTGCGGTCTTGCGCTCTATCGATTCAATTCTTTCGCGCTTTTCGCGATTCTCCTCCTCCGTCAACTCATCGTCTGTTTTCGTAATGGGTAATCTATTCACAATTTGCCCGGTTGTTTGGTCTCTCCACTCTTTATACCGAACCCAGGGTCCATTCTGGGAGATAGCACGTTTTTCATGATTCATATCTAATAGCATATTATCGTATACTTCTATGAACCATTCTGGAGTTCGTACACGACTATCTTCTTCGAGCCGACAATCGAGAAGAAGAAGCTTATTCGACTCGAATATATTGGTAACTCCATCAGATATCAAGATTTCAAATAATTCCAACTCTGTCATACGCGATAAAAAAAATGCTTCTCGTGCGTTGGAATGGGTTCCCCCATCCTCGCCGTCAAAGCGGCGAACGAGAAGCATTAAAAATGTTGATTGGCGCATCCAACGCGGCGAGCCAATTCACAGATATGTCGGGGTAAAACTACTTCTTTTTAGCCCATCGGGTTTGAGCGGCTTTCTTGGCGATCTGTGAGCGTTTCTTAGGGCTGAGCGCGTCGGCCCTTGCCCTGCCTCCTTTGAGGCCGCCTAATCGTCCAAGAGCAACGGCGGCGGGGTTGCGTGTATCGGGAGGTAAGTTCTCCTCCTTCTGATGCGTGGCGAGATCGGTAACGAGCTTCGCCAGGGTATTGGGGTCGCGGGGTCTTTTGGGTTTCTTCATACCATAATATAACCAATCCTGCCTATCCGGTCAAGCATAAATCGGGAGCGAGGATTTCAAACTGAGACACTACCGTCCGGCCAGTCTATTAGGAATTCAGCGGATTATTCAGTAAAATTATCCCCGACACATGGCACACTCGCACGAAAACGACGTCGTATGCTCCGTGATTTAATCCGGACGATGGGCCTAAAGGCGCCCGAGGTGGCTCCCACGAAGGATTTTTCGGACGAGCAGCGCGCGCTTTACGACCGATTGAAGCCGTTCACGATGACGAGCCTCGAGCGCGTCGCTTCCCTGGTCTCCGCCGTGGAATATCTCACCGCCAATACGCTCGACGGACCGATACTCGAATGCGGCGTGTGGCGCGGCGGCAGCATGATGGCCGTCGCACTGACCCTTCTTCGGCTCGGCGACACCTCTCGCGAGCTCTATCTCCTCGATACGTACGAAGGCATGACGCAGCCGACGGCGAAAGATACCGACGTCGACGGACGGGCGGCGAGCGAGATACTCCGCTCCGCGGAAAAGACCGCGATCGGCTCCGCCTGGTGCTTCGCCTCCCTGGACGACGTCCGACAGAATCTTGCCTCGACGGGCTACCCGATGGAGAAGGTCCATTTCGTGCAGGGCCGCGTCGAGGAGACCATTCCCGGGACGCTTCCGGAGAGCCTCGCGCTCCTTCGTCTCGACACGGACTGGTACGAATCGACCCTCCACGAGCTCAATCACCTCTACCCGCGGCTCATGAGGAACGGCATCCTCATCATCGACGACTACGGGCATTGGGACGGGGCGAAGCGCGCGGTCCACGAGTACTTCGCTCGGCAGCCGTTCTCGCCGCTCCTCCAGCGGATCGACTACACCGGTAGACTCGTGGTGAAGACCGCGTGACGTCGGCAGTGATGTCCGCTGCCGACGACATCGCAGCCGCCCGCCTCCGCCGTCCTGCAACCTCGCTCGCGAACTGGGACTACCTCGTCATGCGGCCCCTCATCGACTGGATGCGCGACGTCGCCGTCCAGTACGTCCAGGGGGCTGTTCTGGACTACGGATGCGGGAACAAGCCGTACCAGTCGTTCTTCGAAGGGCGGTTCACCTCGTATGTCGGAGCGGATGTCGCACAGAACACCATCGGCACCGTGGAGATCGTGCTCGGCGCGTCGACCACGCTTCCGGTCGCCGACCGGTCGTTCTCGACGGTCCTCTCCACCCAGGTTTTCGAGCACGTTCCCAATCCCGACGTCTATCTTGCCGAAGCGTCGCGTGTTCTCGCCGCGGGGGGTCATCTCATCCTGACGTGCCCCGGTGCGTGGATGCTGCACGAAGAGCCGCATGACTACTGGCGGTATACGCGGTACGGACTGGCGCACATCCTGCAGAAGCACGGCTTTGACGCCGTCCGGATCGACGCGGGCGGGGGAGCCTGGCGGCTGATCGGCCAGACGTTCCTCAATCATTTGGCGTTCGGACGGAAATATTCCATTCCTCTGGTCTCGAAGGCTGCATTTTGGATCTGGGTCGTCGCCGTGAACGTGCTCTTCTCCTTCCTCGACAGGATCAACACGAACACGAAGGACACAGTCAACTACATGGTTATTGCACGAAAGCGCGATTGATGGCGGAGCATTCACCAAAGTTGGCGATCGTTGACAAGCACGCGACCATCGAGTCGGGGCGCCTTCCTGAGATGCACGGTTCGACGATCGTGGAGCAGATCCACATCGAACGCTACCGCTATGCCCTGTCGTCGATCGGGGGCGGGGCCGTGCTTGACATCGCGTCCGGCATCGGGTACGGGACCAATATGCTGGCGCAGGATGCCCGCGTGAAGAGCGTGACGGGCGTCGACGTGTCGAAGGAGGCGATCGCAAAGGCGCGCTCGGCGTTCGCGGCCCCCAACCTGCGCTTCGAGCTCGTGGACGGCAACTCCCTCCCGTTCGCCGACGAATCGTTTGATGCAATCGTCAGCTTCGAGACGATCGAGCACACGGCCGACCCGCACGCGTTCCTCGCGGAGCTGCGCCGGGTGCTCCGGACCGGCGGCGCGCTCGTCATCTCGACGCCGAACAAGCGCTTCCATTCCCACCGCAAGCGCGCTCCCTGGAATCCGTTCCACACCGTTGAGTATTATCCCGAGGAGTTCCGCGGCGTCCTCCGCAGCGTCTTTCCGAACATCACGTTCTGGGGAGGGCAGGAGTTCCTCGAAACGGGGAGAAGGGACGTCCTGCGGTACAACTGGGTGGAGTTCCGGTACTACAATCTCGACCACCATCCGCTCCTCTCGAAGATCGTCACGCCGCTCAAGCAGCTGAAGCGCTCCGTCGCCGGGTCGGCGAAGGATGCCGGCGCTCCTCCCGATCCCGCGCTCCTACGGTTCCGGACGGCCGTCGTGCCGGCGGTGGAGGGGAGGGAAGCCTTCACGATGGTCGCCCGCTGCACAAAATAGCGAAGCCCGAAGCGTCCGTGGTCCCCGCAAAAACCAGCCTCCTCATCACGACGGACAACCTCGACCACGGCGGAGTGGAGGAAGTCATCTTCAATTATGCGAAGCTCCTCGACAAGGAGGCTTTCGATGTGACTGTCGCCTGTCTCCGGCCGGGGACGATCTCAGCGAAGATCGCCGCGGTCCCGGGAGTGCGGCTCGTCCACATTGCGACGAAGAGCCGCATCCTGCGGCTCGTCCGGTTCGCCGCGCTCGCCCGCGCGGTGAAGGCGGATATCGTTCACAATCATGCATGTTGGTACGGTCATCTCGCGGGCACGCTTTCCGGCGCGAAGAACGTCGAGACCATCCACAACATGTTCTCCTGGTTCACCTGGTTTGAACGCTGGCACTACGGGCTCTACAGCCTCTTGGCGCAGACGATGATCGCAGTTTCCGACCATGTTCGGCGCTACACGCTCGACCACATTCCCCTCATGAACCCGTCGAAGCTCGTCGTGGTACGCAACGGCATCCCCGTCGAACGCTTTCGTGACGTCAAAGCGGACGAGGAGCTCCGGCGCCGCCACGGCATCGCTTCCGGCGCGCCCGTCATCGGGTTCGTCGGCCGGCTCACGTTCCAGAAAGGGGTCGAACATCTCATTGACGCGGCCGCCCTCCTCGCGGCGACGCATCCGGAGGCGAGGATCCTCATTGTCGGAGAAGGGGATCTCTGGGATGACCTGCAGACGCGTGCCGCGGACCGGCCACAGGTCATCTTTGCCGGATACCAGCAGGAGATTCCGCGGTATCTTGCCATGTTCGACGTCTTTATCCTTCCGTCGCAATTCGAAGGACTGCCGATGAGCGTCCTCGAGGCGATGGCGGCCGGCAAGCCGGTCGTTGCGACCGCCGTCGGAGGGACGCCCGAGGTCGTCGTCGACGGGGTGACGGGCTTTCTCGTGGAGCCGAAACGAGCGGACCAGCTTGCAGAGCGACTTTCGCGCCTCATCGGCGATCCGGAGCTGCGCCTGCGGATGGGAGCGGCCGGACGTGCGCGCGTCATGTCCCATTTTTCCGCAGAGGGGATGGTCCGGGCGACGGAAGCAATCTACGCTGATCTCGTCGCAGGTCGGCGACGGCGGGCCGGGCAGCGGACCCCCGGATAAGTCTCCGATGGCGCTTGCGGTCGGCCGTGCGAATGGACCCCGATCTGCGGACGGCATCTCGTGCCGCCCGTTTTCTTTTTTCCTCAAAAAATTGGATATTGTTCCCGTTCACGGCAGCGGGCCGTGCGAATGATCATTCTCTGGAACCCATGAGCGTACAGCGGACCCCCTATAAGATGTATCATCCGGCCGAGCAGGTGACGGCGCTGGACACCCACGGCCAGTCGTGGCGCGGCGAGGCCGTGCAGGAAAATATCGATCTCTGTCAGTATCAGCTGATCGAACCGGTGTTCCGAACGTATCTCCCGAAGACGGGAAGGATCCTCGAATCGGGAAGCGGGATCGGGCGGTGGGTCTTCTACCTCCTGAAGCTCGGGTACGACATCATCGGGATCGATATCGCGGAGGATGTCTTCCGCATCGTGAGGGAATACGATCCGAACGCGCCGATCTATGCCGAAGATATTCTCCATTCGTCGTACGCCGACCGATCGTTCGCGGCGGTCATCTCGCTCGGGGTTCTCGAGCATTTTGAGGAAGGCCCCCAGGCCGGGCTGCGCGAGGCGCACAGGCTCCTGAGCGACGATGGGCTCTTCTTCGTCTCCGTGCCGCTGCAGAATGCGAGCAGGCTCACGCTCGCCAACCGCCTCAAGGCGCTCAAGCGCCGGCTCCGGGAAGCGAAGGGAGCCGCGTACGTATTTGAAGAGTACCGGTATACCCGGGCGGAGTTCGAGGCGCTCCTTTCCGAATCGCGGTTCGACATCATCGCGGTCACCCCCGATGACTTCACGCCGCCGAAAAACATCGGACTCTATGTCGACTATCCCTTCCTGCGGCACGCAACCCGAAAGTGGGAGCTCAACATTTTTGGACGGGCGCTCTTTGCGCTCCTGAACGCCGTATCACCCTGGATCTGCACCGGCGGCATTCTCTGGGTCTGCCGGAAGAAGCCCTAGCGGTTAGGCCCGATGACGCCGACGCTCCGGGCAATACCGAGGTTGAATCTCTGGGTCTGCGCCTGTTTCCTGGCGGGACTCCTGGTCTTCCTGCCCCATTCGCTCCGCCGCCAGGAGGCGCTGGGGATCGATTACCCCATTTTTTACGCCGCGGCAAACCACGCGGGTGCCGCTGACGGCTACATCTACCCGCCCTTTCTCGCCTGGATCCTCTATCCGCTAGGCCAGCTTCCCGTCGGAGTCTCTTCGCTCGTCTGGTATCTCCTCACGGCGGCGATCTTCGTTGCAGCGCTTTGGGACTGCTTGCCGCCGGCGCTGTCCCTCGATGAACGGGCCACTTCAGCCATCCTTGCCGTTTCGCTCGTTGCGACGGCGTGGCTTGCCCTCCTCAACGCAGAACTTGGACAGGTGAACGGAGTGGTCTTGTGCCTGATCCTTGTCTCCGCCGGGAGCGCTGGGCGATCTTCGCTCGGCGCGTTCTCGATCGGTCTTGCCTCGGCCCTGAAGATCTCGCCGGTTCTCGTCCTGCCGTACCTGCTCATGCGCGAGGGCCGCCGATGGATGCGGGCGCTTTTTGTCTGTCTTGGAACGGCCGCCGCCGCGCTGGCGCTGCCGTTCGTGTTCGGCTACAGCTTCGCGGGCATCGCAAACCTTAAGACGGTGTCGGAGAACGCGACCGCAAATCTCGGCTTCCACGACTACCTTGGAGCCTTCTCCACGCCCTTCTCCGCGGTCCTTCTGCTGGCATCGCTCGTTGTTGCGTACCGCGCGAGGAAGAGGGGAGAGATCTGGTATCTTCCCGTTCTTCTCATGATGGTGCTGCCGCCGTTCGTCCGAAAGGCGCATCTGATCTACGGGATGCCGCTCATGCTGCTTCTCCGGAGACCCGTCGGGAGGCAGTCATGGATCCCCCTCCTCTGGGCGCTCGGGGCGCTCGGCACCATGGCGTGGGGCCCGAGCGCCGTCATTGGGAATACCTCCGGACTCGGCCTCCTTCTCTGGGACCTCTTCCGATCGCCGGAAGAAGAAACCCCCGGCGCGCCAGCATCGTCCGTCCCCGCAGGAAACGCCGCAGCGATTTGACACTGGGAGGAAGTATTCCTACCTTAGCACACGCATTCAACCTCTCCGCCATTTTATTGATGAGAAGGGAGCGCACGACCTCCATGAAGATCTCGCATCTGTCGCTGAATCCGCCGGTTCCATCTCAGTCCAGTTGGTCCTTGTTCACCGCCGCCCTCGTTTTTATTCTGCTCGTCGCCGCCCAGACAGGCGCATCGGCGCAGCCGTCCCTGAGGTGGGCGCGGTTCACGGACGCCTACGGCAAGGACGACTACATCGAAGACGTCGCGGTCGACCCCGCCGGCAACATCTATGTGGCGGGGTGGATCACGAACCACGCGAACAACCGCGACTACTATGTCGCCCGCTATGACGCCCAGGGAACAAGAACGTGGTACAAAGTCTATGACGGCGGGGGCGATGACGAGGCGCGGTCGATCGCGGTGAACGGCTCCCGAGTCTACGTCACCGGCACAAGCCGCGTCGGCGGCGAGCTCGGCGCGGACGAGGACATCGTGTCGTTCATCCTTGATTCGAGCGGCACGGCGGCCATGGACAGCGCGGCCGCCTTGCGCTACGATTTTGGGACGCTCCATCAGAACGACGCGGCCATTAAGGTCGTCGCCGGCGCACAGGACACGTTTTTCGTGGCGGGGACGCACCGGGATTCCCTGTCGAGTGCGGACCACTACACTGTCCTGGAGTACGGCTCCGGCGGTCTTCTCCATGAGGGGGGCTACTCGAGCGGGAACTCTGACCACCTGGTCGCAATGGCCGTGACGAACGCTTCGGATGTCTACATTACCGGGACGTCGTTCATACTGGCCTCCGGGGTGTACGAGTTCACGACCGTGAAGTATGACCGCGCTCTCCAGCAGCAGTGGGTGCGGACCTACAGCCATGCCGGCTTCGACGAGGCGATGGCTCTGTTCGTCGACAACTCCGGCGTCTATGTTACCGGCAGGAGCGCGGCGACGTGCGGCGATCTTGACGTCGCCACTGTCCGCTACAGCGCCGGGGGCTCTCAGGTGTGGGTCGCTCGGTCGTTTGAGTGCGCCTCGACGCAGGTGGCGCCGGGGGGCATCACCTCCGATGCGGACTATGTCTATGTCACCGGCTATCACGCCAACGGCTCGGAGCTGTACAAGTACGAGAAGACCACCGGCATCATGCGCCTCCGACCTCAGTCGCCGCTCCAGAGCTACTGGAATACGATCCTCGTGGAGGACGGGACGGGATCCATCTACGCCGCCGGACACCACCTGTGGTACGATCAGCCCTCCGACGGCTGGCATCTTGCGAAGTTCAACGCGGCCGGCGATCTGCTGGCGGACATCCTCTACGACGGGAGCGGAGCCGGCAACGTGAACACCATGGCGAAGATGGTGCAAAGCAATGCCGACAGCAGCCTCGTCATGGTCGGCTCGACGACGATCGGCGTCCAGCAGGACATTATGATCCTCAAGTACGGGGTCGGCGGGACGTTTTTCACCGACGGCGTCTACGAGAACGACGGTCCGGCGAGCGTGCACTCCCTCCCGGATCAGTTCGCGCTCTCCCAGAACTATCCCAACCCGTTCAACCCGTCGACCAGGATCCAGTTCGCCCTTCGCGAAGGGGGAATTGTCTCGCTCGATATATACGACATGCTCGGACAAAAGGTGAGGACGGTCCTCAGCGGCCAGGCGATGCCGGCCGGCATGCACGAACTGACGGTCGACGCCTCCGGCCTCACGAGCGGGGTCTATATCTACCGGATCATCGCGGACCGGGGCAAGTTCACTGCATCGAAGAAGATGATCGTCGCGAAGTGACCGAATTGCGCTTCGGCCGCAGGGGGGCAGAGCTCCTGCGGCCGGAGCGGCTGCAGTGCGAGCCGAACCTTCCCCCGGGCCGTCTCCGAGGCGGGGAGCAACATTTTCGATTTTTTTTCTTACCTTGGTGCTCGCGGGCGCACGAACCCGTGGACATGATGCCACTATGGACGAGACAGAGCACCGGCAATGGTTGTTTTTGTGTCAGATATTCAGTTTGAAGGGCTCCACCAGCGCCCGCAGCACCTCGCGGAGGCGCTCTCGGCCGCATCTCCTGTGCTGTGGCTCGAACCAGCCACGCTCTCCCACCGTGCCTCGTTCCGCGTACGACCGATCTCGAAAAACCTCTTCGCGTTGAGCATCCCCGTCATCCCCTACAATGCCAGGAACGCCGTCATCCGGCGCCTGGCGCGGGCGGCGGGCGGCGTTCCGGGGGTTGGAACTCTCCTAACGGCGGTGCAGCTGCGGCTTGTGCAACGGGCGCTCAAAGCGCTTGGGAGCTCCGCGCGGCCGACGGTCGCCGTCGTCCACAACTTTCATGCGATCGGTCTCGTCCGGCGGCTCTCGCCGCAGGTCGTTGTCTACGATTACATTGATAATGCATTCGGATTCACGGCGCTTCCGTCCCGCGTCCGGGACTTGTGGGTCGAAACGATCGACGCAGCCGGCGTCATCACGGTGACGTCGCCGGGCCTCGGCGCCCAGATTCGCGAAGCGGGCGGGAAGAATGCCGTCTATATCGGCAACGGCGTGGAAGTCGAACGCTTCGCGGCCAGCGGGGCCGCCCGGCCGGCCGATCTTCCGGAGGGCAAGCCTGTCGTTGTCTACGTCGGTGCGGTCTATCCATGGCTCGACTATGCGCTTCTTTCCAAGGCGGCGAAGCGCCTCACCGACGTGAACTTCGTCCTCATCGGACCGGTCCATCCGGACGCCGCGGCGGCCGTCGAGGATCTCAAACGGCGCGGAAACGTCGTCGCCCTCGGGGTCAAGCCGTATCAAGCGCTGCCGGCGTATCTGCACTATTCGGACATCGGCATCATTCCGTTCCAGAAGAACGAGCTCACCAGGACGGTGAACCCGGTGAAGCTTTATGAATACAGCGCCGCAGGGCTCCCCACGATCGCGACCGACTTCTCCGACGACGTGCGGGCGTTCCGCGGCCTCGTCACGCTCGTCGCTTCCGAGGATGAGTTTGCGGCCGCGGTCCGCACCCTTCTTGCGCGTCGGGGTGATCAGGCAGGGAAGGAGCGCCTTGTTGCGTTCGCCCGGGAGCATGACTGGCGGCAGATCACGAAGGAGTTTATCGACATCATCAATCGGCAGCAGACTACTTCACACGCTTCAATATAAGGAGCAGCAATGGCAAAACAGCAAAGCGCATCCCAGGGCTCCCGGCGGCAGCAGGGTCAGGCCTCCTGGTTCGAGAAGTTGGAGCCCTGGAAGCAGAACGGCATCTGCGTGCTCGCCCTCTTCGTTCTTCTCCTCTTCCTCTTCAACGACATCATTCTGAAGGGGATGATTTTCTCCGACGGGGGGGACACGGCGACGCACGACGCCTGGCCGACGGCGATGACGCATATCCGGGAGACGGAGCACGTCGAGCCTCTCTGGATCCCGTACATCTTCAGCGGGATGCCGATCTCCGGGGCCCTCATCTTCCCCACGCGCGTGAATCTTATCCAGGACTTTGTCGTCTTCTGGGGGTCCAAGATCCTCTTCTTCGGCGCGCAGCTCCATTGGCTTCTCGTGCCGTTCCTCATCATGGGGTGCGGGATGTTCTTCCTCGCCCGAGAGCTGAAGTTCTCCCTGCCGGTGTCCCTCTTCGCCTCGATCGTCATGATGCTCAGCCCGTACGCCGTCGGCCTTCCCGAAACCGGCCACGGCTCGAAGCTCATCGTCCTCGGGTACATCCCGCTCCTCTTCCTCTGGGTCTACAAGCTCTTCCAGGAGCGCACGCTCCTCCTGTTCGCGCTTGCGGCAGCGACCCTCGGGACAATGCTCCTGGCCGATCATCCCCAGATGGCGTTCTACGGTCTCTTCCTTCTCGGCCTCTACCTCCTGTCGGAGATCGCCTTTGACGCCCGCCAGGCCCCGAAGGCGGCGGCTCTCAAGACTGGACTCTTCGTCGCGGCCGTCGTTCTCGGCTTTGCGCTCTACGCCTACCATGCCCTCCCGACGCTGGAGTACGCGCACTACTCCATCCGCGGCGGCGGAGGGGAGTCTGCAGGCGTGGCCGGGGCGGCCGGCGCCGCCGGATTGAGCTACGACTACGCGACGAACTGGTCGTTCCACCCGTTCGAACTGGCGAACCTCGTCGTCCCGTCGTTCTTCGGCTACGAGAACCCGTATTATTGGGGATGGATGCCGTTCACCAATTCGACCGTGTACGTCGGCCTCCTGCCGCTCCTCTTCGCCGGCGTCGCGCTTGCCTACAACCGGAACCGGATGACCTGGTTTCTTCTCGGGTTCACCGTGCTTATTTTCTTTATCGCGTTCGGCAGGCATCTTTCGATCATCTACGACCTCATGTTCAACTACTTTCCCTTCTTCAACAAGCTCCGCGTGCCAGTGATGATTCTTCACCTGGCGCCCTTTTCGATCGGGCTCCTCTCGGCCTACGGCCTTGACTGGGTCGTGACGCGGTTCCAGCAGATGAAGGAGGTGGAGATCCAGGCCGCGAAGAAGAAGCTCCTGCGGATTCTTCTGGCGGTGGTGCTGCTCGTCGGCGTGCTCATCGTTCTGAAGAGTTCGGTGTTCGGGTTCCTCTCGGGATCGATGTTTGCAAAGGAAGGGGAACTCGCCCAGTTCCGCCAGAAATACGGCGCACAGGCCTCGCAGGCTTTCGCGCAGCTGAAGGAAATGCGCTTCGAGCTGCTCTGGAAGGATGCGGTGAAGTGCCTCATTCTCGCCGCGCTCTCGCTCGGGCTCATCCTCTCGTTCCTCCAGCGCAGGATCGGCGCGTTCGTCTTCGTCCTGGGCGTCACCGTCATCACGATCGGCGACCTCTGGTACTACGACGTGAAGTACATCAGCCCGAAGCCGGCGTCGGCGATGACGGACCGCTTCGCTCCCGATCCGAACCTCGGGCGGCTCGCCGCCGAGAGCGAACGGAGCCCCTTCCGGGTCCTCGATCCAAGCGGCCAGTTCGACCAGGACAACTCGCTCATGCACGCGCTCCTCCAGTCGGTCGAGGGGTACAGCCCGGCGAAGCTCCAGATCTACCAGGACCTGCGGGACTCCTGCTTCGCGCGGGGGAACCGAAACGTCTTCGACATGCTCAACGTGAAGTACATCGTCGGCCGGCAGCAGACGCAGTCCGGCGGCCTCGAAACGGTGGTCCAGCAGAACCCGGAAGCGCTCCCGCGCGTCTGGTTCGTCGACAGCGTCGTCGTCGCCGCGTCGAAGGCCGCGGTGTTCCATGTGCTCCAGGACCCGACGTGGAACCCCCGGACGACCGCGGTGCTGGAAAAGGCGATTCCTTCGGCCGTCTCGGCCGCGCCGGACAGCCACGCGACGATTTCGAAGTATGCGAGCAGCGCGTTCGAGATCGCGGCCGCGCCGGCTGCGGCGAAGCTCCTCGTCGTGAGCGAGGTCTATTATCCCGCCGGGTGGAAGGCGTTCGTGGACGGCAAGGAGACGGAGATCTTCAAGACGAACTATGTCTTGCGCTCGGTCATCGTCCCGGCGGGACAGCATATGGTGGAGTTTCGATTCGCACCGGCGTCCTACGAGACCGGCCTGACGGTGACGGAGTCTGCCTGGGGGTTGACGGCATTGTTGCTTCTCGGCGGGGCGTACCTCGATCCGAGGGTTCGCAAGAGGCTCGGGAAGAAGTAGGGGCAAAAAAAAGGCCGACGATCGTCGGCCTTTTTTACTCTCTGGAGAGTCTTACATCTCTTCCATCAGTGTTCTCTGCAAGCGGCGGACTGCCTTGATCTTCTTCATCCGCTTCTGAACAGAAGGTTTGGTGAAATACGCGCGTTTCTTTACCTCTTTGAGGATACCCGATCGCTCGTACTTCTTCTTGAAGCGACGGATCGCGCGGTCGATATTCTCGTTCTCGTTGATAACGATACCGACCATCTAAATCACCTCCTTCCGATGGGATTTACAATACTGCATCTAACAATTCCGGTTTGAAATTCTCAAGCAGCCTGCGCTGCCCCTGTTTTTCGAACGTCACAACGATCGCCATGTGGCCGTCCGAGGTCTTGATCTTACTGGTGACCTTGCCGACGTCGTCCCACTCGGAGTGGAAGATCGCCTGTCCGACCGAAAAGATCTGCTCGGGAGTGTACTTCGTTGCGGACGCCGCATCGAGCTTGCCGTTCTTCGAATCGTTGGCACGAAGCTTGAGATCCATCTGCGACATGTGGTGGCACCTCGTGCACTTCAGCCACATCTTCTCCTGACCTACCTGCAAATCCCCGACCATCTCCATCTTGGTATTCTTATTGCAATAGCCACACAAAAACTCAGTATATTTTGTTCGTGCCATGCAGAATTCCTACTGTTGATGAAAGGTTTCAGTGGACTTGAGAGAGATGCGTGGGGAAGTCTTTACACCGAGGTCGCAAGATCTTTTTCTCTGCACGGTAAGCTTGTACATCCTCCGCTGCTACGCCTGAAAAGATGGTGCATCTCAATCCTTAGTAATATAAGCAATTTTCAGGCTGGAGTCAACCAATTTGTCCCATGGAGGCCACACCTCGGGAGAACGTCCGTGTCCGGAGATATCCGGAGTGCGTTCACCGAGATCCGTTAAATGGGCCCTAAGGGCTTCAGATGCAGGAATTCACCTCATCGCGTGTATGGCGAAGGATGGTGATGGTTCCGTGCCTCCCCATCCTTCAGTGAGGCGCCATTCAGAGATAGAGACGGGCGGTCTGAACATCAGTCCCCTCGGGCCCTTCTTCCGTGCGCTCTTCGACGAGAGTGCCTTTTTCCAAAATTCTCATCGAATCCGGATGTTCAGGGCATCTCCGTGGTTCCTTCATACAAGGTCTCTATTCAAGCATTTCAGCATTGAGTATGTCCTAAATTATCGATAACTTTAACGCTGATTCTGGCCTGCGGGGTGCCTGTCGATTGGATCGTTTCATGGCGATGGGAGGGGGGCGGATGCCATGGAATCCACGGACTTGAGAAGGCGTCAAGGGCACCGTCTATAAAGAACGCGCGCATCGCGTGATCCAGCGGATCACGCGTAGATCGCCTCGGCCGCAATCACAGCGGCATGTTCGTGTGTTACCGCCTTCCCAGCGCAACGCCTCGATGATCGCTGGATCGCACCGAGAGTTCGACCGGAAGCGGCGCCTCACTCACGTATTCCTGAATGAAGAATAGGAACTATGATCGGACAGACCGTATCGCACTATAAGATCCTCGAGAAGCTCGGTGAAGGCGGCATTGGCATCGTCTACAAGGCTGAGGACCTGAAGTTGAAACGCATCGTCGCGCTGAAGTTCCTCCCCCAGCATCTCACCTCCACCGAGGCGGAGCAGGCGCGGTTTCTCCAAGAGGCGCAGGCCGCTGCGACCTTGAACCATCCGCACATCTGCACGATCCATGCGATCGAGGAGTTCGACGGTCCAGGCGGCAAGCAGCAGTTCATCGACATGGAGTATATCGACGGGGCGACGCTTCGGCGCAGGCTCCCGTTCGACAAAGCGGCTGACGCGGTCGCCTACGCGGCGCAGATCGGCGAAGCGCTCCAGGAGGCGCACACGAAGGGGATCGTCCACCGCGACATCAAGGCGGACAATATCATGCTCAACGCGAAGAACCAGATCAAGGTCATGGATTTTGGTCTCGCGAAGCTCAAAGGCTCGCTGAAGCTCACGAAGACCTCGAGCACCGTCGGCACGCTCGCCTACATGGCGCCCGAACAGATCCAGGGGGGCGAGGTCGACGCTCGCTCGGACATCTTCTCCTACGGCATCCTCCTGTTTGAAATGCTCACCGGCAAGACGCCCTTCCGGGGCGAACACGAGGCGGCGGCGATGTATTCGATCGTCAACGAGGAGCCCGAATCAGTGCTGAAGTACAAGCCGGACCTCTCCCCGGAGCTCGATCGGATCATCAAACGGGCCCTTGAGAAGGACCCCGAGGACCGGTTCCAGTCCGCCGCCGACATGGTGAGCGAACTGCGGCGCGAGCAGAAGAAATCGACGCGCGTCACCCGGTCGGTTACCATGGACGTCGCTCCGCAGCGATCGTCCGATGCCGTCCTCGCGGCCACTCCGGCTCTGGCACGGTCCAAGAAGCCCCTCCTGTTCGGAGGAATATTGGGCGTCGTGATCCTCGCAGCCGGCCTTGCCTACTACCTCTTCATGGGGAGGACGCAGCCGATCGATTCCTTGGTCGTGCTGCCGTTCGAGAACGTGGGCGGGGGAGCCGACCTCGATTACCTGAGCGACGGCATCACGGAGAACATCATCAACAGCCTGACGAAAATCCAGGGCCTCAGGGTCGTCCCCCGAAGCTCCGCTTTCCGGTTCAAGGGGAAGGACATCGACCCCTCGGAGATCGGCGCAAAGCTCAACGTCCGTGCGATCCTCTCCGGCAAGATCGTCCACCGCGGGCCCTCTCTCGACGTCCAGGTCGATCTCATCGACGTGAAGAACGAGTCGCAACTCTGGGGGAACCGCTACCAGTCCGATATGAACGGAGTGCTCACGCTCCAGGACAATATCACGAAGGAAGTGAGCGCGAAACTCGGCATTGGGATCACAACAGAGACCCGGCAAGAGCTCACGAAGCGCTACACTGAGAACACCCAGGCGTACCAGCTCTATCTCCAGGGGCGTTACTATTGGAACAAGCGCAATGCGAAGTCCCTCGACCAGGCGTCGGGATACTTCCGCCAAGCGATCGCTCTCGATTCGAACTTCGCCCTTGCCTATACGGGTCTGGCGGATTGCTTCCTCCTTGCGCCGCAATACCAGGGGATCTCTACAAAGATCGCCATGCCCCAAGCAGAGGCGAACGCCGAGCACGCCTTGGCACTTGACAACACGTTCGCCGAGGCGCACACGACCCTCGCGTTCTGTTACTACAGCCAGTTCAAGTACGACGACGCGGAGCGTGAATTCAAGCGGGCGCTTGAACTTAATCCGCGCTATCCCACGACCTATCACTGGTATGGGATCATGTCCGGAAGGCGGGGCGATCCTGCCAAGTACCTCTCGCTCATGCTGCAGGCCGTCGAGATCGATCCCTACTCTCCAGTGCTCACGCTCAACTTGGGCGTCGCGCAGATGATGCTCGGTAATCTCGACGAGGCGAAGAAGACGTACAGCAAATGCATCGGGCTCGATTCCTCCTCCTTCTTCGGCTATACGTATATGGGGATCATCGAGGCGCGCCAGAAGAACTACCCCGAAGCGATCAAATTTGCCCAGCGAGGTGTCGAGCTGGCGGGCCGGTCAAGCGAGACTCTCGGCATGCTCGGCTTTATCTACGGCAAGGCCGGGATGCGCGACGAAGCGCTCAAGCTCGCCACGGAGGATGAGGAGCGCTACCATGCCGGGACGGGCGCCGCGTTCAACATCGCGAGGATCTACGCCGGCCTCGGCGAGAAGGAAAAGACGATCGAACTCCTGGAACAAGACTGGAAGGACCAGAGCACCTACCTTTCAACGCTTCTGACCGATCCCATGTTCGAGAGCGTACGGAGCGACCCGAGGATCGTGGCGCTCCTGAAGCAGATGGGGCTCGCAAAGTGAACCTCTCGTTCGGTTCGACCAGCCGTCTCAGACCGCCCCATGGTCTCCGGATCCACTTTCACCCCGTGAAGATCCAAGGCGGGGGCATGTGGACATGGGAGATCATCGAATGACAGGTACGACGATTCTGCACTACACGATCATCGAGAAGCTCGGCGAAGGCGGCATGGGAGTCGTCTATAAGGCCCAGGATACGAAGCTCGACCGGATCGTCGCGTTGAAGTTCCTCCCGGCGCACCTCGCAGCCTCCGCCCAGGACAAGGCCCGGTTCATGCAGGAGGCGAAGGCCGCCGCTGCGCTCAACCATCCGAACGTCTGCTCCATCATCGACATCGCCGAACACGAAGGGACGATGTTCATCGTCATGGAGTTCGTCGACGGCCAGACGCTTCGGCAGAAGGAGTCCGGGATCAGCTTTAAGCAGGCGATCGACATCGGCATTCAGATCGCGGACGGCCTCTCGGCCGCCCACGAGAAGGGGATCGTCCACCGGGACATCAAGCCGGAGAACGTCATGATCCGCAAGGACGGCATCGCCCAGATCATGGACTTCGGCCTGGCGAAGCTCCGGGCGATCGGCAGCAAGATCTCTCGGCTCACCAAGGAGGGAAGCACCGTCGGCACCGCCGGCTACATGTCTCCCGAACAGGTCCAGGGCCAAGACGTCGATCACCGGTCTGACATCTTCTCATTTGGCGTGCTCTTGTTCGAACTGTGCACGGGTCAATTGCCGTTCAAGGGCGTCCACGAGACCGCGCTCGCCTACGAGATCGTCAACGTCGACGCGCCGCCCCCCTCGTCGGTGCGGCCGGAGATCGATCCCGCCCTGGACGCCATCATACTGGAATGCCTCGAGAAGGACCCGAATGAGCGAGCCCAGTCGGCGAAGCAGGTCGCGATCGACCTGAAGCGCTTCAAACGCGAGTCGACCCGGTCCCAGGCGAGCCGCATCACGGCGGCACGTCCCGCCATCCGTGCAACGCAACAAGCTGCTGCGGTCGCCGCGACTGAAGCTCCTCGGCGGCAGAACATTCTCTGGCCCGTTCTTGCGGGCATCTTGGTTCTGGTCGGGGCGCTGCTTGCCTGGGCGCCCTGGAGACCAGCGGCAACGCCGCCGCTCGTCACCCGCGTCGCAGTGACGCTCCCCGGGGACCAGATCCTCAGCACGGCGTCGTACAGCGCCGTGGCGATCTCCCCCGACGGCAAGAACCTCGTCTACAAGGCGAACGCGAAACTCTACTTGCGGAACATCGACCGGTTCGAGCCGTCGTTCCTTCCCGGAACCGAAGATGGTTCGGGGCCGTTCTTCTCCCCCGACGGAAAGTGGATCGGGTTCTTCGGCGGCGGAAAACTGAAGAAGATACCGATCAGCGGCGGCGCCGCGATCACGCTCGCGGACGCACCGGACAACCGGGGCGCGTCCTGGGGCGCGAACGGCGAGATCGTCTACACTCCCACGTCGACGAGCGGTCTCCTCATGGTGGGCGAGGGGGGCGGTGAGCCCCGCGTTCTCACAACGAAGGACTCGACAAAGCATGAGCGGACGCACCGATGGCCCTCGTTCCTGCCGGACGGCAAGCATGTCCTGTTCACCGTCGGCACCATGGACAGCCCCGATTACTACGAAGACGCGGCGATCGAAGCGGCGGACGTCGCCACGGGTGCCAGAAAGACCGTCATCTCGGGGGGATGTTCTGCGCACTCCGTCGCGGCGGGGTTCCTGGCGTATTGGCGTTCGAGTTCGTTGTTCGCCGTGCCGTTCGATCCCGTGAAGGTCGAGGTGACCGGAACGTCGTTTCCGGTGATCGAGAACGTCAACGGCGATCCCACCACCGGCATGGCCGGGTACGCGGTCTCCGAGAACGGGACGCTCGCCTACATCCCCGGGAACGCCGGCGTGACGAACCAGACGATGATCAAAGTGGACCTCCATGGGGGATTCACGCCGCTTCTTGCCCCCGTGCAGGCATACATGGAACCTCGGATCTCCCCCGACGGCACGCGCATCGCGGTGACGATCCAGACGGGGAAGGACGCCGACATCTGGATCTACGATATCGCGCAGAACACGATGAGCAAGCTCACCTTCGGCGGCGTGAACCGCTCGCCGGCCTGGTCGGCGGACGGAAAGAGCGTCGCGTACTATTCGTACGACGGCGGGAACCACGCCATCACCATCAAGCGGGCCGACGGGAGCGGCACGCCGAAGGTGGTGAGTCGAGGGGAGGGCCGGACCTACATCGATTGCTGGTCGAAGGACGGCAAGGTGCTGATCCTCGATATCGCCGGCCCCACGCGGTTGAAATCCCCCGGCCCCGGCGGGTCGGACATCTTCTACCTGACGCTGGGCGGCGACAGCACGGTCCACAAGTTCCTCGAGACGAAATTTGACGAGTGGCAGGCGAACCTTTCCCCCGACGGGAAGTGGCTCGCCTACAGCTCGAACGAATCGGGCACGTACCAGATCTACGTCCAACCGTTCCCGGAAGGGGGCGGCCGGTGGTCGATCTCGTCGGAGGAGGGGTACGGACCGACGTGGTCCCCCGACGGAAAGATGCTCTACTTCTATTCGCCCGGCAGACTGATGAAGGTGCCGGTGCAAACGACGCCGACGTTCGTGGCTGGTAAGCCGGAAGTGATCCTTGCCGGGTACCAGCAGAAACTCGTCGACAGTGGTCTTATGTTCGATCTCTCGCCGGACGGCACGTGGTTCGTCATCACGCAGTCGAAGGATGATGATCAAAACCTCCGCCAAGTCCGGCTCGTCATCAACTGGTTCGACGAGATCCGGCGGACGGTTCGGTAGGGCGAGACGCGCGCGCGGGGACCACGCCGGAGAGGTGCGTCAGTTCGACGTGGTGCTCTCAACCTGTACACCGGTCCACGCGCCGCAGTTCCTCCTCAGAGTGGCTCTCGTAGAGTCGGGATCGTCCGTACGCGTAGTGGAGGTGCTTTCACGCTGCACATGGTACTCGCAGCTCCGATGTAGCGCCTACGACCTCGATAGATTGCCGCGTACAGCCGAGTGGCCGTTGAACGTCGTCCGGGCCTACGACTGGCTGGGAGTGGCCTATGAGCAGCTCGGAAAGAAGGACCAGGCCTTGCGGGAATACCAGAAATTTCTTGAAATTTGGAAGGAAGCCGATTTTTCGTCGAAAGAGATCGAAGATGCGAAGGTCCGCGTTGCGAAACTCAAGGGAATGGGCTCCCAGTGACGGATTTGACAAAAAAATAGTTATCTTGGAAGGCTTTCTCGCAGGTTCTGCCCGGCGGGTATAATCGGCCCCACCCGGCGGCCTGTTCAATGCAGCACGGGGGGGAAACACGTCACTTTCCTTGGAGAACTATGGTCGGAACGACAATATCGCACTACAAGATCCTCGAGAAGCTCGGCGAGGGGGGCATGGGTGTCGTCTACAAGGCCGAGGACACCAAACTCGACCGCGTCGTCGCCTTGAAGTTCCTTCCGGCCCGACTCGCCACCTCCGTGCAGGATAAGGCCCGGTTCATCCAGGAAGCGAAGTCGGCCGCGTCGCTCAACCATCCGAACGTCTGCTCCATCATCGACATCCAGGATCTCGACGGCCAGATGTTCATCGTCATGGAGTTCGTCGACGGCCAGACGCTGCGAGACAAAGAGGGGTCGCTCTCGTTCAAGCAGGCGGTCGACATCGGCATCCAGATCGCCGACGGCCTCACGGCCGCCCATGAGAAGGGGATCGTCCACCGGGACATCAAGCCCGAGAATATCATGGTCCGGAAGGACGGCATCTGCCAGATCATGGACTTCGGCCTGGCGAAGCTGCGGCACGCTTCGAGCAAAATCAACCGCCTCACGATGGAGGGGAGCACCGTCGGGACGGCGGGCTACATGTCGCCCGAGGCGGTCCAGGGCCAGGACACCGACCAGCGCTCCGACATCTTCTCGTTGGGCGTCGTTCTGTTCGAACTCTTCACGGGCCAGCTCCCGTTCAAAGGCGTGCATGAGACCGCGCTCTTGTACGAAATTGTCAATGTCGACGCTCCGCCCATGTCGTCGGTGAAGCCCGAGATCGACCCGGCCTTGGATGCGATCGTCCTGGAGTGCCTCGCAAAGGACCCGGGGGAACGTTTCCAGTCGGTCGCCGAGGTGGGGAAAGAACTCCGGCGCTTCAAACGGGAGTCCAGCCGATCCCGCGTGAGCCGCGTGACGAGCGTGCGCCCGATCGGACAAGGGATGCCGAGTTCGGCTTCCATGACGGTTCCCGAACTTGCGGCGCCTGCCGCGGCGCCCGTCAAGAAGAGCCGCCCGGTGCTCATGATGGCCCTCGCCGGCGTCTTCTTTCTTTCGACCGTCGGACTTGCGTATCTCCACTGGCGCGAGACGACAAAAGAGCTGACCCCCATCCGGTTCATCGTTACTCCGCCGGAGAAGGGATCCTTCAACGGCGATATACCCCTCATTTCTCCCGATGGGCTCACGGTCGCCTTTGTCGCGCAGGATTCCGTGGGAAAGATCCTCATTTGGCTGAGGCCGCTCTCGTCCTTGACCCCGCGGTCCCTCCCTGGCACCGATGGGGCGTCGTATCCGTTCTGGTCTCCGGACAGCCGCTTCCTCGGGTTTTTCCAGAATGGAAAGCTCAAGAAGATCGAGGCCTCGGGCGGTCCGCCGCAAACGATCGCCGATGCGCCCCAGGGGAGGGGAGGGGCGTGGAGCAGTCAGGGAGTGATCGTCTTCGCGCCGAACTACTCAGGGGGGATCGCCCAAGTCTCCGAAGCCGGGGGAACGCCAACGGAGATTTCCTCACTCGATTCGGCCCGCAAGGAGGATTCGCACCGTTGGCCGAACATGCTGCCGGACGGGAAGCACTTTACCTACGAACGGCGCAGCACCGATGATGAAAAGACAGGCGTGTTCCTTGGATCGCTCGATTCGAAGGACTACTCGCTCCTGGTGAACGTCAGATCCAACGCGGTCTATGCCGCGCCCGGGTATCTCCTCTACGCGAGGGAGTCGTCCCTCATGGCGCAGCCGTTCGACGCACGGAAAGGTGCTCTCACCGGCCAGGCGTTTCCGATCGCCGACGAGGTGGGATTCGACCAGGCCTTGACGTTCGGACTCTTCTCCGCCTCCGCGAACGGTGTCCTCATTTTCGACATGGGAACGGGAGCGAAGGGGAGCAGGCAGCTCGTCTGGTTCGACAGGACCGGAAAGCGCATCGGGGAGGTCTCGTCGACCGGGGCCATCTTCGACTTCGCACTTTCTCCCGACGAGCACCAGGTCGTCTTCCGCCGGATCGATCCGCAGACCCAGAATCAGGACCTTTGGACGAACGACCTTCTCCTGAAGACCGAATCGCGGTTCACGTTCCGCCCCGCCCGCGACGACGATCCGATGTGGTCGCCGGACGGAACGACGATCTACTTCGATTCCAATCCCGACGGCGCGCCAAATCTTCACCGGAAGATCGCATCGGGGACAGGATCCGAGGAGATCCTCTTCAAGTCCGCGACACTCAATACCCCCCTTGACTGTTCCCCTGATGGGAAGTCCATTCTCCTCCAGGTGGTGACGACGAAGGGGCGGGAAGACATCTGGGTCTTCCCCCTCACCGGCGGTGAAAAGCCCTATCCGTTCCTTGAGACTGCTGCCTCCGAGTATTCGGGGCGATTCTCTCCCGATGGACGCTGGGTCGCATACTCCTCCGACGAATCGGGGAAGTACGAGATCTATGTCCAGGCGTTCCCCAAGGGGGACGGGAAATGGCAGGTCTCCAACGGCGGCGGCGGGAACCCGATGTGGGGCAAGGATGGAAAGGAGCTCTTCTACCTCGCGCCCGACAAGAAGCTCATGGCGGTTGATGTCCAGGGGGCGGGCGCGAAATTTGAGCGTGGCATCCCCAAGCCGCTGTTTACCACCGACGTGGATTTTTATGCGAGCGTCAACCGCTTCGCCGTCACCGCGGACGGCCAGCGTTTCCTCATCAACTGTTCCGTCGATGGTAAGAATGAAAAGCCCGTCGCGGTCATCGTCAACTGGACATCGGAGATCCGCAAGCAATGATCGGACAGACCATATCCCATTACAGAATCCTCGAAAAGCTCGGCGAGGGCGGCATGGGAGTGGTCTATAAGGCAGAGGACCTCAAACTCAAGCGCGTCGTCGCGCTGAAGTTCCTCCCGGCGAGCGTCTCCGGCTCGCCGGACGAACTTGCGCGATTCCAACAGGAAGCCGAGGCGATCTCCGCCCTCAACCATCCGAACATCGCGACCATCTTCGATATCGACGAAGCCGGCGGAAAGCGATTTCTTGCCCTCGAGTACATCGCTGGCGGCACGCTCAAAGCCAAAATGCGGACCCTCGCCGCTGAAGGGAAGCGCCTTCCGGAGGCCGATGTCACCTCGTATGCGCTGCAGATCTGCGAAGGGCTCGCGCATGCGCACCGCTCCCAGATCGTCCACCGCGACATCAAGTGCGACAACGTCATGCTCACCGCCGACGGCGTGGCGAAGATCACCGACTTCGGTCTGGCGAAGCTTCGCGGGACCTCGCAGCTGACGAAGACCGGCAGCACCGTCGGAACGCTCGCCTACATGGCTCCCGAGCAGATGCAGGGCGAGGAGGTCGACGCCCGAGCGGACCTCTTTTCCCTCGGCGTCGTCATCTTCGAGCTTCTCACCGGCAAGATGCCCTTCCGGGGCGAGCACGAGGCGGCCATCATGTATTCGGTCCTCCATGAGGAACCCCAGCGCACAGAGCAGTTCCGGACCGATGTCCCTGCGTTTCTTCAGAACGTCATCGCGAAGGCGCTCCAAAAGGATCCCCTGGCACGCTACCAGAGCGCTTCCGAGATTCTCTCCGATCTGCGATGCGGGAAGGCCGACGCGCCGCTCGGTGCGCCGGAGCAGAAATCGATCGTCGTCCTGCCGTTCGGGGACATGAGCCCCGGCAAAGACAACGAGTACTTCAGCGACGGCCTCACCGAGGAGATCATCTCGGATCTGTCGAACATCCGCTCCCTCAAGGTCATCTCCCGTACCTCCGCGATGCGGCTGAAGGGGTCGTCCAAGGACGTCCGCGCGATCGCGCAGGAACTCGGCGTCCGGTACGTGCTCGAGGGGAGCGTCAGGAAGTCGGGCCAAAGCCTGCGCATCACCGCACAGCTTATCGACGGCCGGGCCGACGCGACGCTCTGGACGGAGAAGTACAGCGGCACGCTCGACGACGTCTTCGAGATCCAGGAAAAGGTCTCCCGAGCCATCGTCGGCGCCCTCAAGGTCGTCCTCAGCACGGACGAGGAACGGCGCATCGAAGAGCGGCCGATCACAAACGCGCAGGCGCACGACCTCTACCTCAGAGCGCGAAAGGCGCTCCAGCGCGGCGAACCCGAAGCGCTCGCGCAGTCGCTCGCGCTCCTGAACGAAGGACTTGCCCTCGTCGGACCGAACGAGCTGCTCTACGCCGCCCTCGGCCAGACCTACTTCGCGTTCTTCCGGTGGATCAACAAGGCTGACGAAAGTTACATCCGTCAGGCGCACGAATATCTCATCAAGACCTTCGCCATGAACCCCTCCTCGCCGCACGGATTCGTCCTCCAAGGGCTGCTCCACTGCACCGAGGGGGATATCGCAGGTGCGATCGGGTCGATGAAGCGTGCTGTCGCGATCGACCCGACGAACACCGAGGGACTCTTCTGGCTCGGGATCTACTCGACGTGGGTCGGCCGGTTCGAAGATGCGATGCGCTATGCCGAGAGGCTCTGCGGGATCGATCCCCTGCTGCCGATTAATACCGTCATCAGGGGTGTCACGTACATCTACCACGGCGACTTCGCCCAGGGGCTGACGTGGCTCATGCGGGGATACGAGATGGACCCGGGCTCCCCGCTCTCGGAGTGGACGGTCGCCATCGGGCTTGCCTGGAGCCGGGACCCGCAACGGGCGATCGTCCACATCGACGCCCTTGCCCGCCTGGCCCCGAACTGGGTCTATACGCATCACGCGCTCTTTCTCAAGCACGCATTGCGCGGCGAGAAGGAACTTGCGCTAGGGTATGATACGCCGGAACTGGCCTTGGAGGCGAAACACGACATGCATTTCTCGCTCCATGTCGCACACTGCTACGCCCTGATCGGCGAGAAGGCGAAGGCGCTCGACTTTTTGGAGCACGCGGTCAAGATGGGCATGCTCAATCATCCGTTCCTCTCGCGGATCGACCCCCTGCTGGAACCACTACGGGGTGAACCGCGCTTCCAGGCCCTTATGATCGAGGCCAAACAACGTATGGAACAACTTTCGGTATAAGGCATGATCGGAACAGTCATATCGCACTACAAGATCCTCGAGAAGCTCGGCGAAGGCGGCATGGGCGTCGTCTACAAGGCAGAGGACACCACCTTGAAGCGCGTCGTGGCCTTGAAGTTTCTCCCGCAGCACATCAGCGCGACGGAGAACGACAAGGCGCGATTCCTCCAGGAGGCCCAGGCGGCCGCCGCATTGAACCACCCGAACATCTGCACCATCTACGGCATCGAGGAGCACGAACATCAGATCTTCATCGCCATGGAGTTCGTCGACGGCGTGACCCTGAGGCAGAAAATGGGCTCCCTGAACCAGAAGCAGGCCCTCGACATCGGCGTCTTCATCGCCGACGGCTTGGCCGCCGCCCACGACAAGGGGATCGTTCACCGGGACATCAAGCCCGAAAACATCATGATCCGCAAAGACGGCATCGCGCAGATCATGGACTTTGGCCTGGCAAAACTCCGGTCGAGCTCCAGCAAGATCAACCGGCTCACGAAGGAGGGAAGCACCGTCGGAACCGCGGGCTACATGTCCCCGGAGCAGGTCCAGGGACACGACGCAGACCACCGGTCGGACATCTTCTCCCTCGGCGTCGTTCTCTACGAGCTCTTCACCGGGCAGCTGCCGTTCCGGGGCGTCCATGAAACAGCGCTCATGTACGAGATCGTCAACGTCGATGCGGCGCCGATGTCGTCCCTGAAGCCTGAGCTCGACACGAACCTCGACGCCATCGTACTTGAATGCCTCGAGAAAGACCCGGCGGACCGCTACCAGTCGGTGGCGGAAACGTCGAAGGACTTGCGGAAGTTCAAACGAGAGTCGAGCCGCGCCCGGGCCAGCCGGGTCACCGGAACGCGCCCCGTCTACCAGTCGTCGGTGATGCAGCCCCTTGCAGTTCCTGTTCAATCTGAGCCTGTGCTGCAACCGAAGCGAGCAGTAGTGCTTCCCTGGCTGGTTGCGGGGCTCTGTTTCATTGTAGCGGCCGCGGCGGTCGGCTACCAGATCCTTCATACACCCCATGTCGTCGAGCCCCTGCTCTACCAGGCCCAGATCAATCCGCCGCCGAAGGTCAATTTCACGGTCACGCAGGGAGGCCACCTTGCTCTCTCTCCGAACGGCCGGATGGTCGCATTCGTCGGCACCGATACGACAGGCACGGACCTCCTCTGGATTCGGCCGGTCCAATCGCTCACTGCCGTGCCCTTGGCCGGGACTGAGGGAGCGAGCTATCCTTTCTGGTCGTATGACAATAGATCGATCGGGTACTTCATCACCGGGAAGCTCAAGCGCATCGACGCCGCCGGCGGGCCTGCCCTCACCATTTGCGACGCAGCATCCGGCCGCGGTGGCAGCTGGAACAGGGACGGGGTCATTATTTTCGCTCCGTCGCAGTTCGATCCTATCTACAAGGTAGCGGCTGCAGGCGGGACGCCGGATGTGGTCACCCATCTCGATACCGCCACGAATCAACGAAATCACCGCTGGCCCCATTTTTTGCCGGACGGACGGCATTTTATTTACGTCACCCAGACACAGGCGTCCGGGAGCGACAATGACGTCGTCCATATTGTCGATCTTGCCTCCGGCGTCGACTCGCTCCTCATGCACGGAAATTCGAACGTTGAGTATGCGTCAGGGTACCTCTTGTTCCATCGGCAGGGGACGCTCATGGCGCAACCGTTCGATACGCTCACCCTGCGGACCACGGGAGACGCTGTCCCGATCGCCGAAGGCGTTCAGTACAATCCTCTCCGGAGCCGCGCGACCTTCGCCGTCTCCCAGTCCGGCGTCCTCATCTATCAGACCGGGGTCGCCCAGTTTGCGAGGGCCGCGACGTTCAACCGGCACGGCGATCGGCGAGAGATACTCAACGTCGCCGCAGTGTCGAGCGGCAGGATCTCGCATAACGGCAAGCGGATGGCGATCGTGCAAACCGACATTTCGGCGCGTAATGCGGATATCTGGCTGTACGAAATGGACCGGGGAACGAGCTCGCGCTTCACGTTCGATCCGGCGCTGGAGACGAACCCGGTCTGGTCACCGGGGGATGATTCCGTGATCTTCAGCTCGAACAGAAATGGGAAGTACTTTGACCTCTTTATCAAGAGTGCGAACGGAACCGGGCAGGACAAGGAACTCTTCCGCGGAGAGCTCGACAAGTTCGTGACCGACTGGTCGCTCGACGGGCGCTACCTGCTCATGCAGACCACCGGAAACTCGAAAACGAAGACCGATCTTTGGATTGTCCCGACATTCGGCGACCGAAAACCCGTCCCATTCCTCAACAGCGAGTTCCGGGAAGCGAACGGCACGTTCTCGCCCGATGCGAAGTGGGTTGCCTATCAATCTGATGAGTCCCAACGATTCGAGGTGTATGTCCGGCCGTTCGGCGAAGCGCAGGGGAAGTGGCAGGTCTCCCTGAACGGAGGGTTCAATCCGCGCTGGATCGCCGCCGGAAAGGAGATCCTCTTCGTCACCCCGGATCGGAAGCTCGTTTCGGCGCATGTCCGGCCGACGGCCACGGGTTTTGTGACCGACTCCCTCCAGACGATGTTCGACTATGATTCCCGGGGCATCGTCGGGGCCGGATTCGATGTCAGCATGGACGGACAAACGATCTTTTGCCTCGTGACCGACGCGCGACAGGTGTCTGCTCCGGTCACGCTTGTCGTAAACTGGGAGGAGGAGATACGAAAGAAATGATAGGACAGACGATCTCGCACTATACGATCCTCGAGAAGATCGGCGAAGGGGGCATGGGCGTCGTGTATAAGGCCGAAGACACGACCTTGAAGCGCATCGTCGCGCTGAAGTTCCTTCCGCCGCACGTCGCGGCGAGCGACTCGGACCGGGCGCGTTTTCTGTTGGAAGCGCAGGCCGCGGCCGCCCTGAGCCACCCGAATATCTGCACGATCTTCGGGATCGAGGAGACCGACGGGCACTCGTTCATCGCCATGGAGTACGTCGAGGGACAAACGCTCAGAGAGAAGCGCGGCACGATCACTCTTGCCAAGGCGATCGACATCGGCATACAGGTCGCCGAAGGCCTCTCGGTCGCGCACGAGAAGGGGATCGTTCACCGCGATATCAAGCCGGAGAACATCATGGTCCGCAAGGACGGGCTCGTCCAGATCATGGACTTCGGCCTGGCGAAGCTTCGGGCCTCCCGGGCGAGCCGATTGACGAAGGAAGGAAGCACCGTCGGCACCGCCGGCTACATGTCCCCCGAACAGGTCCAGGGCCAGGAGACCGACCACCGTTCGGACATCTTCTCGGTCGGTGTGCTCTTGTACGAGCTTTTCACCGGCGAACCGCCGTTCAAGGGGGTCCATGAAACGGCGCTCCTCTACGAGATCGTCAACGTCGACCCCGCGCCGATGAGCTCGGTGAAGCCGGAGATCGACCCCGAACTCGACCGCATCGTCCTCGAATGCCTCCAGAAAGAGCCCGACGAGAGGTACAATTCGATGAAGGACGTCGCGAAGGACCTGAAGCGCTTCAAGCGCGAATCGAGCAAGCAGCGCCTTAGCCGGACGATGTCCGTCCGGCCTGCCTTGACGGCATCCCGGGTGGGGATGAGCGTGCCGGCGCCGGAACCCGCGTCCGCTCGGTTCCCCGTCCGCGAGATGATCGCGTGGGGAGTGGCGGCAGTACTCTTGGCCGCGGCGATCTACCTGTTCGCCCGACCCGCACGCGCTCCTTCTGGTCCGCTTATGCTCATTCGGTCCTCCATCGTGACGCCGGATAGCATCTACATCCACAGCTTCGGCGCCGGCCTCGGCGCTCCGGCGCTGTCGCCGGACGGCCGTGCGATCGCGTTCGCAGGCGTCACCCCCGACGGCACGCAGGCGATCTATCTTCGGATGATCGATGAGATGGAGACGCGCATGTTGCCGGGGACGGAAGGGGGAAGCCAGCCGTTCTGGTCTCCGGACGGGAAGTACGTCGGCTTCTTTGATACGCAGAGAATGAAGAAAGTCGATATCGTCGGCGGCTCGCCGACGACGATCGCCGTCGTCCCAAATCCGCGGGGAGGGACCTGGGCGGCGGACGGCACGATCGTCTTCACTCCTGACTACCAGGCGGGACTCTTTCGTCTTAACGCCGACGGCACGGGTAAAGCCGAGAGGGTGACCTCGCTTGATTCCACACGGCACGAAGGCTCGCACCGCTGGCCCCAGTTCCTCCCTGACGGCAAGCATGTGCTCTATCTTGCGCGCGCCGCATCGGAGACCGGAGAGGCCGAAGGGGACGCGATCTACGTCTCGTCGCTCGATGGAACCGAAAAGAAGATGCTCGTCCAATCGTCGTTCAATCCGACATATGCCGGAGGGTATCTCTTTTTCGCCCGGAGCGAGGTGCTCATGGCCCAGCGGTTCGATCTCGACAAGCTCACGCTCGAAGGGGACCCCGTGAAGGTGCAGGAAGGAATCCTCACCGACGTCTCCTATAATATGGCGGTCTACACACTCTCCCATACCGGCATGCTCCTCTACCAGACGGGCAAGGCGGAAGCAGGAGCGAGGCCCATCCTCGTCGACCGGTCCGGGAAGGTCGTACATACGATCAATGACCGGAGCGAGCAGGACCAGGTCCGCTATTCTCCGGACGGCAAGGAGGCGGCGCTCTATCTCTATGATACGCGTTCCAGAAGAAGCAACATCTGGATCTATGACCTGAAATCCGACAACCGACGGCGTCTGACGACCGGCGCCAAAGGGGACTTCTATCCGGTCTGGTCCGCAAACGGGAGCGAGATGTTCTACTCCATCGGCGGGAGTACCCAAGCGGACATCTTCGTCCAGCCTTCGTCGCGCAGCGGCGGCGAGAAGCTCTTCGCGTCGGTCGGTACGATCAACCGCGTCCTCGACGCCTCGCCTGACGGGAAGACGCTTCTACTGACCACGTTCACCTCCCTGGAGACGAAGACCGATCTCTGGCTCGTTCCGACCTCCGGCGAGACGCGCACGCCGGTACAGTTTCAGCACACGAAGTTCAAGGAGGACGACGGCCGGATCTCCCACGATGGCCGCTGGGTGGCGTACGTGTCGGATGAGAGCGGCGAGAGCGAGGTCTATCTGAAGCTCCTTGCCGAACCGTCTTCCAACGGATGGAAGGTCACCTCCGGCGGCGCGACGTTGCCCCTGTGGGGACCTTCGGGAACCGAACTCCTCTACGTGAATACGAAGCGAGAGGTCGTCTCGGCGACGATCAAGCTTGCGGGCAATGCCGGCGAGGTCGTGAGCACGAAAGTACTCTTCGTCACGCCTCCGTTCGCGCAGAGCTTTGACATATCCCCCGACGGCACGACGTTCTTCATCACCAGGAGTCTCGAGATGGAGAAGTACCCTTCCCTCTCCCTCGTGACGAACTGGGAAGAGCTGCTGAAGAAACAGTGAGCGCGGATCAGCATACCATAGCACAGGAAGAGCAAAGCGCATGATCGGCCAGACCATATCGCACTACAACATCCTCGAGAAGCTCGGCCAGGGCGGCATGGGAGTCGTCTACAAGGCCCTGGACACGAAGCTCGACCGGACGGTCGCGCTGAAGTTCCTTCCGCCGCACCTCGCGGCCTCCGACCAAGACAAGGCGCGCTTCATCCAGGAAGCGAAGGCCGCCGCGGCCCTGAACCATCCGAACGTCTGCTCGATCATCGACATTCAGGAACATGACGGGCAGATGTTCATCGTCATGGAGTTCGTCGATGGGGAGACCTTGCGGGACAAGCGCGGAAATCTCTCGTTCAAGCAGGCCGAAGAGATCGGGATACAGATCGCCGACGGCCTCGCGGCCGCCCATGAGAAGGGGATCGTCCACCGGGACATCAAGCCGGAGAACATCATGGTGCGCAAAGACGGCATCGCCCAGATCATGGACTTCGGTCTGGCGAAGCTCCGGTCAGCTTCGAGCAAGGTGAACCGCCTGACGAAGGAAGGAAGCACCGTCGGGACCGCAGGGTATATGTCCCCGGAGCAGATCCAGGGCCAGGACGTCGACCACCGGAGCGACATCTTTTCCTTCGGCGTTGTCCTGTATGAAATGTTCACCGGTCAATTGCCGTTCAAGGGGGTCCACGAGACGGCCCTCGCCTACGAGATCGTGAACGTCGATCCCGCCCCCATGGCGACGATCAAGCCGGAGATCGACCCGGCATTGGACGCGATCGTCCTCGATTGCCTCGAGAAGGATGTGAAGGAGCGCTGCCAGTCGGTCGCCGAAGTGGGCAGGGACTTGCGCAAGGTCCGCCGGGAGTCGACCCGGAACCGCGCAAGCCGCATCACGGCCGCCCGTCCGGCGATCAAGGTCCAGCAGGGGTCTCCCGCGCCTGAAGCCCGGCCGAGCTCTTGGAAGATGTACGGCGGATATGTCCTTGCCGGTCTCTTAGCGCTCGTCATCGTCGGTCTCCTTGTCACACCGTGGCGGAGCCAGATGGTCTCACCCCGCCCGTCCATGCGGTTTTCGATCGATCTCCCATCGGCCAGTCCGTTGTCGTCGGTGGAGGCAGAGATCGCAGTCTCGCGCGACGGGAAGGCGTTGGTCTATCTCGCAGCGCTCCCCTCCGGTTCATGGCAGCTCTATCTTCATCGGATGGACCAGCTCGGATCTCAGCCGATCCCCGGCACCGAGCGCGCCATCTCGCCTGCTTTCTCGCCGGATGGCCAATGGGTCGCGTTCAACTCCTCTCAGAAGATTTACAGGGTCTCGATCTCTGGGGGAGTGCCGCAGGAACTCTGTCCCACGCAGATCACGACACGAGGTATCTGCTGGCCGACGGACGATGTGCTGTATGCCGGATCTCTGAGCGGCGGCATCGTTCGGCTTCCGGCGACCGGCGGCACGCTCGAAGAGGTGACGAAGATCGACACTACCGCCGGCGAACTCAGCCACCGTTTTCCCCAACTCCTCCCGGACGGGAAGACCCTCATCTACACGGTGAAGCAGAATAATATCGCTTCGTTCGACGAGGCGACGATCGTTGCGGAGCGGCTCGGTTCCGGAGAGCGAAAGGTGCTCGTCCGTGGCGGCACCTATGCCCGGTACGTACCGACCGGTCAGATCGCGTGGATCCGCGACGGCAAGATCTATGCGCAGTTGTTCGATGCGGGGGAACTTGCATTGCGGAGCGCCCCCGTCCCGATCGAGACAGGTGGTTGGATGTTCTCCGGATCGGGAGAGGCGTGCCTTGCGTTCACCGACGCGGGGACCATGATCTTTGCGCCGCAGACGCTCGACCTCGCATACCAGTCCTCGATCAGCCTGATGGACATGCATGGCACGCAGTCGTCGCTCTTCGACACACTCCGGTGGTACAATACCGCCTTTCTCTCTCCCGACGGCAAGAAGCTTGCCATTGGGATCAACGCGGCGAACGATGATATTTGGGTCTACCAGATCGAGCGCGGCGTCCTGACGCGGGTGACGTTCGGGGGAGGCAATAATGACGCCCCGATCTGGTCGCCGGACGGGAAGTATCTCGTGTACTCCGCGGAAAAGGGGAAGGTGCCCAATCTCTACCGGAAGCCCTGGAACGGCAGCGGTGCGGAGGAACGCCTCCTCTCGAGCCCGCATCTCCAGATCCCCGTCTCCTTCTCTCCAGACGGCAAGAACCTGGCCTTCGACGAAGCAGGCGACATCTGGATCCTTCCGATGGACTCCGCGGGTGCAGGAAAACCAGAGCCGTATCTGCAATCTCCCGCCGAAGAGACAGGGGGCCTGTTCTCCCCCGACGGCCGATGGCTGGCCTATATGTCGAACGAGTCGGGAAAGAACGAGATCTATGTCTCAGGGTTCCCGAAGCGGGAAGGGAAGTCGCAGATCTCCGACGGGGGCGGCTACCTCCTCTGCTGGTCGAGGGACGGGAAGGAACTTTATTTCGGTACCGGCACGACGATCAAGGCCGTTGATGTGCTCCCTTCGGCGATGTTCGACTTTTCAATGCCCAAGAAGGTCTGCGACGTTCCGCCGAATGTCATCCCGTGGGACATATCTTTGGACGGCAAGAGCTTCATTTCGATCGTCTCCAAGAGTGCGAAGGTGACCCTCCCGCGCCTCGAAGTGGTCAGCGACTGGCTTGAGACGGTGAAGGACAAATTCTCCGACAACAAGAAATAGGGATCTATGATCGGACGGACCATCGCGCATTACACCATCCTTGAGAAGCTCGGCCAGGGCGGCATGGGGGTCGTCTACAAGGCCCAGGACACGAAGCTCGACCGGATGGTCGCGCTGAAGTTCCTCCCGCCGCACCTCGCGGCATCCGACCAAGACAAGGCGCGCTTCGTCCAGGAGGCGAAGGCGGCCGCCGCGTTGAACCATCCGAACGTCTGCTCCATCATCGACATCCAGGAGCATGACGGCCAGATGTTCATCGTCATGGAGTTCGTCGACGGGGAGACCTTGCGGGACAAGCGCGGGAACCTCTCGTTCAAGCAGGCGGCCGACATCGCCATCCAGATCGCCGACGGTCTGGCAGCGGCCCACGAAAAGGGGATCGTCCACCGGGACATCAAGCCGGAGAACATCATGATCCGCAAAGACGGCATCGCGCAGATCATGGACTTCGGTCTGGCGAAGCTCCGGAGTGCCTCGAGCAAGGTGAACCGCCTGACGAAGGAGGGAAGCACCGTCGGGACCGCAGGCTACATGTCGCCGGAGCAGATCCAGGGCCAGGATGTCGACCACCGTAGTGACATCTTCTCGTTCGGCGTCGTCTTGTACGAGATGTTCACCGGCGTTCTCCCGTTCAAGGGGGTCCACGAGACAGCGCTCGCCTATGAGATCGTGAATGTCGACCCGGCCCCCATGTCGACGGTGAAGTCCGATATGGACCCGGGATTGGACGCGATCGTCCTCGACTGCCTCGAAAAAGATGTGAAGGAGCGCCGACAGTCGTCCGCGGAGGTCGCCCGGGACCTCCGCAAGGTCCGAAGGGAGTCGTCGCGGCTGCGTGCGAGCCGGGTCACCGCCGCGCGGCCCGCCTATCAGCAGGTGTCCGGCCAAGCCGCGGGAGAGGCGCCTGCGCCGAAACGGTCTCTCCTTCCCTGGATCGTGAGCGGCGTCTGCGCGCTCGTGGCCTGCGGCGTGCTCGCCTACCATATTCTGACGATCCCCGCCCCTCCGGCAAGGTATGTGTCGCGCTCGCTCATCCTGCCGCCGCTCACGACGAACTTCGACGTCACGTGGGGAGGCCACATCGCCATCTCGCCCGACGGGATGATGATCGCATTTGCGGCCACGGACACGCTCGGCGTTAACCATCTCTTCGTCCGCAAGGTGAGTTCCACGTTGCCGATGATGCTTCCGGGAACGGATGAAGCGAAGTACCCATTCTGGTCCCCCGACAACCGAAAGGTCGGGTTCTTTGCCCGCGGCAAAATGAAGACGATCGACGCGATGGGCGGGCCCGCATTGACCGTGTGCGACGCAGGCGACGGCCGCGGCGGAGCATGGAATCAGGGCGGCATTATCATCTTTGCTCCGGGTCCGTTGGAGACGCTCTCCAAGGTCCCGGCCGCAGGCGGGGCCCTCCCGACGAAGCTCACCGCGCTTGATACCACGCAGCGCGAGAGCAGCCATCGGTGGCCGGTGTTCCTGCCGGACGGCAATCACTTTTTCTACTCAACCCTCTCCGCGATCGGGTCGGGGAGCGACCTCGACGTCGTGCGGATCGCCACGCTCGATTCGTCGATGAACAAGATCGTCTTCCGCGGGACCTCAAACGTCCAATATGCCGGGGGGTATCTCATGTTCATCCGGCAGGGGACGCTCATGGCGCAGCACTTCGATGCGGGATCCTTTGAGGTCGTCGGCGATCCCGTCCCGGTCGCCGAGCAGGTCATCTACAGTCCGCCGTACAGCCGCGGAAGCTTCTCCCTGTCGCAGAACGGCGTGCTCATCCTTCAAAGCGGCGAGAATCAGGCGCAGCATGCGGCGATCTTTGATCTGGCCGGCAACCGCCTCTCACTCATTTCTGACCTCAATCCCGCCAGTCCGAGGTTTTCCCCGGACGGAACGAAGATCGCGTTCTTCATCGTCGATCCCCAGTCCCGGAACGGGGACATCTGGGTGCACGAGCTCGCCAGGGGAGCAAGCTCTCGGGTGACGTTCAGCCCGCTTCTTGACATCACGCCGATTTGGTCGCCGAAGGGCGATACCATCGTCTTCCAGTCGAACCGGAATGGCGGATATGATCTCTTCATCAAGAGCGCGAACGGCGAGGGGGAAGATCAGCTGCTCGTCCGGTCAAGCCGGAACAAGTCGGCGGTCGATTGGTCCCCTGACGGACGGTACATTGCCTACCAGTCAAACGGCGATCCAAAGACGAAAAATGATATCTGGCTTCTTCCGATGTTCGGTGACCGCCAGCCGATTCCGTTCGTCCATACCGAGTTCAATGAATCGCCGGGCACGTTCTCTCCCGACGGCCGCTGGCTCCTCTATACGTCGGATGAGACCGGCCGCAATGAGATCTACGCGCGGCTCGTCGACGGGTCGGGCGGAAAGTATCAGATCACGACGGACGGCGGCAGGAAGCCGATCTGGAAATCCGACATGAAGAGGCTCTATTTCTCCTCCATGGAGCGCAAGCTCGTGGAGGCATTCGTGAGGACGGGGCCGTCGTCTATTGTCGTGGACAGCGTCCGGACGCTCTTCGATTACGAGTCCCGGGGCATCGTCGGCAACACGATCAGCGATATCTCCAGCGACGCCAAGCGCGTCATCGGGGTCGTGACGGAGTCAAAGCAGACCTCCGCGCCGATCACGCTCGTCATCAACTGGGACGAGGAACTCAAAAAGAAGTGACGCTGTCGCTTCTGGAACCTACCCCGGATGTGTTACGAAGGGACAAAACGGTCCTTTTCCTTGGTGGTCTTGGGCTTCCTTTGCATCTTTGACTCTTCCCATCTGTTCGTGACCAGGGGGGCTCTCTCTCGGCGTGACCGGACCAGGGGTACGTCTCCGTGAAGATTTATGAAGTCCGTGGCCGCGAAGTGGCTATTCCCGCCGATGAGATCCAGAGCGCAGGATTCTGGGGCGTGCAATGGAATACGCGCGGATGTTCGAGTGGCGTCACTTTCTACAGCTTGCAGGCCCGCTCCTCCCGGCGAAACGAAGATACTCGTCCTTCTCCCAGAAGGCCTCGAGGCCGGCGGCTACCAGGTACGACGTCCGGGCCGGGCGCCGGCGTACTACCCCGAATGCTACATCCATAGTATCCGATTAGGCTCAGATGCGTCCGTATTGAGCTTGGTCTCCCCAACGCATCTTCTCCCTCCGCTTTCAAGAAGCGCCGAGGCTTCGATTTACCTAAAAATGTTCCTCCCGACTTGCCGCTATAGAAGGCCGAGATTCACCATTCTCATACCCGATTTTCCCGATTCAGCCACGCACGAACAGCGGACCTTGCTGCGTATCACATCCGGGTTGCATCCATTGCTGTATCATATTGGTGCACTCCTAGAGTAAAGGTCTCACAATGATCCAAACCATCCTCAGCCTCGGGGCAATCATTCTTCTATCGATCGCGTCCCTCTCGATGAATAGGGGATTCGATACGAATGACGCAGTCATGCGAAATTCCAAGTACGCCGTCATGGCGACTTCCATCGCTTCGTCCATCATTGAAGAAGCGACGGCAAAAGCGTTTGACCAGTCGACCGCCGACAGCCTGATCATGACCACGGACGGCCTCACGCCTCCGGGACAGTTTGGCCTTGATGCGGGAGAGTCTGTGGCGAGCATGAATGATTTCGACGACTATGACGGGTTCACCCGGCTTGACACGATCGACGCCGGCGGCGCGATGAACAAGATCGTGTTCTCCACGACATGTTCAGTGTATTACGTGAATCCGGACTCGCCTGACATGGCGCAGTATTCGCAGACCTGGTATAAGAAGATCGTCGTCAAAGTGACGAGTCCGGCGATGGAGGACACGATGCGCCAGGATTTTGTGTACAGCTATTTCCGATTTCAATAGGAGGGGGGAACAGCAATGGGAAACATCACTCTCATCGATCTTCTCGCCTCGGCGGTCATCGCCGGTTTTCTCTTGCTCATGGTCCATCATTCGAACGAACGGATCAACGAGACGCTCTTTACATCGGGGAATGACCTCGTCGTCCAGACACACCTGGTGAACCTCGTCAATGTGATGCAGACGGATCTGCGAAGGATCGGCTACTGCAAGGATCAAATGAAGATCCCGGACGTTTCGAAGGCGCTGCTTTCCGCGGACGTTCACGGACTGACGTTTCTGACGGACGTCGACGATGACGGGGAAGTTGATACGGTGCAATACTCCATCGGCACGCCGGACGATCTTACCGGCACCCCCAACCCGCGAGATATGATGTTGTACCGCAGGGTCAATGGCAGCACCATCGCCATGAGCATCGGAATGACGAAATTCGACTTTACGTACTTCGACATCCGTGATGCCGAGCTGGTGTTCCCCGTGTTGAGTACCGACGATGTTCACAGCCTTCAGATCAATCTCCAGCTCGAGAGTACGTTCCCGTATGACGATTCGTTCGCCTATACGGCCTGGCGTCAGCTTCGAATGAAAACGCGTAATATTGCACAACGATAATCAGCAGGGAGATCGTCGCATATGGGTAAATATTCCATTCTTATGGTGTTCAGCCTCGCGGTGATGCTCGGAGTCGTCTTCCCGAACATTCATCGGCTTGGCCATCAATCCGTTGAAAATTATGTCAACTACGCCGTCAAGAGCCAGGCGCACAATCTCGCAGTGAGCGGGGCGAACGCGGCGGCCGCGCAACTCTATCTCGATAATGGCTGGCGGACGGGGTATGCGAACATCGCGCTGGCTGGCGGAACGTACGACGTGTCAGCGACCACCTACGACGTGGACAAAGTGAAGATCCTGTCCGTCGGCAAGCTTGAGGATGCATCCGACACCGTCTCCGTTCTCCTCCAGCCGGGCTCGTTCGCGCGGTATGCGTATTATTCGAAAGTGGAAGGATCCATCACCTGGATCACGGGAGATACCGTCTGGGGCCCGTTTCATACCCAAGATGTCATGAAGACCGCGGGGAATCCCGTCCTGAAAGGCCCCGCGACCGCCCTGCTTGGCACGAATCCCTCCAAATCTGGCGCGAAGTTCGATGGGGGGTATCTGGCGGGTGAAAGTGTGGACCTGCCGCTCGATTTGAGCGTCACGCAGAAAGCAGCCTACGATGGAGGAAGTGTCTTTGCTTCTGGGGACGTCTGGATAACGTTCATGGGTTCGACGGTCGTGTGGAAGACTTCTGCGGCCGGGGCCATCACCTCGGCGCCGCTGTCGACCTTCGCTCCGAACGGGGTGGTCCTCGCCGAGGCGGGCAGCTTCTACATCAAGGGACAGATCGACGGCCGGCTGACGCTCTGTGCCGGCGGTAATGCCAGCCTGGCCCAGGGAAACATCTACATCGAGGGCGACATGATGTACGCCCATGATCCGAGACTCGAAGAAACGACGAATATTCTGGGGCTGATCGCGGAGAACAGCGTGATCATTCTCGACAATGCTGCGAACAATAATTCCGTTTCGATCCAGGCGTCCATCTTCTGCCGGACGGGCGGCTTGACGGCGGAAAACTACGCTTCCCGGCCGGTCTCAGGCACGCTTGATCTCCTCGGTGGGATCATTCAGTACAAACGCGGCGCGGTCGGGACCTTCAGCAGCTCGGGCGGGACCCCGGTGATCAAGACGGGTTTCAAGAAGAACTATAAGTATGACACCCGGTTGTACCTCGACTCTCCTCCGTACTATCCGTGGACTGGCAGCTATCAGATCGTGTCATGGATTGAGTGACCTTGGACACCCGGGAGTCGGGCGCTTCTCAGGCTCCCAGCAACGCCCCGCGCCTTCCCTCAGAAATAGAAAACCCCCGGTCGAATGGTCTCGACCGGGGGTTGTGTTTTTACCTTTTGCTTCGTTAATTGTTCTTCCAGCCCCTCTGTCTTCCATGACCATTGCCGCGCATGTCACTCTTGTCGCGGCCTTGAAAGCGCTCGCGGTCGTTCGACCAGTTTCTCATGTTTTCGCGAGTCCAGGGGTTCTTGTGGGTGTTACCGTACGCGATGCCGTGGTTCTTGTAGTAGCCGTACGCGTAGCCGTGCGGCGGGCCGTGCCTGTAGATCTCTTCATTGGACCGGTAGTACACATCCTGCGGAATGCCGCACCGTGTGTAGAGCTGGGGCCATGACGCTCCGCGCATCCGCAGATTGACGATCGTTCTCAACGGATAGTGTGAGTGCGTGTAAAGATAGAGCACGTCGGATATCTCGTCTTCAGGTATCCCCGCATCCCGGACGTAGCAGACCTGATCGTAGGGGACGCCGTAATGATCAGTGAGTTCCAAATAGAAACTGTTCCCGTTCCGGCCATCGCTGAAGCTGATCCCTGCATGGATCCGGGGTTGTGCGTATGCCGCAACCGGCATCAGGAGTGCGAGTATCCAAAGGGCTTTCATCATCTGTTTCATGGCGTCTGGTCCTTTCATCGAATGTTCTGTGAGCTTAAACTACAACTTCCATGCCAGAAGCAGAAATGAGGCAATGCGAACGAAAAGGCAATGAATGGTACTGAAGGGAGGATGTTGGTCGATAGAACGAACGGCGATCGAGGACAGAGTGTGTGGGGTATAGGTCAGAACATGCTGTTCCTGAAAAACAGAACGAAAATCACGACTTTGGCTTGGTCATTCTGATGGCATCCACACGAGCACCGTCAGAGTGCCGGGTACGGGCCCTTCGCTCCGTTGGTGAGAGCAGCTGATACGTAATCAGCGGGTCGAAGGTTCGAGCCCAGGTGTACCGAGAGAGTTGACACGGGTTTCAGACGATCCAGTTTGAAACCTATGTTCATTTGCACCGGATTTGTACAAAACATATTTCATATCTTCAGATTCACAAAATAATGAGTGCTTCTCCCGCCACCCTGAATCATCAATGCACCTATTTCTGCAAGTTCCTGAAGGTCTCTGGTCGCTGTGGCCTTTGATGCGCCGGTGATAGACGCATATTTACTTGCCGTCATGCCACCTTCAAAACGATTGGCCCCCTCTTCAAGCATTCTCTTCAATCCCTTTACTTGCCGGTCATTCAGATTGGATCTGAACCTGTCAAAAAATCTTGTTTTATTCAATGTAAATTCGATTTGCCTTTTAGCCTCAGTTTGCGCTTCGAGAATTGTGGCAACAAAGTATCTTACCCACGCTGTTATTTCATTACTACGTTGAGCAGTTTTTAATTCAGAGTAATAAAGTTTCTTCTTTGCTTCGATAGCCTGAGATATGCTGAGCATAACAGGCCGCCCGATTGTTTGTGACAATGCTTTTTCAGCAATGGCTCTGCCAATTCTACCATTGCCATCTTCAAACGGATGGATAGATTCAAAATATAAATGTGCAATGGCTGATCGTACCGGCGCTTTCTTGATCTCACTCTTTCCGCCTGGTGCCGTATCATTGAACCATCTGATAAATTGTTTCATTTGCTGTGGTACTTGCGTGGAAGGCGGAGCTTCGAAATGGATCTTTTCTTTACCCATAGCACCTGAAACGATCTGCATAGGTTCATCATGGGTTCGCCATGCACCTATTTTTAATGTTTTGCCTTCTCCCAACAAAATGCGATGCCACCCAAATAATTGCTCGTTCGACAATGGGGATGAATACTCTCTTCGTGCCACGACCATGAGCCGTCCGGCACCTTGCGCTTTTTTATCCCTCACTTTTTCAGGATTTGCATTAAGCCCAAGATTATTACGAATAGAGGATATCACATCCTGGCGGCTAAAATATTCACCTTCAATTTCAGATGTTTTAATCGCTTCTGATACCATGATCTGAATGAGGGCTTCCGTTTGAAGCCCCTCAGGCAAGGCTTTCAGAATGCCCGTCATATGCCCCGTTTCCTCGGCAAAGGTAAAAAGCATATCCTCTACCTCCCCAAGGTCAAATGTAAATTCCGGCCAATCTTTTTGCTGCCAATTATATTTCATGAGCCGAATATAGCACTTATTCGGCTCACATAAAAGAAAATAATGAGCCAATTAAATGGGTTATTTGGCTCATCGCCAGGGAAATCAAAGGCATAGGAGCGAGCGGAAAGAGAAAATTCTATGCCCTTTTAATTCTCACTACCTCAGACATGGCACTCGTTGCAGATTCCAGATGTTTTCTCAATACAGACCTCGGCCACCATCCTACAGTCGTTTTGTTCTTTTTGTTACTGGCATCTGCAATCCTCCAGTCTCTGGGATCGTTTCCCAGTTGATCCGTACTATTGGCTGATAGGACTTACACTCTGCTCCTTGACTTTCTATTGTTTGAAAAAATGTTTACTTTATCCTGAAATGTAAAAGAAAGTTGGGCCCTTAGCTCAGTTGGTTAGAGCAGCTGACTCATAATCAGCGGGTCGCAGGTTCAAGTCCTGCAGGGCCCACATACCTCTCATTGCTCGAGTTATTGCTCACATGCCGGGCTCTTCGGATGTAGCCTGAGGAGCAGTCTTGCTTTCTTCATTCCGTTCTGCTGATCTCGCGATCCTTCTCATTCATTGACGCACACATTGACGCCATTCCTCTATCGGGCACGTGCGGCGGGAGCCCTGGATATGGCGCTCGGCGAGGCGAGCGGTCTTCCGGTCGATCGTTTCGGCGGCGGCGGGGGGGGGAACACCGGAGGCGTCTGACGATGCACATGAAGATCCTGCCATGCTCGTGCATTCCGGGTACCGATTCGACCTCTTCAATCCCCCATTTCGTCGACTCGGGAGAGCGGTCTATCGCAACCGTGTGGCGGCGGAACGTCTTTTTCGCCATTATGCGTCATACCGCGTAATGCCGGTTCACGCAATCATTGGAGGAAGAGCAATGTCGTTCGCAACGCACAGATCGATGGTTCTGCTTCTGCTCTGCCTGGCGTTCACGCTCAGGACCACAGGCCTTGGAATGATTCCCGACGAACATTCCCGTCCGCAGAATGTACCGACGGCGACGTCAGGAGATCCGCCCCTACGGGTGCTCTTCATCGGAAACAGCCTGACCTATACGAATGACCTCCCGGGAACGTTGACGGCGATCGGGACCTTGGGAAACCATGCCCTGAGTTGTGCGTCTGTGACGGGGCCGGGGTTTGCGCTCACCGATCATTTGGACGGGGGAAGCGACGCCGTTGACGTCATACGTCAGGGTAACTGGACCTATGTCATCCTCCAACAGGGGCCGTCCTCGCTCCCCGAGAGCAGGGTCATCCTCGTCGACGCAACGATCCGGTTTAACGTAGAAATTTGGGCGGTCGGCGCATCGACAGCGCTCTATATGGTCTGGCCGGACAAAAGCCGCTTGGCCTTTTTCGACGCGGTGCGGGACAACTACAAGGCCGCCGCCGACACCGTCGGCGGGATCTTCTTGCCTGCAGGAGAAGCATGGCTCACTGCGTGGGCGAGCGATCCCTCGCTCGCGTTCTACGGCGCAGATGATTTTCATCCGACGCCCCTGGCGACCTTTCTGGTTGCCCTTGTCATCTATGAGAGATTGACGGGAGCCGACGCGCGCGACCTCCCTCCGATTGCGGTGGTCGCCGGCGACACTCTTGCCATCTCGAGCGAGACGGTCCGTCTGCTCCAAGCGGCCGCCCACACGACGAACGGACGGTACACGATCGCCGGAGTAAAAGACCCGCCGATCGGAGGGGACCTTCCGTCGATATTCGCGCTGCGCCAAAACTCACCAAACCCATGGAATCCGTCGACAACGATTCGGTACGAGCTTCCGCACGCTGGGCGCGTCAGGCTCGCATTGTTCAATCTCCTGGGTGAGCAGGTCCGCACGATCGTAGATGCGGACGAAACGGCGGGCTATTACACGGTAGGCGTCAATGCGGATGCTCTCCCGAGCGGAGTCTATTTCTATTCCCTTTCCGCCGGAGCATTCAGGGAAGTCAAGAAGATGCTGTTGATGAAATAGAGGGTTCGGAGGTCCGGGCCCTTCGTTCAGTTAACGAGAGGAGCTGACGCATGATCAGCGGGTCGCAGGTTCAAGTCCTGCAGGGCCCACGAAGACCGGCGGTTCCAGGTCATGAGCCGGTGCATCTGCATTCATTTTACTTCCGCTTATAATCGCGCTCCAGCACCTCTAGGGTGATGATGCGGAGATTTGTCTTTCCGGCGGCATCGTCAGAGATGACACAATAGTACCTCGGCCTGCCGGCGGTCATATACTGGGCGCTCGGACTCTGGCCCAGGGCGATGATAAAATCCTGTTTTGCAAACCTCCCCGGATACCTCGTGTTCACATGGACCTCCTCGCCAGTGTAGAAGAGGTACGCTATATCCCCCAAGCCTTTCTTTTCATACTTGCCTGGCGACGGAAGGTTCTTGCAGCCCTGGATCAGCACAGCCGTAAAAAGAAGACAGAGAAAGATTTTCATAGAGAGCTCCCGTGACTGTTCAACAAGTGCCGATCGGCGATTCGTTGTATTGAAGCATTCCGGCCGAGAATATCGCCGGAAAAGTAGAGAATAATCGATCGATTGTCAAGGATGAATGTGTCCCGGATCGCGTGCAGTCCCGGATCGCGTGCATCCTCCCCCCCCCGCACAACGCGGCCGCCAACGGCCTTGAACGGTGGATCTCTCCAAAAATTGGCGGATCCCGTTTCGGTTCACTGGTTCCTCGGGAGATTGTATCTCTTGAGTCTGTCGTAGAGCGTCGAGCGGTCGATCCCGAGGATCGTGGCGGCTTCCTTGATGTTGCCATGCGTTCTGTGGAGCGTCGTCGTGATGACCCGGTTCTCGATCTCCTCCATCGTCAGCTGCGGCGGGACGGCCCAGGCCTCGCGTTCAGGAGTATGGTTGACGAACGCAAAGTCCTCCTCGGCCAGGACCCGAGACTTGCTGGTGACCATCGCGCGCTCGACGGCATTCTCCAGCTCGCGGACGTTGCCCGGCCAGTTGTGGTTCAGAAGCCGCTTCAAGGCCCCCTCGGAAATGTCGATGATCTCCTTTCCGAGCTCATGGCTCAAGTGCTCGATGAAGTGGTGGGCGAGAAGGGGGATGTCCTCCCCGCGCTCGCGCAGGGGAGGGATGTGGATATTGATGACATTCAGCCGGTAGAACAGGTCGTCGCGGAACGTGCGGTCGCGCACGGCCGCCTCAAGGTCCTTATTCGTCGCCGCGATGATGCGGACATCGACGTTGATCTGCTCCGTCCCTCCGACCCGGTAGAGCGTCCGCTCCTGGAGGACGCGCAGGAGGTCGATCTGCACCTTTGGCGAGATGTCCCCGATCTCGTCCAGGAAGATCGTCCCGCCGTCGGCAAGTTCGAACTTCCCCTTCTTCTGGGAAGAGGCGCCTGTGAACGACCCCTTCTCATGGCCGAACAGCTCTGACTCCAGGAGCGATTCCGCGAGCGCGGCGCAGGAGACGCCGATGAACGGCTTGTGGGCCCTCTCCCCGGAGTAGTGGATCGCCCGGGCGATGAGCTCTTTCCCGGTCCCGCTCTCTCCCTGGATGAGGACCGTGCTCCTAAGGCTCGAGATCTCCCTGATCAACGTGAAGATGTCGAGCATCTTCGCATTCTTGCTGATGATGTCGCAGAAGCTATACTGCTTCAGGAGCTTCTTGCGGAGGATCGAGTTCTCGCGCTGAAGGTTCTTCACCTTGATGATCCTGCTCACCAGGAGAGAGATCTCTTCCGGGTTACAGGGCTTGACGATGTACTCCTGGGCCCCCTCCTTCATCGCCGTGATGGCCGTGTCCACCGTGGCGTAGGCGGTGACGATGATGACCGATGCCTCGGGCTGGATCTTCTTGATCTCCATCATCGTCTCGATCCCGTCGACGCCCCCAGGCATCTTGAGATCGATGAAGCAGATGGCGTACTCCTTTTCGCGCGCTCGGTCCACCCCTTCCTTGCCGCACGTCGCGGTGTCGACCGCGAACCCGTCCTCGCGGAGCCATGCTGCCAGTGATTCCCGCATAATCTCCTCGTCGTCAACGACCAAGATGTTCCAATGGGTCTTCATAGTCTCTTCTCCGTCTGCAATAAGGTGCGATGGTTGGCTTTCAGAAGCGTTTCTTCAAGAAGGATCGAACAGCTCTTGCAGAGCTCCTCGGTCTTTCCGTCAACTTGGAAGATGGTGTTCGACAGCGACATCGGGCATCGGGCGTTCGGACAGTGCGTCAGGCCGAAGGTATGACCGATCTCGTGCACCGCCTCTTTGATGGCCCGGGCCATGGAGAGCTCCGGCTGCTCCGGCCGCTGGTAGTATTCCTGGCTCAGGCGCGCCAGTGAGATGAGGGCTACTCGGCCGTTGAACTGGGCATGGCCGAAGACGAAGCTGAGCATCGGAATGAAGAGGTCGCGATCGGTCACCGCCAGCACGCGCGCTGGCCCCGCCGGGATCGCCGTGATGAGCTTTGCGAGTATCCGGGCGGAACTATACTGGTTGCGCTGCGCGTCGAATGCATAGGCCGGTGCGGGAAGCGGAGCAAGGGTCCGGATATCAAGGTCATAGACCTTCCAGAGAGCATCGGCAAGTGCCGCCATCGTTGTCGGTGCGATGTCACCGAGCGCGATGAGGGAGAGGGCGTTCACGCCGGATGCTCCGTCGCGATCTGCGCCGGTACGCTGTCGACCGGGAGCCGCACCGTGAAGGTCGTGCCGGCGCCAACGACGCTCTTCACCTCGATATCACCCTTGTGCGAATCGATGATGCCGTAGACGACGGCTAGGCCGAGCCCGACACCCTTGCCGTCCCCCTTCGTCGTAAAGAACGGGTCGAAGATCTTGCCCCGGTGTTCGTCCGGGATGCCTTCGCCGTTGTCGGCGACCTCAAAGACGAGTTCCCGTCCGTCACCCTCGAGGAAGGTCCGGAGCCGCACCCTTGCGTCCGGCTTATTCTGCGACGCCTCGGCGCCGTTCATGAGGAGGTTGATCACCACCTGTTGGAGCTGGGAGCCGTCGCAGTTGATGGGAGGGATCGCCTTGTCGAGATCAAGGTCCACCGCCACGTTCATGAGCCGGAGCTTGTGCCCGACGAGGTTGACGGTCGTGACGACGATGGCGTTGAAGTCATTACGGGAGCGCTGAGGCTTCGACCGCCGGGAGAACGCCAGCAGGTCCTGGACGATCCGTCCCACGCGCGAGGTCTCGTTGACGACCTGGCCGAGGTACCGGCGGAACTCCGGGATGCGCTCCTTCGGGATCCCGTCCTCCTTGACGATCCGCTGCATGAGCATGGAGAGGTTCAGGACGCCCGAGAGCGGGTTGTTGATCTCGTGGGCGACGCTTGCCGAGAGCTGTCCGAGCGAGGCCAGGCGGTCGCTCTGGAGGAGCTTGAGCTGGGCGACGGAGAGCTGTTCGGACCGTTCCTTCACCTTCGATTCAAGGCTTTGGGTGAATCGGTTGATCTCGCCAAGCGCCTCCTTGAGCCGGAGCCGCATCGTCTCGAACGATGCGGCAAGCTCGTCAAGTTCCTCGCTCGAATGGATCGTCACCGGCGTGTCGAGCTGCATCGCGCTCACGGCGCGCGTCCCCACGATGAGCTGCCGGATGGGGGACTCGATGACGCGCTTGGTGAAGTAAATGATGAAGAGGCTCATGAGGAGGACGATGCACGTGGTGATCAAGACCACGCGGCCCCGGAGCGCCTGCATCTGCGCGTCGACCCTGTCGAGTGTGAGGGTCACGTCGAGCACGCCGAGGACGGTCATCGAGGCGGGGTGGGAGTGGCACTCCGCATTGCTGCAGGAGGCCTCGTTGTAGATCGGCGTGATCATGCCGAGCTTGCGCCGGCCGTCCGGGGACGTGAAGACACGTACGCGCGAGGGGACGTCCACCTTGACGAGCGGCTGGAGCGCACTGTGACACATGTAGCACGCCTCCCCATACTTGTCGACGCCGCCGCTGTCGGCCTCGGCCGTTGAGTACATGATCCTCCCTTCCTTGTTGAAGATCCGGATCCGGCTGATCCCCTGCTTCTGAGCGATGGTCTGCATCGTCTGATAGGCGTCGCCCCGCTTGTCGGCGAGCATGGCATGCCACGTCGCACTCGTGATGCTGCCGGAGAGCTGGTCCGCGCCGATCATCATCGCCTCGAGGAGCTGGCGTTCCTGCGTGACGACGTGGACGTAGCTGGCAACGGCGCCGACGCAGCTCATGATGATGGTGAAGGAGAGGATGAGTTTTTGGGAAAGCTTCTTCGGCATGAACCGCCACGTCAGGGCTTTCATAAACATGTCAGGTCGTGTCCTTTGAGATGAGTGGGACTTTCCCACATAGTGCATCAACCGTGCCAGCCCTGCGTTCAATGCATCCGCTCAGAACCCGCGATTCCGGACCCCGTTCGGCCTGATTCCTTGGTCTTTCAGGAGGCGTCGTGAAGGGGGGAATGAGCGGTGTTGAGATATGCAACAGTGGCCGCCCCTGTAGGAAGTCCCGACATGCCATCGAGGCTCTCGGAAGGCTCTACATACGCGTCAATCAACGTTGTGGGCTCCCAAGCGGGCAGTGTAGGGTTTTCCTACGCGCTGTGTTGCTTTTTCCTACACCGCAGGTGTCGGCGAGCAGCGCGGTCCCGGCCTCGTTTCCGCTCTATCTCCTCATGTGGGAGTGACTTCTGGTGCAGCGCGCGAGTAAGGCACGCTTCTTGCCTTTGAGGCGTGTACAACGGATCCCCGCAATGACAGAGCGGACAGTACCACCGATAGAAGGAGAACGATCATGTTAGAATTCTTTAGCTCTGAGACCTCCTGGCTGACGATGACGAACATCGCGCTGGGAGCGGTAACGCTCGCGTGCCTGATTGCGGTGGCGCGCACGGCGATCATGGAACTGGCCGACCGCGCACGCGCCAAGGCGGGCGCCCGCGCCGGGTGGCAGGACGACCATGCGTTCGTGTTCTCCGATCTCGGCATCACGATGGCCGACGGCGGCGAGCCGATCGACGAGTGGGAACGGAAATCGCGGAAGCCGTCCGGCGAGAAGGATGAGCCGGAGCATCCTGCTTCCGGTCCGCAGTGAACCGTTACCTTTTGAAGCGAGGTTGACCATGCGGTGTCCGTATTTGCGGGAAGCTCAGGTCAAGTCGTGCAGCGCTGCGGCGTATAGAAAATTCATCGTCCGCAATGCCGGCAATTCCGAGAATGAGCGCTGCTCGTCCTCGGCGTACGTGGATTGTCCCGTGGCGCGGGAGCATATCGAGGAGAACCCGAGCATCGATCACTGTCCGTTCCTTCACGAATCGCTCGTACAATATTGCGCCGTGGCGGCCGTTCCGACGTACATCCCTTACACGGAGTCCGGGCTCTCCCGATGCGGCACGGACGGCTACTCCTACTGCGAGCTCTTTGCCGAATTGGAACACGCTGTGGGCGAGTCGGCCGTACCGCCCCCTAGGGAAGGGTCCGATGCAACGGCTCAGATCGTCCTCGCGGAGCCCACGGTTGACGGTCTCGCCGTCCCAATCGGGCTCTGGTACGCGCCGAACCATATGTGGCTCGATGCAAGCGAGGACGGGACCTACCACGTGGGGATCGACTCGTTCATGGCCAGGGCGCTCGGCACGCTGGATGCCGTATCGTTTCTCACGATGACCGGCCTGCAGCGGCCGGCGGTCGTCTTCTCCGTCCGGGGCGTCGATCTTCAAGCCGTGTTCCCCGCGGAGATCTCGATCCGAAAGGCGAACACGTATCTCCGAACGAACCCGTCAAAGGTCCTCGCCGACCCGTTCGGTCATGGATGGCTCTTCGAGGGGCGCAAGGGGAGGCCCGCAAGTCGGGAACGTGTGCCGGAAGGGCTCATCCCGGGAAAAGATGCTGCTCGGTGGATGAGCCTCGAACTGCGCCGTCTGACGGCATTTGCTCGTGAGCTCTCGGAGCGCCCCGACGCGCACGGCACGATCTGCATGGCCGACGGGGGAACGCTCCAGGACGGGGTTTGCCGCTCGCTCGACCGCGAGGGAGTCTTGCGGCTTTGGAACGAGTTCTTTTCCCCCTACGCCCACCGCATGAAGGTGTCCCGATGACAAGAGGTTGGATCATGTTCGGTTCTGGCCTCGCCCTGGCGCTCTTTGCAGGATGGTACGGCTTTCCCCGGATCCTCTACAGGAGCGAGACGCAGCCGCTGCAGTTCAGTCACGCCGTGCATGCGGGAGAAAAGGCGGGGATGGCGTGCGGGGATTGCCACGTCCTCGACGCCGCCGGACGGTTCCACGGCATCCCCGGCACGGCGAAATGCGCCGAGTGCCACAGTGCGCCACTGGGCGACTCGAAGGAAGAAAAGATGCTCGTCGACGACTACGTCACGCCGTCGAAGGAGCTCCCGTGGCGCGTCTACTCGCGCCAGCCGGACAACGCGTACTTCCCGCATGCCGCGCACGTCGCACTGGCGAAGATCCCCTGCGCCGAGTGCCACGGCCCCTACGGTCAGTCCGAAGCGCCGCGTGTCTACGAAGTGAACCGGATCACGGGTTACAGCCGTGACATATGGGGCCCCAACATCTCCGGGATCGCTTCCCACCCGTGGGAAGGGATGAAGATGGACCGCTGCGTCACGTGCCACGCCACGCACGGCCGCAGAGACGGATGCATCGACTGCCACAAGTAGGAATGACGTATGCCCACCCACCTCACACGTAGGGATATCCTGAAGCTGGTCGGCGGATCCGCCGTCGGGTTCTTCTTCACCCCCGTGCCCTGGAAGCTCCTCGACGACACCTCCATCTGGACGCAGAATTGGTCGAAGATTCCCCCCCTTCCCCGCGGGGAAAGGACAACTCGGTATTCGGCGTGCACCCTCTGCCCCGGCGGCTGCGCCGTCCGGGCGCAACTGGTCGGCCCGATGCCGTACAGCCTCCGCGGCGTCTCCGGGCATCCGGTGAGCCGCGGATTCCTCTGCGCCGTGGGTCTGGCGGGGCATCATATGGCGTTCCACCCGCTGCGTCTCGCCTCACCGGTCCGAGTGGACGGGGCGGGGGATGAGGCCAAAGTGGTGCCGATCTCCGCGGACGCGGCGATGCGTATGGCGGCTGCAAAGATCCGCGAGGGCAACGGCAGCGTCGCTCTGCTCGACTGCCAGCCCGGCCGAGCGGTCTCCGCGTACTACGAGGATCTGGCCCGAATGATCGAGAACGGCCTGTATGTGACGGCCGCGTCGCGCGAAGACTCCACGCTCCAAGCGCTCCGATCGATGATCGGAGAGGAGTCGGCCCCGCTCGGATTCGACTTTGAGAACACGAGCATGATCCTGAGCTTCGGCGCGCCGCTGCTCGACGGATGGGGCAGCCCCGGCCGGCTGGAGCGCCTTCTCAAGGGGAAGCCAGATCGGAGCGTTCGCTTTGTCCAGGTTGAACACCGGCAGTCCCGGACCGCGCTCCAGGCGGATCTTTGGGTTCCGGTGAATCCGGGCGGCGAACGGGCGCTCGCCTTGTCGATCGCGCATGTGCTCCTGATGGAACGTCCCGGCCGTCGAACGTCCGCGACAACGATCGCGGACATGGCCTCGTACAAAGAAACGGTCGCACGGTACACTCCCGAAGCGGCGCGCGCAGAATCGGGGATCGAGCCCGCGCTCGTCCGCCAGGTCGCCGAAGAGCTCTCGATTGCACCGGCTTCGATCGTTCTGTCGGGTCCCGATGCCGGCGGCGGACCAATGGAACGTGATACGGAGTATGCCGTCGCCGGGCTCAACCTCCTCCTGGGGAACGTCGGAAAGAAAGGGGGCGTCGTCTTCTTGCACGAGATGCCCGGAACCGCAGGCCGTTCGCACGTCGTGCGGGATATCCGCGATGTTCCCGATCATTCCCTGAACCTTCTCATCATTGATCCGGCGTCGTCCGGGTATGCCGTGCCGTGGAAAAGCCTTGAACGTAAGCTCTGCCCCGGAACCGGCATGGTCGTGAGCCTCGCCGCCACCATGGACGAGATCGCGGCGCATGCCGACATCGTCGTCCCGGCCCCTGCACCCTACGAATCGCTTCAGGACGTTCCAACGCAAACGGGCGCCTCGGCGGCGACATTCGGGCTCTCGACGCCGCTCCTGCCGGCGGACAAGCGCTCCGTGGACCCCGCTTCCTTCGTTGCCGGGGTCATCCGGCTGGCGGGGTTCCCCCTCCCGGTGCCTCAATGCGACGACCTCCTGAAAGAGAGGGGGCGTATGATCCATGCCGAGCGACGGGGCACAATCTACCAGCCGGCAGACGGCAGTACGGTCCGCGTCGCAGAACTCGCTCAGTTCGACGAGCTTTGGACAAAGCTCGCCGGCGCCGGCGTGTGGGTGGACGATCCGAAAGAGCAGCACGAGCCCGCGGAGGCCTCGCTCGGAGCCTCCATGTTGCAGTCGCGGGGCGGACCGCGCCGAGCGGATCCGGGGCTGCTCCTTATCCCGTACGGCTACAAGCGTGCTGTCTCCGGCGCCGCGATATCGCCGATCCTGAGCAAGCTCTCCCAGGAGTCCGCGCTCAGGCCCGGTGCGGGGACCGTCGCGCTTCATCCCGTGACCGCCGCGCTCTCTGGCGTCGTGGACGCCGAGTGCGTGCTCCTCGATACGACGAACGGGACAATGAAGCTGGCCGTCCGGATCGATCGGTCGGTCCGGCCCGGGGTCGCAGAGGCCGTGGCAGGTCCGATCGGTCGGCACGGCGCGGACATTATGGATCTCTGCGATGTCCGTGAGGATGGAACGTGGAGGATGACGAACGCAAACGTGAGGAAGGCATAGACGATGGACTCTGAGCATGGCAAGAACGCCCGTTTCGGGATGGTGATCGACCTCGACCGGTGCGACGGCTGCGGCGCTTGCATGATCGCATGCGCCGTTGAGAACAATGTCCCGCCCGGGCACGCCTCGGCGACCGAGCGGACCGGCATCACCTGGATGAGGGTCGCGGCCGTCGAAAGCGGCCAGGAGTATCCCGCCGCGGATGTCGCATTCGTTCCGATGTTCTGCCAGCAGTGCGAGAACGAGACCCCCTGCATCAGCGTTTGCCCGCAGAACGCGGTCGAGATCGACCCTGCGACGGGCATCGTGGGACAGATACCGCAGCGATGCCTCGGGTGCCGCTATTGCATGACGGCCTGCCCCTACCACGCGCGATACTTCAACTGGCGCGATCCGGCCTGGCCCGAAGGGATGGACCGGCAGCTCAATCCCGACGTGTCGCCGCGCATGCGCGGCGTGGCCGAAAAGTGCAACTTCTGCCACGGCAGGCTGCACGCCGCGAAGGCGAAAGCGGCCGCCAAAGGGAGCCGGGAGATCGACCCTGCAGACTACGTCCCTGCGTGCGTGGAGTCCTGCTTTCAAAATGCCATCGTCTTCGGCGATCTCAATGACCACGAGAGCGAGGTCGCGAAACTCGCCCGCGGCGCCGACACGTTCCGGTTCCTCTCGCGCCTCGGATCCGAGCCGAAGGTCTACTTCCATTCGACGCGACCCTGGGTGAAGGAGATGGCCGAGAGCACGCTCACGAGATCGAAGAAGGAGAACGGACATGGATAGCACGCTCATCCCGCGCGGGCTCGAACGCGCTTCGTTTGGAAAGTTCCTCCTCTGGATACTCCCGTGGGCCGCGCTCTTCGGCGTGGGGCTCTATGCAATGTACCTCTGCCTCGCCGACGGGCTCTACCATACGAACATGGACAACCGCTTCGCGTTCGGCCTCTGGATCTACCTTGACCTCACGGTCATTGCCCTCGGGGCCGGGGCGTTCTTCACCGGATTCCTGCTCTACATCCTCCATCGCCGAGAACTGAGCGCCGTCATCAACAGCGCGGTGGTCCTGGGGCTCATCTGCTACAGTGGGGCCGTGGTCGTCCTCATGGTGGACGTCGGGCAGCCGTTGCGGGCCTGGTTCACCTTTTGGCACCCGAACGTCCACTCCATGCTCACGGAAGTGACGTTCTGCCTCACCTGCTACCTCCTCGTCCTTGCGATCGAGTATGCGCCGATCGTCCTCAAGAACAGGAGACTCCGGCAGGTCCCCCGGTTCCTCGCGTTCGAGTTCGAACTCCACAAGGTCATGCCGGTCCTGGCGGGCGTCGGGACGTTTCTCTCGTTCTTCCACCAGGGATCCCTCGGCGGCCTTTACGGCGTCCTGCGCGGAAGACCGTTTGCGTTCCGGGAAGAACTCGGCATCTGGCCGTCGACGTTCTTCCTCTTCGTCGTCTCGGCGGCGGCCGCAGGGCCGAGTTTTGTCCTCCTGACGACCTGGCTCGTCCAGAAGATCACCCGGAAACAACTCGTCGAAAACGAGGTGTTCATGTTCCTCGGAAAGGTCTCGGGCATCATGCTCCTGGTCTACGTTTTCCTGAAAGCGGTCGATACGCTCGTCTGGATCAACAGCACGTCGCCGGCGGCGGGCTTTCCGGCGTTCGAGTATTATGCGAGGACATCGTTTGGGACCTGGATCTTGTTCACGGAGATCGTCCTGTTGGGCCTTGTGCCCGCCCTCATCCTGGTGAGCGGGCGCCTCCGAGCGAAGCCTGCTTGGCTCTTCAGCGCAGCGCTCATGACCTGCCTCGGCATCATGCTCAACAGGTTCGTCATGACGATCCAGACGCTTGCTTTGCCGACGCTGCCGTTCGACGAATTTCTTTCGTACGCGCCGAGCTGGGAAGAGGTGGCGACGTTCCTGGCGGTCCTTGCCTACGGCGTGCTCATCTATTCTCTGACATTCCGGTACACGGTGCTCTTTCCCCAGGAAAGAGACTTACTCAAGCACTGAAGAAGGAGAAAGCGATGTTCCCATGGGTCTACGGTTTCAAATGGAGTGCCGGACATCTCATCTTCTTGAGCGTGTTCTTTTCGGTCCTCGGTACGGTGTCCGGCTCGGTCGTCACGGCCGCGTTTCGGTCCGCGAAGGACCTGCGCCAGCGCACAGCGGACGCCATGCGCTGGGAGATGGAGTTCGAGGAGCTGCCGCGCAAGGCCCGTTCATGCCGCCACGAGATCACTGGAGAGGTTCGACACCGGACGTGCGATCACGAGTTCGACTGCCGGACGTGCAGTGTCCACCCGACGTTTCTTGCGCAAGCCGCGGCAACATCACGACCGGAGGATCCGGCCGCCGGGACATTCGGCCTCGCGATGCCCACCGACAGGCTCTACCACCGCGGGCATGCCTGGGTGAAGCCCGAAGGGGACGGAACATGCACCATAGGGCTTGACGACTTCGGCGCGCGGCTCGTCGGCACACCGGATGCGGTCGAACTTCCGTTGCCCGGGACGCACCTGAATGCGAACGGCACCGGATGGCACTTCGTCAGGGGCGGCGAGCGCTTGCGGATCCTCTCTCCGGTCGACGGAGAAGTTCTCAAACAGGGGAGCATGGACCAGGGCTGGCTCCTTCGGGTCAGGGCTGATGACTCCGAGCCCGCTACCCGACACCTCCTGCGCGGCGGAGAGGTGCGTCCCTGGATCATGCACGAACTGGAGCGCCTCGAATTCTCCCTTGGTTCGTCGGGCGTCGGCGCGACGCTCGCCGACGGCGGCGAGATGGTCTCCGATCTCCGCGCCGCATATCCCGGCGTTGCGTGGGAGTCCTTTTGCTCGCCATTCTTCCTCGAAGGGTAGAAAGGGACCGCTCCGCAAGAAACGACTCTCCTCGCTCGATCGGTCCCTCACAAGGATCTCAGCACTCCTCCCCCCTGTGCGCCCAAGCCGGACAGAGCGCATGCATGCCCTCCGTCTATATAAAGCCCGCTTGCCCCCCGCGTTTTGATTATGACGAATTTTGTGCGTTAATTCCTACGGTTGACATCGCGGCCAGACCGGCTGAAGGCTCACGTCATCGATTTCACGACACTTGACAGGTTGAAGATCGCTTCTGAAATGTCTCTTTTTGAACGCTGAAGATCCCCGTGTCCATCGACCCCGTTCGTAATGCGAAACCGACATGGCAGACGTGCCTCACTGCCTTCGCATTCACGCTCGCCGCGGGACTCATTCGGCTCTTGTTCCTGGAGCGTCAAGCCCTCTGGAACGATGAGATGTTCTCCTTCGACGTTGCGAACCTGCCGCTGATGGAGATCCAGTCGAGGCTCGTCGCCTACTACCACCATCCGCCCCTCTTCTTTTACGCTCTCCATGCGTCCCTCTCGCTGTTCGGCCAGTCAGCCTGGGCGCTCCGGATCATCCCTGCGATTGCCGGATCGGTATCGGTCGGTCTCGTCTACCTTGTCGCCGAACGGTTTTACGGCCGGCGTTCTGGGATCGTTGCCGCAGCAATCTGCCTGGTGGCTCCCTTCCATGTCGCTTACTCCCAGGAGGGGAGGCCCTATGCGCTCGCCGCCTGCTTCTGTCTCCTGAGCCTCTACGCGATGCTCATGTCGATCCGCGAAGGGGGCAGACTCTGGAAGCTCACCTACGTCGCTGCGACATCCGCGCTGCTCTACACGCATCACTGGGGGGTCTTTGTGGTATTCTCGCAGATGGTGTTCCTCCTGACTGACCGGAGCGTCACTCCTGGCGTGAAGAAGGCGTTTCTCGTACTCTGGTCGGCGGTCGGCATCTGCTATCTCCCGGAACTCTTCGCGCTTCTGAACCAGTCGCCTGTGACGGGAACGACGGCGTCCGATTGGGTAGTTGCTCCCGGGCCCATGGAGCTTGTCGATCTGGCGGGTGCGTTCTCGGGTGTCTCGTTCCGGATGGCCTCGGCGGTTTTTACGATGCCCTGGCCGGTCACAGCGGCCGCCGGCCTGGCATGCTTCGTTCTCGTTGTCCATCTCGTCCGGAAGGCGTTCACGTCGCCGGGGGACGGCACCTTGCGCGCGATGCTCCTCGTCGTCGGTGTGACGATCATCGTCCCGTACGCCCTCTCGTTCTGGGTCCCGAAGCTCTTCCTCTGGTACCGCTACCCGGTGATCCTTCTTCCCGTTCTCTGCGTCTGCGTCGGCGCGGCGACGGACCGTTCCTGGCTGCCGGCGATCCCGGCGCTCGTTCTCATTGTGGCGGGTGTTGCCGGGACCGCGCACTATTTCACCTGGTCAAAGTCGAATGTCCGCGATGTCGCGTCGTATGTCGAGGAAGCGACAAAGGACAGCGTCAGGATGGTCATTCGCCCGCATAATTTCGCGTTCCTTTTGAACTATTACTACCACGGGAAGGCCGTGCAGCTCGACGAGACCTATCTCGATAAGCCGCTCGGGGAGATCGTCGACACGGCCGCCTCGTTCGTCTATGTCTCCTTGGACGTGCCGAACGGGATCCGGGACTATATGGATTGGCATTTTGATAAGATCGCTGAACGCCGATTTCCCGGGGAGGCGCACCTTGGCATGGTGGTGGGGGTGTACAAGCAGAAACCAGATCTCGACGAGGAGGACGATCCAGAAAACGACGAGGAAAAGTGACCCTCTACCGTGTGGGGGTGGGGGAGGGGGGAGTCCCGGCGCCTTTGGCGAGGAGCGGGTTTCTGTCGAAGCGGATCGTCTTGTCCCAGGTGCGCTTCTCCTTTTTGATGACGTCGAGGTAGATCGCCTTCCCGACGATGTAGATCCAGAACTGGCAGTAGCTGAAGTACATGAGGATCGTCAGGAAGATATTCGCGATCGTATCTTCTCGGTCGTACGACAGCGCGAGGAGGATCTCCAGGAGGAATAAGAAGAGCGCGAGGACCCAGACGGCGGTATAGGGTCCGGGGAGGACGATGACCAAGAGGTCGAACATCCCCAGGATGAAGAGCACGTCCGAGCTCACGATCGCCACGAGAAAGACATAATAGAGCGACAGGAGGTAGAGGAGCTCGAAGGCGAGGAACTTTCTCTTGAATGAGGGGATCTCTTTGAGGAATTTCGTCGCGACGTAATTGTTCCCCCGGACCCACCGTGTCCGCTGCCGTATCCAGACGGACCACGTCTCCGGCTCCTGCTCCCAGGTGACCGAGTAGGGGATGTATTTGATCCGGTAGTCTTCCATGTAGATCCGGATGCTCAATTCGGAATCCTCCGTGATCGCCGCCTCGTCCCACCCGCCGAGCTTTTCGAGCAAACTCCGCCACACCACGAAATTCGTCCCGGGGAGCGTCGCGACCTTGAAGAGCTTCCAGCGTCCCGCCTGCAATATCGATTGAAAGCTCAGCGTCTCGATGTTGATGAACCGCGTCAGCATGTTCCGGGCCTTGTTCACCGTCCGGAACTTCCCGAGCACCGCGCCGAGCGACGCATCCAACAGAAGCTGCGCCACGAGGTAGCGAAGCGCCGACGGTTCGGGCGTGTTATCAGCGTCGTAGATCGCGATGACCTCCGCGTTGGTCTGCTTGAGGCCGAGGTTGAGGCCGTGGGATTTGCCCCTGCCCCCCTCGTCCTTGGGGATCGTGTAGACCCTGACGCGTGGATCGGACTTGGTGAACTCCCGGACGATGTCGGGCGTGGCGTCGGTCGATCCGTCGTCGACGACGAGGATGTCGAGCTTGTGGGGAGGGTATTCCAACGCGAGCATCGACTCGACCGTCTGCCGGATGACCTTCTCCTCGTTCCTCGCCGGGATGAGGATCGAGACCGTCGGATAATCGAATGTCTGCCGGTCCACGAGGAGCTTTTCCTTCATCGAGGAACGGTAGTGGGCGAACCCGGCGAGTGTGAGGATGAGCTGGTAGGCGATCATGAACCAGATGAGGATGACCGAGAGCAGGAATACGACGCTCAGAGCGAATGCGAGGACCGAGTCTTCCGCCATTTATGCCGTCCGTTCCTTGCCCCGCGACAACCGCACCACGCTATAGAACGCCAGGAGCGCCGCGCCGGAGATCATGCCGAAAATGACGATGACCCAGGACGACCAGAAGCTCGTGATGTCGACGCCATAACTTGCGCGCGTCTCCAGAACGACGCTCACGATGTGTTCGCCGGCCGGGAGCATGAGGGAGAACCGGTGAAAGCCCTTCCCGTAGTCGTTCGGCGCCTCGCGGCCGTCGATAAGGACGGCGTACGGGTTGTGGCTGAAGGAGGCGGCGCACCGCGTCGTACTCTTGTACGAGAACGTGATGCTCCTGTTGCCGCTCACGAGGCTCGTGAGCGTCCCGGAGATCGAAAGAAGCTCTCCCCCTGACGGTGGGAGGAACGTGAGGCCGGTCTCGCGCTCGGCCGATACGCTGTATCGCCCCGCGGGGAGGACGAACCGTCCCATGTCGGAGGAGATCCTGCCACCGTCAGGCGTGCGGAGGGCGCGGTACTCCGTCGGCAGTTCGAGCACCACTTGGTGCGGGGAGTCGACGCTCCACCCGTCGGGGGTCGGCGTGACCGCCGCCGAAGCGGACGCCGCATAGGCGAGGAGTCGCAGGTCCTGCGGCTGGACGCTCGACTCGGAATAGATGGAGAACCGGGCTGCGCCGAGCGCGGCGCCGCGGACCATTTCGAAGGTCTCCGTGCCGGACTGGATGAGCGTCGGGAAGATGGTCGGCTTCGTCTCGGTCCGAAACTGCAGGATATTGAGGTCGAGCATGATCGGCAGGCTGTCGGGCGCCGCCCGGCGGTACCGGGCGCCCATCGAGAGGTACCGGGCGGGGTTCTTGGACCATTCGGATTCGGGGTCCTCGACCTGGAGCGTGAACTGGTGACGCGAGCGTAGGCGCATGATCCGGCCGATGTCGACGCCGTAGTTCGTCCGGAGATCCGGCGTGCCGATGTTGTCCATCGCCGTCACGACGACGTCGAGATACGGCTTCGCGAGGCGCACCTCGTCGAACATCTTCAGAAACCCTTCGTGGAGCCGGACAAGTTCATCGACGCGGTAATCCTCGAAGGCGCTCCATGCGCCGAGGTTCCTCTCCCAATACGAAACCGAGGACGTGTCGAAGAGCGACGCGGCATCGAAGCCTGACCGAGCGCGGAACCGCGCCCGGGCCGAGCCATGCATCGGCGTGAGGAGGTTCGGATTGCGGGGACCGTTGCCCGCCTCGAAGTAGAGCTCGGCAAGATTGACGCCGTCCCAGTCGTACTGCGTGAGAAAGTCGCGGTAGAGCTTCCGGACCGCGTCGAAGCAGGAGGAGTCGGTCAGGGCCATCGGATAGCGCCAGGAGGGCCTGACGGCCTCCCCGCGGTAGTTGACCTCCTGCCATTCGGGATGGTCCTTCCAGAACTTCTGCGACACCTGGGGCGGCTCGAGCCACGCGTACGCAAGGATCCCATTGTCGTGGCAGAGACGGATGAGGCGCGCGTAGTCGTACGTCCAGGTCGGGTATTGGTGCCAGCTGGCGGCGTGGACGATCCGGACGCCGTCGGCCACCCAATGCTTCACGAGGTCCTCCACGCTCACGTTGCGCCGAAACCCCGGGTCGTAGTAGAGCTCGAGGTCCTCCCGGCGCAAGTTCGGCTTGAGTTTGAGGAAGGACCGCACGTAATCGATGAGGTACGGGAAGCGGCTGTACCCCTGCTCGGTCATCGGATCGAATCGGAGCCCCAGGAACAGGACCTTCCCTTTGCCGTGCGCGCGGCCTATCACAATGGGAGCGTCGGTCTTCGCATCGGTACAGAGGATCTCGTCGTCCTTCTCGACCTCGAACCGGGACATGATCTCCGAGGTTCTGAGCGTGAGCGGTGCCTCCGGATAGAGGAGGTCGGTCATGCGCTCGATCTTGAGGAACGAGGAGGCGAACTTGACGCCAAGCTCCTCGGCGAGGCCGTTCTTCCCGTCGGTGATGAGCCGGCCGCCGTTGTCGACGAACTGGACGATGCGGTCATAATCGCGGTCCGAGAGGCGGTCGATCGTCGGATGGGGGGCGATGACGAGGTTGTACTTCCCCAGGTCGCCGACGCTGTCGCCGGCGAGCGTGTCGACGGCGATGTTGAGGGACCGAAAGGCGGACGCGAAACTCGCCTGGTCGTTGTGCGCGCTCCCTTGGAGCGCCGGGTTCCAGAGGAGCGCGACTCTCGGCGCGTCGAAGGATTCCTCGTCGTGGAACATGCTCTTCCACATCGACGTGGCGCGGAAGCGCACCTCCTCGGCGAACGACTGCTTCGTATCCCGGTATTCCGACGGTTCGGCGAGGTACATCTGACCCGTCGGGATCTCGAGGGTCTTTTGGAACGGGCCGTGGACGCGTGCGTCGGAGATGACGCGGTGGTCGATCCCGCCGTCCGGTGCGAGCCACGTCTCTCGGACGTACTGGTCCTGGAGGTTGATCGAATACGACACGGTGCCCGTGGCGATGACGCGGTCCTTGAGCCGGACGATGCAGGTCTCGTTCGTCACGTCCATGAACGTGTACCCGAGGTCGAGGATGCCGTCGACGTATTGTTCGATGTACCGGAGGTCGATGAACGGGTGGATGAACGCGGAGGCGAACCCGTCGCGCACCGCAAGCTGCGCCTGGGCCCCTTTCAGGAGCGTGCGCACGGCGGCGTCCTCCACTTTGGGGTCGTCGCTAAGCGGCACGTAGCCGAGGTTCTCGGGGATGATCCGCTGCCCGAAAAGGTCGTGCTCGATGATGTACGGGAAATACTGGCTGTAATTGGCATCGTCGAGCACGAGGCGCTGCTCCATCGCCGTCGAGAAGAAGGAGGCGAAGACGGGATAGTCGAGTTGCGAGGCGGTATAATGCGGCGTTTCCCAGACGAGCGGATAGATATTGTTCTTCCAGCACTCCTCGAGCCCCATTTTCATCTTCTTCTCGACATATTCTCGGGAGTCGTTCTTGATCGGGCCCTGGCGGTTCTCGTCCCAGAACTCATAGTCCGTGGCGGTCACTCCCTGGTACTGGTGGGTGATGCCGTGCATGACGATCGTGGCACCTCTCGATACCATATAGTGGATCGCGTCGACGAACTCGGGCTTGTCCGAGAGGCTCAGCCGGAGCCCCGCCCCCGGGTCGACGAAGTAGGGGATGATGCCGACGAGGAACGGCACGTTCTTCGCGGCGAGGGCGTCGGCGATCCTGCGCAGCCGATTCGGATCTTCGAACAGGTCGACGTCCTCGATCCGGAGGAGCGCACGGTGGATCTCCTCGTGCTGCTCGCCGAGGATATCGTGGAGCATGTCGGCGAAGAGGGCGTAGCGGTCGGTCTCGGTCGCCGAGGCGAACGGTGAATCGCCGATGTACATGAAATTCCCGCTGCGGACGATGTAGGGGGCCTCCTTCTTCGCCGCAGTGGAATAGGCGGTCGCGAGGATCTCCACGTGTGCGCCTGTGGCGATCTCGATGATATTGAGGTTTTCCTCTCCCTTCGTGAACTCCAGGCCGCGCGCGCGCACGACGTCGTAGACGGACGTGGTGTCGAGGAACTTCGTGGTGAAACCGAATCGTCCGGCGAGGTCGAATTCCCTGCCGAACGCGTCGAAGCCGGTGTTCATCCAGACGAACGGCTTTTTCGTGGCATAGACCTCCTGGAGGAACCGCTTCGGCGGGTTGCACTGCTTCGTGTAGCCGACAAAGAACGTGATGTCCGCCCGCTCGATATCGCCGGACGTGTACGACTGCACCCCTTTGATCTGATAGCTGGTATGGAAATGCCCGAGGAGCATCGCCAGTTCGCGTGCGTCGCCGCGGGCATAGTTGGCCTGGACGTCGCTTCCTTCGAAGAGCACCAAGACCCTTTTCACTGCTGCCGGTTCGTCGGCCGGGGGAGAGGCATACATGCGCGTGGACGGGAGGATCCCCGCTAGGAGGAGAAGTCCGATGACGAGCGTAAAGGTGATTTGGCGTGCAAAAAGGAAGGGTCGTATTTCCGTCATGACTCAAACATACCGTTTTGGGTCGCCAGAGTCAACTTGGGGGGCACGGGGGGGCGCATTCCCCTCTAAAAATGGTAACCAAAAGGGCTTGGAGGGATGATTCGTTGCCTCAAAATAAAGGTAACCCAAATGAAACAAGGTTACCGGTGACGAAACACTAAGGGGGGCGCCTCCCGACCTTCGGATGGCGCGCAACCATCGTTGCGGATCGGCGGCGTTCGGTCAACCGAGATGTTTTAAGCCCATTGTTGCCGGACGATCGCGGACGGCGACTGCCGCATCTCATAGACGGCACGTCGCTGGGCGTTGTCGATCTGCAGGACTAGTCCCTTTCTCATCCTTCTTTCATCCTCTTGGGGGGTTGTTTCATAGTGGGGATTGTTCTATCTTCTGACGGCTTCAGCCCCCTTATGGGCATTGGAATCACATTCGTCTCGGTCCTCCAAAACGAACTCGGTCCAAGAAACAGATAATGATCGTCGCATACCCCGGCGTCACCAGGAGGTTTTGGTGATGCATGCGAATTCCTCCTCGTACACCTTCCGGACATCTGCGGTCTTTTTTACACAGAGCACCGCGTCTCGCGCGGGCCAGACTACACAGCGTTCGACGTTCCTCATCCCCACCCTCTATCAATACCATTGTTCGGCTCAACAAGTTCATTTCTCACTCAACTTCTCGTAGGAGCAATACCATGAAATCGTTGATCAGATATCTCATGTTGTCGACTGCGTTGATCCTGGCGACGCTGTGCGTCGTGGCCCAACCGGCGACGACGAACACCATCGGCGGATTGGAAAGCAACCTGCCGTCCTATTGGACGAAAGGCAACACCCCGGGAGGCGTGTCGCTCGACTGGGCGACTGACCAGTCCCGGTCGTTCGGACACAGCTTGAAGATCACGAAGCCGTCGGTGACATCGGACAGCGCGGCATGGGTGTCAGAGAACATGTGCGACATCTGGTCGCCGCAGCATCTGAAGAACGTCGATATCCTCCTCGGC
>JANYJZ010000018.1 GCA_025358305.1 Ignavibacteriota bacterium
CACAAGCAATGTGTCATCATGGTGCCCCCAACCGGATTCGAACCGGTGTCGCAAGCTTGAAAAGCTCGTGTCCTAGGCCTCTAGACGATGGGGGCAAACAGCACCTCTTCTCGTACAAAGGGTGTCCAGTGGGACTTGAACCCACGACCTCCAGGGCCACAACCTGGCGTTCTAACCAGCTGAACTATGGACACCATGCAAAACGGCTTTAAATATAGGCAGAATTTGTCCAGGAATCAAGGTAAATCGCCGAGTCTGCGAGAAAAATTGAAACAATCACCGCCCCGTCACTCCTTTGCATCGCACTCCTTTTGGCGGCTTCTTCGTGCGACGTCAGGTTCAGCTGTAAAAAAACTTTCACGGACTCTTGACAATATCAATTTTTAGTATATATTAATACATAGTATATATATCTATACTTAAAAGGAGCTCTCTCATGCAGGAACTTACCAGTCGCCAGAAGGATGTCCTGACGATCATCAGCCAGTTCATCGAGAACCACGGCTTTCCGCCCACGCTGCAGGAAATCGCGGACAAACTCCAGATCCAGCCGAGCGCGGCGCGCATGCATCTCCTCCTCATGCAGAAGAAAAAGACGCTCCGGTACATCCCGAACACGTCGCGCGGCATCGAGCTCCTCCACCGCAAGCCGTCGGGAGTCCCCATCTACGGCTCCGTCCCTGCCGGGAACCCGTTCTTCGCCGAGGACAACATCGTCGACAGTTTTGAGGTGCGCAAGTATCTCTCCACATCGGACGACCTCTTCAGCTTGAGCGTCCGCGGTGAAAGCATGGTCGACCTCCTCTACCCCGGGGACCTTGTCTTCGTCGACCCCAAAAAGACGCCCCGAAACGGGGAGATCGTCGTCGCCCTCATCGAGGGCCAGCCGACGCTCAAGTGGCATTACCGGTTCCACGACGAGATCGAGCTCCGGCCGCAGAACAAGAAGTACTCCGTCATCACGGTGAAGCCGCATGATGAGAGCTTCCGCATCAACGGCGTCGTCGTCGGCTATATCCGCGCGCTCGACAGGATGAAGATCGACAACCTCCAGCATTCGTCTTCGCGCAAGTCATGAAGACCGCGTCGTCCACCTATACCGTCGACCAGGAGCGTGAGATCAACCTCCACCTGAAACGGATCCTCGACACGCTCGGGGTCAACATACCCGAGGACCATTTCGGCATGGTGGAGATCTCCTTCCCCCGGCAGCACGGAAAGATCGCCGGCGAGATCGAGGTCAAGCTCCGCTCGGTGCATATCCGGCAGCGGACGTAACACTGCGCGCGCGCCTCTCTTTGAACCGCGGGGCGCGCGCGCGCACACACACACACATAGCTCCTGGGTCGTTGAGTCCCTCAAGCCCGGTGTTCGCGAACGACCTCCCTCTCTTTCTTCGGAGGTCCCCCCTCGCGAGACCGGGCTTCGTTGTTGTTCAGCCACACACACAGACAGACAGAAGGAAGTTGCTCATGGTACAAACACAGCGTTCGCAGACCGACACCGCCACCGGCATGGGCGGGTGGGACCTCTTCCCGTTCAACGGCGCGTTCTATCCCTCCCGGCTCCCGAAGGGGTTCCGGAAGCTCGCCTTCTACAGCAGGTACTTCGACCTCATCGAGGTGAATGCGACCTTTTACAACACGGATTTTCGCGCGGAACACGTCCGGCGCTGGCTTGAGGACGTCAGAGACAACGAACGGTTCTCCTTCACCGTGAAGCTCTTCCGGGGCTACACCCACTCCTTCAACGCGTCCAAAGAGGACCTTTTCAGGATCTACCGGCAGCTCGACACGCTCGTTTCAGGCGGCAAACTCGGCGGCCTCCTCATCCAGTTCCCGGCTTCGTTCAAGAACCAAAAGGAGACCAGGGAATACCTCTACCGGCTGAGCCACGCGTTTCGGCAGTACCGGATGTTCCTGGAACTCCGCGACGCGTCATGGGACACGCCGCTCATGTATAATTTCTTCCAGGAGAACCGGTATCATCTCGTGAATGTCGACCTCCCTGCGATCAACGGCCACATCCCCTTCCACCGGCTCTCCTGGGACGGCGCAGCGTACTTCCGGATGATGGGCCGCAATGCCAACGCCTGGAACAACCCCTGGAGGCTTGAGGCCGACGGAAAACACATGGTAAGCGACCGGTACAACTACGGGTATTCCGGAGAGGAGCTCAGGGAACTCGCGTCGAGGATCCTTGAGCTGGAGAAGGGCGTGAAGAACGTCTACGTGGTCTTTCACAACGACCGGCATGCGCGCTCGATCGCCGACGGTCTCCGCTTGCGCCACCTCCTCGACCCGTCCCGGCGGCTCCTCATCCCGCCGACGACGCTCAAGGCGTTCCCGGCACTCCGGCCGATCAGCGCTTCGGCGGTCGTTTCGGCGCCGCTGTTCTCTTCGCAGGCGTCGCGGCAGGCGTCGTTTGCGCTGTGAGAGGCTCGATGCATGCGGGAACGTCGTTGCGGGCATTGCCGACGATCGCCGATACAGGATACGCCTTCATGGCGCCGGCAGGGTACGGCACGAGGAGTTTTTTCAGCGCCGCGGTATCCTTGAAGTCGCGGTCGAGCCACTGCGGGAAGTCCTTCTCCGCCAGGATGACGGGCATGCGGGCGTGGATAGGCTTCATGAGGGCATTGGGCTCCGTCGTCAAGACCGTAAAGGTCGGAAGTTCCTTTCCGTCGGGGCTTTTCCAGACGGAGAAGAGCCCCGCGAAAAAGAGCACCGGGCCGGTATTCAGGGTGACGTACATCGGCTGTTTCGCCGTACCCTGTTTCTGCCACTCGTAGAACCCTGAGGCGGGGACAAGACAGCGGCTTCCCTTGAAATAGGGAACGAACAATCCCTTCGTATCGACCGTCTCGGATTTTGCGTTGAAGGTGGAGAACTTCGTCTCGGGCTCCTTCGCCCAGTGCGGGACGAGCCACCACTGCATGAGCTGGATCCTGAGCTCGCCTTCCCGGATGGCGATGACGGGCAGCTGCTGCATCGGCGCAGCGTTGTACCTCGGAAGGATGTCGTAGACCTTCCCCTCTTCCCGCAAGTGCTTCATCATCGCAAATGACAGGAACACCTTTTTACCGTCTACCAGAGCGTAACGTCCGCACATAGGCCTCAGTGGTCCTTTCGCTCGTTGCTATCGACACCGATGATCTCAAACCAATAAAAAGAAGCCCGCAGTGAAAGTCAACTCGAACGCGCTGGTCCCCGTGTCGCCGAAGCATCTCGCCGAGGCCTTCTCGGCCTCCGGAGGGAACATCATCATCCTCACCGGCCAATCGCCCATTTTCCGGTTCTCCATGCTCCTGGCCGCCGCGGAGGTCTCCAAGGGAAACCCCCTGGCGATCATCGACGGCTGCAACAGGTTCGACATCCACCTGCTGACCCGCTTCGCCCGGGAGCGGCAATTGAACGCCGACTCGCTCCTGGCGCGCGTGTACATCTCCCGGGGGTTCACCTGCTACCAAATGGAGGCCGCCGTGACCACGAAGCTCCTCCCGTTCCTCCGGTCGGTCGGGTCGACGAAGGCGATCATCTTCGGCCTCCTTGACACGCTGTACGACGAGCAGGCGTCGTTCCGGGAGACCCAGCACATCCTCGACCGGATGCGTGACCACTTCGCGCTCCTGCGCCAAGGCGGCATCACTCTCTTCCTTGCGTGCAAGGAATGGAACATCCTCCCGAAGGAGCGCAACGCATTCCTCCTCCAGCTCAAGGAAGCGGCCACGAGCGTCTTTCATCTTCAGATCAACGAACAGCAGTATCCGCGGCTGTTCCAGGAACATCCGCGGGCGCCGATATCAGAACACAGGAAAGGAACGCCATGGGAAGAACCGTCCCGACATTCACCAACATTATTGACAGCGAGATCACCTCGTGGTCGAAGTTCAAGCGGGGCCTGAGGAAGAAGGACCAGGAGATCTTCGAGGACATGTTCCGGGCCTGCCGGAAGCACCTCGCGGAGAACTTCTATGCCATGAGAACGATACCGTTCGAGAGCATCATCATCTCGATCACCCTCGAGCAGCACCGGCGGATCCAGGCGCTCGAAGCGGCGCTCGTTGAACAGGCGGCCCGGCGCGCGGACGCGCTCTCGTGAAACGGACGGTCCTCGGATGGCTCTTCGACGTCTATCCCGACGAAGACGGCGTGACGCTCTGGCTCATCGACGAATCGGGCGAGAAGGTCCGATGCCACTGGCCGTTCCTCCCCTCCTTCTTCCTCCACCTGCGCGACCAAGAGGAGCATCGGGCCGTCGCTTTGGGCGCGCAGTCCCCCGTCCCCGTCTCGTTCGCGCGCACCTCCCAGAGGGAGCTCTTCTCCAACGAGACCCTTCCCGTCCTGAAGGTGACCGTCTGGAACGCCTTGCGGTTCCGTGAGGCGGTGCGCTTCTACGAGAAGTTCTTCCCGCATTTTGCCTTTTTCAACTCGGACATCCTCCCGTCCCAGCTCTTTCTCTACGAGAGCGGGCTCTTTCCGTTGTGCCGGGGGGTGTTCGAGGTGGACCAGCAGGGGAAACTTCTCGCATGGGAGCTTAGGGACTCTCGGGAGGCATGCGAGTACGCCATCCCGCCCCTCTCCATAATGATGCTCCGGAACGCCAACGACCACGTGCCGCCGAAGTACCAGCGGACCCTCCAGCTGGAGATCTCGTACGAGGAGAGGACCTATACGCTCGAGAGTTCTTCCCCCGAGAGCGTCGTCGAGTCGCTGAACTGGCACCTCCACCAGTACGATCCGGACATCCTCCTCACCGAGTACGGGGACTCGACGCTCCTGCCGAAGATCACGGGCCTCGCACGCGACTTGCGGCTCCCGCTCCTTTTGAACCGGGACGTCGGCCAAGGATACAAGGTCTCCCGGGAATCGAGCTTCTTCCAGTACGGCAAGGTCATGCACAAGGACGGGGCGTTCGAACTGCGCGGACGGTGGCATATCGACGCGAAGAACTCCTTCACGCTCGTCGAGTCCGACCTCGAGGGGCTCTTTGAGCTCGTCCGCGTGACGCAGCTCTGCCCGCAGCACCAGGCCCGGGCAAGCATCGGAACGGGGCTCTCCTCCCTTCAGCTCTCGTGGGCCTACACGAACAACATCCTCATACCGTCCAAGAAGCGGGAACCGGAGGAGTTCAAACCCGCCTCGACGCTCCTCATGGCGGACCGGGGAGGACTCATGTACTTCCCGCCCGTGGGGTTCCACGAGGAGGTCGCGGAGATGGACTTCGTCTCCATGTATCCCTCCATCATGGTGAACCATAATGTGTCGCCCGAGACGGTGAACTGCCGCTGCTGCCGGAACCATATCGTGCCGGAGCTCGGCTACACGATCTGTGAAAAACGCGAAGGGATCGTCCCGGCGACGCTCCGGTCGATCGTCCGGAAGCGGGCCTACTACAAGAAGAAACGGAACGAGTACAAGGGCAAGGACGAGCTCCTCTACCGGCGCTACGAAGGGCGCCAGAGCTCCCTCAAATGGATGCTCGTGAGCTGCTTCGGATACCTCGGGTACAAGAACGCCCGATTCGGCCGCATCGAGGCGCACGAGTCGGTCAACGCCTTCTCCCGCGAGGCCATCCTCCGGGCGAAGGAGGTGGCCGAGAGCAAAGGCTTCGAGCTCATCCATGCGATCATCGACTGCGTGTGGATCAAAAAGGAGGGGATGACCTCGGGCGACCTCCAGGAGCTCTGCCGGGAGATACGCAGTGCGGTGGGCATCGACATCTCGCTGGAGGGGATCTACCGCTGGATCCTCTTCCCGTCGTCCAAGATGGACCCGGTGCTTCCCACCGGCACGCGCTATGTGGGGGCCTATACGCACGGCGAGCTGAAGATCCGGGGGATCGAAGCGCGGAGGCGGGACACGCCGAGGTTCGTCAAATCGATGCAGGGCGAGCTGCTCGCGCAGATGGCCCTCGCCCATTCGGTGCGGGAGATCGAAGAGATGCTGCCGGCGCTCCTCGACACCGTCCGGCACGCCATTGCCGCGCTCCAGAGCGGCGGCGTCAACCCGATGGAGCTCGTCCTGCGCCGTCACATCACGAAGGAGGCGGACGAATACCAGAACAACAGCATCAGCGCGACGGTGACAAAGCTCATTGAGGAGACCGGTATCCATCTATCCGCGGGGGAGGCGATCGAATACATCATCATCGACGCGACCGGCAAGAAGCAGCCGTACAAGGCGAAGCCCTTGTCGCTCTACGCGTTCGAGGACGGGTATGACATCGACAAGTACTCGGACATGGCCTTGGATGCCGCCTCGACGCTCCTGTCGGTCTTCGGGCACACCCGGGACTCCCTCTCGCTCCTCCTTTTGCCGGAACGGCAGCGGAACCGGCCCAGGAAGGCGCGCACGGTGCCGGACGAGTCGATGATCCTCGACCTGTTCGCCGGACTCTAAACGAAGAGGGCTAGGGCTTCAGGCAGTAGAGCGTGCCGTTCGTGCTGGCAACAAGGATCCGCCCGCCGGATACGACCGGCGTGGAAAAAATGCCGCCGAGCTCGCACTCCACGTCGAGGAACTGCTCGTTGGACGTGATGATGGAGTAGATGTCGTCCCGGTAGGAATCGTCCTGTGTGAAGTACTTCAGCCTGTTCTTCCGGTACGATTCGGTCTCGAAACTCCAGAGGTCTTTGCCGGAGCGCCGGCTCATGCCGTGGAGCTTCCCGTTCGTCGTCCCGACGTAGAGCATGCTGTCGGTGAAGGCGTCGTTGCCGAAGACGAGGAACTCCATCTTGACGTTCCAGAACTCCGCGCCGGATGCCGGATCGGCGGCGATGTGGACGCGCTCGTCGGACGATCCGATGTAGAGGACGGAGTCGTGGACCGTCATGGAGAGCCCCCACCCCCGCCCGAACGCCTTGTTCCAGTGCGCATATCCCTTCTCCTGGTCGACGGCGTAGACGTTGTAGTCCCGTGCGCCGAAGAAGACGAGGTTCTTGTAGACCGCCGGCGAGCCCTGGACCTCACCGCGGGGGAAGAAGCGGTGACCGACGGTCTTGAATTTCCAAAGAAGAGCGCCGTTGGCCTGGTCGAGCGCGTAGCAATAGCCGTCGAAGGAGCCGAAGAAGACCTTGCCGTTCGCGATGGCCGGCGTCGCATGGATGATGTTCCCGGCCGGGAACGACCAAACGAGCGCGCCGGAACGGGCATGGACGGCGTAGAAGTTTCCGTCGCCGGAGCCGAAGTAGAGCACCTCTCCCGCAAGCACAGGAGTCGAATGGACGTAGTCCGCAAAATCGTATTTTCGCTCCCCCTTTGTCGTGAAGCGCCAGACCAACTTCCCAGATCGCTTCTCGAGCGCATAGATGGCGCCGTCCCCGCCGTTGAGATACAAAAGGTCGGCGCCGATGCAGACCGACGACCGTATCTCCCCTCCCGTCCTGTAGCGCCAGAGTTCCACGCCGGACCGCATGTCAACGGCGTGGAGGACGCTATCGCATCCACCAATGAACACGATCGTTTCGCTCACGACCGGAGAGGCATAGAAGGCCTCTGAAGCATGAAAGGACCACTCTTGGGTGGGAGGAGCAGTGAGGTCACCGGCCGCCCCCTGGTTTGGCTCTGGTTCCTGCGAACACGCGGGAAGAGGAAGACCGATGGCCAGGAGAGCGATGCAGAGAAAAGGATGAATGGCCTTCAAGAGGCGATGATCGAAGGAGCGATCAAGAGACTGCATGCACGGTTCCTTTGAGTATGAACCAAACGAACGCCCGAGCGGCGATCAGGGAGCGAGCAGCCCTATGAACGAGGACAAAAAAGTCCGATTCGCCGATGCGGTAGTGTTGAACTTCTCAACACCTGTTCTTGCATACGGGGATCCGACCGGGAAGATGCGTTGAACCCTTTTCCCAAACCATGCATCATACAAGAATACTGCCGTCGGTTCCGTCTCCAAGCCACCAATCTGGAGGGTCTATGCGTTTCTTACCATCGTTCCTCAGCCACTTGTCGGTCGCTCTGTTTCTCACACTCATCCCGTACGCGAGCCATGCACAAGAGTACGTCCTCGTCGGCTGGAACGATCTCGGCATGCACTGCGCGAATAAGAACTTCTCCAAACTCGTCGTTCTTCCCCCGTTCAACAACGTGACCGCGCAGCTCGTCCTCCGCACGCCGGGACAGCCTCCGGAGGTCGTCACTTCCGGCTATTCGATAGAATACTCCATCCCGAACAACACCTACTCCGTGGGGAAGACGGACTTCTGGACGTACGCCCAGCAGCTCTTCGGCCTTCCTGCGCCTCTTGCGCCGAACGTCGGCTTGACGGGCAAAGGCCTCACGGGCGTCCTCGACAGTACGGACGGCGCATTCTCAGCACGCGGGATACCACTCACGCCGTTCGCCGACTCGGACCTCGTCCATGAGGCACCCTTTCAACTCATCCATCTCACCGCAAAACGGAACTCCGACGGCGCCATCCTGGCCACGACGGACGCCGTGATCCCCGTGAGCAACGAGGTTGGCTGCGTCCAGTCGGGGTGCCACGCTTCGGAAGCGAGCATACTGAACTCTCACGAGGACGTGAGCGGATTCAACAAGAACGGCCCCGTCCTCTGCGCCTCCTGTCATGCGTCCAATGCCCTCGGCACAGTGGGGACGGCGGAAGCCCGCCCGTTCTCCTACCGGATGCACGACAAGCACCGCGACGTCGCCGGAGCTCGAAACGCCATCGCAACATGCTACAAATGCCACCCCGGCCCGAATACGCAGTGCTTGCGCGACATCATGGGGAAGAACCCGACGTCGCCGATGGTATGCCAGAACTGCCACGGGACGATGGACACCGTTGCCGTTTCGATCAGCCGCGGCCGCCGGCCCTGGCTTGACGAACCTCAATGCGGCAAATGCCACGGAAGCTCGTATGCCGAGGAACCGGGGAAGCTCTTCCGGCAATCCAAGGGTCACGGAGGACTCTACTGTTCCGCATGCCATGGGAGCCCGCACGCGATCCTCCCCACCATCCAGGCGAACGACAATCTCCAGAACATCAGGCTCCAGGGCTACGCCGGGACCTTAAGAAAGTGTTCGGTCTGTCACGCGCAGCCGCCGAACGGGCCGGGGCCACACGGCATACTCGATACGGCGAATGTGGTCGTCGCAACTCCGGCACTGACGTCGCCCCTTGACCAGTCGACGGGTGTGACAAAGAACCCGACGCTCCAGTGGCAGACTTCGGCCTTCGCACGCGGCTACGAACTCCAGCTCGCGACCGATTCGATGTTCGCAGCGCTGGTCATCGACGATTCCGCGGTCACGCGACCATGGTACGGCACGGGGATGCTCGATAGCAACCGCCAGTATTTTTGGAAAGTGAGCGCGATCGGCCCGAACGGACACACCCCCTGGTCCCTAACCTGGTCCTTCACCACGGCGAACACCACGATGATCTCGTTCTCCGTGAACAAGTTCTGGAACCTCGTCTCGCTCCCCACTGCGGGCGGCCGCACGGCAGTGTCCTCGGTCTTTCCCTCGGCGATGACGCCCGCATTCAGCTTTAGCACTTCGGCGGGGTACGAGCAGTCCGATTCGCTTGCTCAGGGGAAGGGATACTGGCTCCGATTCTCCGCCGCCCAGCCCGTGAGTATCGGCGGGAGTCCGCTCACGAGTGACACACTCAAGCTTGCACCGGGTTGGAATCTCATCGGCGCCCTCGCCGACAGCGTATCGACGAACGCGCTGGGCACCATCCCGCCGGGGATCATCGCGTCTTCCTTTTTCGGGTATAACGGCGGCTATTATCAGTCCGATGCCGTCGCCCCCGGCAACGGATATTGGGTCAACGCGAGCGCTGAGGGAATGCTCGTGCTCTCCCGAACGGCTCTGGCAAAAGAGGGTGTGAGGAGCTTTACCGACCGTTCCGCCGCGTGGGACAAGATCCGCATCCAAGATGCTGCCGGAAACAGCCAGACCCTCTTTCTCACCGTGCATACGGAGGAAGGAGCTCTTCCCTCGTCGTATGCCATGCCACCTCCGCCTCCGGCGGGCACGTTTGACGCGCGGTTCGCATCGGATCGGTTCCTTGAAGTCTATGCCCAGGATCGGCCGCAACGAATCGCCATCCGGATCTCGACGGCATCCTATCCCGTGACGATCTCGTGGTCCCTTCGAGCCGGCTCCCCCCTTCGTTCCATCGAGTCGGACGACGCCGCGACCTCCGTCCAGGAATATGGATCGACCCTCTTGGTGCGGGACCAAGCGGAGGTCTATGCTGTCACCTCGGGTCTCTCTTCCGGTCCCGAGACATTTATCCTGGAACAGAATTATCCGAATCCGTTCAATCCGACGACGATGCTGCGCTACGGGCTTCCCTATGAGAGCAGCGTGCGGATGTCGATCTACAACGTTGCGGGTGAACGTGTCGCCGAGTTCTCTTACGCGAGCCAGGGAGCGGGTTTTCACGAGATCCATTGGTCCCCCGATGCGGCATCGGGGATCTATTTCTACAAACTTGAAGCGGTCCGCTTGGGCGCACCGGGACAGGTCTACACGAGCGTCAGGAAGATGCTCCTCTTGAAGTAGTATGGCCGATGGTTGTAAACGACAAAGCCTGATCAGTTCAGATCAGGCTTTGTCGTTCTTCGATCGAAGCAGCAGGAGCCGAAGCTCCTCCCACACTCACGCACGGGAGGGGTCACTCAAAGTGTATCGCGACGAACTTCCATGTTGCGCCGCCATCGGTCGTTTTAAGCAGGCATCCGTCGTAGCCGACGAGCCAGCCGATGGAACGCGATGAAAAGGAGACTCCCATAAGGACTTCTTCCGTAGCGACCTTTTGTTCGATATAGGTCGACCCGCCGTCGACGGTCCTCAGAAGGTTCTGCCCCGTCCCTACGACCAATCCGTTGAGCGCGTCTCTGAAGGAACATGCGGTCAGCATGTCTTTCGTCTTGAAGTCTTCGAATTCGGGTCTGATGTTCTGTTTGATCCACGACACGCCGCCGTTTTCGGTCTTGACGATCGAACCGTAGCCGCCGACCGCCCACCCTATCGATGGGGTCACGAAATGTATCGCATTCAGGGCGGTCGTGAGACCCGGAAGTCGTTCCTTCCAGATCTTTCCCCCGTCGGACGTATGGAGGATCTCTCCAGAGATGCCGCACGTCCAACCTTCTGATGCGTTGATGAAAAAGATCGAATTCAGGTATACGTCCACCCCGCTCACCGAAGGGATCCAGGAGATCCCCCCGTCGGAGGTCCTGAGGATGGTTCCATGGCCCCCGACGGCCCAGCCGCGTGTTTCTTTCCCCTCGACAAGGGCGACCCCAAAGAGCGTTTCACGCGTACCGCTTCGGCCGGGAGCCCACGTCATCCCTCCGTCCTTCGTGTAGAGGATCTTCCCTCCTTGACCCACCGCAAGCCCGTTGAGCCCACCAGCGAAGGCGATATTGTAGAGGGCCGTCGTCGATTCGGTCTGGCTGCAGACGACCTTCCATGTTGCGCCTCCATTCTTGCTTCTGAGGATCTTTCCCTGGTCCCCCACGATCATGACGGTCGAGTCAGTCGGCGCAACGACAGCCCGGAAATTACCGAGCATCTCATTCGCGTTCTGCAAGGAATCCACCTGCGCCTGCCCGGCGATGGGACCGAGGCTTAACGTGAGCGCCAAGAGAAGCCGAAAAGGCGATGAAATGAGAGTCTGCGTCGATCGAAGAACGATATGAATCATAGATTCGAGGTCTCACTCCTTTGTAGGCGCATGATGACATCTACCGGTATCAGTCTCGGAACCCGGGTCGAACAGAGGGGGCGGCCCTTGCAGCTCACAGCCCGGGGCCAGTGTGTGCTGCGAAGATCAACCTACGGTATGCGGATCGATCTTCAACGTGTCGTCGAGGCCGCCTCGAATGTCTTCCAAGAGAGGCCTTACTACTTCATGATGACCATCTTACGCGTCTGCGAGAACGAGCCTGCCGTCAGCCGGTAGTAGTAGACCCCGGTCGCGAGCGACGTCACGTCGACCTGCGTTTCGTAGCGTCCGGCCGCACGGTGCAATCCCTCGGCGAGCGTCAGGACCTTGCGCCCCTGGAGGTCGTAGACACGCACGTCGATCGTCCCTTCCTGCGGCAGATCGAATAGGATCGTCGTCTGGCCGTTCACCGGATTGGGGTAATTTTGCAGGAGGGTCAGCGACGAATCGTCGCTCGAAGGGAGGGCGCGGGTCCGCGCTATGCCAAAGGTAACGAAAGGCCCGGTAGCTATAGACGGCATTGTCGAATCGAAGCTCGAAGACGATGTCTCCCGAGGGGTTCACTTCGGTCACCGCGGGGTTCCCAGCCCCCCAGCCGATGAGTGTATTGCCGTTGTCGAGGCGCTGAACATATCCCATGAACGCCCCATAGTCGTCGGGCTGGCGGCGGAACTGCCAAACAAGGGTCGCCGTCCTCGCCACTTCATCGAGTTGATATTCGAGTGCCCTGGAATAATGAGTCGCGTGAAAGTTGCCGTTGTCAAAGAGTGTCACATTGCCGTTGGGAAGGCGCCGGATCGCGTGCTGGTGGGAATACCCAATCGAGTCGTTGAGGAACGTGAACTGATTGTTCTTCCCTCCCATGCGCCACATGATGTCGCCGGTCTCGCGGTTGATCTTCGTGATCTCGTCGAGGTGCCTGCTCGAGATGAGAAGATTACCATCCTGGTCGAGATCGATGGCGTTCCCGTGGACATAGTCGATGGCGGCCGCCGTGAGATTTTCGTGCGTCGCGTCGGTGATCTGAAAATGGTCCCAGCTCCTCCATTGGAAGACGACATTCTTCTCCTCGTCGAGCTCCTGGATGACGAGGCCCGTGACGACGGCCGTCGGCTTCCCGCCCGGAACGACTGCGCTCATGTCCACGACCTGGGGATCATAGCTCATGAGCAGAGCATGTCCGTTGTCAAGCAAACGCAGCTCATGAAGGTCGGTCGAGTACCCATTGCCGCAGCGAAAGCTGTCGACCACCTGGTACGTGCTGTCCATCGCGATGAAATACCCGAGGAATGTGTCATAGTAGGTCAGCAGGCCGTTGGGCTGCATCTTGAAGTCAAGGCAGCTGCCGTGCATAGGTTTGAAGAAGACGGGCTGGCCGTCGTCATCCAAAATGAGAAGGTGCGGCACGTTGGAGGCGTTCGCGGAAAAATTGCTCAGGAAGATCCGGCCCGGGGAAGGCGTTCCAAATGTCGTCGTCTGGACGAAGGGGAAATTCAGCGGGAGCGGAGCGACTGCCCCAGCAGTGGTTCGATCCGGCGGTCCTTTCGGACCGTCGGTCGTCACGCGCTCACGTTCGTCGCGTGATTCCTGCATTTCCTCATTGAGATACTGTTCCGGCGCCATCGTAAGTCGTGTGTGGGAGATGACGAAGCTAAATGGTTCGGGGAGTACGCTCTCTCCTCGGAGAAGTTTGAAGCTCCTCGCGAACGAGACGGAGACGGTCTCCCCGAGAGTGAACGATTCGTCGGGAACGAACTGAAGCGTCCGCAGGTCGCGCGACGGTACGATCCTTCCCGGATGGGATCCGCTCGCAGATCCCCGTGCGTCAATTGCTCCTGCCGGCGTCAAGCTGACGGGATCGACCTGTCCGGAAATGCGTAGGATGATCCGTGATTCGGGGGTGACGAGTTGGGCGCCCGGGAGAGGCGATTGAAAGACGACGGAATTGAATGCTCCCGCCGCACAGATGCACGCCATTGAGAGGAGAAGCGCGACAAGCGTGGTCCAGCGGTACATCGGACAACGTTGGGTCATTGGGTTCGATTCATTTCCAGTTGCCAAGGACGGTTTCCGCGCTTTCAGGAGCGCGGGAAGGTTTTAGTATACCAATTTTAGACACTCATTGTCAAGAATTGTTTAACGATATTTTTGGGTTGGGTGATGTGACCATGAACTGCGGGAACGATATCCATGCGAAAGTGGAGGAGGCTCGCGGGGTTCATGAACATCGGTACGCGAGGATCATTCAACCGATGAGCATATCGGCGGTGATACGCACGCTGGATTGCGGTCACGAGAAGATCCTACGGACGGACAAGGCAGGAATTGTGACCCCGGCGCGAATCGAACGCGCAACCCTCAGCTTAGAAGGCTGATGCTCTATCCAGTTGAGCTACGGGGTCCAAAAGCGACCGTTTGAGTAAAATATACTGTTTTTCCACATTCTTCACAAGCGAGGCAGGCGATCTTTCCGCGAGGGTGATGCATCACACGCGATTGGCGCAATTGCTTGCTTTTCCCTATTCATGGTGCTATATTGTCACACAAAATTATCAAGGTATAGGGCATGGCTGATAAAGTAAAGATCCTCCTCGTCGATGATGAAGAAACAATCCGGACGCTCCTTCAGCATGAGCTGCAGGCGAGCGGATTCGACGTGGACGAAGCTGACAGTGGGGCAGCCGCCATCGAAAAAATAGGTACCACTTCGTTCGATATCGTTGTTCTCGACATTCGCATGCCTGGCATGGACGGGCTCGAGGTACTGAAGAATATCCGGGAGAGCAACCTCGCAATGAAGGTCATCATGCTCACCGGTGTCGATGAACTTAAGATCGCACGCGACAGTCTCAAGTACGGTGCGAACGACTTCCTCACGAAGCCGTTCGATTACAAGATCCTCCTGTCCTGCATCAACCGCGTCCTCACGGAGTGATACGGGGCGGTTCCTGACGCCTCCTCTCCGATCGTTTTCCCCATCCTTGCTTGAAGTTCCCCCAAAAAAGGCGTATATTATCGCTGCAAAATAATGCCGTTTTGTAACTGAGAATGGCACCCTCAACGGGTAGATGGCGGAATTGGCATACGCGCCAGCCTTAGGAGCTGGTGGGGCAACCCTTGGGGGTTCGACTCCCCCTCTACCCACATTCACCTGGATACCTAGCGGCGTCGCGGGCCCAAGCGTCCGGCGTTCTTCCCTGCCGGCACACGGTGAGGATCTCCAGCGCAACCACGAAAGGATCGAGTCAAGCTCATGGAAGTTTCCGTTACAGACATCAACGATGTCCAGAAAGAGATCCAAATCGTCGCAACCCCCAGCGAACTGATCCCCCACTTCGAAGAGGCGTACAAGCGCGAACAGCAGAAGATCGAGATCAAAGGCTTCCGCAAGGGAAAGGCCCCGATCGATCTCGTCAAGAAGATGTTCGGCGAAAGCATCGAGTATAACGCCCTCGACCACGTTGCGAGTGACATCTACCAGTCCGTGGCCGAGGAACGGCACATCCATCCGATCGGCGAGCCGGTGCTCACCGACATGAACTTCAAGCGCGGGGAGCCGCTGAGCTTCAAGGTTCGGTATGAGGTCAAACCGACCGTCGTACTCCGCGAGTACAAGGGCATCCCGGTGGAGAAGGTCGTGCACGTGGTGACGGAAAAGGAAGTGAACGACGAACTCCATCGCCTGAAGAAATCCAACAGCACGACGGCGGAGACGAACGCCGCCCCGGACGAGGAGCATATTGTGACCGTCGACGTCCAGCAGCTCGACGCGTCAGGCACCCCGATCATCGGCAAGCGGACCGAAGGCGTGCGCATCTATCTCGCGGACGAAACGGTCTATCCCGAGATCAAGAAGGCCCTCGAGAACGTCGCTGTCGGAGAGAAACGCCGTGCAGTCATCGAAGTCGAACAGGACGGGAAGAAGATCGTCAATACCCTCGATATGAATGTCACGAAGGTCGAAAAGATCGTCCTGCCGGAGCTCACCGACGAGTTCGTCAAGACCCTGACGAAGGAGAAAGTCACTTCCGCCGATACGTTCGTCGAACAGCTCCGCAACGACCTGGCGTCATACTGGAAGGAGCGGACAGAGCGGAAATTGCTTGACAGTATCATCGGCGAGATCGTCAAGCGGCACGAGGTCATCGTACCCGAAGCCCTCGTCAAGGGGTTCCTCAATTCCATGCTGGAGGATACGAAGAACCGCTACCCGAACAAGAAGCTGCCGCCGCAGTTCGATGAGAAGGAATTCCGCGAACAGAACCGCGACTACGCCGTCCACCAGTCGAAATGGTACCTCATCCGGGAACGGCTCATCGAGGCGGAAGGCCTGACGATCGACAACGCCGACATGGAACGCCTCGCGGAATCCGACGCTCCGAAGGTCGGTCTCGACAAGGAATCCCTCATGAAGTTCTACGCTTCTTCCGATGCGATGAAAGACCGCATCCTCTCGGAGAAGCTCCACGTCTTTCTAAAACAACACGCGGCGATCACGGAGAAAGTCACCGAAGAGCCGATCGACTGATTCTTTTACGAACTCCATTTCACCACGAAAGGTACAGCACCTCCATGGACTCAACAATCTACAATCAGCTCGTCCCGATGGTCGTCGAACAGACCGGCCGCGGCGAGCGCGCATATGACATTTATTCACGCCTCCTCAAGGAGCGCATCGTGTTCCTCGGGACGCCCGTCGACGACACCATGGCGAGCCTCATCATCGCCCAGCTCCTCTTCCTCGAATCCGAAGATCCGGAGAAGGACATCCATCTCTACATCAACAGCCCCGGCGGCGGCGTGTACGCCGGCATGGCCATCTACGATACGATGCAGTACATCCGTCCGGATGTCTCCACGATCTGCATCGGCATGGGCGCCAGCATCGCCGCGATCCTCCTCGCCGGCGGCGCGAAGGGGAAGCGCTTCGCCCTTCCCAATTCCAGGATCATGATCCACCAGCCCTGGGGCGGCACGCAGGGAACGGCGAGCGACATCAGCATCCAGGCCGAAGAGATCCTCAGGATCAAGAAGAGCATCAACGGGATCCTCGCCGGGCACTGCAATAAGACCCTCGAACAGGTCACGCAGGACACCGATCGCGACAACTACATGTCGTCCGAAACGGCGAAAGCCTACGGCATCATCGACAGCATTCTCGTAAAAAAAGCGAAATCCGAACCCAAGAAATAGCAGGTCCCTATGCCCCAAAAGACCAAGACAGAAGATATCATCCGCTGTTCGTTCTGCGGCCGCAAGGCGGACCAGGTCCAGAGCATCATCGCCGGTCCGGACGTCTACATCTGCGACGCCTGCATCGCGAGTTCCGTCGATATTCTGCGGAACAACATCGCTGCGGTGACGCCGAAGCATCCCGCCGCCCGGACGAACCTGACGCCCGTGGAGATCAAGAACGCCCTCGACGGCTACGTCATCGGCCAGGACGCGGCGAAGAAGACGCTCGCCGTCGCGGTCCACAACCATTACAAGCGGATCGATTCCAGGGATCATCTCCGAAGCCTCGACGACGTGGAGATCGAGAAGAGCAACATCCTCCTCCTCGGTCCGACCGGCACCGGCAAAACCCTGCTTGCCCAAACGCTTGCAAGGATCCTCGCCGTCCCGTTCGCGATCGCTGATGCCACCACCCTGACCGAAGCGGGCTACGTCGGAGACGACGTGGAGACGGTTCTCGTGCATCTTCTCCAAAACGCCGACTATAACGTCGAACGTGCGGAGCGCGGGATCGTCTATATCGATGAGATCGACAAGATCGCGCGGAAAAGCGATAGTGCTTCCATCACGCGGGATGTGTCGGGCGAAGGCGTTCAGCAGGCTCTCCTAAAGATCCTCGAAGGCACCGTTGCGGGCGTACCGCCGAAGGGCGGCCGTAAGCATCCGGAGCAGAGCCTCATCAACATCAACACGAAGAACATCCTGTTCATCTGCGGCGGGGCGTTCGAAGGCCTCCAGAAGATCATCTCCCACCGGATCAATCACAACCCCATGGGATTCGGGGCGACCATCCGCGGAAAGAAGGAGCATGCCTTGGACGAGTTCCTCCCGCTCGTCGAGCCGGACGACCTCCTGAAATTCGGCCTCATCCCGGAGTTCGTGGGACGGCTGCCGGTGGTGGCGACCCTCCATTCACTCGACGAGGAGGCCCTCCTCAACATCCTGACGGAGCCGAAGAACGCTTTGGTGAAGCAGTATCAGAAGCTGTTCATCATGGAGGGCGTCGAGCTCGAATTCGAAGATGACGCGCTGAAGGCGATCGTGCTCAAGGCGGTGGAGCGGGGTACGGGCGCACGGGCCTTGCGCTCGATCATGGAGGGCGCGATGCTGGAGATCATGTACCACCTCCCGACGCGGCAGAACCTATCGAAATGCGTCATCACGAAAGATACCATCCAGAAGAAGAAGGAACCGAAGTACATCAACAAGGAACGCCGGGCATCCGCCTGAGCCGAACGGCGCACTCGGCCGGGTGCGGCCGCGATCCTAGTAAATGCTTTGCGAGCTTCCCTGCTTCGTCACCTTCACATCTTGCAGCTGAGGCGCCTTCACACGGAGTTCAAAGCGGTATTGGCGGTATTGGCCGGTGGGGACCCAAGAGAAGTTCATGATCCAGCAGTGCAGGTCACGCGAAACATTGATGTTCGGCGCGACCACCTCCTTGTTCATGAGATCGTACCCCCCGCTCATCGAAAACTTCCAATTCTCCGTCAGATTGAACTCGAGATTTCCGCGCATGCTCGACGATCGTGAAGGCGAAGGCTGGACCTTGCTTTCAACGAAGTCGAGCGAAAGGGACATCCTCCACGGTATGCTGAAATCGGGGTCTTCCTGCGAGAAGATGCCATAGTACGGACGCTGCTGCTGGTTCAGCGTTGTGGAGTCCGAACTTGTCTCGTGCTTCGTACTCTTGTTCTGCGCCCCGGCAAGCGTCGTCGAAAGCGAGATGTTGAAGTTCGTCAATCGCGCGAGCCTACCCTCCTCGTTGAGAAGAAACTTGTTCACACGACGGAACTCACTCGGTCCGGTCTGCTCCAGTTTGTAGAGATCGAACGAGGCACCGCCGCCGATGTCGAGCGCACTTCCGATCCCGGTGCGGTACGACACCCCGATCGGGGCGATATTGAGGCTGTCTACCGAGAAATTGTACGACGTTCCAAGGCCGATGTTGAGGAGCTGGATCTTCGCCGGCTCCTTCCCCTCCTCGCTCACCGATGTCTTCATGTCGAACTGGTTGCCTATCCCGAGGCTGAGCACCATCTGGCGGCCGATGGGATCAAGGCCGAAGACCTGCTTCTGGTACGAAAATGCGATGCTCGGCGTGACGGTATGTCGCAAGGCTGCGATACCAAAGATCCCCGGCTGGACGATGCCGTAGAGTTTCGTGCTCGCGGTGATCGCCGACGTGACGACGCCCGTCTTGCGCGACTGGTGCACGCTCGAGACCACCACGCTGCTGTCAGCGGGGTTCCTCACCGGCACGTCGTTGCTCGCGAAGTATCGGTCGTCGCGGTACGAGAGAGACGGCGAGATCGTGATATTTCCCACCTTCGGCGCGATGCTCATAGCGACGTTCTGGTTGAAATCCTGATTGCGGTCGCGTTCGATCTCGTCCGAACGAGCCGTCGAGTCCACACCCTCGATTGCAACCTTTACGCTGTCGACGCTACGCGTATAGCGGGAGCGGTTGTTCGTATAATTTGCGCTGTAACTGATGCCGATGTCCTCGTACCACGCCACCTTCTCGCCGCCCTGCGGCGAGGATCCGGACCGGAACGGGTTGCTTTGGCTGTGGTTGAAGTTGATCGACGGAAGGATCTCGTCGATCCGGCCGTCGCGCAGGTTCTGGCGCCGCCCGAGGCTGAAGGAAATGCTGTTCGGCGTGCCCTCCCACGACTTCGAGAGCGTCGCATTGGAGGCGATCGACTGATCCAACGCCTGGCGCAGGTCCCGCGTCACGAGGAACGAATTATTACTCGTAAAGGTGAAGTTGACCCCGAGCCGTGTCGTCGGATCGAAGATCTGGCTGTGTGATAGATTGACGTGGTAGGAATTCTCCTCGGTACGCCCGGGGTCCGCATTTTCGCCGGTGTGAAGTTTCTTATACTCGCCCGAGAGTGACCCGGAGTACTCGTACCGGACAGCGTAACGATAATCTGCGTACGCGGCCCATCCCCCCTTCGTGTAGAGGTCGGACCGGAGGCTGAGGTCCATATAATCGCTCAAGGCGAAGTAGTAGCCGAGATGGCTGAAGAACTTTCCCCTCCGTCCGTCCTCGCCGTATGCGGGAGCGATGATCCCGGAGCGCCGCCCCCGTTTGTTCGGGAAGACCCCGAACGGGAGCGCGAAGACCGGGACATCCGAGATGTAGAGGTAGACCGGCTCCGCTACGATCTTATCCTGGAACATGATCTTCATCTTCGGGCTTCCGAAGTAGTAATGGGGATTCGGCGCATCGCATGTCGTGAAACGGCCGTCCTCGACGAACAGGACGTCCGTATCGACCTTCTTGATCTCCTCCCCGTGATAGAATCCCTGATCGACCTTCGTGTCGCCGAGGTCAATTTTTCCCCGCTTCGATCGGAAGTTGTAGCCGAGTGCGAAGCCGTGGTACTCCTCGCCGCCGTCCTTCATGACCGGCAAACCGATGTATTTCTTCCCGGTGGAATCTGTGCTGTCCGGAATGCCCGCGGCATCCATGGTTGAGGTATTCCAGTTCACCAGGATGGTTTCCGCGTTGAGGTCCATGTCGCGGAACTTGATGTCGCCCTTCTTGTGAAGGGTCATCGTCCTTGAGGGGATCGAGTAGACGATCGAGTCGACAGCAGTGTAGGTGATGAGCGTGTCCACGCCGGATGGCGCGGTCGAATCCTTCCGGACGGCGGTCGAATCAGTAGATCCTCTGAGTGAATCTGCGGATACCTTGAGCGAATCTGTGAATACCTTGAGCGAATCCACGGGGAGCGCCCGTTGTGCGAAGACCGAGCCCGACGCGAGAAATCCGAGGAGGATGAGGGTGCAGAGGCGCATGCGGTCGCTAGAGGATGAGCGCCGCCGCGCCGATGATGCCGGCGGTATTACCGAGGCTTGCCCGCACGATGCGGACGCCCGCCTTATGCGGCGTGAGGATCCTCGCCTTCACGGATGCTTCGACCGCATTCAAAACGAAATCCGGCGCCGCCGAAATGCCGCCGCCGATGACGGCGACCCGCACGTCGATGACGTTCATGACCGACGCGAGCGCCACGCCGAGGAGGTCGCCGGCCTCTGCAAAGATCTCGCGCGCAAGTGTGTCCCCCTGCTGGGCCGCCCGCGCGATGATGACCGGCTCGATCTTCCGGAGATCGCCTCCGACGAGCTCGATGATCTTTGATGGCGCACCTCCGCGCGGCCTCGTCTCGAGGATCTCTCGGGTCCGGTCGGAGAGATAGCGCTGTCCGATGTAGCTCTCGATGCAGCCTCTATTGCCGCAGCCGCAAAGCCGGCCGCGGTAGTCGATCGTAACGTGGCCGATCTCCCCCGCCCCGCCGTACGGGCCTGCGTAGATCTTCCGGTCAAGGATGATCCCGCCCCCGACGCCAGTCCCCCATATGACGAAGAGAAAGTCCTTGAAGTCCTTTCCCGCGCCGTAGTGCGCTTCGGCCATCGCCGCCGCATTGGCATCATTCGCGATCACCACGGTGAGCGAGACGCTTGAACGGATCGCTGCGGCGAGATCGTACTCTCCCCAGTCCGTGAAGTTCGGGGGATGACGGACGACGCCGTCCTCGCTCGACACGACTCCCGGCGAGCCGATGCCAATGCCGAGGCAGTCAGCGATCGGGTGCTTGGTGAGGAGCTCGTTGATGACGCCCGTTATCTGACGAACGACGGCATCCGGGCCTTTCGACGCGGCCGCGTCCGCGGACGCCTGGGCGAGGATGGCGCCTGTCCCGTCGACGACGCCGGCCTTGACGGTCGTGGCACCGAGGTCGACGCCGATGACGAATGCGCCCGGACGCATCATCGTTTCTTCCCTTTCCACCATGCGTGCAGTCTTTCCTTGATCGTCAATTCCATCCCTTCGTCGGACGGATGATAGTAGACCTTTTGTTGCATCGAATCCGGCAGGTATTGCTGATCGACAAAATGGCCGGGAAAGTCGTGGCTGTATTTGTACCCCGCGCCATACGACAGCGACTTCATAAGCTCGGTCGGCGCATTTCGGAGATGAAGGGGCACTTCGGGCGTGAGGCCCTTGCGGACGTCGCCCATGGCGGATTCAATGGACATGTAGGAGGCATTGCTCTTCGGCGCGGAAGCAAGATAGGTCGCCGCCTGTGCGAGGATGATCCGCGCCTCCGGCATGCCGACGAAATCCACCGCCGAAAAGCAGGTGGTCGCCAGCGTCAGGGCGTGGGGGTCGGCGTTGCCGACATCCTCCGACGCGAGGATGATCATCCGGCGGGCGATGAATTTCGGATCTTCGCCCCCTTCGAGCATGCGCGCGAGCCAGTAGACGGCCGCGTCGGGATCGCTTCCCCGCATGCTCTTGATGAACGCCGAGATGATGTTATAGTGTTCTTCCCCGCCCTTGTCATAGTTCGCCGTTCTCCGCTGAAAGGCGTCGCGTAACGTCTGCCCCGATACGACCGTGCGGCCTTTTGCGTCAGGACGCACGAGCCGGGAAGCCGTTTCGAGACCGTTGAGCATCATGCGCGCGTCCCCGGAGGCGAGGACCATGAGAAGCGCCCGCTCGGGCTCTGCGATGACGAGTGAACGTTTCGCCATCTCCGGGTCGGCCGCGAGGGCGTGGTCGAGGATTGCGTTGAGTTCGGGGACGAGGAGCGCATGGAGCGTATAGACTAGGCAGCGCGAAAGGAGCGGGGAGATCACTTCGAATGACGGGTTCTCCGTCGTAGCGCCGATGAGGGTGAGAATGCCGTCCTCCACGCTGTGGAGAAGGGCGTCCTGCTGGGCCTTGTTGAACCGGTGGATCTCATCGATGAAGAGTATCGTCTGCGCGTTGAGCTTCCGGTAATGGACTTCCGCGCGCTCGATGACCTTGCGGACCTCCTGGACACCCGATGAGACGGCATTGAGCTGGAAGAACTCCGCTTGGACCGAACCGGCGATCAACCGGGCAAGGGTCGTCTTGCCGCAGCCGGGCGGTCCCCAAAAGATCATGGACGGGATGGAGGACGATTGGATAAGGATGCGCAGTGGCTTCCCCGCGCCGAGAAGATGGTCCTGACCGACGAACTCCGCGATGGCCTTCGGACGCACTCGCTCCGCGAGCGGCACCACAGGGGATTGACGTCGTGGATCGCGAAGGGATTGCTGTTCGAAGAGTTCCATGGGTGCGTGTGCGAGGCTTGGTGGACCTACCGCTGCCCGGTTCAGTACGAGGGGCGAACCTGACGTCCGGGTAGCATCACTTGTCCTTCTTCACTTTGTAGACCGTCTCCCCTTCCCGAACCATGCCATAGCGTTCCCGGGCGACCTTCTCGATCGCGCGCGTGTCATGGTCCAGGTCTTTGGAAAGGTGCTGGAGGCGAACCTGTTCCTGCTGGGCCTCGACGATCTTCTGCTGCATCATTTCCTTCTCAGAGGCGAGGCTGAGGCGCTTCATCACGCCTCGGTTACTCAGCATGATGAACGACAGGGCGGGTACGGTCACAAGGACCGTCAACAGAAGGGTCTTGTTGCTCGAGACCTTCTTCAGGGATGCGGGGATCCTGAACTTCGATCTTGCTTTTCGGTAGTATTGGCCGTCCATGGCCCTTAATGTACGAGATTTTCGCTCAATTACAAATCAGCGCGAAGCGATGCTCATGATGCGAACCAATTGGATTTCGGGCGGAAGCCGCGCTTGAGCCTCAGGTTCGTCCGATGGCGCTCAAGCGCGAGCGCGATGAGCCGGTCGAGCAGCCGGGAATACGGGATCCCCGAAGCTTCCCACAGTTTGGGATACATGCTGATGGAAGTGAACCCGGGGATAGTATTGATCTCATTAAAGTAGACCGCATTGCTTCTCTTCGTTACGAGAAAATCCACGCGCGCCATCCCGGCGCCGTCGATCGCGCGATAACTCCTGACGGCGCAATCCATGACGCGACGACTCACCGCCCGCGGCAATGCGGCAGGAATGACGGCCCGCGACTTGCCGTCGACGTACTTGGCATCGTAATCGTAGAATTCGTTCGACGAGATGATCTCGCCCGGGACCGAGGCGACAGGCTCATCATTGCCCAGGACGCTCACTTCGATCTCGCGGGATCTCTCGATCCCGCGCTCGATAAGGATCTTCCGGTCGTACGCGCCGGCGAGGGCGATGGCCGCGATGAGCTCCTTCCTGTTGTGCGCCTTTGAAATACCGACGCTCGAACCAGAGTTCGACGGCTTCACGAACGCAGGATAGCCGAGACGCTGCTCGATGAGCGGGACCATGGCCCGCATCTTCCTTCCCGCCCGGTCGTTGACGAACCAGAGGTAGGGTGCGACTGGTATGCCGGCGTGCTCACAGAGCTGTTTTGTGACGATCTTGTCCATGCCGACCGCTGACCCAAGGACGCCGGCGCCGACGTACGGGATCCCGGCGAGTTCGAGCAGGCCTTGGATCGTCCCGTCCTCGCCGAACGTCCCGTGGAGTACAGGGAAAACAACATCGAGCTTCTGGCGCCGGCCGGCACGCCGAGATCCGTGTACGGGCGATAGTCCCGGCATGGAGGGATCGGCCGTGAGCGTGCAGGCGGGGAGATGGCCCATCGGAGCGCGACGTTTCATGAGTGCCAGGACCTGCGGACCGCTCACCCAGGTGCCGCTCGGCGTGATGCCGATGGGGATGATCTCATATTTTCGCTTATCGAGGGCCTTGATGATCGACGCGGCCGAGACGAGCGAGACCTCATGCTCCGCCGAGCGTCCCCCAAAGATGACCCCGACGCGGATCTTTTTCTGCGCACGTGATTTCTTCTTGGTGCTCATGTGATATCAGGACCTGATCATGTGTCGGATGGCCGAAAGGAGATCGGCGTTCGAAGGCGCCTCGACCTCGCGCGCACGGGCGGGATCGGCCGGGAGGCAGGCGTTGCCTTCCGGAACCTGTTTCCCATACGCAGCCAGGCTCACCGCCTTGAGCTTGTTCAATTGTTCGGCCGTAAGCTTCTCCTCGCCTCCCAGGATGCGCGCAAGCAAAAGGATGTGCGCGGCATGTTCGACCTTCTCCATCTTGTCGTATGCCTCGTTAAGGTCGCGGCCGTATGTCACCACGCCGTGGTTCTTCAGGAGTATGGCCGTGGCCGACTTCACGAACGGCGCGAGCGAGGCGGCGACTTCGGGTGTGGACGGAGTCGCATACTCCGCCAGGGGGATCGCGCCAAGGCCGACGATCACTTCCGGGAACACGCAGCCGTCCAGGCCCAGGCCCGCGACCGCGAATGCCGTGGCGTAGGGAGGATGGGCGTGCACGACTGCTCCTATGTCGGTACGCTCTTGGTAGATGAAGAGATGCATGCCCAACTCGCTCGAAGGCTTGAGAGGGGACGACACCGGCTCCCCCATAGCGTTCACCTCCACGATGTCGTTTGCGGTCGTCAGGGCCTTATTGAGCGCTGTCCGGGTCGAGAGGAAGTTCCCGTTTCCGAGACGAGCGGTGACGTTGCCGTCGGTGGCGGCGACAAGGCCTTTGGCGGAAAGTCGGCGGGAGACATCCACTATCTCACGGATCAGATCGGCTCGCCGGTCGGACATGCTCAGAGGGCGCTCAAGATGTCATCGATGACGTGGTATTTCTGGAACGGCGGCATGAGATACATGCCGGCCACTGCAGGCTTCGCTTCCTTGAGGAAGTCCACGGAGAGCTGGACGCCCACTTTGACGGCGTCCTTCCCTGACGTCCGCATGATCTCCCGGAACTTCTCCGGTATCCGCATTCCCGGGACCTCGTTGTGGAGGAAGTCCGCGTGCTTGAAACTTCGCAGCGGAATGATGCCGAGCATGAGAGGAACCTTCAGATGCTCGATCTTCTTCAGGAACGTCTCGAGCGTCTTCATCTCGAAAAGGGGCTGCGTGAAGAGGATATTCGCGCCCGCCTCGACCTTCCGCGTCGTTTTCTCCACTTCCGCCTCGAGGTTGTCGGCGCAGGGATTGGCGGCGCAGGCAATGAGGAACGACGTCGGCGCGCCAATGGAGTTGCCCATGATGTCCGTGCCCTGGTTCATGGAATGGATCGCTCGGATGAGGCCGGAAGAGTCGACGTCATAGACGGAATTGGCGTGCGGATAATCCCCAATGCCCGCGGGATCCCCCGTGATGCAAAGGACGTTACGCACCCCGAGGGCGTAGGCGCCGAGAAGTTCCGCCTGGAGCCCGATGAGGTTCCGGTCCCGAGTGGCGAGGTGCATCATGCTCTCGATGCCGACGCGCTGCTGCACCTGGGCCGAAATGGCGATCGAGCTCATCCGGAGCCGGGCGCGGGCTCCGTCGGTGATATTCACCGCATCGATCTTCCGCTCGTAGCAATACTGTGCCCCTTCGAAGACCGCCGTCATGTCGAGGCCGCGCGGGATGTCTAACTCCACAGTCATGAGGAACTTCTTCCCGATATTGCGGGAGAAGTTCGACCACCGAGTTGGTTCGATGTAATACCGCGTTTCAGGCGATGCAGCGACAGAAGCCGAGGATCGTTCCTCCTTTTTCATCGCGGGCTTGCCGACGCTCATGCCTCTCACGGCATTCGCGATGGCCCGAATATGCGCCGGCGTCGATCCGCAGCACGCACCGACGAGCGTGACGCCCGATCCGACGAGCTCGCGTGCATACGCTCCCAGATACTCCGGCGTCGTATGGTAGATCGATCGGCCGTTGAGGAGCGTCGGAATGCCGGCAGCCGGCTGCGCCGAGAGGATGATCCCGTCCTTATGAAGGTTCCGGATGATGCTGAACATGCGTTGAGGTCCGACCGTGCAGTTCGCGCCCACGATCTCGGCCCCCTGTTCGATGAGGTGCTCGATGACCTGGATCGGGAACGAGCCGCTAAGGATCGCACCGTCCTCTGCGAATGCTTTCTGGGCCACGATGGGGAGGTCAGTGAGCTCCTTCACCGCGGCGAGAGCCTCGTCGAGTTCCTGGACGCTGACGAAGGTCTCGAGCATGATAAGGTCCACGCCGGCCTCGAGAAGGACCTCCGCCTGCTCCCGAAAAGCGTCGCGTGCCTGCTGGCGCCGGATCTTGCCGATGGGCTCCAGAAGCATCCCGGTGGGACCCATGGCTCCGGCGACGTAAACGTCGTCCCCCGCCGCCCTGCGGGCGATCTCCACTCCGCGGAGGTTCATCTCGCGAAGCTTGTCTTCGAGGTGGAATTGGGTAAGGCGAAGTCGGTTGCACGAGAACGTATTCGACTCGATGATCTCGGAGCCCGCATCGATATACTCCCGGTGAAGGCGCTCGATTATCTCCGGATTCTTCAGGTTCTGGATCTCATGGGGGAGCTCCTCGAACCCCTGAAGGTCGAGCAACGTACCCATCGCACCGTCACAGACGATCGGGCCTTCCTTAATGCGTTCGCGGAATGGTTTCTTCATGATCCCTTGGCGATAAAAAAAATCCCGTTATACGGGATAACGGGAGTAAAATACCAAATACAGCATAGATTTCCAAACGGAGGGTGTTGTACCGCATCGGCATACGCTGAAACGCTCCTCAGGGTCAGGGAGGGCCGACTTGTGCCATTGCGCTCGAACGTCTCCGCAACTCAGGAGGACCGGATGGCCTACATCGGCAGCTGCGGAGCGCCGGACGGGGGCGGCCTAGCCGGTACACGCGGGGTCACCGCGCTTGCTGCAAAAGCGGAAGAAGTGCGTTCTTGAAACGATCATAACTCTTTTCCCCGACGAACATTGCTCGGCGATCACCTTTCCGATCGAAGAGGAAGGTCGCTGGTATCGCTCCCCCCCAATCCTTGCCGAGACCGTTGATAAACACCTCTTCGGAAGTGTCGCGTTCGATGTAGGTGACAAAATCGACGCCGAGCGTATCGAGCACCGGCTGTACGGCACTCATGAGAAGGTCCGGATCGTCGGAAGAGACGATAATGAGCTTCAACCCGCTGCTGTCGTACTCGCGACGGAGCTTCAGGAGGCTCGGCAGTTCGACACGGCATGGGACGCACCATGTCGCCCAAACGGTCACCATGACGACGCTCCCGGAATCGCGGCGGATCAGATCGTTGAGTCCCGCCGCGGTGACGCCTTCAATCGGCGGGAGAACCCTCGCGCGCGGTTGTGAGGCCGCGAACGAGTGGAGTGCAAGAATGGGGCAGAGAAGCAGTGCGGCCCGAAGAGAACGTTTCCTCACTCGCCGATTCGCTTGATCGAGCAGCCGATAGCCTTCGTTTGCGCAACGGTCACATTCTTACCCGCGAGAAGTGCGTCAAGGGCGTTCGCCAGATCGCTCGACTGGACCTTTTCCTCCTTTTTACTGTCGTCGATCCTGCCATGGTAAAGGAGTTTCCCCTTCTGGTTCACGACGTACACTTCCGGCGTGGACTGAGCGCCGTACGCGTCGGCGATGACGTTCTTCTCGTCTTTCAGCACCGGAAAGGTGAACCCCTTGTCCTTTGCGTGCGCGGCGATGTCGGCGACAAGCTCTTCCTTATTCGCATTGATACCGGCGAACGCGATGCCCTTCTTCCCGTATGACTCGAAGAGCTTCTCCATACGGCCGTTGTATGCGTTGGAGACGGGACACTGCGTGGAGATGAACATGATGACGGCGTACTTGTTCTGCTTGAGCATGGCGCTCAGTGAAACAGCTTTGCCATCATAGTTCTTCAGGTCGAACTGCGGCGCATTGTCGCCCGTCTTCAACTCTTTAAGCTCGCCCGCGAACGCGGCAAGAGAGAATGCGAGGACCAACGTCAGAAGATACTTCATACGATACCCCTTTCGATAAGTGGATGTGCGATGCTTCAATACTTGTGCCGGCGCCCGCTCAGGCGCGTTGTGCTTCCGCCGTCTGGCGCTGTGCAAGCCATACTTCTGCGATCTGGACGGCGTTCGTTGCGGCACCCTTACGTAAATTGTCTGAGACGATCCAGAGGTGAAGCCCGGAAGCGACGGTGGTGTCTCTCCGAATCCTGCCGACGAATACGTCGTCCTTTTCATGGGCCCATATCGGCATGGGATAGATGCTCTGGGCAACATCGTCCTGAACGGTAATCCCGGGTGAATGTCGCAGGAGTTCCATCACTGCGTCCAATTCGAACGGCCGTTCAAATTCAAGGTTCACTGATTCACTGTGGCCGCCGATCACCGGCACCCGAACACACGTCGGGGCGATCTGGATCGAATCGTCATGCATGATCTTGCGCGTTTCCTGTACCATCTTGATCTCCTCACGCGTAAAACCCGCTTCGACGAAGACATCGACCTGAGGCAGAGCATTATACGCGATCTGGTGCGGGAACTTCCGCTCCCCGAGAGGCTCCTGTGCGATCTCCGATTCGAGCTGCTTCAACGCGCGTTTCCCGGCGCCGGTGACCGACTGGTAGGTCGACACGACAACGCGCTTGATGCGGAATCGCTCGTGGAGCGGTTGAAGGACGACGACCATTTGGATCGTGGAGCAATTCGGGTTCGCGATGATCCCCTTGTGCCGACGGATGTCGCCCGGATTGACCTCGGGGACCACGAGCGGCACCACCGGGTCCATCCGAAACGCGCTCGAATTATCGATGACAAGCGTCCCGAGGGCGGCAGCAATCGGCGCGAACTCCTTGCTTGCACGGGCGCCGGCGGAAAAGAGCGCGAGATCGACTCCTACAAAGCTCCGCGGAGTCATCTCTTCGACGATGAGCGGCTTCCCGCTGAAACTTAGGACCTTTCCCGCCGATTGGGCGGTCGCGAGGAGCTTGAGCGAAGCGAGAGGAAAGTTGCGTTCTTCGAGGACCTGTATCATCTTCCTGCCGACGAGCCCTGTGGCTCCGGCAATGGCGACGTTCGGGTTCTTCATCAATGTCGTCTGGTCAGAGATCTTCAAGCGTTTCCCTCTTTCTGATGCATGTATGAGATCGTCCATCCACGAGCACTTCCGGCGGGCGTGGCCGCGCATTGTAATTTGAAGCGAGCGCGTATCCATACGCGCCCGTGCACATGACCGCAAGGATGTCGCCGCGATCCACGCGCGGCAGGATCCTGTCCTGAGCGAGAAAGTCTCCGCTTTCGCAGAGAGGACCGACGACATCGACGACCTCATGCTCCGCGCGGTGCGGCGCGATCGGAACGATCTGATGATACGAATGGTAGAGGCTTGGCCTGAGGAGATCGTTCATGCCGGCGTCGACGACGACAAAGGTCTTTCCCCCACTCTCCTTCCTATATAACACTTTCGTCAATAAGATTCCAGCGTGCGCAAGAAGGGATCTCCCCGGCTGCACGACAAGCATGCACCCGGCCTGGCCGAAGACCCTGAGGAGCTCCCGGAGCATGCTCACGGTCGTCAATCCCGCCTCCTCTTGGTCGTCGGGCTCCACGGGGAGGAGCGTGTGACGGAGATAGTTCCGGTACTGGACGCCGAACCCCCCTCCGAGGTTCACTTGGCGCACGTTGACACCGGCCGTTCTCGCCCGTCCGGCGAGCTCCAACGCTGCCCGTGCGGCGTCGACGAAGGCCCCGCTGCTCGTGATCTGGGAGCCGATATGGCTGTGGATGCCGAGGACGTCGATCTCGGGGAATGTCTGTGCGCGTGTGAGGATGTCGATCGCCCGGCCCGACTCGACGCCGAACTTGTTCTGCCTGCTTCCTGTCGTGATGTAGGGATGGGTTCCCGCATCGATGTCAAAATTGACACGCAACAGGATCCGCGCGACGAGTCCCATCCGTCCGGCGATCCCCCGGATCACGTCGATCTCACCTTCTGATTCCACGTTCAGGGCGAGGATATCTCGCCGAAGCGCATACTCGATCTCGTCGTCCCGTTTTCCGACCCCGCTGTACGTGACCTTCTCGGCAGGGAATCCGGCGCCGAGCGCGAGATGAAGTTCCCCGATCGATCCTGCATCTGCACCGATGCCTTCGTGCGCGAGAAGTCCGAGGATCGCGCTGTTCGTATTGGCTTTGACGGCGTAGCAAGACAGATGTCCGATCGCTCCGAAGGCGCGCTCAAAATGACGCGTATGGTCAACGATCGAGTTCTTACTGTAGATATAGGCAGGGGTTCCGTAGGCCTGCGCGAGATCGGATGCGGCCACCTCCTCGCAATGCAGAGAGTCCTCCTTATAACGGAATTCTTCCATTAATGCTGCCCCGCGAAGTGATCAAGGAGTGCCTGTGCGAGCCGCGGCCGACCGCCGGTCAGGACGTCCCCGACCGGTAGACCCGTCTTGCGCTCGAGCTCCGTTTGGGCTTGGGCGGCCTGTGCGGCGGTCATCATGACGGGATTCATCGCGATGCCGACGACCTTGGAAGGTTTGAAGGGCTCCAGGAGCTTCTCATGGAGGGAGATCGCCCGGGAGACGTCGTCGAGGTCGAGATCGTAATCATCGCGGTGCCGCGAAGGATGATGCACGAGGATCATGGCGTCCGGCATGACGCCGTGGATGAGCCCGAGCGTCACGCCGGAATACCCCTGGTGCGTGATCGAGCCCTGGCCCTCCACATGGAGATACTCGAACCCTTCTGCTGCCCTCCGGTCGAGTTCGTGCTCGATCGCGCCCGAGATGTAATCGCTCAGCACGGAGTCGACGGCGACCCCGGCGCCCGAAAGAAGGATCCCGGTCTGGCCCGTCGCGATGAATCCAGAATTGAGTCCCCGACTGACGAATTCCCTGTGAAGTTCGAGCGATGCCGTCATCTTCCCGACGTTGCAGTCCGTCCCCACAGTCAGGATCGTTTTCGCCGGCCGGGTCTTCCAACTCCCTTTGGCGACCACCTCGTATTCCTGGGGGACCTTGCGGAGATCGGAGATGACAGCGCCATGGAGTGCGGCGCATCGGGCGATCTCGTCGTCATCCGAGAGGTGCGTGTGCAGACCGCTGACGATGTTCAGTTTCAGCCGCAGCGCGTCGAGAATGAGCGGCCTCCAGTCGTGCGGCAGCGCCCCGCCCGCAGGAGCGATGCCGATGAGGAGCGTGTCAGGCGCGTGTGCGAGCGAGGCGCGCAAGTCCGGGTACACCGCGATGTCGCCGCCGAATCCGAGCACATGCGCCGCGGTCCTGCCCGCCTGACGGCTGTCGATCACGCCTACCACCTCGTCCGGGATGTAGCGGAGCGCCTGGTTGGCAGTCTTCGATTCCAGCGGGCTGAAGCGTCCTTCTGCGAGGATGACAATGCGTCGGGGTGCGGTCAAAGCCGAATCAGACGAGAAGGTGGATGAGATAACCGAACGGGTAGACGAGCGTATCGATTACGCCGTAGAAGAAGCGAGCGAACGGGTCCCAACGCATGATGAGAAGGATGAGGATGATCCCGAGAAATCCGATCTTGCGGTACTGCTTGCTCAGTTCGGCCGGCAGGAGCGAGGCCAGTACGTGCGATCCATCGAGGGGCGGGACGGGGATCATGTTGAATACCGCAAGGACGACATTAAGCGTGATCCCTCCCGCGAACATCTTTAGAAGAAACTGCACACCCTGGTCGAGGATGCCCGGCGGCAACTCTGCAATCCGAGAAAGCCTTGCCGTCACGATGAATAGGAACGTGCACGCGAACGAGAGCAGAATGTTGGAGACCGGCCCTACGACAGAGACAAGAATGTCATCGCGCCGAAGGTGCGAGAAGTTCGCCGGGTTCACCGGAACGGGCTTCGCCCAGGCGATGAACACCCGTCCGGACACCGCAAGAGACATGAGCGGGATCATGATCGATCCGACGGGATCGATGTGCGGCACGGGATTGAGGGTCAAACGGCCGAGATCCTTGGCGGTCGTGTCACCGAGGCGCAGGGCCATCCAGCCATGCGCCATCTCGTGAATGATGACCGAAAAGAGGAGGACCGGGAGGATGTAGATCTGGTCAAGCACGCCGCCGGCTCCAATCTGACAAGGGAATGTCTATGGCGCGGACCGGACGGTACCCCGCCGGCCTCATGCTTCCCTTCCGGCCGGGCTCGACCGGAGCGGATCGAAATGTCCGAAGTGGGTAGCGGCGATCACGTTGTACCCCTTTGCGACGTACATCCCGGTGACGGGATGAAGGGAATAGCTCCCGACATACTCCTTCCGGACGATCTTCGTCAACGTCTCGATGAACCTGTCGATGTCCTCGTCATTGTTGTAGCAGCCGAAGCTCGCGCGGACCATGCCGGGAAGCGTCGGATTGTCGCACCGCGCAGCGCGCTTCTGCCGCTCCTCTTCGGGGGAGACATCGAGAAGCTTTCGCATGTAGGGCTGGGCGCAGAAGTTTCCGTTCCGCACGCCGATCCCCCCTTCCGTGCTCAGGATCGTGGCAACGAGGGCGTGGTCCATGCCGTCGACCGTGAACGGAAGCACTCCCACCTTCTTGGAGATATCCTCGGTGGGGCCGAAGATGCGCGTGCCGCCGAGTTTCCGCATCTTGCCGATCGCGTACCGGAGCAGCCGCTGCTCGTGGTGGGCGATCTCTTCGAGGCCGACGGACCGTAGCACCGCGATCGCTTCTGCCAGCGCGACGGAACCGACGACATTGGGGCTTCCCGCCTCCTCCTTCTGCGGCAGATTACCCCACTCGACGGAGTCGAGGCCGACGTAGGCGACGGTGCCACCGCCGACGTATTCCGGGTCGCCCGCGAGGAAGAATTCCGTCGGTCCGATGAGGACGCCGATGCCGAACGGCGCGTACACTTTATGGGACGAGTAGGCGAGGAAGTCGATGTGCCCCGGATCGCTGTCCGGGAGCATGTCGACAGGCCTGTGGGCGACGAGTTGGGCTGCGTCGACGAAGATCTTCGCGCCGGCCTCATGAGCCCACGCGGCGATCTCGTGGACGGGATTGCAGATCCCGGTGACGTTCGAGGCTCCTGTCACCGCGACAAGGCGAACCTTGCCGGCGGATCGGCGGAGCTCGCGCCGGAGCGCATCGAGGTCGAGACTGCCGTCGGGGAGCGTCCCCACGTGAAGGACCGTGCAGTGCTTTCTCCAAGGAAGATCGTTGGAATGGTGCTCCATCGCGGTCGTGATGACGATATCGGTGGCGCTGAACGGAAAATGCGATGCGAGCTTGTTGATCGACTCGGTCGTGTTCTTCCCGAACAGGACGACGTTCTTCGAGAGATCGGCTCCGACGAACTCGCCGGCGATCCGGCGCGTCTGGTCGTAGACCTCGGTCGCGACGACAGCCTTGTACCCCATGCCGCGGTGGACGCCGGAGTACCAGGGGAGGAATTCCGCCATCCGATCAAGGACCGATCGGAAGGTCGGCGTGCTCGCCGCATTATCGAGGAACACATACGGGCGCAACGTCCCGTCAAGGAGGGGGATCTTCGTATCGATGCCGACGACCTGCTCCCGAAGCCGGGCGAATGTCGTGGCGTGTTCCGGAAAATGCATAAAATGTCTCTTCGACTATCCTCGTGGATGAAATGTCCGGTGAACTTCCTTCAGGTACTCTCTGTCGACGTGCGTATAGATCTGCGTCGTGGAAATATCCGAGTGGCCCAGCATTTCCTGGACCGCCCTGAGATCGGCGCCCCCCTCCAGGAGGTGCGTCGCGAACGAGTGCCGGAACGTGTGGGGGTGGACCGCTTTGCGGATGCCGGACTTCTGTGCGTTCGTCCTGACGATGTTCCAGATGGACATCCGCGACATCGGCCGTCCCCGGGCGTTGAGGAACACGACGTCCTGGCCGCTGCCGAGGCGCGAAAGCTTTCCCCGCACCGTTTGAATATAAAGATTTATCCAATGTAATGCAGACCGTCCGATCGGAATAAGCCGCTCCTTCGAACCCTTACCGAACACCCGGACGAAGCGCTCCTCCGCATGGACCCCCGACTGTTTCAATGTGATGAGTTCGGAGACACGCATGCCCGTGGCGTACATGGTCTCGAGGATCGCTCTGTCGCGTTTGCCCAGATCCTCCGCCACGTTCGGCTGCCGCAAGATGGCGTCGACCTCGTCTTGGCTGAGGACGTCGGGGAGCGTGCGCGACATCTTCAGCGCCTCGATGGTTGCCGAGGGATCGGCGGTCACGACCCGCTCCCCGACGAGGTACCGATGGAACATCTTCACCGACGAGAGGTTGCGTGTGATGCTTCGTGCCGAAAGTCCCAGGTCCGAGAGCGTCGCAAGAAAGCCTGAGATCTGCGCCTGTCGGATCTTTGCCGGCTGCGCCACTCCTTTTCCCTCGAGGTAGGAGGCGTAGCGACGCAAGTCGAGACGATAGGAGGCGACGGTATTCTCCGCGGCGTTCTTCTCCAGTTGGAGATAGCGCAAGTACACATCAACATGAGTGTTCATCGATGTCCCCCTGTTCATGCCTGCCCTTCCGCAGAGGTGGCGCCCTGTGCCGGATCAGGCGGTACCGGGCCGACGGCGGGAGCCGCAACGGCGTCCTCCTGTGCTTCGACGGCATCCGGCGGGACCATGGGGTACGCGATGCGCTGGTGGTGCGTCCCGACAAGGATCTTCAGGAACGCCTCCTTGATCCTGGTGAGATCCTTCAGCGTAAGATCGCAGTCGTCGAGCTGGCCTTCCAGGAAACGCTGCTTGATCATCCGTTCGATCGCGTCTTCGAGCTCCTGCGGCGTGAGCTCTCCGAGCGCGCGCGTCGACGCCTCCACGGAATCCGCCAGCATGACGATGCCGGTCTCCTTCGTCCTGGGCTTCGGGCCGGGATATTGAAAATCCTCTTCCTGGATCGTTTCTCCCGTCCCCTTGCGCTCGGCCTGGCGAACCGCCTTATCGTAGAAGAATGCGATCCGCGTCGTCCCGTGGTGCTCGGGGATGAACTCGACCACGCGCTCAGGCAGTCCGCGGGATCGTGCCATTTCCATCCCCTCCTTCACATGAGAAGCGATGATGAGCGCGCTCATTCTGGGCCGCAGCCTTGTGTGCTTGCTGTGCGTGCCGATCTGGTTCTCTACAAAATACTCCGGCTTCTCCATCTTTCCGATGTCGTGGTAGTACGCACCGACGCGCGCGAGGATCGGGTTCGCGCCGGTCGCTTCCGCCGCGGCCTCCGCAAGGCTTCCGAGGAGCATCGAGTGGTGAAACGTGCCGGGGGCCTTCTCGGACAGTTCGCGCAGGAGCGGCGTGTTGAAGTCGGAAAGTTCAACGAATGTGAGATCCGTCGTCACCTTGAATGCCCGTTCGAAGAAGAACAGGAGGGCGTAGGTGAGAACGGGAGAGACCACCGCGTTCACCAGTGCGAACAGGAGCTGCGTTACCACCATCGATACGCTGTCGAACTGCTCGAAGGAGAGCGCGAAGATCGAGACGGCGTACCCGATGAAGATGAAGATGAGCGAACGGAAGATCTGCGTCCTGTTGCTGATATCCCGGACCGTGTACGCGCCGAACGTGCCGGCGACAAGCGACGTAAGCGCAATCGTATAATCGTTGCCGCGGATCCCGGCAATGAGGAATGCGATAGTGACGGTCCCGTAGAATGCCACCCGCGAGTCGAAGATGATGGCGAGAAGCATCGAGGCGGCAGGGACGAAGATGAGGTATTGGATCGGCTGGCTGACGTCGACCCACAGGCTAAGGGCCGTGAAGTACGTCTCCATAAGAAGGATGAGCGCGATGAGCGCGAGCTTCGAATTGTCCCGGATGATCCGCTTTCGAAAGAGGAAGAGATAGACGGCGAAGAGCGAGACGATGAGCCCGACATGGAGGATGATGCCGATCCAGTGCTTCCATTCGTTCGCGCCGACCTCGCGGTCGGCCTTCGCGCGTTGGTATGAATCGAGCTTCAGTTTGATCTCGTCGGTGATCCGGTCGTGCTTGCTGACGATGCGCTCGTTTTCCTGGACGAAGCCCGTCGTCCTCGGGACGTTCTCCTCCGCCGCCTGGGCAAGCCGCAGGGTCTCGAGCTGGTTGAAGACGAGGTTCGGCTGGAGGACCGCACGCGCGACCGCAAAGGCCGCGGCATGTTCGTCCCTGTCGCCGAACGATGCGAAGAGCCTTGTTTCTATGTCCGAGAACGCCCCGACCATGTCGGAGACGGCATTGACGGAGATGAGCTCCTCCATCGTCCCTTTGCGGATAGCGATGGTTCGGCGCGGCAACCTCGTCGCTTCCCTGTCCAGGATCCCTTTGCGCAGGACGTCGGTGAGACAGACGCCGAGGAACGACTCCGTCGACGCGAGCGAGTTGCCGCCCTTCCGCGGGCCCGCCCACCGGGCGACGGCATCCCATTGGGCATCGGTGAAGTTCACCGGTGTGGCGTTCCGGAGAACGGCGAACGCGAGCGAATCCTCCCGCGACTCTGTCGTGAGCATCCTGGCGCGTGCGGCCGAAGCCACGGAGATCGCCTTGAACGCTCCGCGCAGGGATTCCTGGACGGCCAGTTGGACCTTCGGCGCCCGTTCGAATACGGGATACACCGACTGTACCGCGACGCTTTTCTCGGCCTCGTAGTCCCGCTGGTCGCGCAACAGGGGGAACGAGAACGGAGCGATGAGGTCCTTGTCGACCCACACGGTTCCTGTCGCGTAGCTGATCTCGCGATCCTCCCCGTGGGGGAACATGAACGAAATGACGACGATGAGGACGAGACCGAGGAGTATCTTGGAGAACGGGTGTTGCGAATCCCGGCCCGCGACGACGATCTTGGCGAGCGTCTTGGAAAGGGTGCTATGTTGCGAATTGCTGTCCATGCCGAAGACAAATATCAGAAGAAGTTGCCACAGAATCAAGGATAGGGGCAGTTCCGGCGCCTCGCGCGCGCGCGACGGGAGACGGAAACCTTGATTCTTGAGGCGGAGAGGTCTATATTGGACGATCAAACGCGGCAAACGTGCCGCCCGGACGATCAAGGGACGCGAATCATATGGAATATATCAATCTCGGGAGCACCGGTGTTCAGGTTTCACGGATCTGTCTTGGAGCGATGACCTTCGGTACGCCTGAGTGGCGGCCATGGGTCCTCACGGAAGAGGCGAGCCGTCCTCTCATCAAGCGCGCCGTCGATCAAGGCATCACCTTCTTCGACACCGCGAACATGTATTCCGTCGGGAAGAGCGAGGAAGTGCTCGGCCGGGCGCTGAAGGAGTATCTCCCCCGAGACCGCGCCGTCATCGCCACGAAGGTGTTCTTCCGTATGGGCCCAGGTCCGAACGACCAGGGGCTTTCGCGGAAGCATATCATGCAGGCCATTGACGCGTCGCTTCGGCGGCTCGGGACGGAGTACGTCGACCTCTACCAGATCCACCGCTGGGACAAGCGGACGCCGATCGAAGAGACGATGGAAGCTCTCCATGACGTCGTAAAGGCGGGGAAGGCCCGGTATATCGGCGCATCGAGCATGTTCGCCTACCAGCTCGCAACGGCGCAGCACACCGCAGAGCTCAACGGTTGGACGAAGTTCGTCTCGATGCAGAACCACTACAACCTCGTCTACCGCGAAGAGGAACGCGAGATGATCCCGTACTGCCGGCAGGAAGGGATCGGGATCATCCCGTGGAGCCCGCTCGCGCGGGGGTTCCTTTCCGGGAGCCGCTCCCGGAACCACGCGGGGGAAACTCCCCGGGCCGCATCCGACGAGTACGCGAGCGAGATGTACTTTCAGGAGGCGGACTTCGCCGTTTTGGACCGCGTCCTGGAGCTCGCGAAGACCCGCAACGTCTCGCCGTCCCAGATCGCGCTCTCCTGGCTCCTCCACAAGGACGGCGTCACCTCGCCGATCGTGGGCGTCACGAAGCAGGCCCATCTCGACGAGGCGGTGAGCGCGGTCGGACTCCGGCTGTCGGCAACGGAGCTCGAAGCCCTCGAATCCGCCTACGTCCCTCACCGCACGCTGGGCCATTCCTGATGCGCCTGAGCGCTCTCTTCCCTGTGCAACCATCATTCACGAATAATCGTACACTAGAGGCACGCTTCCCAGAGCTGCGGCGAACGCATTCTCTGCGCCCTTCACTCACCCTCATCGCAAAGAAAGGTCATCCATGCATATGGCAGCAAAGATCGTCGTAACGGCTGTGGGCATCGCGCTTGCAGCCGCCTCCACTGGCTACAGCCAGGAGCGGGACAGGACAAAGATCGCCGACAAATACAAATGGAAGCTCAGCGACATCTACTCGAGCGACGACGCATGGCGCAAGGAGAAGGTGAAACTCGTCGCGGCGATCGAGACCATGGAACAGTACCGCGGCACGCTCTCACGCTCGGCGCAAGCGCTCCTCGCGTGCCTCAACGCCTCGACGGAGCTTTCGAAGGAGTACTCCCGCCTCTACGTCTATGCGAGCATGAACTCCGATACCGACACCCGGGACTCGAAGTACCTCGCCATGGAGCAGGAGATGAGCCAGCTCGGCTCGGACTTCGGCGCGAAGACGGCGTACATCGAGCCGGAGATCCTCGCGATCGACCAGAAGGTGATCGACGGGTACCTGAAGCAGGAGAAGGGACTGGAGATCTACCGGCACTACCTCGGTGACATCCTCCGCCGCAAGACGCACACCGGAACGTCCGGCGAGGAGAAGATCATCGCAGACGCAGGCCTCATGGCGGATGCGCCGAATACGATCTTCGGTATTTTCGCTGACGCGGATTTTCCGTACGCCGACGTGAAGCTCTCCGCCGACAGCACGTTGAAGCTCGACAAGCCCGCGTTCAACTTCTACCGCGGAAGCGCGAACCGCGCAGACCGCAAGAAGGTCTTCTCCACCTATTTCTCGCGGCTCAACGACTACCGGCGTACGTTCGGCGCAGAACTCAACGCCCAGATCAAGAAAGACATGTTCTACGCCAGGGCCCGACAGTATCCTTCGAGCCTCGAGAGCGCTCTCGACGCGAACAACATCCCGGCAGCCGTCTACCACAGCCTCGTCGACAACGTCAACAAGAACCTCTCCACGTTCCACCGCTACCTGAAGCTCCGCAAGCGCATCCTCGGCGTCGATACGCTCCATTATTACGACCTCTACGCGCCGCTCGTCGCAGGCGTCGAACTGAAGTACCCGATCGAGGAGTCGGAAAAGAACATCCTTGCCTCCCTCGCCCCCCTCGGGACGCAGTACACGGCGACGATCAAAAAGGCGCTCGACGAGCGCTGGATCGACCTCTATCCCACTGAAGGGAAGCGCTCTGGTGCGTATTCCAACGGCGGCGCATATGACGTGCACCCGTTTATGCTTCTGAACTATAACGGTAAGTATGACGACATGAGCACACTGGCGCACGAGCTGGGCCATACGATGCAAAGCTACTTCTCCAACAAGACACAGCCGTACGCGACGGCGAACTACCCCATCTTCGTTGCGGAGGTCGCCTCGACCTTCAACGAGGCGCTCCTCATCGACCACATGCTCAAGACGATCAAGGACAAGAAGGCTCGGCTCTCCCTCCTCGGGAACTACCTCGAGAACATCAAAGGGACGGTCTTTCGGCAGACGCAGTTCGCGGAGTTCGAGATGACGATACACGAGATGGCGGAAAAAGGCGAGCCCCTCACGGGCGACCGTCTCAACGAGGTGTACGCGGAGATCACGAAGCGGTACTACGGGCACGACCAGGGCGTCTGCATCGTCGACGACGAGATCAAGTCCGAATGGTCGCACGTCCCCCACTTCTACTACAATTTCTACCTGTATCAGTACGCGACCTCGTTTACCGCATCGGCCGCGCTGTCCGAGCTCGTGCTCGCCGGGGACAAAAATGCGACGAAGCGCTATCTGGAGTTCCTCTCCGCCGGCGGATCCGAGTATCCGATCGAGCTGCTGAAAAAGGCGGGCGTGGACATGACGACGTCATTGCCGCTCGAGCTGACGATGAAGAAGATGAACCACGTCATGGATGAGATGGAGCAGATCCTGGGGGAAATGAAAAAGTAGGCGGGAAGTCGTCGATGGGGAGTTCGAAGCGCGCCTATTCGGGCGGTCGGTCCTCCCCCTACGGCCGTCGATCAGGCGCTCAGGGCGTCCGCAAGCTTGCCGTTGATCGTGAAGACGCGGTCGAGTTGTGAGATCTTCATGAGGTCGAGCACTTTCTTGTGCACTGCAACGAGGTGGACCTTGCCGCCGTGCTCCCGCATCGCCCGGTCGGCGATGAGGAGAGCGGAGAGGCCGCTCGAGTCGCAGAACTCGACTTGCCCCATGTCCACGATGAGCTTCGTTGCGACCTTCGGCTTGCAGAGGACCAGAAATTCCGCTTTCAGCTCCGGCGTGAGCGTGGAGTCCAACTTGCGGGACTCGAGCGTCAGGATCGTCGCCTTCCCGTTCTTCGTTACAGAGTATTTCATACGAGCTCCTTCATACAGCTAGAACATTGCGAGGCACGACGCGCATTGGTCGTACACGGACTGGGAGGCGCGACGCGCGGCGAGATTGAACCGCACGTTGAAGAACAGGTCTGCATCCGGGCCGTCGTAGAAGTTGACGCGGACTCCTGCCCTCGACGCTTTGCAAATATACGCAGTATGGAGGACGAAGTCAAGATTGAAGTCCAGGGCGACGTCGTACTGCTTGACGTAGATCCGCTTCAGGAGCGGCGCGACCGGCAGCGAGAAGCGGTTAACGTCCGGCGGATCGATGCGGATCACCGTGCATCGGGGAAATTCCGTCAGGGCCGTCGCGCGCGTGCTCGTGTGGATCACGGTGAACTCGAGATGCGAAAGCGAGTCGCGAAACTTCCGCAACGCCTTCCCTGCTTCCGCCGCTTCTTCGTAGCCGATCGGAAGCGTGATGAGAACGTTCCGGGCGCCGGTGAAGAAGTTCGTCATCTTCTGCGGCGTATCGATGTCGCTCCGGAACTGGAACCGGGCGTACTGCAGCCCGCAATAGGCGTAGAGGCGTTCAAGCATGCGCGTCCATCATCCTTTCCGCTTCTCAAGCATTGAAAGTAAGTGCTGTTCATCCCACATTTCCACCCCCAGCTGTTCTGCCTTCGCGACCTTCGAACCCGGATCTTCGCCGACGACGAGCACCCGAACCTGTTTCGAGACCGCGGTGACGACCTTGCCCCCTTGGGCCTCGATGCGCTCCTGGGCCTCGGGCCGGGACATCGACGAGAGCGTCCCCGTCAGCACGAACGTCATCCCGGAGAGGGCGCCGAGAGCAGCGGATCGCTTCTTCTTCTCTGCGGCGAGGCTGAGGCCCGCCTTCGCCAGACGCGACAGGAGCCGGGTGTGCTGAGGATCCCGAAAGAACGCATGCACGCTCGCCGCGATCCGCGGGCCGACGTCATGCACCGCCTGGAGCTCTTCGAGCGACGCTTCCTTGAGGGCGGCGGCGGACGGGAACGCGTCGCACAGCACGTTCACCACGCCGGCGCCGACATGGCGGATGCCGATTCCGTACAGCACACGGCTGTAGGGTTTCGTGAGGCTTTGCGTGATGCCGTCGAGGAGCTTCTGCGCGCTCTTCTCCCCCCATCGTTCCATGGAGAGCAGGGCATCCTTCTTCTGGTGAAGGTCATAGAGATCCGCGACGTTCTTCACAAGCGACGCGGTGACCAACTGGTCCACGACAGCGTCGCCGAGCCGTTGGATGTCCATCGCCCCGCGCGACGCCCAGTGGAGGATCCGTCCCCGGATCTGCATGGGGCATTCATCGTTGTCGCAGAAGTAATGCGCTTCCTCGGGGAGGCGGTGGAGCGACGACCCGCATTCGGGGCACTTCTTCGGAAACATGAACTTCTTGAGGCCGCGCGGCCTCCGATCCCTCTTCACTCCGGTGACCTTCGGGATGACGTCCCCCCCGCGCTCGACGATGACCGTATCGCCGACTCGGATGTCGAGTTCCCGGATGTAATCCTCGTTGTAGAGCGACGCCCTGCTCACCGTCGTTCCGCCGATGAACACCGGTTCAAGGTCCGCCACGGGAGTGATCGTCCCGATCCGGCCCACCTGCAATCGGATACCGCGCAAGAGCGTCTCGGCGCTCCTCGAAGCGAACTTGCACGCGATGGCCCACCGGGGGCTCTTTGCGATCGCGCCGAGCCTCTCCTGCTGCGCGAACGAATCGACTTTAACGACGACCCCGTCGATGTCGAAGGGGAGGCTCTCGCGCTGGGCTTCCCAGGCCTTCCAGTGGCCGACGACATCCTCGATCGTGCCGAACCTCTTCGCATGCGTATCGACAAGGAAGCCCATCTTGCCGAGCATCGCAAGACGGTCGCTGTGGCGCTCGGGGACCTTCGCGTCGGCAAGGAGCGCGTAGGCGAAGAACCTGAGCGGCCGCGCGGCGACGATCTTTGGGTCCTGGAGCTTCAGCGTTCCCGCCGTGGAGTTCCGGGGATTGATGAAGGTCTTTTCGCCCGCCTCGAGTCGTTCCTCGTTCATGCGCTGAAAATCCTTCCGAAACATCACCACCTCGCCCCGCACCTCACAATCGGTCACGCTTCCTTTGCCCGGCGGGATGCGCAAAGGTATCGTACGGATCGTCCTGACGTTGTTCGTCACGTCATCACCCTGGGTGCCGTCACCGCGCGTCGCGCCGAGCTGGAGGAGCCCGCCGGCGTACCGGAGCGTGAGGGAAACACCGTCGAACTTCAGCTCGCACACATATTGGAGCTTCTCCGCCGGGGGGAGCAGCGAACGGACGCGCCGGTCAAAGTCCCGTATCTCCTCCTCGGAGTATGTGTTCGCGAGGCTCAGCATCTGCACAGAATGACGGACCGTAGCGAACTCCTTCGTTGGGGCTCCTCCGACGCGCTGGGTCGGCGAGTCGGGGGCGCGCAAGGCGGGGAACGTCTCTTCGAGCTCCTGGAGCTCGCGCATGAGCGCATCGTACTGTTCGTCGCTGATCTCGGGTTCCGCCAGGACGTAATAGAGACGGTCGTGCCGATGAAGTTCAGCGGAGAGTTTCTTGACGCGGGCTGCAGCGGATGTGGGGGAAACCTTCATGTCGTCCGAGCGCTGCCTTCTAATGTCCGATGAGTGTGGCGCGCGAGAGAACCACATTCTTCACCGGCTTCTTGCCCTCGCCGAGTCTTCCGAGCTTCTTCCCGTTGAGCGTGAATGCGATCCCTCCGGGATTTCCGAGAGAGATCTTGAATTCCTTCGCCGCCTTCCATTCGAGCTGAAAGCCTGGCGGAAGAGTGTATTCCGTCGGCTCGGCGCCGTCGACGGCGATATGTACCCAAACGCTTTCGCTCGTCGCCGCATGGAGGCGAAGACTGTCCCCCTTGGCAACGGCGAGGGGCCCGGCGCCCTTGACGGCGCGGGGAGCGATGAGAGAGGTGTCTTTGGAGGAATCGGCGGGCTGGAGTTTCGCCGTCTGCTCCTTCACCACGTCGCTGAAGGAGATCTCCTGCACCCCTTTCTCGTTCCGCTCGTTCCGGAGCCAGTAGACCGACATGAGAAGCCCGACGACGACAAGTGAGGCCAGTCCGACGAGGATCTTCGCCTGGCGGCGCACGGCTTCGGGGCCGCTGCGGCCGGCATCTGCGGGCACTTCCGGCACGCCGCGTGTTGACGGCGCCCGGTCAGGGGAAACCGGGGACGCCAAGGCCTCCGCACGGCCTTCGGCGACGGGAGACGCGGGGGCGGGAGCTGGCTCGGCGAGCATGTCAAGAAGTTCCGCCGGATCCACTCCCACCTCCATCGCAAATGCCTTGACAAAGGCACGGAGGTAGATCTCCGGCACCTTCGGCGCACGGCCGTTCTCCATCTCCTCGAGAAACACCTTATTGATGCGGGTCGCCGACGCCAGGTCGTCGATCGTCCGTCCGCTCGCTTCGCGGGCTGCTCTCAACCGCTTGCCGATCCCTATCAATCCCGAGGGAGACGCCATGGAACCGCCGCTAGAAAGTGGAGAAAATCATGATGCCCGCGTTTACGCGTGCAGACGTCAAAAAGGTACCATTCCGTGTTCTGAATTGCAAGACACTCATAACTCGCTTTCGGAGCGCGGGGAGGCATCAAGAATGCTGCGGATCTTCCGGGAGAAGCTGTCGATCTCATACGGCTTTTGAATGAATCCGTCGATCGCCCGTGCGAACTTGCCGTCGTCCAGCATCGTGGCGCTGTAGCCGCTGCAGACGAGTATCCGCAATGACGGGAAGAGTTCCTTGATCCGGTCGAACGTCTCCCGCCCTCCCATGCGCGGCATGTTCATGTCGAGGATGACGAGGTCAAACGGCTTGCCGGTTCCGGAGAGAAGATCCATCGCGTCGCGGCCGTTGCGTGCGATCTCCACGGTGTAGCCGAGGTCCGTCAGGAGGTCGTTGCCGACCTCCCCGATCGAGATCTCGTCCTCGACGAGAAGGATCCGCTCCTTGCCGCCGACGATCGGCTCCTGCGACTTTTTCACCTCGCGGATCGACCGGATCTCCGTGACTCGGGGAAAATACATGGTGAACACCGTGCCGCTGTTCAGTTCGCTGCTGACCGCGATGAGCGCCTGGTGGCTCCGCACGACGCCGTAGACGACCGAGAGGCCAAGGCCAGTCCCTTTGCCCTGCTCCTTCGTCGTGAAGAACGGCTCATAGATCTTGTTAAGGATCTGCGGCGAAATGCCCGTTCCTGAATCCACCACGGAGACCAGGACGTACTCGCCCGGTCTGCCGTCGGCGAATTGGGCGGCGATCTGATCGGTCATCGTGAACGGTTTGCAGTTGATGACGAGTATACCTCCGTTCGGCATGGCATCGCGGGCATTGAGGCAGAGATTGAGGAATGCCTGCTGAAGCTGGCCTTCATCGCCGTTGACGATCGCCGGTTCCTGGGACAGCGTGCACTTGATGACGATATTCTTCGAGGTCGTCGCCTCGAAGAGCTTGATCGTCTGGTCGAGGATCGTGTTCACATCGACGAAGTGGACGTGTGGGTTGTTCTTCCGGGCGAACGTCAGGAGCTGCCTTGTGATCGCCGCGCCCCGCCGAGACGTCGTCTCGATGAGGTCCACATACTTCATCCAGCGCTCTTCGCCGCTCATCTTTCTCCGCATGATCGATGCGGAGCCGAGGATCGCGGTGAGGATGTTGTTGAAATCATGCGCGATGCCTCCCGCGAGGTTGCCGATGCTATCGATCTTCTGCACCTGCAGGAGCTTCTCCTCCATCCGCTTCTTCTCTGTGATATCCCGCATGACGATGCGGGCGAGGGTCGGCCTTCGGTCGGGTCCGTAGACGAGCGAGGCGCTGACGCTCACGTCGATAAGGCTGCCGTCGGAGCGCAGGAGCCGCTCCTCGACGCCCCGGAGCTCCTCGCCGAACTCGAAGATCCGCAAGAGGTCCTCACGCACGCGGTGGAACTGTGTATCAGGGAAGAGCCTTAAGAGCGGCTTCCCGATGATCTCGGCCTTCGGATACCCGAGGAGAGTGCTTTCGGTTTGGTTGCAGCTGATGATGATCCCGTCTTGGTCGACGCTGTGGTACATGTCCGGGGAATGCTCGTAGAGGTCGACATAGAGACCCTCGGACTGCTTGACTTGTTCGAAGAGCGACGCGTTGTTGAGGGCGACACTGATCTGGTTGCCGAACGCTTGGATGAGCGCGATCTTCTTTGATGAGAAGTTCTTCGCACCGCGGCCGGCGATGACCATCACCCCTGCGAAGATGCCGTTCCGGATGAGGGGAATGGAGGCCAAGATCTCATTCTCGCGGGCGCGGAACGCCTCGTGCGTGTTGGTCTGTACGCGCGGTTCGGTTGCGCGGAGCATGCCGGGGTCCCAGATCCACTGGAGCGACGGATCGCTCGTGGAGCAGTCCGGCCGGAAAAAGGGGGTGAAGGTGCCGTGCTGGAAATGGAGGACGAGGCGCTCCCCCTCGACGAGATAGATCCATCCGCTGTCGGCCCGCATGAGTTCCATGACCTTCTCCAGCGCGGAGCGCAGGACGAGGTTGAGGTCCATGGAGTGGTTGACCGCCTCCGCGATCGTGTTGAGCTCCTGGAGTTCCCGGCGCTGGTCCTCGAGCATCCTCCCGTACTTCAGCGTGAAGTACACGCTGACATACCCGAAGACGCCGACGGTGAGGACGCTGATGAAGTCAAGCCACCCAAGTCGTTCTCCGATGAAGATGTGGGTCGTCACGATCGTCGCCATCGCGACGATGACAGCCGTCGAGGCGACCACCTGAGATTGTTCGACAAGCCCCATGGACTTGAAGAACTGTCGGATGCTTTTGATGATGGCTTTCATATCGCGGTGAAAATGTAAGAAGAAACGGCAAGAGTATCAACCGCAATCGGGAATGACGTGACGCGGAGCGCGGGCGTGGGGACAAGCGCAGAGCAAATACCGGCTGGAACGCACAAGGGGAGGCAAAGCCTCCCCTTGTGCACCGAGAACGATAAACGAGTCGGAACGGCGGGATTCGAACCCGCGACCCCTACCACCCCAAGGTAGTGCGCTAGCCGGGCTGCGCTACGTTCCGATCATGAAGCAAAATGTCGTCTGTTCGCCAGGCCGCCTAGGCCAGCCGAACGAGCAGATCTTCCAAGAACTTCTTTACTTCGACCATGTCGCTTCGGAGCCGGTTTTCCGTCGGCTTCTGGGTCGACGACGCACTCTGACCGGCGGAGACCGTCTCGGTCGACGAGATGAGCTCGAGCTGTTCCCCCGTGTCGGTTTCCGGCATGTATGTCTGGAGGACCTGTTTCGCACCCTCGATCGTATAGCGCTCTTCACGCAAGAGGCGCTTGATGTAGAGGATGAGCTTGATATCCCGGTTCGTATAGATCCGGTTCCCCGCCCTGTTCTTGGCCGGTTGGAGCAGCTCGAACTCCGATTCCCAGTACCGGAGGACGTATTGCTCCAGATCAGTGATCTTGCTGACCTCACTGATCGAATAGTAGAGTTTCTTGATACCGAGCTGTTTCATGCGCTTCCCGCGAAGGTGAATGGTCGCAGTATTGTGTCCTTGAAAATACGCAATAAAAACGGGAAAGGCAACCTCTTCAGGCCGTCGATTCGATGACCGTCGATTCGATGACGGCAAAACCCACGACAACATTGTCCGAATGGGAGATCGAGACCAGGATACGGCTCCCTTCGAGGAGTTCTCGGACGCGTCCGTGGAGCCGGACCGATGGCTTGCCGCTCGCATCGTTCTCCACCTCCACGTCCTTCCAACGAAATCCGCCGCTCCAGCCTGTCGCCAGGGCCTTCGAGACCGCCTCCTTGACGGCGAATCGCCCCGCTATGTGCTGCGTGGCATTCTTCCGTGCGCGGGAGTACGAAAGCTCCTGCGGCGTGAAGATCTTCTCGAGGAACGTGTCGCCCCACTGGTCGATCGCCCGCTGGATGCGGGGAAGTTCGACGACATCGACGCCGACGCCCTCGATCATCGGGGCGCCCCGCGCGAGTTCTCCTTTTCGACGATGGGGAGAAGGTCCTTGATGTCGGCCACTTCGTAATCCGCGTGCGTCACGACGGTGCCGAACGTGTCGCCGTACCGAGCAAACACGGTCTTCATGCCGATGTTCGCGGCTCCCACCATGTCGCGCTCCGCCCAGTCGCCAAGCATGAGGGCCTCGGCCGGTGCGACGCCGAGGAGCTCCAGCGCCTTCTTGAACGGACCGGGGTTCGGCTTGCGTTCCCCCGTGTCGTCAAAGGTCACCACGGCATGGAAGATGTGGTGGAAGTTGAGATAGCAAAGCCGGAGCCAGGCCTCCCGGCCGGGCGCGTCGGAAACAACGGCGAGGAGCATCCCACGCTTCAAAAGCTCCATGAGGGTCATGTAGACGTGGGGATACGGCACGAGCGCCGCTTCGCGCGCGCGACGGTAGGCGATGATGCCGGCGGAAAGGATCTTGTAGTTCACCTTGTTGAAGACGTCGTAGAGCAGCTGGTCGAAGACGTTCTGGAATTCAATGCCCCGCTCCTTGTAGATCGCGTCGATCCGGGTCCGGACCTCGTCGCGCGACAGATTGAGCCCGGCGTCGATCATTGCGTCAATGGCGGCATCCACCGCCTTGCGCTTCATCGCCATGAAGTCGACGAGCGTGTTGTCGAGGTCGAAGATGACGGCTTTGATCATTGGGCGTTATTTCGATTTGGCCGCGCGGGCGGCTTCGTCTTCGATGTACACTCGCAGCTTCGGCTTAATGAACGCGGTCTCGATGCCGTAGGCGGCCAAGGCTTGGGCGAGCGAGGAGGCCTTCCTGGGGTCGGGAAGCCGCTTGTTCACAACGACGACCTTCTGTTCTTTGAGAACGCAGTAACCGCTCTCGAAATCCCCCTTCTCATAGCGGAGATTGATGCCGAGCTGGTGGGTGAGTTCTTCGAGTTCTTGTACGATGAGGAGGTAATTCATGCGTTTTCGGGGGATAATCGAATCATGCGCTCATGTAAGGATAACACATTCAGTGGAGAGAATCAACTGTGGCGCTGCGATCGACGATGATGAGACCGGAGCTGACGGAATCCGCATGCGCCCGCGCGGCGAAGATCTCCCGGCGCAGTCCGACCGCCGCCGCATTTCCAGGCGCCTCGCCGATGGCCCGTTCATCCTCGTCGAGCGCAACCTCGTAGAGCTCGATGGCGCGGTAGAGCCGCGCCTCGCTCAGATGGAGGGCGCTCCGGGCCGCAGGGTCGCGGACCCAACAGAGGGAGTCGCTCGAGGCGAGCAGCTGGGAGAACGCCATGACGACCTGGTTCTTGGCATCCATCGCGCTGAGTTGACGGAAGTAATGGCGGGCGTCGGCGGTATCCCCGTTCTGCAAATTGAAATGGAATCCCCAGAGGAGCCCCCAGAAGTAACTGGAGTCGAGCCGCAGCGACTCGTCGCAGAGGTGCTCCGCGCGCTTTTTGTATCCCAGGTCCCAGTAGAGCCGGCCGAGGTCGTTCATCTTGATCGCCCGCTCCTGCGTGGGCGGTACTCCTTTGGCCGATAGCGCCACGTACATCGCGTCCAGATGCACGCGCGCGGTGTAGAGGAGCGATGCCGCCTGGGGCATCGCCATGAGCCGCTCATAGGAGCGTTGCGCCGCGAGGGAATCCCCTTCCATCGCAAAGGCCGTCACGGACTCGTAGATCGGGTCAGCCTGACCGGGCGCTCGCTCTGCCGCCCGCAGGTAGTACGCGGCCGCGCTCCGGTATTCCCCAGCGAGAAAGTGCGCCCTTCCCATCCGCAGAAGGCCCGCAGCCCTCAGAGAGTCAGGAATCGGCACGGCGCGCACTGGGGCGGCGGCGCCCGGGTTCCGAAGGAGCGATGTCACCTTGTACACATGGAGGTTCGCAGCGGCAAAGACGGAATCAAACCGGTAGCGCTCCGATTCCCCCATGAGAAACTCGTAGAGCTTGTAGTCCTCCCACTGCGTCTCGCTCAGGAGATACGACACGTCGTTATCGCGTATCATCTTCTCGAACAGGGGCAGGGTCAGGCCCGGGTTCGCTTCGAGCACTTTGCGAGTACCGACCATGATCGCGATCTGTTTCGCCGGGCTCGCAATGACGCTTTGTTCCGGGACGCTGTTGCGGATCCAATCCCCGACGAGGGCCCAGGGATAGGTGTAGGCGGTCGGATACGACGGCCGCTTGATGAGCTCCTGGTAGAACCCCATCGGCGATCGCCGGTACGACATGTTCGTCCCGATGATCTCGCCCATCAGCAGGAGATTCGGGAGCATGAGAAGGAGGACGAGCGGAACGAGCACGCGCGGACGGCCGAGCCCTTGCAGCAGCTCGATGTACCCGGACGCGAAGCGCGCTCCGGCGATGACGTAGTAGATCATCAAGGGGAGGATCGGAAAAAGGAACCGGATATCGTGCACCGGATAGACGAGTACGATGAGAAGGTAGCCCAGGAAGAGCGTACCTCGGAAGATCGCTCCGGCCCCCTCCTTGCGCTCCGCGGCGATCCCCGCCGCTCCCGCCAGGAGCACTGCCGCGATGACAAGGAGGCGGAGCGCCGAGGGAAACTGCGCCGGCGACATCGCAAGGTTCACCTGCCCACTGCCGTGGAGCGGGTAGAAGAGCATTCCGCCGAGCTCCCAGGCGTACGCGTGGAGACTGAGCCAGACCCGCTGAGCGAGTTCCGATAAGAGGGGCGTCCCCGCCGGCGATACGAAGTGCTGGAAGACAAGGGCGCTGTTCGCCTTCGTCGAACCCTCAGGGAGGCGGACAAGGACCTGGTTTCGGACGTACCAGAGACCGAGGCAGAGCGCTGCGGCGCACACGAGCACCCCGGCGCGCATGAAGCGTCGCCGCAGGAGAAAATAGACGAAGATGGCGAGGACGGCGGCCACGCCGATCTCGCGCAACAGTCCGATCGTGCCCGCGAGGGCGACGAGGAGGATCCACCGAGGCCCGGGCGCGGGGTCATCGATGACCCGGTCGGCGAGGAGAAGCATGGCGCAGAGACACGCGACAAAGGGCGCCTCCGAGAGAGCCTCCGAAGAGTAGACCAGGAGGAGAGGGTTGCAGACCAGGAGGAGCGTCCCGGCGAGCGCTGCCGTCTTGCCCATCCTGCTGCGCAACCAGCGGTGAAACAGGTAGAGCGCGAGCATCCCCCAGAGGATCGTCGCGACCTTGACGGCGGTGAGCGACCGCGGAAAGAAAAGTTCTACCGGAGCGAGTAGGACGGAATAGAACGGAGCATGTTCGACGAATTGCTGGACCTCCGGCTGCGTATCATCGACGAACCCCTTCCCGGAGGCGAGCGAGTTGCCCCAGATGACGTACCGGATGCTGTCGGGCGAGTAGAGCGAGAGGTCGTTCAATCGCAAGATCCCGGCGAGCAAGAAGGCCCCGAGAATGAGCGCAATGGCGTACCACGACGATCGGCCACCCGAAGGGATCGACACAGGCCCGGTCACGCCTTCACCCGCGGGGTCCGCCGCATGGGACGAAAGACGGCGAACGCGACGCTGGTGTAATAGCACATGAGCGCGATCATCGGGACACCGGAGAGAGCTGCGAGGCGGTGGATGAAGAGCTTGCGAAATTCCACGAGATCATTCGAGCCCTGGTGGTCGAGAAGCCACATGCGGCCGTCCAGGATCATCGTATAGATCTCGACCGGCGTAAAGAGGAAGAAGAGGATCGCGGCCGCGACGAGCCACCCGTTCTCCCGGAAGGTGAAACGGCAGGTCGCGAGATACACAAAGGCGGAGACCCAGCAGGTGATGTACGCGACGCCGATGATGAGGGAACTCTGCGCCACGAGGCTGAAGACGGCCCGCTCGACGTATGGGTGGATGTTCGGCTTGAATTCGAGCGTCCCCACCTGGAGGAGGTCGAACCCGACGACGGCACGGACATTGAGGCCCCCGAGCCAGAACCCTGCGGAGAGGCAGAGGACGAAGAGCGATATTTTTGCCGTGCGGTTTTCCATTTTGCCGCCCTAACATAGCGGTTTTCCGCGAGAGTTGCAAGATGCGGCAATACGACGGGCGGACGCGAAGCGAGAGGGACGCTTAGCGAGGCGAGCGTGCGTCGAGCATGTAGTTCTTCACCCAGCTCAGTTCGGCAAGGAGCGCCGTGAGGCTGGCCATGGAGCTCTGGGAGAGCGTGAGAAAGGTGTCGAGGATGTGTTGGCGAAACTCGCCGGGAGATTCCTTGATGATGGTCCGGAGGATCGTCGAGGTCTTTTCGAGCATCCGGTTGAGCTCCGCACCGAGCGGCACCGCGTCCGCATTGTCCGCCCCCACGCGCTTCAGGATGTGGAGCGCGTTCGTGACAAACTTGGCGTGGAACACGAGATCGTCGAAGAGCTGCTCGTGTGCGCGCGCGCGGGAGAGTTCCAGGAGCGTCACCATCTCCCGGCGGTACTGAAACGAGCGCTGCGCGAACGCCTCGGCGGCGGCGATGAAGGCGCGGGGCTCCTCCGGGGACGTCATCCAGGGAGGAGAACAGTGAAGGTCGAGCCGTGTCCGACCTCGCTTGCGACGCTCACGCGGCCGCCGTGGGCCTCCGTGACGTGCTTGACGAGGGCGAGGCCGAGTCCGGAGCCCTTCTCGTTGACGAGCGGGGTATTCTTTGCCTGGTAGAACTTTTCGAAGAGCTTCTCAAGGTCGGGTTTGGGGATGCCGACGCCGCTGTCTTGCACGTCGATCTGAACGCAGCCATTGGCGCTTGGCGTCACCCCTTCGCACTGCGCGCGTTTCGTGATGCGCACGGTGATCGTCCCCTGCTCCGGCGTATACTTCAGGGCATTCGAAAGGAGGTTGCTGAAGGCCTGGCTGATCCTGTCCTTGTCGAGCGAGAGAGTCCCGGTCTCCTCCGGGAGGAACTCGAGATTGATCGAGCGCGTTTGGGCGATGAGCTGTGCCTCGCCCACGAGCGGCGTGAGGACCTCGATGAGGTTCTGCGGCGCAAAATTGAACTTCATAAGCCCCGCCTCCATCTTCGCGATGTCGAGGAAAGAGTTCACGAACTGGTTGATGCGGTTCGTCGCCTGGTGGATCATGCCGACGGCGTCGCGCTGGCGCTGGGTGAGGACCGGTCCGTCCTTCGTGTGGATGATGGAGTAGCACCCCGCCTTGATGACCTGGAGTGGCGTGCGCATCTCATGGGAAATCTCCGACATCATCTGCATGCGCATCTCGTCGAGCTGCTGCAGCTTCTCGCTCATGAGATTGAAGGCGCGCGTCAGATCCGCAACCTCGTCGTTCGTCGTCACCGGGACGGTCTCGTAGGTCCCTTCACCCACCTTCTCCGTGCCCGCCTTGAGCGCCTTGATCGGCTTCGTGAGCGTACGGACCATCATGAATGTCAATCCGACGCCGATCGCGAGCGAGAGCATGAGACCCACGACCGCCGCCTCGATGGCGGTGTCCATCCGTTTCGGGATCTCGTCCTGGGTCCGCATCACGGGGCCGACGTATTTGTCGCGCATCGCGACGAGCATGCCGCGCAATGGGACGGCAAGTGCGTGTTCGCGAGCCTGCACCTCGAGGGTGTCGGCCGCGAGCCAGCCTCGGGCAAAGAGGGCTCGGACGAAGTCGTCGTACGCGAGATGGAAGCTCCGGATCGAATCGACCCTCGCCGAGTCCGTGAGGTCCGTCGCGCTGAGCGAGTCCTCGTTCGCGAGGAACCGCCTGTTGAACATCGCATAGAGCGCTGGGTCGTTGGGACCCGCATTACGCAGGACTTTCTGGGTCACAGTCTGCTGGGCGGAAAAATTGTCGATCATATCGAGCGTCATCTGGAGCTTGCGGTATTCGTTCGAACGTCCGCTCGCGAGCCCGCTCTGCAGCCCCTTGAGGATGGTGAGGCTGAATCCGATGATAATGACGATGACGATGATGACCCCGCCAAAGAACTTGCCGAAGAGGGAGGAACGACGGCGCGATATTTTTCGTGGCTGTTCGGTCATGCGGTGCGTTCAGTAAGCGAACTCAGAGGGTGCCGGCGGCAAGACGACGAAAGCCGGATTCCTGAGAGCCCTCGAGAGGCGCCTTCTTGCGGCGCTCCCCCCTTGCTCACGGGAATCCGGCTTCTCTTCGCCATGGAAATATGTTCTCGTCTGATGTTCGATGCGGGGGAAAGATAGGCCAGAATTAGCAGAAAGTCAAATGCGCCAGGAATTTGCAAAGAATTCCTCCATTATGTACATTTATCGAGCTCAATAACTGTTCATTCACCGTACGCTACGGGGGTATCATGCGTGGATTTTCGTGCACGTTCGCGTGCGTTCTGTTCATCCTCACGTTCTGGTCGGGGGCGCTCGCGCTGCCGCGGTTCGCACTCATGGCCGGGGCAAAATGCGGGTCCTGCCACGTCAATCCGACCGGGGGTCAGATACGGACCGACTACGGTCTGAGCTACGGGATGGACGCCCTCCCCTTGCGGACGGGCAAGGGCGAAGGCGACGACGCCGGTTTCACGTTCAACCCGAAACTCTCCGAGAACTTCACCATCGGCGCCGATTTCCGGCGGCAGTTCATCATAGAACAGACGGGCGGTGCCTCGGCGTTCCACTTGATGACGATGTCGCTCTACGGCTCCGTACAGCTCCAGAAAAGGCTTGTCTTCTTCTTCAAGCAGGACCTCGTCAACGAGACGTACGGCGCCCTGGGCGGCCCCGAGGTCTTCATCGTGGCGAAGATCCTCCCCGGAGGCTGGTACGTCAAGGGCGGTGACTTCCTTCCTGATTACGGATGGCGCCTGGACGACCACACCGCCTACGTCCGCGGGGGCGACCTCGGGTTCCTCCCGGGGTTTGCGGGCCACGCAGGGCTCATCTTCCTCCCCAACTACAAGGACATCGGCATGGAGTTCGGCGGATATGCCGGAGGGTTCTTCATCACGGCGGGCGTCTTCAGCGGAAGCGGGAACACGCAGAAGATCTACTTCGAGAACGATAAAGCCTATAGCGCGAAGATCGAGTACAGCGGGAACATCGAGTCGGTCAATTTCCGGCTCGGGGCGTCGGGGTACGGCTATAAAAGCTACAAAATGGGGGGTATTCACGCCGGTCTTGGGACGGCGGATGTCGCCCTGCTGGGGGAGGTTGACGTCACGCACAACACGATCGATCCGTTTGCCGTACCTTCTCCGGGGGACATCAATGAGTCGGGACGCGCCATGGCCGCCTACGGGGAACTCGACATCCGCGCGGTCCAGGGTGTCTGGTTCACCGGCAAGTACGACGTCTTCGACCCGATACGCGGCGTCACCGGCGATGCGCTGAAGCGGCTGACCATCGGGATGGAATTTTTCCCCTATCCCTTCGTCGAGTTCCGGCCCCAGTACCGGCTCGCCATGGAAACGCCGAGCATCGACAATAACACGGGCCTCGTGCAGCTGCACGTCTGGTTCTAACATTCACTTTATCGCGGATAGATCATCTCATGAACGCAAGAACATTCGTCCTTTTCGGCCTCCTCTGCGCCCTCTCTCTCGGCGCTGCGTGGGCGTACCAGCAGACCAAGAGACAACCGAAGCCGAAACCGGCCGTCAAGCTCGTCTCTTTCAAGAAGGACGTCGCGCCCGTCCTGAAGAAATACTGCCTCCCGTGCCACACAGAGGAAATGATGAACCCGAGCGAACTCTATCTTGATAGCTACGAGAACCTCGCATTGGGAGGGAAGCACGGCAAGCCTATCGTCGCCGGCGCGCCCGACTCGAGCCTCCTCATGCAGAAGCTCTCCGCGAAGGCGCCGTTCGGGGACCGGATGCCCCTGAAGCTCAAAACGCCGTTCCCCGACGACACGCTGAAGGTCCTGAGCGAGTGGATCCTTCAGGGAGCGAAGAACAACTGATATCTGCCTCCACTCTACGACACGAACCATGGCGAATTTGACGCACACACAGAAGCTCCAAGTGGATGATTGGCTGCGCGTCGCGGACCAGTTCATCCGCGCAGGGCGCTACATCGCAGCGGACGAGATGCTGCAGAAGGTCTTCCAGTCCGATGCGGGCAATGAGATCGCCCGCTCGTACGAGGACCGCATCGAGTTCCTCATCAAGCAGCTCTCGCAGCGCGTGGGGCTCAACAACGACATTCAGGGTGAGATACGGAAGTACCAGACGATCCACCTCCAGCGAAGGACGAACCAGATCCAGTCCGTGCTCATCGGGGCGCAGCGCCTCCTCGACGACGGCTACCTCAAGAAGGCCGCGGAGCAGGGTGCCAAGGCGCTCGTGCTCGACCCGGAGAACGCCTACGCGCGGGCGTTCGTCCAGCGGGTCACCGAGCTCCAGCGTGAGGCCGGCACGCACGAGGGAAGCGATAACGACCTGAAGTTCCGCGCACTCCTCATCGAAGCGTGGCGCGACGGTGCGCCCTCCGCGGCGCAGGAAACCGTCCTGGCCCGCCTGCAGCTCGAGTTCCTCATCCCCGAGGCGAATCGGCACGAGCTCGAGCGCGACGCGAAGAACCAACTCTACAAGGAGCAGCTCCATTCCATCTGGCTCACCGGTGGGATCTCGTCCTTCACGCCGGGACTTGCCGAAAGCCTTCGGGAGAAGTTCGGCGTCTCGCGCACGGACTATACAGCGATCGAGACCTCCGTCCTGAGGGAGGTGCGGAAGAACCGGATCAAGGGCACGGTGCTCGTCGTAGACGAGAACGACGCGTCACTGCTCGAACTGACAACGACGCTCCGGACGAACGGCTACGCCGTCGTCGCCGCGGGGTCGTTCGGCGAGGTGCTGGCATCCATCAGGGAATTCACGCCCGACGTCATCCTATGCGAACTCTACGTCGGGAACGAGTCGTCGGGGCTCGACGTGTACGAACTCATCCGGAAGACGGGCGTGACACGGTACGCGCCGTTCTTCTTCCTCGCCGACAAGGTGGACCGGTCAACCGAGATCATCGCCCGGCGGCTCGGGGTCGGCGGGTTCTTCACCCGGCCCATCGATACCGAGATGCTCCTGGCGACGATCGGCGGCAGGATCGACCACGTGCGCACTCTCCGCGTCGCCGAAACGGCCCCCTAGGGCCTGCGTTCGAACGCATCGTAGAGCATCCGGGAGATCTTCGCCACGGCGACGGTCGCCGGATTGTCCACCTCCTCCCCTTCCGCGCGCGACTCGTCGCAGAAGATCGCATAGACGTACATCCCGCCCGCCCCGGAGACGATCCCCACATCATTCTTTACGCCATCGAGCGACCCAGTCTTGTTCCCGATCCACAACGTCGAGTCGTCCCGGAACGGCAGGTACCGCGCAGCGAGTTGGACGTCCTGCTGGTGCCGGAGGATCGTGATAATGGAATCGCAGGCGTGTCCTACTTCGGCCGTGCCGCCGGCGATCTCCGACAGGAGAAGCGCCATGTCCCCCGGCGAGGAGACCCCGATGCCGAATCGCCGCGCTTCCTCCGTCTTCTTCTTCGTTTCCCAGGAATAAAGTTTATTGAGGAGCTTCGTCCTGGTGAGGCCGAGCTCCCGCATGCGGCCGTTGACCGCTTCGAGCTTCGCCTCGTGCTCGAGGCCGAGCCGGTCGATGACGTAGTTCGTCGCGGTGTTGTCGCTCAGGATGATCATGAGCGTCGCCACGTCGATCAAGGGAAGCGCCGTGCCGCCCCGAAGGTACTGGAGCACCCCGCTCCCGGGCCGGGCCTGGCCCGTATCGAGTTCGACCGGCTCGAGCGGATCGAGGCGGCGTAGTTCAAATTGATGGAAGAGCGCGACGAGGATCGGTAGCTTGATGACGCTCGCCGTGGGAAAGAGCGAATCGGCGTTGATCTCCACTTTTGCGCCGGTCCCGAGGTGGCGTGCGGCGACGCCGACCCGCACGCCCTGCTCGGCGGCGCACTTTAGGATCGCTTCCCGGAGCGCCCCTGCGTCCTGCGCGCGAGCGAAGAACCCGAGCCAGAGCAGAGCGCAGACGATGGCGGTTCGTTTCATACATTTCTCCTCATTGGTAGGCGTATGGGTAGGCGTAAGCTATGGCTTATTTCTTGAGATTCAATCTCTGCGGGCCTTCCCCCTGAATGGGGCCCGGGTCCGGCGCGACCGAAAAGTGACGCAGGCAACACAGGAACGCCGAGTGCTTGACAATAGCCTCAAATACCTCTATCATGCGTTAGGGACCGTACGGTCCTTGTTGCCAACGAATCACGCGAAGGAGTACGACGTATGTATTCGAGAACGCGGTCACAGTTCACGCCGGCTGATTACCGGTTCATTGCCGAGACGCTCTCCCGTGATCCGTCGCAGCGCAGGGCGATCGTGCGACTCACCGATGACCCGGTTTGCGTGACGTCGATGCTCCACAGCCGGGAGCTCTTCGACCGCTCGATGACGGTGCCGCCGCTCTTCCTTTCGATCTCGCCGCACCTCTTCTTCTATGTATTCGTCTACCAGGCCCTCGAGAAGCGGGGCGTCGACGACGACGTCGTCGATTACGTAGCGGCGGTCTGCGTGGAGTTCCGTTCGAGCGCCTCATTCTGGCATCTCGCGCGGACCGAAGGCGGCCGGGCGCTCTACATGGTCGACCTCCTCAATACACTCGCGGACGCCGACCGCGCGCAGCAGTATCAACTCCGGCGCTATATCGGGAACGCAACGCTCTTTCTCACCGGGTTCTTCCCCGATTTCATCTTCCGCCGGAGCCAGGACCGCAGCGCGCCCCCTCTAACCTACTATGAAGCGATCGGCCGGAGCCAGTACGGCACGGCCGCGGGCGAATCGACCGCGTACGACGGGGACGCGGCGGCGGTGCTCGCCACCCTCGCCGAACGCTTTGTCGATATCCGCTGCGCGATGAACGTCTACACTGACGCCTACCTGAGCCTCGCCGGACGCGGACGAACCCTGCAGGTCCTCCAGCGCCAGACCAAGACGCTCGACGAAGAGGGCTTGCGGGACTCGCTCGAACTTTGAACGACACATCCGTTCACTACCACAAGATACGATGAGGGCGAGCCGACCGGCTCGCCCTCATGCTATCCTAGACCATGGGGTCTCCCCCCCGGTGGGCGGATCACGTTATTTGACGCTCGCGGCGAGGAACTCCCTGTTGAGACGCGCGATGTGCGTGACGGAGATCTCCTTCGGACATTCCGCTTCGCAGGCAAGCGTGTTGGAACAGCCGCCGAAGCCTTCGGCGTCCATCTGCGCGACCATGCCGAGTACGCGCGCCTCCCTCTCGGGCTTTCCCTGGGGCAGGAGTGCGAGCTGGGAGACCTTCGCGCTCAGGAAGAGCATCGCGGAGGAATTCTTGCACGCCGCGACGCACGCCCCGCAGCCGATGCAGGCCGCCGCGTCGAATGCCTCGTCGGCGACGACCTTTGGAATGGGGATGACGTTCCCGTCCGGCACTCCGCCCGTATCCACCGTGACGTAGCCGCCAGCCTGGATGATCCGGTCGAGTCCGGAGCGGTCCACGACGAGGTCCTTGATCACAGGGAACGCCTTCGCGCGCCACGGCTCGATGGTGATCGGCTCGGATTCCTTGAAGGACCGCATGTAGAGCTGGCACGTCGCGACGCCCCTCGCCGGACCGTGCGCACGGCCGTTGATATACATGCCGCAAGTTCCGCAGATGCCTTCCCGGCAGTCATGGTCGAAGGCGATCGTGTCGTGGCCGTTCCTGGCGAGATCGAGATTCACAAGGTCGATCATCTCGAGGAACGACATGTCGGGAGAGATATTGGAAGCAGTGTACTCGACCATCTTCCCTTGCGCGGCGCTGCTGGTTTGGCGCCAGACCTTCAGTGTAAAATTCATAGAGCGTCAGTAAGTCTGTGAGTCGTCGTTGTCGTTGATGTCTGCGTTACTTGTAGCTGCGCTGCGAGGGTTTCACATCCTCGAACGCGAGCGGCTCCTTGTGGAGCTCGGGCGGTGCGCCCTGTCCCTTGAACTCCCAGGCGGAGACGTAGGAGAACTTCTCGTCGTTGCGCTTTGCTTCCCCTTCCGGGGTCTGATACTCCTCCCGGAAATGCCCGCCGCAGGATTCCTCGCGCTGGAGCGCATCGCGCACCATGAGTTCGGCGAGTTCCATAAAATCGGCGACGCGGCCCGCCTTCTCGACCTCCGCATTGAAGTCCTCCGCGCTGCCCGGGACGCGTACGTCCTTCCAGAACTCGCTCCGTAACTCAGGTATGAGCGTGAGGGCCTTCGTAAGGCCGGCGGCGGTGCGTCCCATGCCGCAGAACTCCCACATGATCTTCCCGAGCCGCTTGTGGAACTCGTCGACGGTCTGTTTTCCGTTGACGGCGAGAAGCCGCTTCGTGAGGTCTGCGGCGCCTGCAAGCGCTTCTTTGAACGCCGGGTGGTCCGGCGTCACCGGAGGGAATGAAGTCGTGGCGAGGTAGTCGCCGACGGTGTAGGGGATGATAAAATATCCGTCGGCGAGCCCCTGCATGAGCGCACTCGCGCCGAGACGGTTTGCTCCGTGGTCGGAAAAGTTCGCCTCGCCGAGGACATATGTCCCCGGGATCGTGCTCATGAGGTTGTAATCGACCCAGAGCCCACCCATGGTGTAGTGGACGGCCGGGTAGATCCGCATCGGGACCTCGTAGGCGTTCTCTGCGGTGATCTCGTGATACATGTCGAATAGGTTGCCATATTGCTGCTTCACCCACTCCTTGCCGTTGCGCTTGATCGTGTCGCTGAAATCGAGGTAGACCGCGAGACCCGTCGAACCGACGCCGTGCCCCTTGTCGCACATTTCCTTCGCACGGCGCGAAGCGACGTCTCGAGGAACGAGGTTGCCGAAGGAGGGGTAGAGCCGTTCGAGGTAATAATCGCGCTCGTCCTCGGGGATCTCCCGGGGATTACGCTTGTCGCCCGCCTTCTTCGGGACCCAGATGCGCCCGTCGTTCCGCAGGCTCTCGCTCATGAGAGTGAGTTTCGACTGGTGTTCGCTCGAAACGGGGATGCAGGTCGGGTGGATCTGCGTGAAACAGGGGTTGCCGAAGAACGCTCCGCGCTTGTATGCGCGCCAGATGGCCGTCGCGTTGCATTGTTTCGCGTTCGTCGAGAGGTAGAACACGTTCCCGTAACCGCCGGTCGCCAAGATCACGGCGTCGGCGACGTAGGTCTCGAGGGCTCCCGTGATGAGGTTCCGAGCAACGATGCCCCGAGCGTGACCGTCGACAAGGACAAGGTCGACCATCTCGCGCCGGGGATAGAACTTCACTTTCTTACCGTCGATCTCCTTCGAGAGGGCCTGATACGCCCCGAGGAGAAGCTGTTGGCCGGTCTGGCCTCTGGCGTAGAACGTCCGCGAGACTTGCGCACCGCCAAAGGAGCGGTTGTCGAGGAGCCCGCCGTATTCGCGCGCGAACGGGACGCCTTGGGCGACGCACTGATCGATGATACTGCCGCTCACCTGTGCGAGGCGATAGACGTTCGCTTCCCGCGCACGGTAGTCGCCCCCCTTCACGGTGTCGTAGAAGAGCCTCCAGATGCTGTCGCCGTCGTTCTTGTAGTTCTTCGGCGCGTTGATGCCGCCCTGTGCGGCGATGCTGTGTGCGCGCCGCGGAGACTCGTGGTAGCAGATCGAGGTGACGTTGTAGCCGAGTTCGGCGAGAGAGGCCGCCGCCGAGGCGCCCGCGAGCCCGGTGCCGACGACGATGACGTGGTACTTCCGTTTGTTCGCGGGGTTGACGAGCTTCAGGCCGAAGCGGTGGTTGTCCCACTTCTCTTGGACGGGTCCGGCCGGTATCTTCGATTGTAGGGTCATGGGTTTATCAGGAAATAGACGGGCATGGAGATGAAACCGAGCGGGATGAGGAGCCAGAAGACCATACCCGCCAAGTGAATGAGGGGCGCATACTTCTGCTTCTTGATCCCGAATGTCTGAAACGCCGACTGGAAGCCGTGGCGCAGGTGGAACGCGAGGAGCGCGATCGCGACGATGTAGAACGCGCAGTACACCGGGTCCGAGAAGGCCGCGCGTACGAGCTGGTACATGGACGGATTCTCCGCGGCGTAGAACCGCGAGGCGACCCAGAACGTCCGCAAGTGGACGACAAGAAAGATGAACACGATGCTCCCGGTGAGGAACATCGTGCGCGACATCCACGTGCTGTTCTCCGACACGTCGTTCCGGACGTACTTTTCCGGCCGGGCGCCCCTGTTCGTCAGCCAGGTGATCGTCCCCGTGACGAGATGGAGGATGAACCCGGCGAACAGGACGATCTCCATCGTGCGGATAAAGAGGTTCGTCGACATGAACATGCCGTACGCGTCGAACGCGGCGCCGCCGTCATGCTTGAAGAGGAGAAAGTTCCCGCTGAGGTGGACGACGAGGAAGCTGCAGAGAAAGAGGCCCGTCAGGCCCATGACAAACTTCTTGCCGACGGAGGAATGATACAAGGTAGCGAACAGTCCCATGGATGCTCTTCTGAAGGAAGTAGTCAGTGTACCGATTACGGCGTTCAATGTAGGAAACACGGCGCAAAGAAGCAAGGAAAGCGCGCGGGCGGAGGCGCGCATACTCGCGTGAAAATCGGACCGGCTTATCCGGCAACGGCGTCGCTGATGAACCTCCGGACGGAGATGAGGCTCCCGAGGAGTCCCAGGGCCGTTCCGGCGAGCGTCATGAGCCCGTAGAACGAAAGTTCGGCGCGGAGGAACTCCGCGAGCTCGCCGGAGATCATTCCCGTGACGAATGTGAGAAGATAGTACATGAGGAGTGCGGCGAGCATCCCCCCGAGGAGGCCCTGGATGACCCCTTCCAAGATGAACGGCGACCGAATGAACCACCGGGAGGCGCCGACGAGCTTCATTGTCTGGACCGAACGACGCTTCGCGTCGATGGCGAGCCGGATCGTGTTCGACACCAGAATGATGGCGGAAATGGCGATGAGGATGCCGAGGCCGAGCCCGCCGAGGGAAAGCGCCCGGGACTGCTTTTCGATGAATTGGAGCATATCCTTACGGAAGATGTCCGACTGTACGCCGTCGATCGCGAGAATGCGTTCGTGGAGCTCTTCCGCTTTCACCGTGTTCCGGTACTCCGGCTTCAGAAAGATCTTGAACGAGGGAGGTAAGGGGTTGACGTCGAGAACGCTCATGATGTCCTCCCCGAACTCCTCGCGGAAGATCTTCGCCGCCGCCTCCTTCGAGACGAACTCAACATGGTCGACGCCGTCCAGGGCCGTGAGCGCCCGCTCGACGTCGGCGATCTTCGCCTTCGGCGCGGGTTCATCGAGGAACGCCTCCATCTCGACGCGCTCCCGGATGCTCCCGACGAGCCGCGATGTGTTGTCGGCGATGACGTAGAAGATCCCGAGGAACAACAGCGAGATCATGATCGTCATGATCGAGCTCAAGGCGGCGAACTTGGCGCGGTTGAAACCGGAAAGGCTTTCCCGGACGACGTACATCAGGCTCATGGCCGTACCCCTCTCATCATGTTCGTTCCTGTCATAGTTCTCCTAATAGTTCGATTCATCCCGCCACCGGACGATCTTCCACGGATCGCTGATCGTCGGACGGACCAGGGTGAGGTTTGCGTAGCCGTCGATGCGCGTCACGTCGCTCGGATTGAACGTCACCGTGAGGTTGAATCCCCGTATGATCGTTCTCGCGGTGTCAGTCCCTTCGGACGAGAGCTCGTTGTTCCAGGTGAGCGTGAGGGTCTGGACGCTCTGGAACAGCCCGGACGACGTGCGCATCTCGTCCGTCCGGCCCCACGTGACGTCGACGCCGAGGTCGTAGTCGGTATAGATGAACGTGAAACCCGGGGCCAGGATCGAGCCGTAGAGCGTCGTGTCCTTGAACGCGTACGCGTTCCGAAACACGCAGAAGACGTCGTCGGTCTTCGTCAGGTCGGTGCAGACCTGCGAGGAGAGCTGCGTGTCGAGCTTCGGCGCGAACGGGTTGACGCACGAGAGTCCGGATGCGGCCAAGGCAAGGACGAGCGGCCAGAGAAGCATGCGGGCGCGGATCACTTGTCGAACCAGAATTTTAGGTAGCTCCACGTTGAATCCGTCGTCGCCGGCAGACGGTTGTCCCGCCACTGGTCGATCCCCCAACGTCCCTGCGGGTCGATCGCGAGATGGAGCTGCATATTGCCCCGGACGAACTTCGGCGCAAAGGGGTCCTTGTGGGGGAAATAGAGCGAGTAGTTCACGTTGTAGGTCGAATCGGCATAGAACGTCGTGTTCTGTATGGCGTTCGTCAGAAGCGGCGTCCCGTCGATCGTCGCCCCCATCGACCGGAAGTACCGGCGCTCGTCCTCGAGGGTCCAGACGGTGATGTTCGGCCGGAGGTCCTGCGACGGCACGAACGCGAACGGCCGGAATGTCGTGTCGATGAAGCAGCGCAGGTAGTTGTCCAGGTTGTTTTCGCGGATCGCGGACTGGAGGTTGTGGAGCACCGCGTCGGGCGTCACCGGCGGTTCGAATGTCGAGGTGGACTGCGTCGGGGGAGCGGGCTCGCGGGTCTGGAAGATGTCGCACCCCTGAACGGAGAGAAGGGCCAGTGTCGCGGCCAGGATCAGGGCGGGAGCGTGGGGCATCAGACGGCGACGCGCCCTTCGATGGCCCGGGAAAGTGTCGCCTCGTCGGCGAACTCAAGATCGCCGCCGATCGGGATGCCGCGGGCGAGCCGCGTCACGTCGACGCCGAGCGGCTTGAGGAGCCTGGTGAGATAGATCGTCGTGGCTTCCCCCTCGATGTTCGGGTTCAAGGCGAGGATAACCTCGTGGACCTCCGGGGTGATCCGGACGAGGAGCTCCTTCACCTTCAGGTCCTCCGGGCCGATCCCCTCGAGCGGGGCAAGCGCGCCGCCCAGAACGTGGTAGTGCCCGCGGTAATCATTCGTCTTCTCGATGGCCATGACATCGTTCGGTTCTTCCACGACGCAGATGATGTTGGCGTCGCGCTTCGGGTTGGAGCAGACGGGGCAGGGATCCGTCTCCGTGAAGTTCCAGCACGTCGTGCAGTAGCGCATCTTCTCCTTGACGTTCATGAGCGCCGCCGCCATCGCTGCAACCTCCTCCTTCGGGAGCTTGAGGATGTAGAGGGCGAGGCGCTGCGCGGACTTCCTCCCAATGCCGGGAAGTTGCGCGAACTCTTCGATCAATTCATGGAGCGAATCAGCGGTATAGAGCATGCATCCTGTCGTAATAGGTGGTTCAGCGAGGACCGTCGGCCGCACGTCGGGCCGCGCGGTTTAGAAACCGGGGAGGTTCATCCCCGGAATGTTCGGGATCATCCCGGCGGTGGCCTTGCTCATTTCGTCCTGGGCGAGCTTCTGCGATTCCTCGAGGGCCTTGTTCACGGCCGCGACGACGAGGTCTTCGAGCATCTCGGCGTCCTCGGGATTGATGACCTCCTTCTCGATCTGGATCTTCATGATCTGCTGCTTGCCGTTCGCGGTCACTTTTACCATGCCGCCCCCCGCTTCGGCCAAGACCATCTTCTGCTCGAGTTGCGATTGGACCATTGCCATCTTTTCCTGCATTTTCTGCATCTGTTTCATCATTCCCTGCATATTGGGCATGCCCATATTCACACCTTTCCTCGGACGGTTGACCACTTGTTCTGCGCCCGGCTTGGGGGCGGCAGTCGACAAAATTGAGAGAGACACGGAGGGCAATATATCTCTTTTCGTTCGGAAAATCAATAAACTTCATGGAAGAGGAAACGGCCGGAACTTCTTCATTCCCAACGGCGTACCAAAGGAAAGGGCCCTCCAAAAACCTTGACTTTCTACGCAAAATGAGTTACATTTTAGAATAAATTTGCGCCATTTCTCTTGAATTCACCAGAATCTTCTGCCGCAGAGACCCGCGGCGTTCGCCGTGCGACCGGGGGCGATAAACGGCTTCAGGACGCGTTGCACGCGAGCGGTCCCATCCCGGTGCACATCGCCGTGATCATGGACGGGAACGGTCGCTGGGCGAAGAAGCGCGGGTTCCCGCGCATCGCCGGACACAATGAAGGCGTCGAATCGGTCCGCGATACGGTCGAGGCGTGCGGACAACTCGGGGTGAAGCATCTGACGCTTTATGCGTTCTCGACGGAGAACTGGAAGCGCCCCCAAGAGGAGGTCTCCATGCTCATGCGCCTTCTCATGCGCGCCTTGCGCGACGAGACCGACAAGCTCCACGAGAACAACGTGAAGGTCGACACGATCGGCGACTTCCCAACGCTCCCTATCGAGGTCCAAGATGAGCTCACCGACGCGATGACGAAGACGAAGCTCAATACGGGGCTTCATCTCCATCTCGCCCTGAGCTACAGTGGACGGTGGGACATCACCACGGCGATCAAGGCGATCGCAGAGGATGTCCGGCGAGGGACGCTCGCGCCGGAATCGATCGACGACCAGCTCGTCTCGCGCTACCTCGCGACGAAGAACGTCCCCGATCCCGACCTCCTCATCCGCACGAGCGGGGAATTTCGTATCAGCAATTTCCTTCTCTGGCAGCTTGCGTATTCCGAGATCTACATCAGCACGTCGTGCTGGCCAGATTTCCGGCGGAAGGAGCTCTACGAGGCGATCACCGACTTTCAGCGCAGAGAACGACGCTACGGCATGGTGAGCGAACAGCTCCAGCCGGGCAAACGCAAGCCCAACGCAGTCCAGCGATTTTTCAATAACGTTTCAGGGTCATAACATCTTGCACCGCCTCGTTCTCCCCCTGTGTCTCTGCTGTCTGGTTTTCACGATCCCCGGCTTCTCGCAACAGCCCGTGTCGGAAACCCTCAAGATTCTCGGCATCTCCGTCGAAGGCATCCGGTCCGGTTCGGGAACCGACGAAGGCGCCGTCATCTCCAACACCGGATTGAAGACCGGCGACGAGATCACGATCCCGGGGGACAAGGTCCGCCAAGCCATCCAGCGTCTCTGGGCCTTGAGGATCTTCTCCGACGTGCAGATGCTCACCGAGAACCGGGTCGGCAACGGCGTCTACCTCTTGATCAAAGTAGCCGAATATCCGAGGATCCGGCACGTCGAGATCCACGGCGCGAACGACGTCGGCGAGGACGACATCCAGAAGAAGGTCGCCCTCATCGACGGCCAGGTCCTGGCACCCGAGGACCTGAGCCGGATCATCAAGAACGTCAAGACGCTCTACGAAGAGAAGAATCACCTCCTGGCGAAGGTGACGACCGAATCGGTCGTGGACGACACCGCCAAGGGGAACGTCGTCACGCTGCGCGTGAACATCGAGGAAGGCCCGAGCGTCAGCATCGACCGGATCCACTTCCTCGGCAACACCGCGTTCAGCGAGGACGACCTCAAGGGCAAGCTCGACGACACGGGCGAAAAGACATGGTGGCATTTCTGGTCGAGTGCGGACTTCCACAAGGAGAAGTATGCGAAGGACAAGCAACGCGTCATCGACTTCTACCGGAAGAACGGCTACATCGACGCCGAACTCGTCAGCGATTCCCTCGCCTACAGCCAGGACAAGAAGAAGCTGACGATCTTCATGACCGTCCACGAAGGCGCACAATACAAGATCCGGCACATCACGTGGGAAGGAGGCATGGTGTACCGGCCCGAGGTGCTCGAGGAGCGGCTCCAGTGCCGCCCGGGAGAGGTCTATAACGCGGAGAAGTTCGAACAGAACCTGCGCGGCAACCCGGACCAGACCGACGTCGCATCGCTTTATCTCGACAACGGCTACCTCACGTTCGCCCTGGAACCAGACATCCGACGCGTCGCGCCGGACAGCCTCGATATTTCCATCAAGATCCTCGAACGCAACCAGTTCCGGGTCGGGAAGGTGGATATCAAGGGGAACACGAAGACGCAGGAGTTCGTCATCCGCAGGGAGCTCTTCACTCGGCCCGGGGACTTCTTCAATCGCTCCCAGATCATTCGGAGCCTCCGGCAGCTTTCCCAGCTGAACTACTTCAACCCCGAGCACATCCGCCCGGACTACCATATCAACGACGACGGCGAGACCGTCGACCTCGTCTATGAGGTCGAGGAGAAGTCGAGCGACAACGTCAACGCGTCGGTCGGGTACAGCCAGGCCTTCGGCGTCACGGGCTCCCTCGGCTTCACGATCAACAACTTTTCGATCGCCGAGCCGCTTGTCGGCGGCGCGGGGCAGCTCTTCAATTTCGAGTGGCAGTTTGGCGAGGGGGCGCGCTACCGCACCTTCTCCCTCAACTTCACCGAGCCCTGGCTCTACGGCAAGCCCACGACCCTCGGCCTGAGCCTCTTCGACACGCGGCAGATCTACACGTACGACCTGCGCCAGACCGGCCTCTCGGCCCGCATCGGCCGGCGCCTGAACTGGCCCGACAACTATTTCCGCGCGGACTGGACGTTCCGGTTCCAGAACATCGACGTCCTCGACAACGGCGGCAACCCCTACATCCAGACGGGCAAGACGACGCAGTACAGCGTCACGCAGACGATCTCCCGGAACAGCACCGACAGCCCGATCTTCCCGGCGGACGGTTCGAGCATCTCGCTCTCCATGGAGATGTCCGGCGGCCCCCTCCTCCCCGGAAACGTCGACTACCATAAGTGGCTCTTCGACGCGGACTGGTACACGCCGCTCTTCGGCACGACGCGTCTCGTACTGTCAAGCGCCACCACCTTCGGCTACGTCGACGGGTTCAAAGCCACGTCGAACATCCCGCCGAATGAGAAGTTCTACATGGGCGGTACCGGCGTCGGCTACATCGCGACGACGTCGCTGCGCGGCTACGAGGACCGGAGCGTCGGCCCGGTCAACAGCGCCGGCCAGGAACTCGGCGGCAACGTCGTGACGAAGCACACCCTGGAACTGCGCTTTGCGCTCGCCCTCAATCCGATCCCGATCTACCTCCTCACCTTCGCCGAAGGAGGCAATGTTTTCGCAGACTTTTCCCACGCGGACCTTTTCGACCTCAAAAGGTCGTACGGGTTCGGCGCGCGGCTCCTCATCAATCCGCTCGGTCTCATCGGCTTCGACTACGGCTACGGCGCGGACGACGTCTACCCGAAGGACGGCAAGCCCGACGGCTGGAAGTTCCACTTCCAGTTCGGCAGAGGTTTTTAACTGAACATGCATCATTCCTATCTTCCACTATTCATCGAGGTCACTGTGAAACGTACGATTTTCCTTATCTCACTCTTCACCCTTCTCCTGGCCGCCGGCGCCCGCCCCGTCATGGCGCAGTCGCCGAAGATCGGATTCGTCAACTCGTCCAAGATCCTCTCGGAATTCCCCGAAGCGCAGCAAGCGAACAAGAAGCTCGACGCCATGGGTCGCCAGTGGCAGGCGGAGCTCGAGCGCATGAGCAAGGACCTCCAGGGGAAGTATGATGAATTCCAGAAGAAGGAAGCGCTCCTCAACGAGACCGAGAAACGCGCCCAGCGCGAGGACCTCGTGGCACTCGAACAGCGCGGGATCCAGTACCGAACGCAGAAGTTCGGCAACGACGGCGAACTCGCCGTCGCGACGGACTCCCTCTTGACGCCCATCAAGCAGAAGGTCATCCGCATCATCGAGGAGATCGCCAAGAAGGAGAAGATCCAGTTCATCTTCGACCGGAACGACCAGATCCTCGTGCTTCTCTACGGCGAGCCGAAATTCGACTACACGAACCTCGTCATCGACCGCCTCAAGCGCGGCGTGGACAAATGACGCTCACTGCATCCGTCAAAGGAACCGCACATATGAAAACATCCCTCGCACTCGCCGCTGTCTGCATGCTCCTCTGCTGCACGGCAGTCTCCGTCCAGGCCCAGGCCAAGATCGGCTGGGTGAACTCCGCAGCGATCATGGAGAAGCTCCCGGAGGCCCAGGACGCCCAGCACCAGATCGACAAGCTCGTGGCCGACTGGCAGGAAGAGCTCGCCAAGATGCAGAACGACTGGCAGAAGAAGTACGAAGAGTACGACAAGAAGAAGCTCATCATGACCGACCAGCTCCGGGCGCAGTCCGAGCGGGACCTTCAGGAGCTCGAGAAGAAGATCGCGGACTTCCGCACGAAGAAGTTCGGGCAGTCGGGCGAGCTCTTCAACAAGCAGAACGAACTCATGAAGCCACTCCAGAACAAGGTCTTCAAGGTCATCCAGGACCTCGCGAAGGAGAATGACTACGACTACGTCTTCGACAAGAGCGGCGACATCCTCCTGCTCTACACGAACGACAAATTCGACCTCACCGCCAAGGTCTTAGAGCGGATCACCACGTTCAACAAGTGACCTGACGCATGCACCTACGCGAGATCGCGGCGCTCGTCGGCGGAGAGATCGTCGGGAGCGCGGACGCTGAGATCCTCCGCGTCGAGAAGATCGAGGAGGCCCGCTCCGGCGCCATCACGTTTCTTGCGAACCGGAAGTACAAGCAGTTCCTCGGCACGACGGGCGCCAGCGCCATCCTCGTCGGCCGCACCACGCCGGCGGAGGAGCTCCGGGGACATACCGGACGGCTCTCCTTTGTCCTGGTGGACGACCCGTACCGTTCGTTCCTCCGGCTCGTCGATGTGTTCCATCCCGCCGCCACCACGACGCTCAAAGGCATCCATCCGACGGCGATCGTCGCGCCGGGCGCTACGGTCCATCCCGACGCGGTGCTGGGAGCGTACGTCATCGTCGGAGAGCGTGCGGCGATCGGCGCCCGCGCGGTCATTCTCCATCACTGCGTGATCGCCGAGGACGTGACCGTCGGCGACGACACGCTCCTCTACCCTTCGGTCGTCGTCCGTGAAGGCACGAAGATCGGCCTGCGCGTCATCATCCACTCCGGGACGGTCATCGGGAGCGACGGATTCGGGTTCGCACCGACCCCCAGCGGAGCATACGAAAAGATCCCGCAGCGCGGGACCGTCGTCGTCGGCGACGACGTCGAGATCGGCGCGAACTGCACCATCGACAGGGCCACCCTGGGCGAAACTCGCATCGAGCGCGGCGTGAAGATGGACAACCTTATCATGATCGCGCACAACGTGACGATCGGCGAGGACACCGTCATCGCAGGACAGGCCGGCGTCTCCGGCAGCACGAAGATCGGCAAGCAGTGCATGATCGGAGGCCAGGCCGGCTTCGCCGGCCACATCACCATCGCGGACCGCACGGGGGCGGGAGCCCAGTCCGGATACGCAAAATCGATCACGGAGCCGGGAACGAACTGGTTCGGTTCACCTGCGAAAGAGGTCTCCCGCGCGTTCCGCATCGAGGCGGCCCTCAAGCAGCTCCCCGAGCTCCTCACCGAGGTCCAGCAACTCAAGCTGCGGATCGCAGAGCTCGAACAACAACTTCACGGAAAGTAACGAAAGGACCCGCATGGTCGTCCAGCAGCGAACAATCAAGGATCCGGTCACGCTCTCCGGCGTGGGACTTCACACCGGCGTCAGCACCACCATGACGTTCCGGCCTGCGCCCGAAAACTCCGGGATACGCTTCAAGCGCGTGGACCTGCCCGGAAAGCCCGAGATCCCGGCGCTCGTGGACCTCGTGGTGGAAGTGGCCCGAGGAACGACCATCTGCCAGGGCGAGGCGAAGGTCCACACGGTCGAGCATGTCCTGGCGGCGATCGTCGGCATGGACGTTGACAATATCCTCATCGAGCTCAACAACATCGAGCCGCCGATCTGCGACGGAAGCTCCATGCCTTTTGTCGAAGCGCTGACCAAAGCCGGCTTCGTGACGCAGAACGAGCCGAAGGACTACCTCATCATCGACCAGACCGTCAGGTACACCGACGAGAAGCTCGGCGTCGACATCGTCGCGCTGCCCACCGACGAGTACCGCCTCACCGTCATGATCGACTACCAGAATCCCGTCCTCGGGAGCCAGCATACCGGCCTGTTCAACATGGAGAAGGAGTTCGTCTCGGAGTTCGCGTCCGCGCGCACGTTCTGCTTCCTCCACGAGGTGGAGATGCTCCATTCGCGCGGGCTCATCAAAGGAGGCAACCTCGACAACGCGATCGTCATCGCGGACCAGGACCTCCCGGACGACGAGCTCCGGAGGATCGCGAAGAAGCTGGGCATCAGCGACTCCATCATCATGGGAAAGACCGGGATGCTCAATAACCGCGAGCTCCGGTTCCGCAACGAACCCGCGCGTCACAAGCTCCTCGATCTCATGGGCGACCTCGCCCTCATCGGCGCGCCCCTGAAGGCCCAGATCCTCGCCGCGCGGCCCGGCCATGCGAGCAACGTCGAGTTCGCCAAGAAGATCCGCAAGCTCTACCAGCAGAAATCGCTCGTGAAGAAGTACCAGTACGAGAAGAAGGCCGGGATCGTCTTTGACATCAATGCGCTGCAGAACATCCTCCCCCACCGCTATCCGTTCCTCCTCCTTGACAAGATCGTCGAGTTCAAGATCGACGAGAAGATCGTCGGGGTGAAGAACGTGACGATCAACGAGTGGTTCTTCGAAGGTCACTTTCCGGGCCGGCCCGTCATGCCAGGCGTGCTCATCATCGAGGCGATGGCCCAGGCCGGCGGCATCCTCCTCCTCAACGGCGTGGAGAATCCCGGCACGAAGCTCGCGATGTTCACGAGCATCAACAACGCAAAATTTCGGCGACAGGTCGTCCCGGGCGACCAGCTCATCATGGAGCTGCAGATCGTGAACCGCCGATCACGCATGGCGCAGATGTCCGCAAAGGCGTTCGTCGACGGCGAGCTCGTCGCCGAAGCGGAACTGAGCGCTGCGATCGTCGACAAGACGGAGAACGCCAAGCAATAAAGCCGCACGCGCGGCAGAGTCAGTCCTTGATCATTACATTCGACGCTTGATCCATGACCACCATCGATCCACGTGCACTCGTCTCCCCGAAGGCCCAACTCGGCGACAATGTCACCATCGGCCCGTTCGCCGTCATTGAGGACGACGTCGTCATCGGCGCAGGCACCTCTGTCGGCTCCCACGCGCTCCTGGCGAGCGGCACCCGCGTCGGCAAGGAATGCCGGATCCACCACGGCGCCGTCCTCGGCACGCAGCCCCAAGACCTGAAGTTTCACGGCGAGGTGACGGTCCTCGAGGTCGGCGACGCCACGACCATCCGGGAATACGCCACGATCAATCGGGGCACAGTCGACCGCGGAAAGACGACCGTCGGGTCACACTGCTTCATCATGGCGTACGCACACATCGCGCACGACTGCTCGGTTGGCAACCACGTCATCCTCGCCAACTCCGTGAACATGGCGGGGCACGTCGTCATCGAGGACTACGTCGTCATCGGCGGTCTCGTTCCGATCCACCAGTTCGTGCGGATCGGACGCCACGCAATGATCGGCGGAGGCTTTCGCGTCGCGAAGGACGTCCCGCCGTACATCCTCGCCGGCCACGAGCCGCTCGCGTTCCAGGGCCTCAACATCGTGGGCCTCAAGCGGCGGAACTTCACCCAGAAGGCGCTCGACGGCCTCCAGGAGACCTACAACACCCTCTACCATTCCCAACTCAACGTCTCGCAGGCCCTGGCGAAGATCAAGGGCTCCGGCGAGATCTCTGACGAGATCAGGCACGTCGTCGATTTCATTGAAAAGAGCAAGCGCGGCATCATCTGGAACCGAAAATGATCTGGCACTTTCGCGACGACGGACCGCAGTCCGGGGCCCTGAACATGGAGACGGACGAAATGATGGCCCGGCAGCTCAGTGCGGGCGTCATCGGGCCGGCCGTGCGATTCTACGGCTGGCGCCCTTACGCCCTTTCCCTCGGGTTCCACCAGGAGAGCGCCGACGTGGACGCTCGAGCGCTCGCCCAAGAAGGCATCGATCTCGTGCGGAGGCCCACAGGCGGCAAGGCGATCCTCCACGCCCGGGAACTCACCTACTGCGTCGTAGTGCCTCTCGCCGATCAGTCGCCGAAGGCGATCTACCGGTTCATCAACGAGCGCCTCATCGCCGGGCTTCGCCGCCTCGGCATCGATGCGACGTTGAGCGGCCGGGACGACGATTTCCGTTCGCTCTACCAGGACCCGGCGTCCATCCCCTGCTTTACGAGTTCCGCGCGTTCTGAGGTCCTCGTCGGCGGGAAGAAACTCATCGGCAGCGCCCAGCGGAAGTTCGGCTCCGTCATCCTCCAGCATGGTTCCGTCTTGATCGGGCCCGAACACCGCAGGATCGCTGAGTTCCTCGCGCCGCACGTGCAAGACGCCAGATCGACGGTCGAGCGCGACCTCGAAGAGAAGACGACGGAGATCGAGACCCTGCTCGGGAGACGCGTGACGTACGAGGAGGTCTCCCGTGGGCTCCGCGAAGGGTTCGCCGAGGCACCCGATCTGACGCTCATCGACGCTCGGCCGGAGCAGACCCTCGCCCCTTCCTGTTGACGATTCCACGCTCATCACCCACTATCGCGTACAAGACCATGAAACAACATAAGCAGGCCGCAGCGAAGCCGAGAGTCGTCACGACGAAGACCGTCTTGACGATGAAGCAGTCTGGCGAGAAGATCGCCATGCTCACCGCGTATGATTTTCTCATCGCGAAGTATCTCGACCAGGTCGGCATCGACATCATCCTCGTCGGGGACTCCCTCGGCAACGTCGTGCAGGGGTATGAGACGACCCTTCCGGTCACGGTCGATGATATGATCTACCACGCCAAGGCGGTGAAGCGGGCCGTGAAGAACGCCCTCATCGTGGTCGACATGCCCTTCATGTCGTTCCAGACGAGCATCGACGACGCCGTGCGTAACGCCGGCAGGATCATGAAAGAAGTGGGGGTCGGCGCTGTAAAGCTTGAAGGAGGCGCCTACATCGCCGAGATCGTGCGCCACTTGGTAAAGGTCGGCATCCCGGTCATGGGCCATTTAGGGCTCACCCCGCAGGCCATCAACAAGTTCGGCACGTACGAAGTGCGCGCTCAATCGAAGAGCGAAGCCGACGAGCTCCTCGCCGATGCGAAGGTCCTGGCCGATGCCGGCGTCTTCGCGATCGTCCTCGAGAAGATCCCTTCGGCGCTCGCGAAGAAGGTGACCAATGCCATCTCCGTCCCAACGATCGGCATCGGCGCGGGCCCCGACTGCGACGGCCAGGTCCTCGTCGTGTACGACATGCTCGGCCTCACCGAGGAGTTCAAACCCCGGTTCGTCCGGCGTTATTCCGAGCTCGCGGAGAATCTGCGCGGCGCGTTCGGGCAGTATATCAAGGACGTCAAGGGACACGAGTTTCCCAAGAAGAAAGAGAGCTACTAGGTACAGATGTCAGCGCGAAAAGCGAAACTCCCCTCCATCCTCGTCTCCAACGACGACGGCATTGACGCTCCCGGCATCGAGGCCCTGGTCAGAGAACTCGTGAAGATCGGCAGCGTCACGGTCGTGGCCCCCGACAAGCAGCGCAGCGCCGTCGGCCACGCCATCACGATGAACTACCCCCTGCGCGTAACGAAGTTCCAGAAGGACCGGAAATTCTTCGGCTATGCGGTGGAAGGGACGCCGGCTGACTGTGTCAAGCTCGCGATCGCCACGCTCCTTCCTCGGAAGCCGGACCTCCTCGTCTCCGGCGTCAACCACGGATCGAATACCGCCATAAACGTCATCTATTCCGGCACGGTCTCCGCCGCGACCGAGGGCACGATCCTCGGCATTCCGTCGATTGCGGTGTCCTTGACGACGCACGGCACCGCGGACTTCCGCGAGGCTGCGAAGTTCGCGCGGAAGCTTGCCGCCTACGTGCTGAAAAAGGGTCTCCCGAACGCGACGCTCCTCAACGTCAACGTACCGGCGGCGAAGGCAACAGATATCCGCGGCGTAAAGCTTACCCGGCAAGGGATCACACGGTGGGTGGAGTCGTTCGACGTCCGGATGGACCCGAACAATAAGGAATACTACTGGCTGAAGGGTAAGCTCGAGATCTTGGACCACGCCCCCGATACCGACGAGATCGCCGTTCGGAACAACTACATCTCCATCACGCCCATTCAGTTCGACCTCACCGATTACAAGGCTCTCGAAGCGATGCGCCGCGCGAAATTCGGCGAGCTTCTCTAAAGCGGACCTCCCCGCGCCCCGCTATTGAGCCAGCGGTGCATCTGTGCGTACCGGCGCTCCCCCCCCCAAAAGAAACAAAACACACCTCCGGCAGGAACTTCCCTCCCTACTGCGCCGAAGCAATCTTCCTGCGCAACGAACGCCACCGCACACAGAAACCGATGTCGAAGAGCAGGACGGCCATCATCGACAAGGAACTCACGAGGATATTGTCCTTGTACGGGTACGGTTCCCAGTCATGGAGCGGCCCGAAGAGAAGATATGTCAGAAGAATGAGGACGAAGAGAGCCGAGAACGGTCCCCCCGCATACTCTTCGAGCTCCTCGACCTTGATGAGATCCTTGCTCACAAGGTAGAAGATGGCGAAGAAATTGCAGAAGACGACCGCCGAGAGCCACCGGCCGTAGTCCGTCGCGATGGGCACCAGCAACAATCCACTCAAGGTGGCGAGAATGAGGAGCCAGAACGCACCCCGGTGCGCCCCACAGTTCTTGAGTGCGCGCCCCCAGAGGTTCGCAAGGACCAGGAACACCGGGCTCATCATGACGATCGCCATGATGAAATTGACGATCGAACCTGAGTCATACAAGGACGAAGAGGCCAGCGCGGAATGGTTCCTGACGCTGAAGTAGCATTCGCGCATGGATAGTTCCGTGAGGTGGTACGCCGCCCGTGATTGAATGAGGCGCGAGAATTCTTCAAACGACAGCGCCGGGGTGCCGAAGTTGTAGAGGACGAGGAACGCGCCGGCAACGCCCAGCACCGACGCAATGATCGTGACGAGCATCGCCCTCCGTCTTCCTTCCCGAAGATACGCAAAGACCATCATTGCCACGATCGTCGGGGCGCACAGTACCAAAAAGCCTTCGTGGATGAACATCGCCACACTCATGAGGATCGGGATGAGCCACAATTGCCGATTACGCGATACGAGGGTCAGGGAGAGCAGTAGGATCATCATGAGGAAGAGATCGAAGCGCCCCAGGTCACGCGCAGAGAGGGAAAGCGTGGCAGGTGCGGCCACAAACAGGAGGATCAACCGGAAGAGACGCCCGCCCTTGTCCTTGTGCCGCAGGAGGACGTAGAAGATGACGAGCAGGAGCGCAAGAAACGTGCAATAGGAGATCAGTGTGATAAGGTGAACACTCTCGAGCGTCATGATCGGCACCCAGAGTTTGGCGATCGCGCCGAGGAGCCCCCTGCGAACGAGGCCGTAATCGTACGACAACGCCCAGTGAGAGACGCCGTACATATTCTCAAAACCCGTCGGCGTCGGCATCCACCACCGTGTCACCCCGAGCATGGTGACAAGGATGAGGAGCACCTCTTGTTCATGTTCTTCTATGAATCTTCTCATACCGAGCCTGGCAATAGTTGTTGAACGCATCGGTGAAAGAACAGCACCCCGGTGACGCCCACTCTCACGCGCAAGGTTCCATTCCACTGAAGCTGCATCGGGCGACGGATCACTTCAATACGAAGTAGGCTACCATCCCGAGTATCGTTGCGTACTGCACGGCGTGCGCAAGCCGCATATTCGCTCCCTTGAGCCGATGCCAGGCGTACGCGAGTGCGTACATGGCCGCGGTGAGGAGGATCGTCAGGCCGAGGCACTGCCAGAACACGAGCGTCTTGCCGAACAGGCTGATGAAGCTCCAATCGAACGTCGTCCCGTAGACGATGAGGAGGTGCGTGGCGTACACGAGGAGCGATTCCTGTCCGAACATCGTCAGGAGGGACGACCCTCTTGCCTCCCTGCGCTGCCCATAGAGCCACAGCGCGATGCAGATGAAAAGGACGAGCCCGATGCGGACAAAGAAGAACTCCGGGCTCGCGTTCCAGAAGTTCAGTCCGGGGTAGAGCTCGAACGGCAGGAGTTCGCCGAGAAGCGAGACGGCGATGGCCGCCAACGAGAGCCCGGCGACGCGGTTCACGAGCACCCGCTCCCTCCCCGCGGCCCGTGAACGAATGAAGGCGAACCCCGTGAGCGTGCCGGCGAGGAGGAACGCGGACCAGGGAAAGGCCGGGAACTGCGACTTGAACTGCAAACTGAGGTACGGCCGGAACCAGATCGGGAGCGCGCTATGGTCCATCGCGCGTACGACCGGTGCGCAGAAGACGACCGCGACCGCGAGCACCGTGACGGCGATAAGAAAGGGGCGTTCCTTTCGCAATGTCACGGCGAGGAGCACGAGCCCCGCGAGCGTCAGCGCGATGATCTGGAGGATGTCCGACTGGAAGAAGATGATCCAGCTCGATGCGTCAGCCTCGGTGATCATCTTGTGGAGGGAGAAGAACGGGATATGGAGCGCGTATGCGACGGCGAGGATGAATCCGAGCCGTTGAAGGTACCGCCAGAGAACGGGACGCAACGATGTGTACTCGCCCCACTTCCTGGAGAACGAGATCGCAAATCCGAACCCTGCGCAGAATAGGAACGTCGGGGCGACGAGTCCGTTGACGAAGACGAGGACCTTATACCATGCCTCTTCCTTCAGGGCCGGCTGGAGAAGGGCGTTCACGACGTGCGTCTCGATCATGAAGAGGACCGCCCACCCGCGCAGGAGGTCGATAAAATGGAACCTGGGGGATGCGGTGGGAGCGGCCGGTGCGGTCACAAGCGGCGTCGGGTCTTACAGTGCCTTCATGGCGCGGCTCACGACGATCGCTTCGAGCCGGTCGATATCGACAGGCTTTGTCAGGTACGCATCGACGCCGAGTTTCTTCCCGTAGGTCTGGGCGAGCTGGTCGTCCACCGCCGTGAGGAAGACGAACGGGGTGTCGGAGAACTTCGGAGTCTTCTTCAGCTCCACGAAGAGGTCGAAGCCGTTCACCGGTGTCATCCGCAAGTCTGTGATGATGAGGTCCGGCTTCTCTGTTTCGAGGATCGCGTAAGCCTCCTTCCCCCCGAGGGCCGTCAGGACGATGAATCCCCGGTCTTCGAGGCCGATCTTGAGGACGCGAAGCGCTTCCGGATCGTCGTCGACGTAGAGTATGAGCGGTCGTTTCATCACGAGTGTTGTCTCTCCTACAGTGTGCCCAGCCGAGGGCGAATGAACATAGCGCGAAATCGGTAGAAAGTCAAATCCGGCCCGGGCCCGCGATGGCCCGGCCCGGTCCATCCTACTTCATGAGGATCATCTTCTTGACGTCCGAGAATCCGACGGCCGTGAATTTGTACATATAGACGCCGCTGGCGAGGTTGCCGGCGTCCCAGGCGACGCTGTACCTGCCCGGTTCGAGCGATCCCTCGAGGAGGGTGGCGATCTCGCGGCCGAGGAGGTCATACACCTTGAGCGTCACCGGCCCCGTCGCAGGAACCTCGACGACGATGCGCGACGACGAATTGAACGGGTTCGGGTAGTTCTGCGACAGCCGGAACGACGTCGGCGTCGTGCCAGCGATCTCCTGCACGCCGAGAACGATCGGGTCGGCGCCGCCCGCTTCAACGTACCGTGCCGCGAACTCCTGGAGGTAGAGGTTGGCGATGCGCGTGCTGCGGACGATGACGGTATTCTCGTCGTTCGAGCCTTCCGCGCTCGAGGACCAATTGTGCGATCCGGTGATCACCCACTGGTTCCCGTTCGCGCTCGTGCCGTCGACGATCGCATACTTGTGGTGAAGGAGTCCGCCGGAGAAGCCCTTGAGGTGGACGTCCACCCCAGCGCCGAGGAGCGCGGGGTACTGCGTCCCGGTGTCGGTCCCGTTGTCCATGATGATGCGGACCTTCCGTCCCCTGTTCTTCTGCGCGATGAGCGTGTCGGCGAGTTCCTTCCGGGTGAACGTGTACATCGCAACGGAGAGCGACGACTGTGCCCGCGAGAGAGCGCGGCCGATCTTCGCGGTCGTTCCGTCGCTCGGGCTGAAGTAGTTCTCGACGCGCGTACCGTTGATGTTGAAGAGGTGCGGGGTGTTGTTGTGCTTCCGCGGCCCGAAGCGCGTCAACGCGGCGTTCGGCGTCAGTGTGCTGCTCCCCCACATCTCGTTGAATTCAAGGGTGTACGACCCGGCGAGGGCGACGTCCTGGAACTCGATGGAGTTCTGCCGATCGCCGTTCGTGCCGGGATCCGTCGGGTTCCACGAGCCCGTCCAGAGCCAGACGCTGTCCGGTGCCCCGCCCTTGTAATCGAAGATCGCAAACTTGTTGTGCATGAGTTCGGTGCCGCCGGTGGAGACGTCAAACTCGTCGGTGATCACCGGGATGCCGTTTGAGGAGAGCGTCGCATAGGGAGCGTTGCTGTTGTCGGCCTCCCCGATGATCCGGACCTGGACGCCGCGGTCATGGGCGGCGATGAGCGCCGCAGCGATCGACGCGCCGACCGAGCCGCTCAGGTTGTAAAGCGCCGCGTCGATACTGTACCGGGCCGCGTTGACCTTCGCGATGAAGATCGAGGGAAGGTCCGCGTTGCCGTTCGCGACCTCGCCGGTGGCGAGCGACGCCTGGATCGTTTTGTTGAAGTACACGTTAATCCGGCCCGTCGTGGCTGCCGGGGAGGCGGAACTCAGGATGAAATCGCTCGCGATCGTCGTCCCGTTGGTGTCCGCCGATCCGACGGCGTAATGATATACCGTTGCAGGCGTGAGTCCGGTGAGCCACATGCTGTGGCTCTGCACCGGGTCGGTCACGGTGATTGAATCCGTATAGACGTTCGTCGCGCCGAAGTAGACGATGCTCGATGACAGGACGTCCGTCGTCCAGTTCACTCTCACGGCGTTGGCAAGTACGCTGTCCTCCTGGGGAGACGTCGTGATGACGGGGCCCGGATGTCCGATGATGTCCTCTGGGACACGCGGCGACATCTCATAATCCGCCGTGTACGGCGGGCCAGGGGCGGGCGTTCCCGGTTTGAATTGTTTCAGGATGCCGATGACGTCGAACACCGACGGTGTCGGCGGGTAGGAGATCGGGATGAAGATGGCCGACGTTCCCGTCCCGTCGGTGATGGTCGAGGTGAGGGAATTGTACTGCACCGCGTTGATCCTGATCAGGCGCCCTTCGTTCGGCTCGCTGAAGTCAGGAAGGAACGCGTTGTTGAGATCGGCGCAGGTCATAACGAGCGGCACCGGGAGGGGCCGGCCCGTCGCGACCGTGATGACCGTCGAGGAATCGGGCGTGATCTCGACCAGGCCTCGGAACTGCTGCACTTTGCCGGTCAGGATGACGCTGTCGCCGACCTGGTAGTTGAGCGGCCGGGTGAAGCTGAACAGGTCCACGCCTGCCGTGCCATCCTGGATGAAGACGTTCGTCTGCGTACCGCTCAGGTTCGCCGTGACCGTGCCGGTGATGCTCACCTGGCTGCCGACCGCGTAGGGGGCGGCACACACGCCCGTGGAGGTATTGACGTGTACCGTGACGATGGGGACGACCGCCTTGACCTGGACGGTCGGCTGGACCAGCAATTGTGCGGGCTGACCGCCGAAGACGCCGGTCTGGGTCCGGAAGACCGAAAGTCCGCCGAAGGCCGCGGAGGTCATGTTTGCGATCGTGATCGTTCCGTGGTCCGTCGCCGAGACCGCGGCTTGGGAGATATCGATCGTATCGCCGATGAGCGCGACAACGGCGGTGTCGAATCCGGTTCCGGAGATCTGGACGTCGCCGAGGAGGTGCGACCAGCCCCAGGAGACTGGGACGGCGCAGCGGATGCGGTTGAGGACGTACCCGGTGTCGCCGATGACCGTAAGGGTCACCAGCGGGACCGGCTGAGCGTTATAGATCTTCGAAGGGTTGATCGTGATCGTACCGGTGCCGTTCCCGCCGACGCCGAACGAGGGTTCGGGCGTGCTCTGCGTGTTCTGGGGGTTGCGGCCGTGCGTCTGCGCGACGAAATCGGCGGCATTGTTGTCCGAATCGAATCCGTTCCCAAGGACGTAATGCTTCCCGCCGGCGGCGAGGGAATCCGCGGTCGAGGAGAGAGAAGCCTTCCGTTCCACGCTTCCGGTCGTACTCGGGCTCTGGATGGGCGCAGGCGAGCCCTCCGGGTCAATGGCCGTGGGTCCGTATCCGACCTTGTCGATTTCGAGGGCCGAGACATCGATGATCCTGAGGTGTCCCAGGCTCGAGATGCCGGTCGCCGAGGTCCAGAGATCGGAAGTATAGTCAGGCGTTACGATGCCCACATAGCTCGTATTCGCGATAAGGTAGTAGCTATGCGGCGCGATAACTGCTGAAACTGGGAGGAGCGCGCGGTCTTCCCATATTGTCCCGCTGACACCCTTGTACTCGAGCGTCCACCCATGGAGCGAGATGTCGGCTTCGGTAGGATTATAGAGCTCGACAAATTCGTCCTGGCCGCCGCTCCCCGACGTCGCAAACTCGCTGATGACGACGTGCGTGGCGGTCTGGGAGAGGAGTCCGGCGCTCACGACGAGCGTCAGAAGAAGGATCGTACCGAAGGCTTTCATGGTGTTCCCGCGTAAGAAATGGAATTCAGTCCGACTGAAGTAGATATAATCTATAAAAAATCGGCAGAATTGCAATTTCTTCACGATGGGGGTGATACCTTCACATCGCAGACAGGTCCTTCGAAGTGCTCACAAACAGTCAAGCGTCGGATCGATTGGACGCGCAATTCCCTCGTGCCATCGACACTGCTCCCTTGCCAGCGGTGCTGGCGCTGATCGCGCAGGAAGATAGATCCCCGCCGAGAGTTCACGACCACCTGCGGTGGGCTCTGGTTCCACACTCACCTCATAAGGACCAGCGTACGAACTGCGGTGAACGACCCGGCCGTGAGCCGATAGAAGTAGACGCCGCTCGGTACTGCGGCAGCGTTCCACTCCACGGACCTGTCGCCGGCCGACTGGTAGTCGTCGACAACTGTCGCCACAGTGCGCCCGAGGACGTCGAACACCTGCAAGAGCACGCGTCCATCGACGGGTGTCTGGTACCCGATCGAGGTTGTTGGATTGAACGGGTTCGGATAATTCTGGCTGAGCCCGAACGTTGTCGGTACCTCGCCTGACATGAGGGACGCGACGCCTCCGGGCGCGGACGGAGGCAGTTCTGACGTCGGCGTGATCCGGATGCGGTTCGACGCCGAGAGAAGCGCGGCTGACGCAAGAGAAAGCGTCCCACTCTGATTCACCTTCACCCAATACGCTTTACCGGGATCGATGACCGTGGCGGTCAGATACGATCCGGCATAGGCGAAGAACTGCGAGGTGACGATGCCGCCGGGGCTGGAAGTCACAGACCCGACAGAGACGGATGCGCTGATCGAGCCGATGAGATTCCATCCCTCCGACACGCTGATCGAATCCGACCAACGCGGTAACCCGGTGAGATCGACCACCTGCACCCCGGAAAACTTCATCCAGTAGCCGGGCCCGTTCTTCAGTGTCTCCTTCAAGGCATAGGTCCCGTCGAACACGAAGGCATTACTCGTGGCCGTTGGAAAGAGAATGGTCTTGCGGTCATCGGTTCGCGACGTCGGGAGGCTGACGAGGTTCCAACCATTGAGCACACCCAGGTTGATGTGCAGAAGCGTTCGTGCGAACACGGCGCGGATCGAATGACTCACGATCACGTTTTGGAATGTGAACCCCGCCGTCGAGTCGGGGACATTCACGCCATCGACAATCAGGCTATCCACATGAAAAGCGGTGTCAGCAGATCGCGCGTTCTGTCAACCCCAACGCGCCGGACATCAATGGGTAGCATCCTCCAGTACCTCTTCCCCCCCCCGAAGAGAGAGAGAGCCATCGCCACCCAAAAAATGATCGTTAAGATGATACGGAGTATCCAGGTGAGAAACAAGCTAGGAAATCATATGGGCTGAAGTTGAAAGTCATCGAGATTCTCACTATACTACTCGTGTCGACTCGAGATACGGGGGTATGCGGTGAAGAGAATCCACTTATTTGATCAGCAGACATCGCGCGCGGGGACCGTTCTTCGACTTGCGTTCCTCGCCCTCTGTCTCTCCTGTACGGCCGCCGCGCGCCAGACCCCCGGCATCACCTGGACCTCCCCCGTCAAGATCAGCAGCGATTCCGCGGTTAACAACCTCCCCCACTGCGTCATCAGCGGCGATACGGTCCACGTCTTCTGGTTCGGCATAGACGAGTTCCTCACCCTTTCCATGGACGGCGTGGAATACGCCCGCAGCGTCGACGGAGGCGCTTCGTTCAGCCCGCCCGTGAGCCTGCTCCCGTTCGATATCGCCCTCTCGTCGCCCCAATCAGCGGGAAGCGGGTCGTTTCTCTTTGTCACCATCGGCGCAGTCATCGACACGTCCTACGGCGCGTTCCTCCTGCGAAGCACTGACGCGGGCACGACCTGGGAAAGGGCAAGACTCTTGCGAAGTGCGGTCTATCCGACCCTCATCGCCGCCGAGGACTCCCTCGTGTTCGTCCAGTACATCGATCCCGGTACTAAGGTTTACGGCATGCTCGCAAGCACCGACCACGGCGGCCACTGGACGGTCGCCGACAGCTCGATGCCGGAGTTCTCCGATATGCTCGTCCGACAGGGGATCATCCACGCCGTCGGACCGGCCTCATCCCGGATCCTCCAGGAGATCGGGTACTGGTACAGTCCGAACCACGGGATCAACTTCTTCGGCCCTGATATGCTCTCCGTCGAGGATGTCACGAAATCGGAGCGCGCAAGCATCGCCGTGAATGACATCGGCAACCTGTTCGCCGTCTGGAGCGACACAGGCACGGTCGTCTGCCGCCGGAGCCGGAACAACGGCATTTCTTGGACACCGCAGCTCATCCTCGATAACGGCATCGGCACGGCAACCACCGCCATCGCGGCGGCACGGGAGTTCGTCGGGGTCGCCTGGGACACGGACATCAGCGGAGTCGGCGGCATCCACTTCCGGCCCAGCAACGATTTCGGCGCGACGTTCGATCCGACGAGTTCCCCGGCGTCGTCGGTGACCTCCGCCGAGCCGTCGCTCACGATCGTCGGGAAAACGGCCCACCTCACCTGGCATGAGCACGAAGGCGCGACGGTGGACATCTTCTACCAGAGGGGGGTCCTGGACTCCAATCCGAACATCGGCCGCCCTCCCGCGGGGTATGCGCTTCAGCAGAACTATCCCAACCCCTTCAACGGCGTCAGCCGCATCGAGTATGACCTCCCGAGCCCGTCGCATGTCGTGATCACCCTCTATACGCTTCTGGGACAGCGCCTGGGCCTCATCGAAGAGGCGGACCGGCCGGCGGGTCGCTTCACGGTGACGTTTGAGGGCGGGGGGCTTCCATCGGGGATCTACTTCTACCAGATCAGAACAGCCGCCTATACAGAAACGAAGAAGCTTACCATACTCCGGTAAGCTTCTTCGTTCACACCGTTCCGCCGCCTCTTTGCCGCAAGGGTTACCGCATCTTCTCGATGCTGTTGATCTCTCGGAGGAGGTCCTTCTTTGTGAAGCGTGACTTGCTCATGATCGTCGAAATGAACCCCGCCATTTGCTCCTTCGTGTCCTCGTCCACTTCCATGGATGTGAGAATGATGATCGGCGTGTTCCTCGTCGAGACCTGCTGCTTGAGCTGATAGGCGACGTTGAAGCCTGAGATGTCGGGCATGATGAGGTCCAGAATGATGAGGTCCGGGGCCTCGGAACCGGCCAATCGCACACCCTCCTTCCCGTTCATCGTCTTGATGACCTCGTAGCCTTCCGCTTCCAGGATCACCTGGATGAGCTCCGCGGCGGTCTTGTCGTCGTCGATGATGAGGACCTTCGGGTGCTCCTTCTGCTTCTGGAGCCGCAGGGGGACCTTCTGGATCGCCCCGAGCAACTCTTCCTTGTTCACCGGCTTCACGAAATAATCGACCGCGCCCATGCTGAACCCGAGCTTCTTCTCGTCGGTGATCGATATGATGATGATCGGAATGTCCTTGCAGATCGGATGGCGCTTGAGCTCCTTGAGGACCTGCCATCCGTCCTTGATCGGCATGATCATGTCGAGCGTGATGATGTTGGGCTTGAGCTGCTTCGCCTTCTCGATGCCTTCGGCGCCGTCCCGGGCGATCTCGGTGCGGTACCCCGCCTCTTCGAGATAGAGCTGGATGAGCTGGCCCGCCTGGACATTGTCCTCGATGATGAGTACGAGGGGCTTTTGGCCGTTCGCCATGACGGCGGGGTGCTCGCCGACGACCCTGACGAGCTGGTCGGCGGAATCGACGACTTCGCCCGCGACGATCATCGGGATCTTGAACCGGAACGTGCTTCCCTTGCCCCACTCGCTCTCGACGGTGATCTGGCCGCCGTGGAGCTCGACGAGGCGCTTCGTGATGACGAGCCCGAGGCCGGTGCCTTCCTTCGCCCCCTTGGCGTTCTTGCCCTGCTGGAACGCATGGAAGAGTTTCGCGAGGTCCTCGGGCTTGATCCCGACGCCCTCGTCTCGGACCTCCACCTCGATCTCGTTGACGAACCTGCGCACTCCGACGGTGATCTTGCCGCCGGTGTTGCTGTATTTGATGGCATTGGAAACGAGGTTCACGAGGATCTGTTTGAACCGGGTCTGGTCGACGACGAGCTGGTCGATCTCGGGGGCGACCTCAAAGACGAGCGTGAGCTTGCGTTCCTGGAGGGCGCCCTGCATGACGCGTTCGATGCTCTCCTTAAAGAACGAGATCGGGTAGGCCTCGACGTGAAGTTCCATCTTTCCGGCCTCGATCTTTGAGAGGTCGAGGATGTCATTGATGAGACCCTGGAGGTGGCGGCCGCTGACGTTGATGTTCTTCATGAAGTCCTGCACCTTTTCGGGGGGCAGGGTCTTGAGGTCGTCTGAGGTGAGGATCTCCGAGAACCCAACGATCGCGTTCAGCGGAGCTCTGAGCTCGTGGCTGAAGGTCGCAAGGAAGCGCTTGAGGGTCTCGTTGGCGTCGTCGGTCTTCTTCTTCTCGTTCTCGAGCTCGATGTTCTTGATGGTGATCTCGTCCATGAGCCGCTTGCGGCTCATGCCGATGGCGAGCTCGTTGGCGATGATCGTGAGCATCTTCAGTTCTTCGTCGACGTACTTGTCGACCTTCGGGGAGAGGACCTCCAGGACGCCCTGGAGCTCGTTCTGGACCATGAGCGGGATGGAGATGAGCGTCTGGAGCTTCAGCTGGTCCGTCTCCGTGAGGAAGTACGCGGCGATGGAACTGTGGGAGAGCTCGTCGGAGATGACGACCTTCCGGGCGAGCGCCGTCCGAACGGCGATCGTCGTCGACTTTTCGTGGACGATCTGATGCTCTACCTCCGGATCGACGCGGACGTCGATGAGGGAGGGCGCCATAAGGTGGAGGAGCGCGCTCCGGGAGTCGTACCGGTAGATGCAGACGAACTTCGTGGGGATCTCCATGAACTCGGCGATCCGTTCCCCCGCGCTCAGGCAGAGCTCGTCGAGGTGCGGCGCGATGTTGATAACATGGGAGACCTCCATGAGCATCTCTTTCTGCCGCTGCTGCCGCTTCTGCTCCGTGATGTCCTGGAAGAAGACCGATATGCCGCTGTCGGTCGGATAAATGCGGATGTCGTACCAGGCCTCGAAGCGCTCATCGCGGTACGAGGTCTCGAAGCTCTGGTAGAGCTTCTTCTCCATGGCGAGCCGGTATTTTTCGCCCAACTCCGCGTCGCGTGCATTCGGGAAGATCTCGAAGACGTTCTTGCCGAGCACCTCACCCCTCTTCAGACCCGTCCCTTCTTCCGCAGCGCGATTCCAATAGGTAAAGAGGTAGTTGGCGTCTAATGCGAAAAATCCTCCCGAAATGCCCTCGAGGATCTCTTCGTATTTCTGGGACGAACTCATACAAGTGGCCTGTGAATTGAGATGGAAAAGGAGAATTCCAAAAGTCTCTAAAAAATGCGAATTTCAACAACTCGCCACTAGCTTACGCAAAATTGTAATGAGATGCAAGCGCAATCTTAAGCAAGCCTTGAGGTAATGGGAGCAATCCCCCATGCGTAATGAACGCCCCGCTTATTCACACTTTGTACCGGAAGGAACTGGCGAATTTCGAAGAAAATCAATAGAAGAAGCCAAGTTATCCACACCCTCCACCACCCCTCGTACCGTGATCCCGACTCGACAGCCCTCAAATCGCGCGCATCGACCTCTTGTCCATCGCGTGCCAGAAGGATCGTGCGTCACGGCTCCTGCACCGCGCCAGTTCAGCCCTTCATGGCGAGGAGACACTTCCCTTCGTGCTGGTAGGTACAGCCGTCGCACAACGCTCCGGATCGCGCGAAGTCGCGAGACCGGATCCTCGCGATCACTCCCGTGATCACTCCCTCGAACCTGTCGATCTCTCCCGAAGAAAAGTCGAACTCCACCGGGCGCTCGGCATGCTTCAGGAACAGGAGCGTCGCCCGGACGTTCTCCTGCTGAAAGAGTCTTCGGACGAGCACGGCATAGAAGGCGAGCTGGGGTCGATAGAGCTCCGCCCGCCCTGCCATCTGCCGCGCGTCGACCCGGTCGGTCTTGTAATCGATGATGCGCCAGAGTCCGTCCGGCATCTTGTAGAGGCGGTCAAGGATCCCTGTGACATAGTCATCGCCGAACCGGGCGGTCACGGAGAACTCCGTCTTTGTTTCGACCGCCGACAATACGCCACGGCCCGCGGCCGAGGAGACGAAGCGCATGACGTTGTCGGCGATCTTCTCCCCGAGCGCCGCGCGTTCCCGAGCGTGGAGCCGCGGCTCGCCGGCGACAAGAATGCCGACCCGCGCGGCGACCTCGTCGGGGCCGATATCGGCGCTGCCGATCTCCTGAAGCACGGCGTGCGTCAAGGAGCCTTCCGTCTCGCCGACAATGACGTCGTCCGGGTCCTCCTCCTCGTCGAACGCCGCGGGGGGCGCGCTCACTTCCGGGAGCCCCAGGACGTATTTCAAGTAGTACTTCGACGGGCATTCGAGAAAGGTCCGGACCTGCGTCGCCGAGAAGAACTCACCGCGCGCCTGGCCCCGAAGCGGCGGAAGGAACCTCCCGTCGTCCTCGTTGCCGGACCCCTCCGTGCGCGAGTCGCGCGGGAGGGCCGGGCCGTCGGAGATCTCTTCGTTGACGTGGACCTCGAGACCGGGGAGGATCTCCCGGGGAACGAGCGCACCGTTCTCGTGGGAAAGGATCCGCAGGGGTGCCGTCTCCCGCCGGAGGACCCCGTTCGCGATACTCGAGGGATCGACCGAGAGCGATTCGAGCACCCACCGGAGCCGGGACCGGCGCAGTTCCTTCTGTGGAAGCACGCCGGAAAGGGCGAGGAAGTCCCTCGCCCTGGTGGCGGCGACGTAGAGGATCCGTTTCTCTTCCGCTTCGACTTTTTGGCGGTTCTGGTGCTTGAGGAGTTCATCGAACGGGACGACCGCCTTGTCGTCCAGGGCCTCCTCGCGGTGGAGCGGGAATCCCACCCCGAGGTCCGTGTCGACGATCGGCGGGGAATCGTACCGGAACGTCTCGTGCGTGAAGGGGAGGAACACGGCCGGGAATTCGAGCCCTTTTGCCGCGTGGATGGTCATGACATGGACGGCGTTGCCGCCGAGATCGAGCGATGCCTGGCCTTCGCGCTCCTCGCTCTCGACGAGGGCCCGCAGGCGCTGCACGAAGTCGTAAAGCGTGCTCAGTCCCCGACCTTCGAACTCCCGAGCGATCCGGAGGAGCTTCGCGATGTTCGCCGCATGCTGCTCGCCCCGTGCGAGCCCCGCAACCGTCCCTCGCCAGCCCGTGACTCGGAAGATCCTCTGGACGAGAAGCGGAATGGAGAGCCGGTTCGCAAGCTCCAGGTCGGCCCGAAGGATCGAGTACGCGTTCCGAAGCTCCGGTTTTGGCGCGGACGCCGGAGCGTACGCCGACAGCTTGTCCCAGAAACTTCCCCGTTTCCGCACGAGGGCGACCTCGTAGAGGGCGGCGTCGGACACCGTAAAGAACGGCGACCGGAGGATGCCCGCCAGGGCGACGTCGTCATCGCGGTTCAGGAGGAAGCTGAAGTAGTTCAGGAAGTCGACGATCTCCTGCGTCTGGTAGAACCCGATCCCCCCCGAGAGAATGTAGGGGATGCGGAACCGAACGAGGGCGTGCTCGACCTGCCGGAGACGGGTGCGGTTCCGCAAGAGGATCGCGGCATCGCGGAAACGAAACGGGCGCTCCACCTCCTGCCGCCCGTCCTGGATGGGGTACCCGGTTCGGGAGAGTTCCGCGATCCTCCGGGCGATCGTGTCGCATTCCCGGACGATCGTGTCGCCGCCGCTTCCATCACCCGGCAGAGGCTCTTCCGACAGGAGATGGAATTCGACCCTGCCGGCGGCCTCCGATGCCCTCCCCCGAACGATGTCGGCGTACGGAATGTCGAACCGGGAGCCGGAGCCCCCCATGAGCCTTGAAAAGAGGTGGTTCACGAACAGGGCGGGCTGCGTGAGCGGCCGGAAGCTCTCCGCCAGTGCCAGCGACGTCCCTCGTGCCGCCTTCCGCTCCTGAACGATATCCTCCTTCGCGCTCGAAAAGACCTCGACCTCCGCGTTCCGGAATCCGTAGATGGACTGTTTGGGGTCGCCGACGATGAAGAGGTTCGCCCCCTCGTATTCGTCGATGAGGAGCCGGAGGATATCGTACTGAAGCTGGTTCGTGTCCTGGAATTCGTCCACCATGACGAAGCGGTACCGCCCCGAAAGGGTCCGGCGGATCGCCTCGACGTTGAGGAGTTCGCGGACCTTCAGCTGCAGGTCCTCGAAATCGAGGCTCCCTTGGTCCTGCTTCTTCGCGTCGTACAGTTCCGACGCACGAAGGTAGACCCCCAGGAGCGCCCGCGTCGCGCTGAGGAGGGAACGGTTCCCAGCGCCGGCGCCCGGATCCGCGGCCGAGGCGAGAAGCTTCGAGACCGACTTGTAGGAACCGCAGAGGAGCTTTACCTCGGGTTCGAGCGGGGCGAGATCGGTCTTCGTGCCCGTGACATCCTTCCGGAGCGTCGCTTCCTTGGTGAAGAGGATCGACAGGAGGTCGTGCAACGAGCCGAGGCGTTCTTCTTCGGGGGCTCGCAAGAACCTCGTGTGCGCCTCCCGGGCGTCGCCGGCCTTCTTGCCGCTGGCGATCCTCAGGAGGCTGCCGAGGGCGTCCGTCCAGCGCTCCCCGGAGAAGGGAGGCAGGATCTCGGCCGCGATGGCGCCGTCCCAGTGCCGCAAGACCGCTTCGTCGGCTGTCCCGTCGGCATAGATGCCCCCGGGGCGTAGGAGACGCTCCATCTTCTCCCTGTTCGCCAGAAAGTGAAGGAGATGTTTCTGAAATGCCTTCTTGCCGAGGAGCCGAATGACGTCGACGACCGGCTCGAGGCGGGGCGACCCTTTCTGACCCAATGCGAGGGCGAGGTACTCCGAGAGCGATTCCTGAAGAAGACTCTGGCGGTCGGTCCCTTCCAGGACGGTGAACGCAGCATCGACGTCCGCCTCGATGGGATACTCTCGGAGGATCTGCGCGCAGAAGGAATGGATCGTGCCGACGGTGGCGGAGGCGAGCTGGTTCCGCGCCTGGAGGAGGCGTGAGCGATCCTCCGGCGCGAGGGTCCGGTCGTCGATCCGGTCGCTGATCCGGTCGGCGATCTTCTTCCGGAGCTCGCTCGCGGCCTTCTCCGTGAAGGTCATCGCGACGATCTCGTGGACGCGGGCGCTCCCCGTCTGGAGGATATCGACGAAGCGCTGGACGAGCACGGTCGTCTTCCCCGCCCCGGCGTTCGCCGTCACCGAGAGATGGCGTCCCCGGTCAAGCGCCTGCTGTTGATGGTCTGTGAGCATAGAGATGATTTCGTGTCCGTGACCCGCAGGGCGCTCGGTACGAGCACCCCTTCCGGGTGAAATGAGCTGGTGGTAGGTTCGGTCCGGCAGAATCAGCGGCGCCGGCCGCAGCGCCGCGGGGGACGGACCCCTCCCGTCAGAAAGGAACGCCGACGGAAAAATAGATCATGAGCGGCCCCGTCGATACGGGGGAGTTCGGCAGATCCCTCCGAAAGTAGAAGCTCTTCCCCGCGCCGAAGGCCGCCGGTCCGATCGGCGTGTCGAGATTGAGTTCGACGCCGAGGCCGTGCCGAAAGTTCTCGAACTTGAGCTCCTCCTGAAGGAGCGAGATCGTTCCGAGATCGTACCGCGCCTTGAGGTAGGTCTCGAACAGGAGCTTGAACGGCAGCCAGTACCGGTACTCCATGTTGACGACGAACAGCTGGCGCCCGCGGCTGTCGTCCTCCTGGAGCCCGTAAAAGGAATTGAATCCGCCGAGGCTGAACTGCTCCGCCACCGGGAGCGTGGGGTCGGCGAATCCGAACGTGATCCTCGGCCGCAAGGTATGCCGCGACGCGATCGTGATGTACGACTCATACGCCGCACTGAATTTCGTGTAGCCCACCTCGCTGCCGAGGTTGCGCAGCCCGGATTCGTACGAAAGGACGAGCTGCATCCCGTTCGACGCGAACGAGAACTTGTCCTCCGTATCGACGATCGATTGGACCTTCACGGCGACGAACCGGTACTGCTCGGGCGAGTACCCGGTGCCCGTCAGGGATGCGATGGAGTGTCGTTCGGACCGGAGTTCCGCGGTCACGTCGCCATAGCGCTCAAAGTGACTTCCGAACGAGATCCCCCACCCGTATTTCGCTTCCCGGTACTTCCCGACCTCGACGCGCTCCCATTTTCCCGGCGGAAGCGTCGGATCGTCATCGTAGGTGAGGATGTCGCGGGACTTGAAGTACGCCCGAAGGCTCAGTGTCAGGTAGCTGTTGAAGATCCTGTTCACGGTGTAATCCCCAAGGACGAGGCGGTCCCTGAACCCGTACCGACCCGTAAGGCCGAGGTCCTCCCAGGCGCCGCGAAAGTTCGCGTCGCGGATGCTCAGGGTGCCGACGATATTGTGCTCGTTGTCCGCGCGAACGCCGAATCGGACGAGCTCCGAGCTCTTTTCCTTCACCTTGAGGACGACAACCGGGCTGTTTTCTTCATAGCGCACGTCGAGAAGGACGTAGTCGAACAGGCCGGTGCTCCGGATATTGACGATCCCCTGCGTCGCGTCAGCGATGGTGAACACGTTCCCGACGTCGAGGGGGAACTCACGCCGGATGACGTAGTCGTTCGTGCGGTCGTTCCCTTCGTACCGAATCTGCGCGATCGTCCCTTCGTTCACCGAAAAGCCGAGGATGCCGGCGGAGGCGTCGTAGTGCACCGACTCGACCCGTGCGAGGGAGAATCCGCGGCGGCGGTAGAGTTCGAGCACGTGTTCGAGCGCGTGCTCGACGCTGTCGTAGACGAACGGCCCCCGCTCGAGCGGGGCAAGTTCCGCGAGGATGAGGTCCGTCGCAACATGCGCGTTGCCGGACACCGCGAATCCGCGCAGGGCCGAGACCCGCTCCGCGTGGATGACGGCCGTCCCAGGCGACCCGGGCGTGACGTCCGCATAGATGTTCCCGAAGCGCCCCTCGGCCGCGATACGCCCGAGATACTCGCGAAGCCGTCCGGTGGTGAGCGAGTCTCCTTGCGCCTTCTCGGACACCTCCCGCGCGATCGCCGGAGCGATGCTGTCTCCCTCGAACGTCACCCGTCCCACCGTCATCTCGTTGGGCTCCCCGGCCGATAGGGGCGCCTTCCGTCGGCTGAGGACCGACCGGATCGCACCGATGCTCTCCTCGGCGGAGCGCTCCCCCGCGGCGATGAGAAGATCGATGCCGGAGAAGTCCGAGACGATGCGCTCCCCCGTCGCAGGCGTGATGACGACGTCGGCGAGCTTCATCTCCGCCTCGTTCGAAGGCTGCATCATGATGGTCATGATCTGGTCCGCGATCTCCCACGGCGACCCGAGCTGGCTCGCGTTACGCATGGAGCTCGTTGAGTTCACGACGATGACGATGTCGCATCCGAGGCTCCGGGCGACGTCGGCGGGAATGTTCGAGGTGAGCCCTCCGTCCACCATGAACATGGAGTCCTTCACCAGCGGCGAGTAGAGCAGGGGGACCGTGATGCTCGCCCGCATCGCTTCGGCGAGCGAACCGCCGTTGAGGATGACCCTACGCCCGGAGATAAGGTCGGTCGCCGTCGCGCGAAACGGGATCTTGAGGTCGTCGAACGAGGGACTCGGATGATAGAGCGCCTGAAGCGTAAGATAGGAGAAGAAGTTCGAGAGCCGCTGGCCGCCGGAGATCGACGACGGAATGATCGGCTCCAGTCCGTTGAACCGGATGACGAGGTATCCCTCGGGCTGCGACTGCTTCTGCCCGACGAAGAGGTCTGTGCGCTTGGTTTCTTCGGAGAACGAGAGAAGCTCGTTCCAGTTCGCCTGCACCGCGGTGCTCTCGATCTGCGCCGTCGAATAGCCCGAAGCGTACAGGCCGCCGATGACGCTCCCAAAGCTGTTGCCGACGATAAGGTCGATGGGAATGCCGTTCCGTTCGAGGGCTCTGAGGACGCCGATCTGCGCGAGTCCGCGCCCGCCCCCGCCGCTCAGGACAAGGCCCACCTTGGGCCTTCCGGGATCATGCTCATGGCGGAACCTGATCCCGTGGAACTGCTCCCCGACGGCCGGGGCCCAGAGTCGCGTCGGAGCCTGAGCATACACGATGTACCACGGAAGGAGAAGGAAGACCGCACACAGGAGCATCCGGCGGACGCCCCGGACCCTGTTGCAATCGTCGGAGTGGCTGCAATCGCGGATATGCGGTGTGCTGTTCAAGAGGTTGAGTGAGAATTGTTGTTCAACGTAGGGATTTTCGCGTGAAAAATCAACAACGCAATGAGAACGCGACCGAGGACTCCGCTGACCTCGTCAGCGTTGTCGGGCTTCGGGCAGTGCGCGGATGATCCTTTCGCGGAAGATCTCCCGGTCATACGTCAGGGCGTGCGCCCGGATCCCGCCGGCGTCAAAGGAGAGCGCCCGGAACCGTTCCATGGCGCCGCTGAGCGATTCTGCCGACTGTTCCGCGAAGAACAGGCCGGTGCGTCCCTCCACGACCGTTTCGGTCGCCCCGCCTCGGCCGAAGGCGATGACCGGCTTGCCGCACGCCATCGCTTCGACCGGAACGATCCCGAAATCCTCTTCACCGGGAAACAACAGCGCCCGGCACCCCTCGTAGTGCGACCGGATCTCGTCGTCGGTCGCGTGACCGGTGAAGGTGATGTTCGCTCCCGCCCGGGCTCGGAGGCGCCGTTCCTCTCCCCCGCTGCCGACGACGACGAGCCTGTCGCCGGAGGCCGTGCAGGCGTCCACGGCAATGTCGATCCGCTTGTACGGGACGAGGGCGGCGACGACGAGGAAGTATCCGTTGTTCCCTTCGACGGCGCGGAACCGACCCGTGTCGACCGGCGGAGAGATGACCTCTGACTCCCTGCCGTAGATCTTTCGGATGCGGTCCTGAACGAAGCGCGAGTTCGCGATGAACCGGTCGACTCGCCGAGAGGTTTCGACGTCCCAACGCTGGAGCGGCGCCCGCAGTGCGTTCATGACCGTGCGCAGGGGCGCGGATGCCCGGCCCGGCCCGAAATACTGGTCGTACTGGTCCCAGATGTAGCGCATCGGCGTGTGGCAGTAACAGACGTGGACGGCGCCGTCGCGGACCCGGACGCCCTTTGCCGCCGCATGGCTGCTGGAGATGACGAGATCGAACGGCGTGAGGTCGAAGCTCCGGATAGCGGCGGGGAACAACGGGAGGTAATACTGATACCGGCTCTGTGCGAACGGCAGACGCTGGAGAATGGAAGTGCGGATCTCCATCCGTTCGATCGCCGGGGAGAGCTCTCCGGGGCGCCGGACGAGGGTGAAGAGCGTCGCGCCGGGATAGAGTTCGCAGAGGACCTCCAGGACCTTTTCCCCCCCGCGCATCGAGACGAGCCAGTCGTGGACGATGGCGATATGTGGGCCCGTACGCTTCGTCATGGGCGGAAATATAAGAAGAATTCGGCAGAATATTTTCCCACCGGCCCTGCCGGTCATCCCGGCGGCGGTTGCATCCGAAGGAGCCTCTCCCTATATTATCGAAAGTGCTTGTCCAATTCTCGTTTCAGCAGAATGACGCTTCTCCTGGCGCTCCTGACGGCGCTCTTTCTCTTCCTCACAAGCGTAACGCTGATCCTCTTCATCGTGGGACCCTCCCTGCTCCTGCGGCCACGGCGCAGGATGGCGGAGTTCTACCGGGCGCTCGGGCTCCCGGTGACGCCGACGGAACTCTCCCTCCCCTATGAGGAGATCAACGTCATCGTCGCTCCCGGCCTCAAGCTCAATTGCTGGCTCATCAAGGCGGTTCAGCCCGCCAAAGGGACGATCCTCTACCTCCACGGGGTGGCCGACTGCAAGATCGACGGCCTTCGGCTGGCGCAGCTTCTCCACAAGGAGCGGTACAATGTTATGCTGCCGGACGCCCGGAACCACGGGGGAAGCGACGGCGAGTTCTGCACGTTCGGCTACTACGAGAAGCATGACGTCATCAAGGTGATCGACTACTTGCGATCCCGCGGCGATCTCGCCGCGGGGAAGTTCGGCATCTTCGGCACGTCGATGGGCGCCGCCGTCGCGCTCCAGGCTGCGGCGATCGACCACCGCATCGAGGCGGTGGTCGCCGAGAACTCCTTCGCGACGCTTCGGTCCATCTTCGACGACTACCAGCGCCGGATGATCATTCTCCCGTTCCACTTCCTCAGGAACATCGTCATCAAGCGCTCCGAACGGATCGCCGCGTTCAAGGCGAATGACGTATCCCCCCTTGACTGCGTGAAACCCTTGACGATTCCGGTCATGTTCATCTACGGGACCGAAGACCATCTCATCAACTGCCGTTACTCCGTGATGCTCTACGACGCAAAGCCGCTCCCGAAGGACCTCTTCGCCATCCCGGGGGCAAAGCACAACGACACATGGAAGGTCGCCGGCACACTGTACGAGGAACGACTACTCGCGTTCTTCGGGGAGCACCTTCGTTGAAGGCGGGACTTTCCCTCCTCGCCTCGCTCCTCCTCGCCAGCGCTGTGCTGAGCGGGCAATCGGAATTTTCCGCGGAGAACGCGACGCGCATCCTCCGCGATCTGAGCGTCGGCATCGGCCCGCGTCCGATGGGCTCCCCGGCAGAGCAGGGCGCCCTCGCCTACGCACGCGCGTCGTTCCTCCGGAGCGGGTGCGACACGGCGTACATCCTCCCCATGAGCGCATCCTCGCGGGCGAACACGTCGAGCGGCATCGCCGTCGGCATCCGCAAGGGGGCATCGGGGCGCATCATCCTCATCGGCGGCCACATCGATTCCGCAGGACCGGAGATCCCCGGGGCGGACGACGACGGATCCGGCTCCGCGATCGTCATGGAACTCGCCCGCGTCCTGTCCCAGCGCCCGACCCAGTCCACGCTGGTCTTCTGCTGCTTCGGCGGCGAGGAGGAAGGCCTCCAGGGCTCACAGTATTTTGCGGATCATTTCCCGGAGATCGACAGCGTCGCGCTCATGCTCCAGGTGGACATGGCGAACGGACTCGGAACGATCGACCTCGATCCCGATACGCACGGCCGGAGCGCGCCGCGCTGGCTCGTCCGCGCAGTGGTCGAGGAGTTCGACGCGCTCGGCTACGGCGGCCTGCGCTATCCGACGCATTTCTTTTCGATGAACTATGCGCTCAGAGCCGGCTCCGGCTCGGACCACGAGTCGTTCCTCGCGAAGGGAATACCGGCGATCGACCTTTCGACCGACATCAACAAGCCGATCCACACGCCGCGGGACAACTTCGAGAACTTCGACACCAGCGGCTTGCGGCGCTCCGGCGAGGTGTTCTTGGGCCTCGCGCGGCGGTTCGACGCTGGCGTCCCCGACCGGACGACCGAACGCTACTGGCTTTTGCTCCTTCCCGGCGACATTCCCGTCTTCGTCCCCTTCTGGGGGCTGTGGCTCTTCACCGGCATTTCGGCGGCGGCGGCGCTCGCCGCGCTCCTCGTGCTCCGCCGGGGGAGGATCCCGGCGTCCGACCCCGCTTATGTACGCTGGTCCGTGCCGAAACTCTGGCCGGTCACCGTCATCATCGTGAGTGCGGGATGGCTCTCCTCCGACCTCATCGGCCTTCTTCGCGGTATCCGGCATCCCTGGTTCACGGCGATTCACCTCTATGTGCTCTTCGGGGCCCTTGCGGCGTTCTTGGCGGCGTTGCTCGTGTTCCGCCGCTCCTGGTTCCGGCTGTCGAGCGACCCCTATCCATATTTCCGCACAAGCGCGGTCCTCCTTGCCGCGATGGTCTGTCTCGGCGCATTTTTCAATACGAAGCTCATCGCCGAACCGGCCTCGGGTCTCCTGCTTCTGAGCCTGGCGCTCCTCGTCCCACGGCCGGGCGGGAAGCTCTTCCTCCTTCTGGCGTCTCCCCTCTGGCTGTTACGGCTCGTTTTTTCGGAGTGGAGCGCGATCCTCTTCCGGCCGGCCGCGCTCGCATTGCCGCCGACGGCCTGGGTGAGCTTCGTCGTCGGCGGCGTGATGATCCTCTTGGTGAGCCTCCTCCTCTTCCCCTTCGTCCTGGGCGCGGCCTCCCTCCGGCGGCAATCGGCTGATGTGGCACGCTGGGCCGACGGGCTCCTCCGGCCAAGGATGATCGCAGTGACGGCCGGAGCGTTCCTTCTCTTCGGGGGGCTCCTGATGCTCCTGCCCGCCTACAACCGGCTCTGGTACCGGAACGTCGAGGTCAACGAGGAATACGATATCGGAAACGGCTCTCGGAAGATCGAGATCCTCAGTTCGGAGAACCTCGTAGGCATGCACATGGCACGCGCCGACGGCGACTCGGTCATCGCCGGGCGGACGACCACGGTCGATCTCGCGGAGAAGAACTTCGATACGACCTGGGTGGCCCTGACGCGGAAGGTGGCCCAAGATTCAGCCGGGCCAGTGAAGAGGTACAATGTGGAGATCACGCTTTCGTGCGCGCGCCGGCCCTACAAGGTCGCTGTTCGCTACGCCAACAGCCGCGGGGAGATGGGTCCGATCGACTCGCCCTGGATGTCAGTGGCGTCGCGCGACGGAGGGCAGATCCTCGAATGGCGGTATTTCCCCGACTCCGTCCTGGTGATACCGGCGAGGTTCGATGCGGCGGCGGGGGACAGCATTACGGAGACGATCGTGGTGACCTTCGACAGGCTTGCCGATCCGGTCACGGTGAGCGAGGAGATGGCGTACGTCATCCCCAGGACGACGTTCGTGGCGACCCGGGTCTACCGCTGACGCCGAAGCGTCTCGAGGACCTCGGTCATGTCGGCGGGGAGCTCGGAATTGAATACGAGATGTTCGCGCGTGACCGGGTGGACGAACCCGATCGTCTTGGCGTGGAGGGCCTGCCGGTTGATGATCTTCAGGAAGTGATGCACCTCTTCCTTCTTCTTCTTTTCCGATCCGCCCCAGGCGATGCGCCGCCCGCCGTATGTCGGGTCGCCGAACACCGGGTGGCCGATGTGGTGGAGATGGACCCTGATCTGGTGCGTCCGGCCCGTGCGGAGCTTCAGGCGCACCAGGGTGAGGTACTCGAACTCCTCCAGCACGCTGTACTCGGTGATGGCCGTCTTGCCGTCTTCGGTCACGGCGATCTTCTTTCGGTCTGACTTGCTCCTCCCGAGGGCCGCGTCGATGACGCCGGAACCCTCCTTCCTCCCCACGGATTTCCCTTCAGAGAATCTTCCCCACACGATCGCCCAGTACTCCCGATCGATCGTGCGCAGAGCGAACTGCTTCGCGAGTCTCGCGTGCACGACGTCGTTCTTCGCGACGACCATGAGGCCCGAGGTCTCCTTGTCGAGGCGGTGGACGATGCCGGGGCGCGTCGGGTCGTTGAGCGTCGAGAGCGCGGCGCTGGCATGGTGGAGGAGTGCGTTCACGAGCGTGCCGGTGTAATTGCCGTACGCGGGATGCGTCACCATTCCGGCGGGCTTGTTGACCACGAGGAGATCCGCGTCCTCGTAGACGATCTCTAAGGGGATGTCCTCGGCAACGGCGTCGGGGGACGGGGGCTTCGGCATCGTGATATGGATGACCTCGCCCGGAGCGACTTTATGGCTCGACCGTATCGCCTTGCCGTCGACGAGGACGAACCCGTCCTTGATCGCCTGCTGAACCTTCGACCGGGTGGCATTCTCCACGTGGTGCGTCAGGAAGATGTCAATGCGCTCGCGGACCTTGCCGGGCGGTACGAGGATGTCGAATTCGCGGGACGACATGCTCCTCACGAAGAGAGGGATTCGGGGCCGGAGTGTTCGGGCGGTGAGGGGACGGAGGACGCATCGGCGACGGCGGGCTCCGTCCGGCGGTGCGTGAAAAGCATGAGGAGCACGCCGATGGTCACTGACGCGTCGGCGATGTTGAAGACTGGCCACCGGGTGAGGTGGTACCCGAAGAGGTTGACGTTGAAGAAGTCGACGTCGATGAAGTCGACGACCCGGCCGTAGAAGAGCGGGGCCTCCTGGAAAAAGACGCCGTAGAAGACCCGGTCGATGAGGTTGCCGACCGCGCCGCCGAGGATGAGCGCGAGCGAGATCCGAAATGCGAGACCTTCGTTCCTCGCCTTGATGAGATAGACCAGGATCCCGATGCTCGCCAGGACGGAAAAGACCGAGAAGAAGAGCTTCCCGCCGATGTCGATCCCAAAGGCCATGCCGGGGTTCTCGATGTAGGTGAGCCGCACGATGTCGCCGAGGATCGGAATGCTCGAACCGTACCGGAACCCCACGACGTGGATGCCGAGGGACGGTAGGTCGATCCCCTTGACGAAGAGCTTGGCGATCTGGTCCGCAAGGACGACGAAGAGGCTCAAATTCAGTATGCGCACGGGTGTCTTCTCGAGGACCGGGGATAGTGGATGTTATTTGGCTTGACGGAGTTTGCACTGGAGGCACTGCTGCGCGTGCGGGACCGCCTCGAGGCGTTCCTTCTCGATGAGCTTTGCACAGACGGAACAGCGGCCGTAGTCGCCCTTTTGGATCCGGAGGAGCGCGTCCTCGAGGTGGTTTAGGAACTTCCCTTCGCGCGATGCGAAGAGGAACGTTTTCTCACGCTCCATCGCATCGGTCCCCTGCTCCATGTGCGTGGAGTACGTGGAGTTCTCGCTCGCGTATTCGCCGGTCGTGGAATCCATCATCGAATCCCGCAAGGTCTCGAGCTCCTCGAGGATCTCCTTCTTCTTCTCCAAGATGATCGTCTTGAAGTGGTTGAGCTCGGTCTTCGAGTAGCTCCCTTTGCGGATCGGCGCCTTGGGCGCCTCCTGCTTGGCCATCTTCGGCCGCGCCGGCGGCTTCGGCGGAGGGGTGGCCTTTGGGGCCTTCGCTTTGGACTTCAAGAGAGCGACCGTCTTGTCTACCGCCGTCGGTTTCTTCGATTTTGCCATGAATGTACTTCCCTTTATTGATGAATGTTAGCTATTTGCTTCCGGCGCCCGGATGGACATTGTTGAGCCGCATGACGCTTGCGGCGCACGGTTCGCCGTTGATATCCCACTCTACCACTTCGACACCTTCCATCCGGCCTTCGCTTAAACCCTCGGAGAGCGTCTCATGGCAGATGTAGTCTGCCATGCCGCGCAAGGCCTTCGAGAGCCGATCCCCGGCGGTGAATGAGATCCTGATCCGGTCGGTCACCTCGAACCCGGCATCCTTCCGGGCGTTCTGGACGCGGTTGACGAACTCCCGGGCAAAGCCCTCGTCGAGGAGCTCCTCGGTGAGCTCGGTATCGAGGGCGACCGTAATGTCGTTGTCAGTCGCGACGACCCAGCCCTTGAGGTCCTCGTGGAGGATATCGACGTCTTCGCGGGCCACCGTCACCTCAGAGCCGTTGACGGCGAGGATGACCTGGCCCTCCTGTTCGAGCTTCCGGATCTCGGCCGGACCGAGCGACTTGACGGCCGCGGCGACCGCTTGGACGCCCTTGCCGTGCTTCGGTCCGAGGGCCTTGAAGTTCGGCTTCGCGGATTTCCTGACGATGCCGGAGTCGTCGTCGACGAACTCGATCTGCTTCACGTTGATCTCGTCAAGAATGAGCGACTCCATCCGGCGGATGTCGTCCTTCGCCTGTGCGCCGCCGGCGGGGATGATGATGCGCTTCAGGGGTTGTCGAACCTTCATGTTCTGCGTGTTCCTGATCGATCGGACGAGCGAGACGATGCGTTGGGCCTTCTCCATCCGTGCCTCGAGGCCCGCGTCGATCGCCGAAAGATCCGGTTCCGGCATGAACGCGAGGTGCACCGAGTCGGCCGACCCTTTGCGCGTAACGGCGTTGAGGTTGCGGTAGAGCTCCTCGGCGACGAACGGCGCGACGGGTGCCATGAGCTTGGCGACGACGGTGAGGCATTCCGCGAGCGTCTGGTATGCGGCGGTCTTGTCCGCGCCCTTCTCGTTCTTCCAGAATCGGCGCCGGTTCCTCCGGATGTACCAATTCGACAGCTGGTCGATCGTGAAGTCGCTCACGGCGCGCGCCGCGCGAGTCACATCATAGCCTTCCATCGCCGCCGTATACCGCACGATGAGCGAATTGAGCGACGAGAGGATCCACCGGTCGATCTCCTGACGGTCGGAGAGCGGGACCGACGGTTCGGCGAACGTGAAGCGGTCGATGTTCGCGTAGAGGGTGAAGAACGCGTACGTGTTCAGGAGCGTGCCGAAGTATTTCCGCTGCACCTCCACCAGCCCGTCCTCGTCGAAGAGCGTCGAACGCCAGGGCGGGCTCGTCGCGACGAGATACCACCGGGTCGCGTCGGCGCCGTAGCGTTCCAGCACGGCAAACGGGTCGACGGTGTTCCCGCGCGTTTTCGACATCTTCTGGCCTTCCTTGTCGAGGATGAGCTCGTTGACGATGACGTTCTTGAACGCGGGTGTGTCGAAAAGGAACGTGCTGATCGCGTGAAGCGAATAGAACCATCCGCGGGTCTGGTCGATCCCCTCGCAGATGTAATCGGCCGGATGCTGTCCGGCAAAGGTGTCCTTGCCCTCGAACGGGTAGTGCCATTGGGCGAACTGCATCGCGCCGGAGTCGAACCAGACGTCGATGAGTTCGGGCGTCCGGCGCATCGTCCCGCCGCACGAGCACGCGAACGTGATCGCATCGACGAAGGGCTTGTGAAGATCGAGTGCTTCGGGCCCCGACGCCCCTTGGGCGATGTCGAAGCGCGTGCCCGTGGCCGCGGAGAGCTCCGCAACGCTTCCGATGCACTGCTGCTTCTGGCAGCGGTCGCAGACCCAGATGGGAAGCGGCGTTCCCCAGAAGCGGTCGCGGGAGAGGGACCAGTCCTTGTTCTCCTCGAGCCAGTTCCCGAACCGGCCCGCGCCCACTTCAGGCGGGTACCAATTGATCGTTTTGTTGAGCTCCACCATCCGCGCCGCGTACTTCGTCGTCGCGATGTACCAGGAATCCCGCGCGTAATACAACAGCGGCGTCCTACAGCGCCAGCAATGGGGGTAGCTGTGGGTGATGGTCTCTTTCTTGTAGAGGATGTGCCGGTCCTTGAGGTTCCGAATGATGTCGAGATCGGCGTCCTTCACGAACTTCCCCGCAAAATCGGTCACCTCGGCGCTGAACTCCCCGCTCTTGTTCACCGGGTGGATCGTCGGCAGGCCGAACTTCTTCGCCGTCTGGTAATCGTCCTCGCCGTAGGCGGGGGCCATGTGGACGATCCCCGATCCGTCGGTCGTCGTGACGAAGTCGGCCTCGACGACGTAAAAGGCCTTCTCGGCGACCGGATGGTAGTTGAAGATCCGTTCGTATTCCTTGCCGGAGAGGGCCGATCCCTTCATCTTCGCGAGCACCTCATACTCCCCATCGAGGACCGAGAGGCGGGCCTCGGCGAGGATGAGAACCTCGCCTTTGTGGGCGACCTTCACGTAGTCGATCTTCGGGTTGACGGCCAAGGCGACGTTCGAGATGAGCGTCCAGGGGGTCGTCGTCCAGACGAGGAACGCGGCCCCGGGCTCGTCCTTGAGCTTCATCTTCACATAGACGCTCGGGTCCTTCACGTCGTCGTAGCCGAGCGACACCTCGTGGGTCGAGAGAGGCGTCTCGCAGCGCGGGCAGTACGGCTGGATCTTGTACCCCTTGTAGATGAGCCCCTTGTCGAAGAACTGCTTGAGCGCCCACCAGACGGATTCGATGTACTCGTTCTTGAACGTGACGTACGGGTCCGACATGTCGACCCAGTATCCCATCCGCTCGGTCATCCGCTCCCACTCGTTCTTATACTTCCAGACCGACGTGCGGCATTCCTCGTTGAACTTCGCGACGCCGTACCGGACGATGTCGTCCTTGTGCTTGAACCCGAGCGCCTTTTCCACTTCGATCTCGACCGGCAGGCCGTGCGTGTCCCATCCCGCTTTCCGATGGACCTGGTACCCCCGCATCGTCTTGTAGCGGCAGATGACGTCCTTGAGCGTTCGGCTCATGACGTGGTGGATGCCGGGGCGGCCGTTCGCCGTCGGCGGACCTTCGTAAAAGGTGAAGCCGGGACGGCCGTCGCGCTCGGTGACGCTCTTGCGGAAGACGTCGTGCTCCTTCCAGTACCGGAGGATCTCCTCCTCCAGCTTGGCGTACGCGATCTTATCTGTCAGTTCTTTGAACACGCCTCGAGTATCAATGGTTGAATGGCCATGCGTCCTTGTAGAGGCGGCTAGAGCCGCCGGATGAGTTCTTTCGTCACCGCGGTGAGCTTCGGTTCGGCCTTGTTCGCCGCGGCGATCACTTCCTCGACCGTGACGGGCGCGAGCGTGTCGGGAAAGCACTCATCGGTGATGATCGACATGCCGCAAACCCGCATCCCCATATGGACGCCGACGATGTTCTCCGGCACGGTCGACATGCCGACCGCGTCGGCGCCGATGCCCCGCAAGAAACGGTACTCCGCGCGCGTCTCAAGGTTCGGGCCCTGGACGGCGACGAACACCCCCTTGCGCACCGGTATCTTCAAATCCTTCGCGACCTTTTGGGCGAGCGCGATCAGGTCGCGGCTGTACGGCTCGGACATGTCGGGGAACCGGGGCCCCAGCTGCTCGTCGTTCTTGCCGATCAAGGGGTTGTCCCCTTGGAGGTTGATGTGGTCCTCGATGATCATGAGGTCCCCGCGCCGGAATTTCGGGTTCATCCCTCCGGCGGCGTTCGACACGAGAAGCGTCCTCGCCCCCAGACCGGCGTGCGACATCACCCGGACCGGGAACGTCACCTGCTGCATCGTGTACCCCTCGTAGTAATGGAACCGGCCCTGCATGGCGACGACCTTCTTGCCGCCGAGCGTGCCGATGATGAGCTTCCCGTGATGCGACTCGACGGTGGAGACGGGGAAGTGCGGGATGGCGTCGTAATCGAGCACGACCTCCTTCCGGATCTCCTTGACAAGGCCGCCGAGGCCCGTGCCGAGGATGATGGCGACCTCAGGGACCGTCGCGGTGTGCTTCCGGATGTACCGGACCGCTTCTGCTATCTGCGTGCGAAGGTTCATAACGTCTCCAGGCTTCGTAAGATGTCTTCGATGTCGTTCGTCATGTGCGGGGTCTCCGCCGAGGCGGCACCCGCTAGGGCCGGCGCACCGGTCTCCTCGATCGTCCGGACGATCTCGAGCTCGGCTTGAAGGAACTGCCGGAGCTTGCGTGCGACCGACTCCTGCTTCGCCTCGAGGATCGTGATCCGCTCCTGGAGCTTCAGGAGCTCCGCCCGAGAGGCTCCGACGATCTGCCGCGCCTGTTCTTCGGCCTTGCGGATGATGCCGTGGGCTTCGGCTCGGGAGATCTCACTGGTTCGCGCTTCCGGCTCTGGCGTCGGTTCGGGCACACGCGCGGCGGCGGCGGCGGATTCGAGCTCGGCGATGCGGCGTTGGAGCTCCTCGTTCTTCGCCCGCGTGCTTTCTAAGGTGGAGGCGAGCTCCCGGAAGAACTCGCGCACGTCGTCGGGGGCCCAGCCGAGGAGCCTCGTCGGGAAACGCATGCGGTCGATATCGCGCACTGTCAGTGTCATACGGTCTTTTGTTTCGTCCGGCGGCCGAAGATCGCGGTCCCGATCCGAACCATCGTCGAACCTTCTTCGACGGCAACTTCAAAATCGTTCGTCATCCCCATCGACAGGTGGGGCATCGTGAAGCCCGAGCGTTCGATGTCCCGGCGGATCTGGGCGAGCATCCGGAACGCCGACCGCGAATCCTCCGGATCAGGGAGGAACGGGCCGATGGTCATGAGGCCCGCGACGCGCAGGCCCCGAAGCGCTCGAAGTTCCCCGACGAGCCCGGCCGCGTCCGTCGGCGCGACGCCGAACTTGGTCGTTTCCCCGGAGGTATTAACCTCCACGAGCACATCGATCGTCTTTGCGGCGCTTGATGCGCATCGGGCGATCTCTTGAGCGAGCCGGAGCGTGTCGACGGAATGGATAAGCGAAACGGCGTCGATGACCGACCGAACTTTGCGCGTTTGGAGGTGGCCGATGAAGTGCCACCGAACTGGCTCCCGCGCGAGAATTTCCCTCTTTTCGAGGAATTCCTGAACATAGTTTTCGCCGATATCGGTCACGCCGGCCCGAATGGCCTCCAGGACCTGACTCGCGTCAAAGGTCTTTGCCACGCCGATGAGCGTCACTTCTGCGTCGCGCCGTCCGGCCCGCTCGCAGGCGGCGGCGATGCGCGCGCGGATATGGTCAATGTTCTCGGCTACCATCGGTCTTTTGGACTCCCAATATACGTGATTTACTGACAAAAATCAACGAATGATGGCGGCCCAGGGAGAAGTTTTACTTGACTTCCGTTTCAAATTATGTTTATATTTCAAGGGTATCGGTTCCAGCCTGGTTTTTCGATCTTTTGAAGGACGTCGATGGACACATTTGATTTCGAGAATACGGACCACGAGAGTGAGGATCCGAACGGCTCGAAAGAACATTTTGAAGACGAGATCAAGAAGTTCAAAGAGCGCCTTTCGGACGGCGGCGGCGGGTCCACCAACATCGATTCGCTCGAAGAGATCGTCGCCTTCTATTTCGAGGGGGAGAAATACGACGAAGCGCTCCACTTTATCACCCTTCTGCTCGAATATATCCCGTTCAGCGCCGATACGTGGCAGCGCAAAAGCATCATTCTCAACAACCTTCAGCGCCACAACGAAGCCCTCGACTGCATCGAACATGCCCTGAAGCTCAATCCCGTCGACGCCGAGCTCATGATCGGCCGCGGACTCACACTGGACAATCTCTCCCGGCACACTGAGGCGATCGACTGTTTCAACCAGGTCCTCGAATCCGACGCCGCCAACGAGGAGGCGCTCTTCAGCAAGGCCCTCACGCTCGAAAAGCTCGACCGGTACGAAGACGCCGCGCAGATCCTGAAATTCATCCTGGAAGGGAACCCCGACCAGAAAGAGGCCTGGTACGAGCTGGGGTTCTGCTACGACTCCCTCGACCGCTTGAACGACGCCCTCGCCTGCTACGACCGGCACATCGAGATCGACCCGTACAACCACAGCGCGTGGTACAATCGGGGCATCATCCTCAACCGCCTGTCGCAGTACACGAAGTCGATCGAAAGCTACGAGCTCGCCCTTGCGATCAAGGAGGACTTCGCCGCGGCCTGGTATAACAAGGGGAACGCGTTCGCGAACATGGGACGCCTCTACGACGCCGTGGAATGCTACCGGCAGACCCTGAGGATCGACGAGAAGGACGTGCCAGCGTGGCACAACATCGGCAATGCGTACGAGGAGCTCGGCCTCTACAAGGAGGCGATCAAGTGCTTCACCCTTGCGCTGAAGTACGACCCGAAGCACTACGAGTCGTTCTTCGGACGCGGGAGCTGCTATGACTCCCTCGAACAGTATCGAAAGGCCTACACGGACTACAACAAGGCCCTCACGTTCTGCCGGAGCTATCCGGAACTCTGGTACGCCAAGGGCGACGTCGCCTATCAGCTTGGCAAGTGGCGCGAGGCGCTCTACAGCTACCGGATGGCCGTACGGTTCGACCCGACGAACGTCGAAGCGTGGTACGACCTCGGGGAGACCCTCCTCGAGTACGGGTATTTCAAGGAAGCCCTCAAGGCGATGAACAAGTGCATCGAGCTCCAGCCGAAGTGGGCCGATCCGTTCTACAGCCGGGCGAAAGTACTCTTCCTCATGCGCAAGACGTTCGACGCCCTCGAGTCCCTCAAGACGTCTTTCCAGCTCGACCCGGGGAAGAAGAAGATGTTCGAGAAGGAGTTCCCGGGCGTCCGGTCGATCAAGGAGTTCACCAGCCTCCTTGAACGCTGACAACCGATCCATCGATGTCCACCAACGTCGAAGGCTTTGGCCTTCGACGTTTCCTATTTCTGGAAGAAACACATGACCGAAGAACTCACCGCAAAATATGACTCCCTGCGCACGATCCTCGCGGGGATGGGCCGGGTCGTCATCGGGTATTCCGGCGGCGTCGACAGCACGCTCCTTCTGAAGGTCGCGCACGACGTCCTCGCTCACGAGGCGCTCGCCGTCATCGGGACGTCGGAGACCTACCCGTCGCGCGAGTACGAAGAAGCCGTTCGGATCGCGCTCGAGATCGGCGCGCAGTACGAAGAGGTGGCGACCGAGGAGACCGACGACCTGAAGTTCGCCGAGAACCCGCCCGACCGCTGCTACTTCTGCAAGGTGGAGCTCTTCTCAAAACTCAACGAGATCGCCGCCGCTCGGTCCATCCCCTGGATCGCCGACGGCACGATCACCGACGACCTCGGCGATTTTCGCCCCGGCATGCGCGCGAAGAAGGAGCAGCATGTGCGCTCCCCCCTCCTCGAAGCCGGCATGAGCAAGGCGGACGTCCGCGCGCTCTCCCGGGACCTGGGGCTTCCGACATGGGAAAAGGGCTCCTTCGCCTGCCTTTCCTCGCGGTTCCCGTACGGTACGCCGATCACCCGCGAGGCCCTCGCCCGCGTCGACGCCGCGGAGAACCTCTTCCGGGACCTTGGGTTCCGGTCGTACCGCGTCCGGTACCATGACGAGAAGACCGCTCGGATCGAACTGGGCCAGGACGAACTCGCCCGGCTTCTCGACCACGCGCTCCGCCGCAAGGTCGTGGACCACTTGAAAGGGCTCGGATTCGCATACGTCACGCTCGACCTCCAGGGATACCGGACCGGATCGATGAACGAGGTCCTCTCCCGGAGTGTCCTGGAACGCTCCCTCGGCGGGGGGTGAGAACAGGGGACGGCCGTCCGCCTTCACCCGGGACGGACTTTGCATTTCCCCCGGCGGTTTCGTACGTTTATGGTGAATCGGATGCGGCAAAAGACTGAGGCTGACCATGACAAGATATCGCGCGACGTTTCTCCTCTCTTTCCTCTGTGTGATCTCGACCTCCCTCTATGGCCAGGAAACACCGTTCGGCAAGAACAAGGTCCAGTACACGAACTTCGACTGGTCGTACATTCAGTCGAGCCACTTTGACGTCTACTTCTCCGCCGGCGGGGACTACCTCGCCCAGTTCGCGGCGGACATCGCAGAATCCTCCTATGCCGAGATCAGCAGCCACTTCCACTACCAGATCACGAACCGCATCCCGATCATCGTCTACAACTCCCACAACGAGTTCCAGCAGACGAATGTCGTGAGCGAGTATCTCGAAGAGGGGATCGGCGGCGTCACGGAGCTCTTCAAGAACCGCGTCATCCTCCCCTACGAGGGCGATTACAAGAAGTTCCGCCACGTCATCCATCACGAACTCGTCCACGCCGTCATCAACGACATGTTTTACGGCGGTTCGATCCAGTCGATCATCTCGAACAACATCTCGCTCCAGCTCCCCTTGTGGTTCAACGAGGGACTCGCGGAGTACGAGGCCCTCCAATGGGACACGAACTCGGACATGTTCCTACGCGATGCGACGGTCCACGAATACCTCCCGCCAGTCCAGTACCTCAACGGCTACTTCGCCTACCGCGGGGGCCAGTCCTTGTGGAACTACATCGCCGTGAAGTACGGCCGCGAAAAGATCGGCGAGATCCTCACCCGGATCCGCGGCACCCGGAACGTCGACCAGGGATTCCGGGCCGCCATCGGCCTGAGCGTGAACGAGCTTTCCGAACGCTGGATAAAGGAGCAGAAGGTGCTCTACTGGCCCGACATCGCGAAGCGGGAGGACCCCGCCGATTACGCGCGACGGCTCACCGACCACAAGAAGGACGGGAGTTTCTATAACACGAGCCCCCGGCTCTCCCCCCAAGGCGACAGAGTCGCGTTCATTTCGAACAAGGACGACTACTTCGACGTCTTCGTCATGAACGCCTCCGACGGGTCCGACTGCCAGAAGATCATCAGCGGCCAGAAGACGCCCGACTTCGAGGAACTCCATCTCCTCACCCCCGGCATGGCCTGGTCCCCCGACGGGCGGCAGCTCGCCCTGTCGGCCAAGAGCGGCGACCAGGACGCGATCATCCTCTACGACCTCCAGAGTGAAAAGGAGGAGAAGCTGGAGTTCAACCTCGACGGCATCTTCTCCGTCGACTGGGCTCCCCCGATCCCGGGGACGTCGAGCCAGCAGACGAGGCTCGCGTTCGTCGGCGTCCAGCACGGCCGTTCGGACATCTACGTCTACGACCTCGCGACGAAGGCCCTGACGAACCTCACGAACGACCTGTTCAGCGACCTCGACCCGACATGGTCGGCGGACGGCCGGACGATCTATTTCGCATCGGACCGCAAGGAGAACCTCACTGCGGCCGCGACGCCGAACCAGTTCAAGATGCAGAACTACGACTACAGCCAGTACGACCTCTACCGGATTGACCCCGAGACCAGGGCGATCGTGCGGCTGACCGATCTCCCGAAGAGCGACGAGACCTCGCCCGTCGCCGCACCGGACGGAAAGCACCTCTACTTCATCTCGGACTTGAACGGCATCAACAACGTCTTCGTCAAGGACCTCGCGACGGATTCGGTGCGTCCCGTGACGAACTCCATCAGCGGCGTCTACCAGCTCACCTTGTCGCGCGACGGCTCCAAGATGGCCTTCTCCTCGCTCGACAACGGCGGATTCGACCTCTTCCTCAAGCGCTCGCCGCTCGACGCGTCGCGCGACCGCGCGCAGCTCGAGCCGACGGAATTTGTCAAGCGCATGGCCATGGCCGTCGCCCATCCCGAGACCACCGCCAGAGCATCGCGCGACACCGTCCGCGTCGGCGACAACGTCCTGATCAGCGTGGGCCAAGCCGACACGTCGCGGCGGTTCACCGACGACGTGAAGATCGACCTCCATAACTACGTCTTCAAGAACGACCTTGACGATCAGCACATCGGCCGCGCCGACAGCATCGGGTTCCCCGTGGCGAAGGACAACGTCGACGCCGAAGGCCGATATAAGGTGAACAAGTACAAGCTCAACTTCTCCCCCGACATCATCTACGGCAACGCCGGCTACAATACGTTCTACGGCGTCCAGGGTTCGACGATCATGGCCTTCAGCGACATGCTCGGCGACCACCAGATCTACATCCTGACGAACCTCCTGTTCGACCTGAAGAACAGCGATTACGCGCTGGCGTACCTCTACCTCCCGAAGCGGATCGACTACGGGATCCAGGCCTTCCACAGCGCTCGGTTCCTCCTCCTCGACGACACCATCACCGGGCAGAGCGTCTATCGGTTTCGGAATTACGGCATCACGGGGATGGCCGCGTATCCCATCAACAAGTTCGAGCGCTTCGAGTTCAACCTCTCGTGGTTCAACATCGCCCGGGACAACATGGATTACACGTTCGTCCCGTCGCAGCACCGGAGCCTCATCATCCCTTCGGTGGGCTACGTACACGACACGAGCCTCTGGGGGATGATCGCCCCCTCGAACGGGAAGCGGTTCAATATCAACCTCATGGCGAGCCCCAAGATCGGGGGACAGGCCCTGGGGTTCTACTCCATCACGGGGGATTACCGGGAATACCACAAGTACTGGCAGCAGTACACCCTCGCCTTGAGGGTCGCCGGCGGCGGGAGCTTCGGAGCGGACCCGCAGCGCTTCATCATCGGAGGGGTCGACAATTGGATCAACCGCCAGTTCGAAGGGAACCACATCCCGATCGAATCGGCGGAGGATTTTGTGTTCCTCACCTCGGGGATACCGCTACGGGGCTACAACTACAACGCGAGGATCGGTACGAAGTACGCGGTGGCGAACATGGAGTTCCGGTTCCCTCTCCTGGCGTACCTCACGGCGGGGCCGCTGCCGGTGATCTTCCAGAGTTTCAGCGGACTGTTCTTCGTGGACATCGGAGGGGCGTGGACGGGAAGGGATGATTTCCGGGCGTTCGACAGGGACGCCACCGGGAGCGTCTACATGAAGGACCTCCTGATGGGAACGGGCACCGGGGCGAGAATGATCTTCCTCGGGTTCCTCCTGAAGATGGACATCGCCTGGCAGTTCAACTTGCAGCATTTTTCCGCGCCGAAGTACTACTTCTCGGTCGGCGCCGACATCTAGACTGTTTCCTTCGCCAGCGGGAGGCGCACGGCGAATTCGCTCCCCCGGCCCGGCTCGCTCGTCACGCTGATGGTCCCGCGGTGGAGTTCCACGATCCAGCGCGAGATCGAGAGTCCGAGGCCGCTCCCCCCCATATCACGCGACCGTCCCTTGTCCACCCGGTAGAGCCTGTCGAAGATCTTCTCTCGTTCTTCGCGTGGGATGCCGATGCCGGTATCCCGGACCCGTATGACCGCTATCCCGTCCTCGTCGCGGCTCGAGATCGTCACGTGACCTTCGTCGGGCGTATACTTCACCGCGTTGTCGACAAGGTTCAGGACGAGCTGCCGGAGCCTGAGCGCGTCCCCCTCAATCTCGATATCCTCGTTATCCGTGAGCCGGACGCTGATCTGCTTCTTCATCGCGATGATCTCGCTGTCCTCGAGGAGCTCCGTCATCAGGGGCTGGAGCCGGACGGGCTCGAACCGGACGGTATGCTCGCCCAAGTCGGTCGTCGAGAGGGTGAGAAGGTTGTCGATGATCGACGAGAGGCGCATGATCTCGTCGAGGTTGCTCACGAGGACCCGCCGGTACTCCTCCGACGTCTTCGGGCTCCTCAGGACGAGCTCCACCTCGCCGCGCATGATCGTCAGCGGCGTCCGAAGCTCGTGGGAGGCGTCGGCGGAGAACTGCGTGATCTGGTCGAACGAATGCCGGAGGCGCTTGATCATGTCATTGAAGGTCAGGATGAGCCGTCCAAGCTCGTCGTTGACGCCCCGGGTCGGGATCTGCTGATCGAGGTTCTGGGCGGTGATCTTCTGCGCGGCGCGCGTGACGTCGTCGACCGGCCGCAAGGACTTGTTCGCCAGGAACAGCCCCCCTCCGACGGAGACCGCGAGCGCGATCGGGATCATGATGAGGAGGATCGAGAACAAGTTGTCCAAGACGTCGCGCAGTTCCGAAAGCGGGTACGCCGCGTAGAGCCGTAGGTCCGGCGTCGCGCTCGCGGCCACGCGCCAGTCCTTCCCCTTGTCGCTCCGGACCGTCGAGAGCTTCATCGAGTCCCCCTGATTGATGTCGACCAGGAGGCTCTCCATCGAGACGCTGAAGGACCGGAAGATGACCGCGCCCTTCTTGTCGGTCACTTCGATGAGGGTCTTCTTCGGATTGAGGAGGGCGTGTTCGTAGATCTGGTTCCAGACCTCGTCGTCGGGGTCCTCCGGCCTGACCTCTTCGGACAGCACGGCGATCTCCTCCCCGGGGGTCAGGGGAGACTTCTTCATGGCGTACTTCCTGCTCGGCTTCACCTTACCTGCCTTCGGCTGGATGTACCCCTTCACCCACTTCACCTCGTTCACCAGCGAGCGGTCGAGGTTCTCGGAGAGGGTCTGGCTGGAGTACGTATAGGCGACGAGACCAAAGACGACGAGCGTCGTCACGAGGATCGTCGAGTACCAGAGCGTCAGCGTGATCCGGATGGACTTGGCGGAGCGTCTCATGCCTGAGCGGATTCCTTCAGGGCGTAGCCGACGCCGCGTATCGTATGAAGGAGCTTCTTGTCGAACCCGTCGTCGATCTTGCTGCGCAAGTGGTTGATGTAGACATCCACGATGTTCGTCCCGGTGTCGAAATTGTAGTTCCAGATGTGCTCGGAGAGGATCGTTCTGGTGAGGACCCGGTCGGCGTTCCGCATGAAGTACTCGAGGAGGGCGTATTCCTTCCCGGTGAGGTCGATGCCCTTCCCGCTTCGGGTCGCCTTGTGCGTCACCGTATCGAGCTGGAGGTCGGCCAAGGTCAGGACGGTGGACTTTTCGGAGGCGCCGCGCCTGAGGAGAGACCGGACGCGCGCGAGGAGTTCGGAGAACGCGAAGGGCTTGGCGAGGTAATCGTCCGCGCCCGTGTCGAGGCCATGGACCTTGTCTTCGGTGGAGCTCTTCGCCGTGAGCATGAGAATGGGGGTCTTGACGCTTTTGGCGCGCAGGGAGCGCAGGACCTCGAAGCCGTCCTTCTTCGGGAGGAGGACGTCGAGGATGATGAGGTCGTAGCCCTCGGCCGACGCGAGCGCCTCGCCGCGTTCGCCGTCCGAGGCGATCTCGACGGCGTACCGCTCCTCCTCCAGCCCTTGGCGGAGGAAGCGCGCGACCTTTTTTTCGTCCTCGATTACCAGAATCCGCATCGTGTGCTCCAAATGGAATGTACGCAATTGTCCGTCACGGAGGGATGTTCCTGAAATTAATTTTTTTTAACACCACTCCGCATCGGCGCGTGTCCGGAAGCGCGGTTTTACTTCCGGGAAGGTTTTCGTATATTGGAAACATTATGCACAGCATGAAAATACCGACCATCCTTCTCTTGGCGACGCTCTTGTCGGGGTGCATCCAGAAGATCGCCATCGGCTCCATGGGTACGATCATGGACAACGGATTTGTGGTCATCAACGAGGAGCAGGATCTCCAATTGGCCGGAACGGCGATCGCGTCGGATCTCAAGCTCCTCGAATCGGTCCTCCGATCCGACCCGGACAATGACCGGTTCCTCCTTCTGGCCTCGATGGGATACTCGAGCTACGCGCTCGGGTTCGTCGAGGACGACAGCGCCAAGCGCGCCGCTGCACTCTATCTGCGCGGGAAGGAGTTCGGCATGCGGATCCTCCGGAAGCACGCGCCCGTGCGCGACGCCCTGGCGCTCGGCCCTGACGAGTTCCGCCGCGCACTCGCGACCCTCTCCAACGACGACGTGCCGGCCGTCTTCTGGACCGCGACGGGATGGGGAAGCTACATCGCCGTCTCCCTCACCGATCCGGAAGCGCTCGTCGACCTTCCGAAAGTGGAGATCATGATGCGGTTCGTTTTGGAGAAGGACCCGGGGTATTTCTACAGCGGCGCGAATTTGTTCCTCGGCACGCTCTACGGAAGCCGGCCGAAGATCCTCGGCGGCGACCCCGACACTTCACGCAAGTATTTTGACGAGTGCCTGCGCCGCACGGGCGGCAAGTATCTCATGGCATACTATTACATGGCGCGGTCGAACGCGGTCCAGACCCTCGACCGGGAACTCTTCGACCGCTGCTTGACGGCCATCGACACGACATCGCTCGACGTCCTGCCCGAGGCGCGACTGTCGAACGCGGTCGCAAAACGCAGGGCGGCGCTTCTCCGGTCCAAATCCGACGTGTTGTTCTAGATGGACCGCGCACGGCCCGTTCATTTACTCAGCCAACGAGGACTGACCATGACTCTTACCATGAAGACCATTATCACCTTCCTCCGCGGTACCGCCGCGGCGGCCCTATTCGCCCTCGCCATTACGGGAGGGCCGCGCGCCTTCGCCCAGGAGTTCACGCTCAAGTTCGCCACGCTCGCCCCTGAGGGGAGCACGTGGATGAATGTCATGAAGGAGTACGACAAGGCGATCCGCGCCGAGAGCGGCGGACGATTGGGGTTCAAGATGTATCCGGGAGGTGTCCAGGGCGACGAGAAGGACGTCCTGAGAAAGATCAAGCTCGGACAGCTCCACAGCGCCGGCATCACCGGGAACGGCATGACGTCCATCGCGCCGAAGGTCCGTATCCTCGACTCGCCGTTTCTCTTCAAATCGTATGACGAGGTCGACCACGTCAACAAGACCTTCGAAGGGGAGTTCACCACGGCGTTCGAGGAGGGCGGGTTCGTGAATCTCGGTTGGGCCGAGGTCGGATTCATCTATGTGTTCACCAATACGCCCGTACAGAAGCCGGAGGACATGAACAATGTGAAGATGTGGATGTGGGAAGGCGACCCGATCGCCGAGTCCGCGTTCCAGACGATGAACATCCACGCCATCCCGCTGACGATCACCGACGTCCTCACCTCGCTCCAAACGAACCTCATCAACGGCGTGTACACCTCCCCCTTAGCGGCGATCGCCCTTCAATGGTTCTCTCGGGTGAAGTACATGCTCGACGTCCCGTTGGCCGACGCGGCGGGCGCCGTCGTCATCTCCCGCAAGAAGTTCCAGGAGCTCCCCCCAGAGATGCAGGAGATCCTCGTTCGCAACGGCAAGAAGTACATGAAGCAGCTCACCGAACTGAGCCGGCTGGAGAACGCGAAGTCCATCGAGACCTTGAAGAAGAACGGCATCACGTTGACACATCCGCCGTCCAAGGAGGTCCTCGCCTCCTTCGATGCGATCGGGACCCGTTCCCGCCGCCTCCTCGTCGGCAAGCTCTTCTCCGACGATCTTCTCCAGAAAGTGGAAGCGGACCTGTCGGAATTCCGGAAGAACCAGGCCAAGGGCGGGAAATGAACATCCTGAAGGCGCTCGAAAAGGGCCTCCTGGCGCTGGAGCACTCCGCGATCGTCCTCATCTTGAGCGTGATGATAGTCCTGGCGTTCCTCCAGGTGATCCTCAGGAATTTCTTCTCGGTCGGGTTCCTCTGGGCCGACCCCCTGCTTCGGCACGCCGTCCTTTGGGTCGGCTTCATCGGGGCGTCGATCGCGACGCGCAATGAAAAGCACATCAATATCGACCTTGTGACGCGCTACACCTCGCCGCGCGTAACGAACCTCCTCCGGATCGTCACGAACCTCTTCGCCGCTCTCGTCACGTCGCTCCTGGCAAAGGCGGGATGGGTCTTTCTCCAGAGCGAGCAGCTCACCGCCGACAAGCTCCTGACGATCGGCGCAACCGATCTTCCCGCCTGGTGGTTCGAGATCATCATCCCCGCGGGGTTCGCCCTCATCTCGTTCCGGTTCCTCCTGAAGGCCGCCGACCACGTCGTCCGGGCATTCCGGCACCAGGAGACGTCGGAGCCGAACCTCCACGTCCCGACGATCGAGCCGTAGATGAAGACGATCCTTCTCATTCTCCTGTTCGTCGGCCTCGCGTTCATCGGGGCCCCGCTCTTTTCGATCATCGGGGGCATCGCCGTCCTGGCCTTCCATCTCGCCGACATCGACACATCGGCCGTCATCGTCGAGCTCTACCGGCTCGCGAGCGCCCCGACGCTCATCGCCATCCCACTCTTCACCTTTGCAGGCTATGTCCTTGCCGAGAGCAAGACGCCGCGGCGGCTCGTCGCGCTCTCCCAGGCGCTCTTCGGCTGGATCCGCGGCGGACTCGCGGTGGTCGCCCTCGTCTCGTGCGCGGTCTTCACGGCGTTCACGGGCGCCTCGGGCGTCACGATCATCGCGCTCGGGGGACTCCTCTTTCCGATCCTCCTCCAGGAGAAGTACTCGGAGAAGTTCACCCTCGGGCTCCTCACGACGTCGGGCAGCCTGGGCCTCCTCTTTCCGCCGAGCCTGCCGCTCATCCTCTACTCCATGGTCGCCTCGAACTCCCGGACCGCGTCCGGCGGCGTCCCGGACGTCTCCATCGATAAGCTTTTCGCCGCGGGACTCTTGCCGGGCATTTTGCTCCTGGTGATCCTTGCGGTCTACGCAATACGGCAGGGGGCGAAAGGGGCGGTGCCGAAGATCCCGTTCTCATGGAAGAACGTGCGAATCGCGGTACGCGATGCGGCGTGGGAGATCCCACTGCCGTTCCTCGTCATCGGGGGGATCTACGGCGGACTGTTCACGGCGACCGAGGCGGCCGCGGTGACGGCGTTCTACGTCCTCGTCGTCGAGGTCCTCATCTACCGGGACTTGAAGCTCTTCTCGGACGTTCCCCGGATCATGGTTGAGAGCATGGTCCTCGTCGGGGCCATCCTCGTCATCCTCGGGTGCGCCATGGGACTGACTAACTACCTCATCGACGAGGAAGTGCCAATGAAGCTCTTCGCCCTCATCCAGCACTTCATCTCGAGTAAGGCTGCGTTTCTCATCCTCTTGAACATCTTCCTCCTCATCGTCGGCATGATGATGGACATCTTCTCGGCGATCATCGTCGTCGTTCCGCTGATCATTCCGATCGCGACGGCCTACGACGTGAACCCCATTCATCTCGGCATCATCTTCCTGACGAACCTGGAGATCGGCTATCTCACGCCGCCGGTGGGGCTCAATCTCTTCATCTCAAGCTTCCGCTTTGAAAAGCCGATCTCGACGGTGGTCCGGGCGACCCTGCCGTACATCGGCCTCCTCCTCATCGCACTGATGATCATCACGTATGTTCCGGAGCTGAGCCTCTGGATGATCGACCTCCTCGGGATCCGCTAGACCTCTGAGGGCTCGAAGCGCACCGGGCGGGCCGAGCGCGTGCGTTCACTCCACTTGAAAGCGCCGCTCCGCATGGTATGCTCCCGATTCCATGACGAGCGTATACCACCCCTTCCTGTACGCCGCGATATTCGCCGCAACGACATACCGCCCCGGTTCCATGAGATCATCGATGACGGCACCGACGCGCTGACGTCCCCCGTCGAGGATCGTGATCGCCACGCCCGAGCGCGATGCCACTTCATACGGCACAAGAAGGAGCGATTGCGTCGGAACGGCCTCGCCGAGAGAGGTCCGAGCCGCAGCCCTTCGCCCGAGCGAAGCGAGTTCCGGCGAAGCGGCCGGGTGCGCCGCCATGAGATCGCTCTCGCGTTCCGCGCGGTCCAGGACGGAGAGAGCGTATCCGTACGCCGTGCCAGGACGTGCGGTCGAATCGGTATACTCCCCTGCCGAGACTGGCACCACAGCAATGAGCGCCGCCGGGTCGGCCGCGTTCACCACCGTGCGTTCGCTCCGGTAGACCTTCGCCAGGAGTGGAGCGCTGGGCCCCGGGGCGGCGGGTCTCTGCCACTCGAGGCGCATGCGACCGTCCGCGAGCCGAGCGATCCGGACGTCCGCCGGGGGAGCCGGCGGCCGCGCGGATTTCCACGGCATCATCGGGGCACTCGCGAGGTACGGATATTTCCCGGTGACCGCATCGAGGCCCGAGACGTTCGAGTACCGGAAGAACGCGTGGCCCGCGGCCCCGACAGCGCGCGAAAGATCGATGATCTGGGGAAGCTGCACGGCCACTTCAGGCTTATACGCGCCGACGCCGAGGACGATCTGCCGTCCGTACGCATGCCCTGACCACTCCCGGGCGAGCGTGGCGAAGTCGGGATTGCCAGGGCGCTCCCCGATCGACCAGTACAGCTGCGGTGCGAGGTAGTCGAGAAGTCCCCCGGCGAGCCACCCGCGGGAGTCCTGGTAGACCTCCTCGTACGACTGGAGTCCGCGGACGTGCTCCGAATTCTTGTAGATGCCGAGGGGCGTCGCGCCGAGTTTCACGAAGGGCTTGATCGCCTGGACCGAATCGTGGAAGACCGCGACGAGGCGTGTGACGTTGTCTCGGCGCCAATCCGCTTTTGGAGCGCCGCCGCCGTAGCGGCGGTAGGTTGCGTCGTCCGGGAACACATCGGCCGGGTAGCGAAGGAAGTCGAACTGAAATCCATCGATGTCGTAATTCCGGACGATGTCGAGCCCAACCCGGACGATATACTCCCGGACCTCGGGGATCCCCGGATCGAGCCACCACTCGCCGTTCGCCAGTGCGGCCCACTCCGGATGACGGTCGACGACATGGATCCCTCCGCCGGGGAGACGCCGCTCCTTGGAGTCGCGGACGAGGAAGGTGTTGAACCACGCGTGGACCTCCATGCCGTTACGGTGCGCTTCGTCGAGGAGGACCTCCAAGGGATCCCACCCGGGGTCCTTCCCCAGTGTGCCGGTCAGTTGTTCCGACCAGGGCTCGTAGAGCGACCGGTACATCGCATCGCCCCTACCTCGGACCTGGAAGAAGATCGTGTTGTAGCGCGCCGCGGCGAGTTCCCGGACGATGGCTTTCAACGATCGCTGCTGCTCCGACGGGTCGACCGACTTCGGCCAGTCGAGCCCGAGGACTGTCGTGATCCAGACCGCGCGGACCTCGCGCGCCGGGACCGAGGCTTGGGAAAGCCCGAAAGAGGCACTGAGAAAGAGAATAAGGAGCGTTCGGCGCATGGAGAACATGTTCGTGAGCGAGTGCTGGTAAAAAGACAGGTTAATATAGGCCCGAAGCCGAAGACAATCAAGCGAAAAATGGGCGAAACATGACGAATGGGGCGACAGAAATCGGGGAATTCGATTGACTTTCAAAAAGAATTACGTTATATTTTCATTCCAGAGTTTTAGAAACTGACCTTTTTTCACTAATTTCTCGAATTAGGAGTTCCAAACCGCCCGTGAAGAAAAATCGTGGTAAGCTG
>JANYJZ010000024.1 GCA_025358305.1 Ignavibacteriota bacterium
TGCCAGTTCATGAATTCATTGAAGGCGAGATAGAGGCGTGTCCAGCCCCAGAGAAGGCCGTACGGGACAACGACCGCGCCCGCCAGGAAGAGGAAGAGCGGCACGCCGAGGAGGTTCGCTCTGCCAAGGGAAATGGAAAAGTCTCCAGTGCCATCGGCGGACGCGGGGTCGGAGACATGCGCGGGCGCGGGCGGCACGATGGATCAGCCTTTGAAGTGCGGGTTCTGGATGATCCCAAAGATGTTGCCGAAGGGGTCCTTCACCGTCGCGATCTTGATCCCGCTCCCGACATCCTGGAGCGCTGTGTGCTTCTTCGCTCCGAGCCGGAGGAGCCTCGCGAGGGAGCGCGAGGCGTTCGCGACCCCCCAATAGACGATGACGCTCTCGTCGACCTTCCCGGATCCGCCCGTGCCCGGATGAAGGCCGAGTTCGAACCCGCCGACGTCGAAGCCGACGTAGAACGGTTCGTCGAAGTAGGGTTCCTTCCCGAGGATGGTCGCATACCAGTCGCGCGCCTTCTTCATCGACGGCACGTTATAGACCGCGGTGCGCAGTCCGAGGATCGGCCCCTGTTTGCGTTTTGCTGCCATAGCGTTACTTCCCCTGTCTTGCCCCGGCGGGCGTGATGACGATGTCGATCCGGCGGTTCTTCGCCCGTCCTTCGGGCGTGTCGTTGCTCGCGACGGGCCGGCTCTCGCCGTACCCTTGGGAGTTGATCGGGATCTCCACACCCATATTGGCCATGAGATATTCCGCGGTGGCCTTCGCGCGGCTCTCAGAGAGTGTCTGGTTGGCCTCGTCGCTTCCCTGGCTGTCGGTGTGTCCTTCGATCATGATGCTGCAGCGCGGAAACTTCTTGATCGCCTCCTGGACCTTCGTCAGGAGCGTGTAGTACTGCGGCTCGATGATGTTCTTGCCGACGGGGAAGCTCAGACCGTAGAGGCGGATGATGATGTTGTTCCCGTCGCGCAGGACGTTCCCTTCGTCGTCGGTGAACATGAGCCCCACCTGGTGGATCGTCTCCTCCTGCTCGTGCTGCGTGTTGAGCTTGTGCTGCAGTTCGGTCCCTGCCTCCTTCAGCTGCCGCTCGTTCTCCGTGAGGGACCCCACCCGGTTCTCCATCGACGCGACGCGCTGCTTCAAATTGTCGATCTCGCTCTCTTTGCCGTGGACGGCTTCGGCCGCATCGGTGAGCGCGCCGGCGTTGTCCTTGATCTTCGCGTCGCGTTCCTTGATCGCGGCCGTGATCGCCGCGACGGTCGGGCGGTAGCCCTCGTCGAAGCGCGCCACGAGCCCGGCAGCGCCGGCCGCAGACTGCAGGGAGGCTTCGGCATCAAGGATGGCGTCCTCGTACGTCTTGTCGCTTTGCTTCATCGACAGGATCGTCTTGTGCAGGTAGATCGCATGCGCCGCTTCGTACTTCGACTCCTGGGCGAGATGCCGGGCCTCGTCCGTATCGTATCGGTTCTGCTTCAGGAGGGCTTCCACCTGCGCGGCAAGCGTTTGGGCGCGCGCATAGGTCTTCGGCGCGTTGTCCTTCGCGCCGATCTCCTCGGCTTGCTTCATGAGCGTGCGGGCGGGGGAGAGGTAGTTCGATTTGATGGCTTCGAGCTCCGCGGACCGGTAGATCGATTCCGCGTCGGACGCCTTGCGCTTGGCGTCGTCGAGGCTTCCGTCCTCAAGCGCGCGGGCGGCGCGGTTGAACTGGTCCTCGGCCTTATTCCAGAGATCCGCGGAGTAGTTCGGCGCCCCGGCGCTCGTCGCGTCGGTCCGGGCTGCCATGGCGGCGCTCAAGCCGACCTCGGCGATCTTGCACTGGTCGAGCGACTTTGCGATATAGATCTGCGCGCTTTTGACCTTCTCTTGTATGTCCTCGAGGCGTCCCTGGCGAGCGAACACCGCGGTCGCCTCATTATAGTACTCCATCCCCTTGGCGAAGCTGTTTGGGGCGATGAGATCGGCCTTCTTCTCCTTCGCCTGGGCGATGAGCGCATTGAGGTCGCCGAAAAGCTGGTTCTTGAGATTGTCCTGCGCGAATGCTCCCGACGCGGCGAAGACCAACGAAAGTGCCACAGTGAGCAACAGAAGATGTATCCGATTCATACGCATGTCTCCGGTGAATGTGTGGGCACAGTTCGAACGAATTTGAAAAAATATAGCGGAAAACTCCTCGACAATCAAGTGCTTGCGGGAAGTCTCAACGGCAGCCCATCGGAGGTCCAGATGTGTGCGCCGCGAGGGGATGTTAGGGTGGGTCAAACCGCTGCGTCAGGAGCTCCGGCGATTTCACCGTCAGCCAGCCCACGATCACGAGTGTCATCACGCCACCGAACACTGCCGACGGTATGACGCCTAAGAGGCGCGCCGCCACGCCCGATTCGAACGCGCCGAGCTCGTTCGACGACGAAACGAATATCCCGTTCACCGCCATCACCCGGCCGCGCATCGCGTCGGGAGTCAGGAGCTGGAGGAGCGTCTGGCGGATGACGACGCTGACCGAATCGAACGCCCCGCTGAGAAAAAGTGCCGCCACCGAAAGCCCCATCCAGGGCGAGACCGCAAACACCAATACAGAGACGCCGAATCCCGCCACCGCGAACAGGAGGTTGCGCCACGCGTACTGCATCGCGGAGAACCGGGAGAGAATGAGGAGCGTCAGCACCGCGCCCACCGCGGGCGCCGCGCGGAGGATCCCCAATCCTTGAGCCCCCACCTTCAGGATGTCCTGCGCGTAGATCGGCAGGATCGCCACCACGCCGCCGAAGAGAACCGAGAAGAGGTCGAGGGAGATCGCATAGAGGATCGGCTTCGTGCTCCAGACGAACCGGAGACCCTCTTTGACGCTTTCGATGACGTCGGTCTTCGACGGTTCGGCGCTCATCCCCTTATCGCTCACTCGAGTGAAGAGGAAGAGTGAAACGCAGAGAAGGGCGGCCACGACGAACAGCGTGTGGGAAAAGCCCAGCCACGAGAAGAGGAACCCTCCGGCGGCCGGCCCGACGATCGAGCCCGCCTGCCAGGCGGAACTGCTCCAAGTCGCGGCGTTCTCGTACGCGTGGACAGGGACGAGAAAGGCCCGAAGCGAAGAGGCCGCCGGCGACTGGAACGCCCTGCAGAGCCCGACGAGGAAGACCGTGGCGTACATGACCGCCACCAGATAAGAAGCCGGGATGCCGGTGGAGGTTTCGTATTCGTGGGCGAAGATATGGAGGAGGATCGATCCGACGGCGATCGTGCCGGTGGAGAAGAGGATGATCGTCCGTTTGCTTTTGCGGTCGGCGATGTGCCCGCCGTAAAGCGACAGCCCGATGAACGGGAGGGCTTCGGCGAGTCCGATGAAGCCGAGGGCAAGGGGGTCCTTCGTGATGCTGTAGATCTCATAGCCGAGCGCGACCTCCTGGATGAGGAGGGCCACCGTCAAGAGGAACGAGGAGATGATGAAGTTCCTGTATTCCGGAAACCGCAGCGCGGCGTAGGGGTCGTGGACCAGACGCGGAGAAGATTTCACTGTTGTCACTCTCGCACCGAGTCTTCCAGCACGCGACGATGGTACGTCATTCTTCGTATGTAATTTTAAACTAGCAGATTAAATATACATACTCTGTTGTGCGCTGTCAAGCGCGTCTTTGGGGCGAAAGAGGCACCTCCATCATGTTCTGTCATCAGTGTTCATATCGTGTCCTGCTGACACGTCGAGTCTCTTTCTATCGAGAAATCACATCCGCCGGATGAACGAGAACTTCCCCAGTGACACGCCAGTAACAATGCACGATGAATTTCAATTCTGAATTGACAACGAGATACCTTCTCTCACCTTGCAACTCAGCCTTTTTTATGCTAATTTTTAACTCAATCCCGCTCTCTTTTTGTGGGATTGCTTTTCGTACAAGAAATGAACTTATTAAAAATAAATTGACAGACAATGAAAAAAACAACATTGATTACGTTGCTCACTTTGGCATTAGCGACATCATTCTGTTTTGGTTTTGCTTTCAGATCAATCATAACCAACAATTCAAAGGACAACACAAAAATGAAAAAAGTAACAGGCATTGGCGGCATTTTCTTCAAATGCAAAGACCCCAAAGCATTGAACGAATGGTATAAGACACACCTTGGGTTTGACACAAGCCCGTATGGAACAAGCTTTGAATGGCGAGAAATGGATGACAGCACAAAAAAGGGACTTACCCAGTGGAATCCTTTTGCAGAAAATACAAAATATTTTGAGCCTTCAACAAAAGACTTTATGATAAATTACCGAGTAGAGAATTTGGTGGACCTTGTTGAGCAACTTAAGAAGGAAGGTGTAACCATTGTGGACACGATTGAAGCCTCCGACTACGGTAAATTCGTCCATATCCTTGACTCCGAAAAGAACAAAATTGAACTATGGGAACCCAAAGACTGAGTAGAAAAGACTCGGTGTCCCGGTGGGCGGCACGACGACCAAATGATTCTCCAACTTTCACAGACAGCGTTTGCGACATCAAACAGTTGTGCCCTGAACGAGCAGTAGCACGAACGCAGTACATACGATCAGGAGAAATTTAGAAATAGGGGGGCATCGACGGTGACCCGAACACTCGTGCATCGATCACACTCGGCGGGTGTCATCGGCGATGACCATTTTCGAGCCTTGACAATGTACGACCTACGGACAGTAGCCTTGAGAGTAACACCCCAGTAACACATCTTCCCAGAAACCCCTTCAGTTCGAGCATCTCTACGCCTTCCCGAGACCTTGCAACTCACTCCCTTTTATGCTATATTTTAACCCATTCCCGCTCTCTTTTGGCGGGATTGCTTTTCTTGTGCTTGGAAATTGTACGTTTTTCCCCACATTCGGTCGTTGAATGGAACAGGTTCGGAACTTTTGCATCATCGCGCATATCGATCACGGCAAGTCCACGATCGCCGACCGCCTCCTTGAACGGACCGGCACCGTCACCGCGCGGGAGATGAAGACGAACCAGGTCTTGGACGACATGGAACTCGAGCAGGAGCGCGGGATCACGATCAAGCTCCACGCCATCCAGATGAAGTACCAGGCCCGCGACGGCAAGCCCTACACCCTTAATCTCATCGACACCCCCGGCCACGTCGACTTCTCGTACGAGGTCTCCCGGTCCCTCGCCGCGTGCGAGGGGGCGCTCCTTGTCGTGGACGCTTCCCAGGGAGTCGAGGCGCAGACGATCAGCAACCTCTACCTTGCGATCGACGCGGGCCTCGAGATCATCCCCGTCATCAACAAGATCGACCTGCCAAGCGCGATGGTCGACACGGTGAAGCATCAGATCATGGACCTGATCGGCTGCAAGGACGAGGAGATCATCCTCACGAGCGCGAAGATGAAGATCGGCGTCGACGAGATCCTCGAAGCCGTCGTGACGCGCATCGCTCCTCCGAAGGGCGACCCGGACGCGCCCCTGGCGGCTCTCATCTTTGATTCCATTTTCGACGGCTACCGCGGCTCGATCGTCTACGTCCGCGTCATGGCCGGAACGATCAACGAAAAAGACAAGATCCGGTTCTTCGCCACCGACAAGGTCTTCGAAGCCGAAGAGGTTGGGATCCTCGACATGCGCCGGGTCAGAACCGGTACTCTCTCGGCCGGCGACGTCGGATATATCATCCCCGGGGCGAGGGATGTCCACGACACGAAGGTTGGCGACACCGTGACGAACGCGGCGCGTCCCGCCGACGGGCCGCTTCCCGGCTACAAGGAAGCGAAGCCGATGGTCTTCGCCGGCCTATACCCGGTGAACTCCGACAACTTCGCGGACCTCAGGGACTCCCTGGAAAAACTCCGTATGAACGACGCTTCGCTCATCTTCGAGCCGGAATCGTCCGTCGCACTCGGGTTCGGTTTCCGCGCGGGGTTCCTCGGCCTGCTCCACATGGAGATCATTCAGGAACGCCTCGAGCGTGAATATGAGCAGGAGCTCATCACGACAGTACCGAACGTCGAATACCGCGTCGTGAAGCTTAACGGCGACGTCGTCCTCGTCGACAACCCTGCGTTCATGCCTGAAGCCGGCGACATCGAGCGTGTCGAGGAGCCGATCATCAAGGCGCAGATCATCGTTCCGACCGAGTATATCGGCAACATCATGAAGCTCTGCACGGACCGCCGGGGCGTCTACAAGAACACGACGTACATCGATCCGACGCGCGCCGATCTGCGCTACGAGATGCCGCTCTCGGAGATCATCTTCGATTTTTACGACAAGCTCAAGTCCACCTCGCGCGGCTACGCCTCCCTCGATTATGAGTTCTTCGAGAACCGCGAGTCGGACCTTGTGAAGCTCGACATCCTTCTCAACGGCGAGCCGGTCGACGCGCTCTCGGTCATCGTTCACCGGGAACGGTCGTACGAGTGGGGGAAGAAGCTCTGCGCGAAGCTCCGGAAGCTCATCCCGCGGCAGATGTTCGAGGTGGTCATCCAGGCGGCTATAGGGAGCAAGATCATCGCCCGGGACTCCATCTCCGCGATGCGCAAAAACGTCATCGCAAAGTGCTACGGCGGAGATATCAGCCGAAAACGCAAGCTCCTCGAGAAACAAAAGGAGGGGAAACGGCGTATGAAACAGGTAGGAAGAGTGGAAATCCCGCAGGAGGCGTTCCTCGCCGTCCTCGCGATGGAAGAATAGTTCTCTCACAATCGGACAGGACACACGACCGTATGGCAAAGGCAGGAGACCACAAGGGTACACCGGCGGAACAGGCGCAGCATCCGTCTGCGTTCGTCGCATGGCTGAAGGAACTGGGGATCATCTTCGGTGCGTTCCTTCTCTTGAACAGCTTCGTCCTCGCGTCGTTCGAGGTCCCGACCGGCTCGATGGAGAACGAGATCATGACGGGGGATTTTCTCCTCGTCAACAAGTTCGTCTTCGGCGGTACGACCCCGAAGACCATCCCGTTCACAAATACGAAAATCCCCTCGTTCAAGCTTCCCGCCCTCTGGGATGTGGAGCGGGGCGACATCATCGTCTTCATCTTCCCCGGCATGAGGGAAGAGACCCAAGCGACGGACTTCGCGTACTATCTCAAGCGCTGCATCGCGGTCGCAGGCGACACCCTCCAGATCCGCGACCGGATCGTCACCGTGAACGGCAAGCCGTTCCCGAACCCCCGGAACCTTAAGTTCAACTCCGCGATGATCCGCCCGCCCGGTCTGTCCGATCCGAGGATCTTCCCGAAGGGCTCCGGCTTCAATGAGGACAACTACGGGCCGGTCGTCATCCCGAAAAAAGGCATGGTCGTCGCGCTCAACGCGGAGACGTACCAGCGGTGGGATACGTTCATCAAGCGCGAAGGGCACCGCGTCGAGCTTGTCAACGGCGCCGTCCGCGTCGACGGCTCAGCCGCGGCGTCGTACACGGTCGAACGCGACTATGTCTTCGGCATGGGGGACAACCGGGATAACAGCCTCGACAGCAGGTTCTGGGGCTTCATTCCGAAGGAATCGGTCATCGGGACCCCGCTCATCGTCTATTGGTCATGGAACCCCGACGTGTCGCTCTTCACCATCGGCGACAAGCTCTCCACCGTCCGCTGGGTTCGGTTCGGGACCCTCGTGAGGTGATCACGCCCGTGCAGCCTCCACGCGACATCCCCTCTCGGTTCACGGTCGTGAGACAGATCTGGGACGGCTACCAGGTCGTGTTGTTCGCGCTCGCAGGAGCGCTCGCGATCAAGCTTTTCGTCCTCGGCGCGGTCTACGTCCCCTCGCAGTCGATGGAAGGGACGCTCAGGACCGGGGACTACGTACTTGTCAACAAGCTCCTGTACGGGGCGCGGCTCCCCGAACACCTCGCGCCGTCGGAGTCCGGCCTTTCGTTCTTCCATCTTCCCGGCCTCGCGCCTCTCTCCCGCGGCGACGTCGTCGTCTTTGAACTTCCGTCCAGCGCGTTTCCTGACACGCGGCCCGAGCGCGTCACGTTCGTGAAGCGCTGCGTCGCGCTCGCCGGCGACGAAGTGCGCATCGCCTCCGGCGACATCGTGGTCAACGGCGACCGGCTCCAGATCGACGGCTGGTCGGGCGATCCCCGCATCGAGTTCGGTCCGGTCCGCGTCCCCCGCAAGGGCGAACTCTTGGCGCTCTCCCTCGGGTCGATGTCGCCGGCCATCGAGCGGATCATCGTGAACGAAGGACATGCGATCGCGTCGAGAGGGGATTCCGTCCTCATCGACGGGACCCCCGCCCGGACATACCGGGTGGAGGAAGAGTATGTGTTCGTTCTCGGCGACAACCTCAACCACAGCTTCGACAGCCGGAGCTGGGGGTTCCTGCCCCGCAAGAACATCATCGGGAGCGCCATGATGGTCTATTGGTCGGTGGAGCCTTCTTCGGCCGACGCAGGACCGTTCGCCCGCGTCCGGTGGGACCGCCTCTTTTCGCTCATCCGCTGATTAGGGCGATCCTTCTGGCCGGCCTCTACCTCCATATTCCCTTCTGCGAGCACAAGTGCATCTACTGCGACTTCTATTCCATCGAGTCGCTCGATCCGATAGACTCGTTCGTCGCGGCGCTCAAGCTCGAGATCGCGATGCAATCCGGGCGCAGCGCCGATCCGTTCGAGACCATCTTCTTCGGCGGCGGGACGCCGTCGCTTCTCGCCCCCCGGACCGTCGGCGAGATCCTCGAACTTCTCCATGCGACGTTCACGATCGACGCGGGCGCCGAAGTGACCCTCGAAGCCAATCCGGGGACGGTCGATGAGCGAAAACTCGCGGAACTTCGTTCCGTCGGGATCAACCGCGTGAGCTTCGGCGTGCAGTCATTCCACGAGGATGACCTGAAGTTCCTCACGAGAATCCACTCCGCGGACCAGGCCCGCGACTCCGTGCGCGCCGCGCGCCGCGCCGGCTTCGACAACCTGAGCCTCGACCTCATCTTCTCCCTCCCGGGCCAGACCATGGAACGGTGGGACGCGAACCTCCGAAGCGCGATCGCTCTCGAGCCGGAGCACATCTCTTGCTACAGCCTCATCGTCGAGAAGGGAACCCCGCTCGCGCGGATGGTGGAATCGCATCAGGTCTCGACCCTGCCGGTCGAATCCGACGCGCGCCTCTACGAACACACGATGGACGTCCTCCTGTCTGCTGGGTTCGAACAGTACGAGATTTCGAACTTCGCACGACCGGGGCTGCGCTCCCGTCACAACAGCAACTATTGGAACCATACGAACTACGTCGGCTTCGGGCCCTCGGCGCATTCCTACTGGAACGGCCGCCGGTGGTGGAATATTTCGAACTTGCGGACATATCTGGAGAAGATCGATTCGGGAGAGCTCCCCGTCGCGGGCGAAGAATCGCTCACGAGCCAGCAGCTCCTGGACGAGGAGGTCATGCTCGGCCTGAGAAGCGGCGGGATCGACCTCGACGGCATCGAACGGCGCTACGGCGTGCGCCTTGAAGATGGGAGCGGCGAGGAACTTCTGCGGCTCGTCGCCGACGGCATGGCAGTCCGCGACGGATCGCATTTCCGCCTCACGTGCAGAGGTTATCTCATCAGCGACGAGGTCAGCGGGTCGCTTCTGTCACGGGTCGAGATGGTTTGAACGGTTGGAATTGAAGGCCGCTTCTGCAAAATTTCCATCAAAGCGAGCCGGCACGCGTCGTGTAAAGAAGAGTACCGGCTTTCATTCATGTTTCCTATTTGGAGGGACCGCATCGTGACGTTACGAACTCTGATCATTTCATGCTTCTCACATGTCATCTCGATCCTCGTGTCTGTCCTGGTCGTTGGAATGCTGGTGTCGATCTCCTGCGCCCCGAAGGTCGACACAGACGCCATCTCGAAGGAATTGACGCGGCTCGATGACGATTGGTCGAAATCGGCGGCCGCGAAAGACGCCGAGAAGGTGGCATCATTTTATGCCGCGGATGCCATCGTCTATCCTCCGAATGCGCCCACCGTTCATGGCCAGGCCTCGGCGAAGAAGGCATGGGCGTCGTTCTTCACTGACTCGACCTTCACGATCTCCTGGAAGACGGTGTTCGCAGAGGTTTCGAAGAGCGGGGATCTCGGATTCACGACCGGCACCTACGAGGATTCGTACCGCAAACCTGACGGTACCCTGGTCAGCGAGAAAGGCAAATATCTCTGTACCTGGGAGAAGCAGGCGGACGGGACGTGGAAGGCAACGCACGACATGTGGAACTCTGATTCCATGTAGTTCCGTGCCGGTCGCAACTTGGGTGGACCATGCCGGTCGATCCCGTACATGGCCGGATTTCTCCACACACATCCTATGATGAAGACGGCGGTCATTCGACGCTCTGAGCATCGAATGAGCAATTCTCCGCAATCGAGAATCAGGCGGCGTCGATGCGCCGCGGTCAGTTTCACACCATCAGGCCCCGCAGGCGCATTTTGACCCAATTGGAATTGTTTCAATTTTCTTCTATATTTAATCCACTTTATTTGTTAAACGGGCTCAAAAACGCTTTTTCTTCTCTCCGAGGATGGAATGTCTGACCACAAAATAAACAGATTCACGGCCATTGGTGTTTTCCTGATCACGGCCATCGTCTACTTCAAGACGCTCTCCGTGACAGTCGTGTTCTGGGACGTGGGCGAGTTCATCGCATCCGCGGTGCTCCTCCAGGTGCCCCATCCGCCGGGATCTCCGCTCTTCATCCTCCTTGGAAGGATCGTCTCGATCATTCCCTTTATGACCGACATCGCCGCCCGGGTCCACTCGATCTCCGCGACCGGGAGCGCACTGACGATCATGTTCCTGTATCTCAGCTGCGTGAAGGTGATCCTCAGGGTCCGCGGACCGATCACCAGCACGTATGACCGTCTTGTCACCTTCGGATCGTCGGCGATCGGCGCGCTCGCGCTCGCGTTCACCACGACCTTCTGGGACAACTCCATCGAGGCGGAAGTGTACGGCGTCAGCATGCTCTTCGTCTCGCTGATCATCTGGCTTGCCATGCGTTGGTGGGAGAAGGCGGACGAGCCCCACAACGAACGGTACATCCTCCTCATCGCGTACCTCGTCGGATTGTCGGTCGGTGTCCACCTCCTGGCCGTGCTCGCGATCTTCTTCGTCCTCATGGCCTATTACTTCCGGACGTACGAGGTGAACCGCCAAACGGCGCTGAAGTTCGCGGTGATCGGACTCGGTATCTTCTTCATCGTCTATCCCGGCGTCGTCCAGATCCTGCCGTCGCTCCTCGACGGCGAATTCGCAGGCGCCCGGAGTGCGCTCATCTCGTTCGTCCCGCTCATCCTCATCGCGGGGGCCGTGTACGGCGTCTACAGTTCGCTCAAGACGAAGCAGAAGGTGCTTCATATCGCGTGCCTGTCGTTCCTCCTCATCGTTCTCGGCTACACGACGTATACGGCCGTTCTCATCCGCTCGAACGTGCCGAACCTCCCGATGAACGAGAACACCCCCCGGGATCTCGCGAAGCTCACGAGCTACCTCGGACGCGAGCAGTACGGCGACACGCCGATGTTCAAGGGCCAGAGCTGGGACAACGATCTCCAGAACTACCGCGAGAAGATCTTTCCGCGCCGCTGGTCCCAGGAAGCGATGCACGAGCCGACCCGGACGAACTACACGAGCGACGAGGATTTTCTCTGGCGCTATCAGATCAACCACATGTACATCCGGTACGTCCTCTGGAACTTCGTCGGCGCGGCCGGCGACACGCAGGATGCGGGCGTGAGTTGGAAGGACACATGGGGGATCCCGCTCATCATCGGGCTCATCGGGCTCTACTACCACTTCCAGAAGGACTGGAAGATGGCGCTGAACTTCCTCACCCTCTTCACGGTGATGGGCATCGTGCTGGCGCTCTATCAGAACCAGCAGGAGCCCCAACCGCGTGAGCGCGACTACTTCTACGTCGGCGCCTACTTCATCCTCGCGATGTGGATCAGCGTTGGCCTTGTGGCGATCTTGGACTCCCTGAAGAAGGTGCTGAAGTCGGAGAGCGGGATGACCGCCGCCGCCGCGGGCATCCTCATGCTCGGCGCCATCGCCATCCCCGTCAACCTGGCCCGGATCAACTGGTTCGAACACGACCGGAGCGGCAATTACGTCGCCTGGGACTACTCGTACAACCTTCTGCAATCGTGCGACCAGGACGGGATCCTCTTTACGAACGGGGACAACGATACGTTTCCCGTCTGGTACCTTCAGGACGTCGAAGGGATACGCCGCGATGTCCGGGTCGTGAACTTGAGTCTCGTCAACACGCCCTGGTACATCGACCTGCTCAAGAATCAGATGCCGCACGGGACGAAGAAGGTCCCCATCTCGCTCTCCGACCAGCAGATCGAACGGATCAGCCCCGTCCTCTGGAAGCCGCGCCAGCTCGAGCTGCCGGTCCCGAAATCGGTCGTCGACAAGTTCATGTCCGGGGACTACCCGACGCAGTCCGGCGTGTCGCTTCTCGACAGCAACGTCGCTGCGAAAGGAAAGATCCTCTATACGCTGAGTGGCGTCCAGATCAACCAGGATACGCGCATTCTCCGGGTTCAGGACATCATGGTTCGGGACATCATTACGGCGAACAACTGGGAGCGCCCGATCTATTTCGCGGTCACTGTTTCGCCGGATTCCAAGATCGGTCTCGACAATTATCTCTGGATGCAGGGCCAGACGTACCAGCTCAAGCCGTTCCGGAACAACTCGACCGAAGGCGGGCTCGATGAGAAGATCATGGATGCGAACTTCATGGCCCAAAACACCGTTCCGTCGAAGACGCCGCAGCACGGGTTCATGTACCGGAACCTCAACAACCCGAAGGTGTACTACGACGAGAACGTGAGCCGCATGATGATGAACTACCGCGCGGGATTCATCCGCCTCGCGGAGAACGCGAGCCGGGTCCACGGGGACACGGCGAAGGCGAAGATGATCATGTCGCGCATGGAGCAGACCGTTCCGCTCGACGTCGTTCCGATGCAGGACTGGCGCTATCTCGTCTACCTCATGCGGGTGTACCGCGACCTCGGCGACCAGGCGAACTACGAGAAGTACAGCAAGAAGGTCGAAGAGAAGGCGAACGAACTCGTCTCGACGGCGGGCGCCGACCCGCAGTCCCTCATCGAGCCGTACCAGGTCCTGTTGGAACTCTATGACATTCGGAAGAACTATCCGGCCGCCCTTGAGATCCTCAACAAGATCTCCGAACAGTACCCGAACGATCCGGAAGTGAACCGCCGGATGGGGATGTATCGCGAGCTGCTGAAGACCGGCATCGCCGATTCCGGCAAGAAGCAGTAGGACCGCCTGCCCGGCGCCGCTCTGTCGTTCTCAACGGACTGACGTCGCCGGGCCTGCCGTCAAAGGGAATTCGTCGAAAAATTTGAGAGGATGTTATCGGCCGCTTTTCATCATCGATGTCCCGTGACCGCCGATCCGTCCGCGCCGTCCATGCCCGGACATCCGCCCGCTTGCCGTTGTCCGCTGTTCCTCTGACCGCCCCCGTCCCGCCCGCCGCCTTCCAATGAACATCCTCATCATCAACTGGCAGGACCGGAAGAATCCGGACGCCGGGGGCGCCGAGGTACACCTCCACGAGATCTTCTCTCGCGTGGTCCGCATGGGCCACAGCGTGACGCTCTACTGTTCCTCGTTCGATGGCGCGCCACCGGAGGAGCTGGTCGACGGGATCCGCGTCGTGAGGGAAGGGGGGAGGCAGCTCTTCAATTACCATGTGCCGCTTCGGTACATGAGGAGCTTCCGCCAGGAACGCTACGATATCGTCATCGACGATATGAACAAGATCCCCTTCTTCACGCCGCTCTTCGTCCGGGGCCCGCACATGGGGCTCATTCACCACCTCTTTGACAGGAGCATCTTTCTCGAAACGCTCTTCCCAATCGCGGTCTATGTCTATCTTATGGAGCGCTGGGCGATCGCGCTCTTCCGGCGAACGCGCACCAAGATGTTCGCGGTATCGCCCAGCACCAAGGCGGAGCTCGTCGCCAACGGCCTGCGCGCTGAGGACATCGCGCTCGTCCACAACTGCGTCGATCACGCGACGCACACCCCGGGCGAATCGGAGCGGAGCGCCGCGCCGCTCATCGGCTACTTCGGCAGGCTCAAGAGATACAAATCGGTCGACCACCTTCTGAAGGCCTTCGCCGCGGTGCGCAAGGACGTTCCGGGCGTGAAGCTCCTCATCGTCGGGGAAGGGGACCACCGCAAGGATCTCGAAATGCTCGCTTCGTCCCTCGGCATCGCCGCCGACGTGCGCTTCACCGGCTTTGTCTCCGAGGAGGAGAAGGTACGGCTCCTCCGGCAGGTCTGGTTCGTCGTCAACACCTCCTCGAAGGAGGGTTGGGGTCTGACGGTCATCGAAGCGAACGCCTGTCGGACGATGGTCCTCGCCAGCGACGTGCCGGGACTCAGGGACGCGATCCAGGACGGGGTAACAGGCCTGCTTTATCCCTACGGAGACGTCGGGGAACTTACGCGATCGATGGTTCGGCTTCTCTCCGACACGGAACTCCGCCGCCGGCTCTCACAAGCGGCCTACACCTGGTCCCTCACTTTCGACTGGGCAAAGGTCGCCGAACTCACCGTCTCCCTCCTCGAGGAGGAGATCGGCCGGTGCGGCCGATGACGTCTTCCTCGCAGCCGCACCGAGACGTCAAGATCCTCTTCACGTCCGCATTCCCGGCGCCGTTCATCGAGGACGACCTGAAAGCGCTTTCCGCGGCCTACGACGTCCGCGCGCTCACCGGCCACGGCGTGCGCCAGGCGCTCCGGATCTTCTTCAACGTCTTCCGCTCCGACCTTCTCTTTTGCTGGTTCGGTTCCGTCTACGCCGGGGTCGGGGTATTCGCGTCGCGCATCGCCGGCATCCCTTCGATCATCATCGTCGGCGGCGTCGATGCTGCGAAGGACGCCGATCTCCAGTACGGCATCTGGCTCAGCACGTGGAGGGCGAAGTTTGTTCGGTACGCGTTCCGCAGGGCGACGCACGTCCTCGTCGTCGACCCGAGCCTGAGCGAACCGGCCCGGACCCTCGCGGGGTACGACGGCGCGAACATACGGTATGTCCCGACGGGGTACGACCCGGAGTACTGGCGGCCGATGGGGGAGAAGGAACGCGAGGTCCTCACGGTGGCGGTGGTCAGGGAGGCGAAGAACCTCCGCCGGAAGGGGATCGACGTCTTGATCGATGCCGCCCGGCGCGTCCCGGAGATCCCGTTCACCGTCATCGGCGTGACCCCGGAGATCGTCCGGTTCCTCGAGGTCCCGGAGAATATGACGTTCGTCGCACCGATCCCGCGCCAGGAGATCCTTCCGTACTACCAGCGTGCGAAGGTCTACGCGCAGCCTTCGCGGCGTGAAGGGCTCCCAAACGCCCTCTGCGAAGCGATGCTCGCCGGCTGTATCCCCGTCGTCTCAGACGTCAACGGGAACCCGACGGCCGCGGGCGATACAGGCTTCGTCATCTCCCCTGGGGACGGGGAAAAGCTCGCCGCGGGCATCCTCCGCGCCATAATGCTCGGGGACGAGGAGTCCGCCAGGGCGCGTTCGCGGATCGTCTCGCTCTTCCCGCAACAAGGCCGCGTCGCCGAACTTCGCAGGCTCATCGAATCGTCCGTGCAATGAAACGGCTCTCTGAGAACATCCTGGCGATCACGGCGAGCGACCTCGGACGCCGCCTGTTGGGGTTCCTCGCCGTGGCGTACCTCGCGCGCACGGTCGGCGTCTCGGGATTTGGGACCGTCAATATCGGGTTCGCGGTCCTGTCGTACGCGATGATGGTGAGCGGGGGCGGCCTTGGGCCGTACGGCGCCCGCGCCATCGCGCGCGGTGATGCACCGACGCTCGCGTCGGCGGTCGCTGGGGTGCGGCTTGCCGCCTCGGGCGTCCTCTTCGTTATCGTTTCCGTTGGTGCGTTCCTCCTCATCCCGGAGAAGCAGACGGCGGCCCTCATCTCGGTCTTCCTCCTCTCGCAGTTCGCGAACGCCTTCCTCCTCGACTGGTATTTTCAGGGAAAGGAGCAGATGAGCGTCATCGGGGCCGCCCGGCTCATTTCGGCGGCGGTCTATCTTCTTTTTCTCGTCATGTTCGTCGGTTCCGCCGACAACCTTATCTGGGTCGCGATCGCTGCGGTCGCCGGAGACGCCATCGGAGCGATGGTCACCGTCGCACGGTTCCATAAGGTGTCGGGGTCAAGCATCGGCGTGAGGTTTCGCGGCGGCATGGCGCTCTTCCGGGAGGCATTCCCGATCGGCATCGGCTCGATGATCGCGCATATGACGGTGAATCTCCCGACGATCGTTCTCGGGATCTTCCTCACGAACGCGGACGCCGGAACGTACAGTGCGGCAGCAAAGCTCGTCTTCTTCCTCCTTGTCTTTGACCGTCTGCTGTCGACGCTCCTCCTGCCGGCGTCCTCACGGTACTTTGCCGAAGCGCCGGAGAAGCTCTCCGACATGCTCACGACAGCGCTTCGGTGGGTTCTCCGGATCGCCCTCCCGGTCTGCGTCGGCGGAACGATCCTTGCGTCGCGGATCATCCCTCTGGTCTACGGCCCGGCATTCGCGGCGTCGGCGGACGTCCTGCGGATCCTCATCTGGTTTCTGCTCCTGACGATGGTGCACACGGTCTATACGGCGGGACTCATCGCCGCCGGCCGGGAGAAGCGGTACGGCCGGGTCATGATCATGAGCGGCGTCATCTATACGGTCTGCGTCTGCGGTTCCACATGGTACTACGGCGTGGCGGGAGCCGCCGTCGGGATCGTGGTGTCGGAACTCGCGACGCTCGTCCTCATGCAGCGCGAAGCGGCGCAGTGCATAGAGGTCCGACCCGACCGGTCGTCCTTCGTCGCCCTTATTGCCGCGGCCGCGATGGGCGGAGTGCTCGTCGCGCTGCCCCCGCTTCATCCGCTCATCCTGGTGGCGATCGGAGTGTTCGTCTATGCGGTCCTTCTTTTTATTCTGAAGGGGATCACACTCAAGGATTTCTCCGTCTTCGTGGACCAATCCGCATGAAGATCTCCGTCGGCATCCTCGCCCGGGACGTGTCCTCATGGCAGGCGCTCCTTCGGCAGATCGGTGTGCCGTCCCGGCCGGCTGCTGGAGCCCTCCTGGTCGAGGAGTACAGCGCGGTCATTGTCGCCGACGACGCCGGCGCGGAAGCCCTCGGCTCGGCCAGGGAGTATCTCCGGGCGGGAGGCGCCGTCCTCTGTTCTGGCACGGTTCACGCGCTCCTCACCGGAAGGGCGAACGACAAGCGCCCAATCAGCTACCTCGTCCAGGATGGGCGGGACGGGCCGTTCCCCGGCATCGGCATAATCGACATCTCCGCTCCGTGCGCGGTGCCTGCCGGAGCGCAGTGCGTCCGGGCGGCGGACGGACGCGCCTCCGTCGCGGTCGAACGTGTCGGCGAGGGCGCGCTTATCGCGCTCCCCTTCGACGCCCCTGCGCTCCTGGAGGACCGGCGCTGCACGTACAAGTCATTCTGGATGGATCGGCGCAGGCTTCCGTTCGAATATCTTTCGCGCGTTTCACGCGGCGGGGTTCGAAAGATCACCGCGCGCGCCCTCGAACTGCTCCACCACACCAGGGGCCTACCCTTCCTCCACCTCTGGCACTTTCCCGGGGAGGCGCGTTCGCTCTTCGCGTTGAGGATCGACACGGATTACGGGTCCGCCGCGGAGATCGAATCACTCTCTGCGCTCCTTCGGAAGAACGACATTCCCGCGACCTGGTTCGTCCATGTCGGGGCCCAGCGGGAGCTCCTCCCGCGCTTCGCCGCGATGAAGGATCAGGAGATCGGCGTACACTGTTTCGAGCACAAGGCGTTCCTCACGCCCGGGGAGATGGGTCTTGACCTCGAGAAGGCGGAAGCCGCCCTTCGCGCAGCGGGTATCTCATTCGAGGGGTATGCCGGACCCTTCGGACGGTGGAGCATGACCCTTGCCCAGGTGCTCGCCCGCCGCGGCTTTGAATATTCCTCCGAATTTTCTTATGATTATGACGACCTTCCGTCCTTTCCCTCGCACGGGGGGAGGCCGGAACCAGTCCTCCAGGTGCCGGTGCATCCGATGAGCATCGGCAGCCTCCGCCGCCAAGGATGCACGCCGGAGGAGATGCGGAAGTACTTTGCGGACGCCGTCACCCGGCTCCTCGGCGCTGGGGATCCGCTGTTCTTCTACCATCATCCGAAAAATCTCCATCCCGAAGTCCTCGAGGGGCTCTTTTCCCGAGTCCGGGAGGAGAAGATCGAAACGACCCTCCTGGGAGAGTACGCCCGGTGGTGGAAGGTCCGATCGTCGGTTGCTTTCGAAGCGGAGCTCGACGGCGGACTCCTGCGGCTCTCCGGCGCCGCCGAGAACGTTCGGTGCCGCATGACGCTGGCGGACGGCACGGAAGCCTGGGCGAAACTGGGAAGCGCGGTCGAGACCCGGTCGCTCTCCTGGACGAGTGTGAGTGCGCCGCTTTCGCTCCCGGCACGGATCGGACGCATCAGGAAGTTCAACCCCTGGATCCCCCTGAACCGGCTGGAGGATGCGTTTCATCGGAAATTTCTATTGTGATCCATTCGCTCCCATCATCTTGAAACGGCACATTCTCGTATGAACGTTTGCATTGCCTCCTACCAGTCCGCCATGCTCCTCAAGGGGGGGCCGAAGACGCAGATCCTCCAGACGAAGAGAGGTCTCGAGTCCCTCGGCGTCACCGTCACGCTGTTCGATTCGTGGGAGGAGATACGCAAGGGGCAGGTCGATCTTGTCCACCTCTTCGGCGCGAACATCGGGACGTACCACCTCGCCAGGGAGATCCACAAGCTCGGCATCCCGATGGTCGTCTCGCCCATTTTTTTCAGCAGGCATTCGGCGCCGTTCATCCGGACGGCTGTCACCGCCCAACGGGTCCTCGGCGGAGTCTTGCGCGGCACGTGGACCGATTACGGACTGGCGGCCGACATCTGTTCCTGGTCGAAGGCCGTTCTCCCGAATACTGCAGGCGAAGCTGCGCTCATCCGGAACGGCATCGGGATCCCCAGTGAGCGGCTCACCGTCGTCCCAAACGGCGTCGAGGAGCGGTTCCGATCGGCGACGCCCGACCTCTTCCGCGCCACCTACGGCATCGAGAACTTCGTCCTGAACGTCGGCCACGTCGGCCCGGGCCGGAAGAACGTCTTTCGGCTGATCCAGGCCCTGGAAAAGGTGAACGCACCCTCTGTCATCATCGGCCGGATCGAAGACAATGACTACGGCCGGCTCTGCGTCGACGAAGCGAAGAAGAACCCCCGGATCCTGCTGCTCGATGCGATCCCGAATGATTCGGAACTCCTCGCTTCCGCATACGCCGCGTGCGACGTGTTCGTCCTGCCATCCCTGTTCGAGACCCCGGGGATCGCCGCCCTCGAGGCGGCTCTTGCCGGCGCGAAGGTCGTGGTGACCAAGTTCGGCGGAACGGAAGAGTACTTTGGCGATGACGCCGAATACGTCGAGCCCACGTCCTGGGAGCTCATCCACCACGGCATCATGACGGCGATGAATAAACCGAAGAACACGCTCTTGCGCGACCGCGTCGCCGGGAAGTACCTCTGGCGGCACGTGGCGGAGCAGACGCTCGCCGTCTACCACTCCGTCGTGTGAACGCGGGCAACGAAGACCATACCATGATCTATCTCCTGATCCTGCTCTGTTCTGTCCTCCCCGCGTTCTCCCAGGACGTGTTCGAAACCCGTCCCATCACGCTCGAGGAGCTCGTGATCGAGGTCCCCGCAGGCGCTTCCCGCGAGATCGGCTACACGAATACCCAAGCCGGCGTCCTTTACATGGAGACCAACGGCCGGTACCGCTCGGGCTGGCAGGGGTGGAGGATCATGTCGACCGAGATGATGAAGTCGTACGCCCTGACGCTTGACGGCACCCCGTTGCGTCCCGCCGACGCCGTTGGCGCGCGCGCGTACCCTCACCAGCTCGTGCGGGAGTACGCCGGAGGCGCGGAAGAGACGGTGACGCTCCTCGACTCCATCAACGTTCTCGCCGTCGAGGTCCGTCATCGTCCCGGACAGGTGCTCGAAGCGCGGCCGTTCTTCGCCGACGCCCAGTCAGCCTCGGATGTCGAGATGAAATTCGACCGGGGCGTCCTGGAGATCTCCAAAAAGAGGCACCCTGCCCGGTCCGCGAAGGAGGACTACCCCGTATGGCTCGCTCTCACCGCGACCGGCGCTCGCGCGCACGGTCCCGGCGCATCGGTGCGTGACGGTTCGTGGTTCTCGCCCGGATCGCTCGCTGGGTCCGGCGGCGATTCGGTCACCGTGATCGTCTTCGCATGGGGCGACTCGCGCTCTCTCGCCCGGCAGGCGGCCCGGAACGCCCTGGCGGGGTACGCCGCGCGCGTCCGCGCCCGGAAAGAACGGATGGAACGCCTCCTGAACGATTCATACATTCGGACGAACGATGTGCGCCTCGACAAGGCTCTCGACTGGGCCAAGCTTTCGCTCGATGCGCTCGTGATGAACCAGGTGCGCAGAGGGATCTTCGCCGGCCTTCCCTGGTTCGACAATTACTGGGGGCGCGACACGTTTATCGCGCTGCCGGGAGCGACGCTGGTGACGGGAAGGTTCGCAGAGGCGAAGGAGATCCTCCGGTCGTTCGCCGCGTGGCAGTCGCGCGACGCGCGCGATCCGAACTACGGCAGGATTCCGAATCTCGTGACGACCGCATCGAGGGCCTACAATACGGCGGACGGCACGCCCCGGTTCATCATCGCCCTCGACGCGTACCGTAGAGCCTCTGGCGACAGTTCGATCATCCGCGAGATGTACCCCGTCGTGAAGCGGTCGATCGAAGGCACGATCCAGTACCATACCGACAGCCTCGCCTTTCTCACGCACGGCGACGCTGAATCGTGGATGGACGCGGTCGGGCCGTCGGGTGCGTGGAGCCCGAGGGGGAACCGCGCCAACGATGTGCAGGCGCTCTGGAGCCGGCAGCTCGAGATCGGCGCACGCTGGGCGGACGCCACGGGCGACATCGCGTCGGCCCGGGGATGGAGGCTCCTCCGGTCTATGCTGATTGGGAACTTCCGGGACAAGTTCGTCGACGCCCGCCGGGGCGTCGTCGCGGATCACCTCAATTCGGACGGCTCGCCTGACGGCCAATTCCGGCCGAACCAGCTGTTCACGCTTGACCTCCTAGAAGAAGCGGGGGAGAAGGGACTGGCGGTGCACGTCTTTGATTCTGTCACGAGGACGCTCGTCTATCCCCACGGCGTCGCGTCGCTCTCGCAGGACGATCCTTCATTCCATCCGTACCATCACTACCCGCCGTACTACGTGCAGGATGCCGCGTATCATAACGGCATCGTCTGGACGTGGCTCGCGGGAGCCTGGATCGACCGCGCGCTCGAGTACGAACGCCCGGATCTCGCCTCGGTCGTCACGCAGAAGATGGTCGGACAGATCCTCGACCGGGGTGCGATCGGGACGCTCTCGGAGCTCTTGGACGCCGCGCCGCGTCCCGGAGATACCGATCCGAGGCTTTCAGGGACGTTCTCCCAGGCGTGGAGCCTCGCGGAGTTCCTGCGGTCGTTCTACGCGGGATACCTCGGGATCGATGCGAACGCGCCGGAACGCACCGTGTCGTTCGCGCCGCGGCTTCCGACGACCGTCTCCGAGGCGGAGTTTCGCGTGCCGTTCGGCGCCGGATACATCCGCGGCGCATATGGCGGTCTTAAGCAGGGGGGCATGGTCGAACTGCGTTGCTCCGACCAGGTGAAGGCTTCCCTCCGCCTGGCCTCCGCTCCCAGAAGCTGGATCGACGGACATTTCATGCTCGAACCGGGGGTTTACGCGCGGCTCTGGGACGAGTCTGGCAACATGAAGATGGCAAGCGCACGGGGCATCGACGACCTGCTGACGACCGCGGTCCCGAACGCAGGCGCGGCACTCCCGGCGAACCTCTCTCTCGCCACGCCGCGGGTCAGGGATGGTCTGGCGTCGCTCGCCGGCCCGTCGCACCGCATCTTAACCGGCAGCGAAGTGAAGCGGACGAACCCTTCCGCCGAGGTCCTTCTCGACGCCGTCGATCCCGAGGGAGACGACGTCGGTCCGGGGGGATATCTCTACCCGACGACGCCGAGCCTGAAAGCGGGGAGCCTCGATATCACCCGATGCACGATCTCGGCTGATTCGGCAAATCTCTATGTGCGCATGACCTTCCGGAACCTTTCGGATCCAGGCTGGCATCCGGAATACGGATTCCAACTCACCTACGTAGCGATCGCCATCGACGAAGACGGCCTCGCCGGCTCAGGGCGAAGGACGGTCGGGATGAACGCGCAGTACGAGCTTCGCCCGCGGGACGCCTACGAAAAGCTCATTCTCGTCGGCGGCGGACTGCGCGTCGAGGACACTTCCGCCGTCCTCGCGGAATACATTCCGCAGCCGGGGGACGAACGCGATCCCCTGGGAAGCGTCAACTCCAAAACGGTCGCGTTTTCGATCCCGGTTGGCGTGATCGGACGGCCTTCGAAGACGTGGCGCTACAGCGTCCTCGTGGGCGCCCAGGACGACCACGGGGGGGCTGGATTGGGTGAATTTCGCGCCGTCGGCCGGTCCGCCGGAGAATGGTCCGGAGGAGGAAAGAAGGATCCCGCGGGTACGAACGTCTTCGATACGATCCTCCCGCGCGAATGAATGACCGGTCGTTGATATTCGGAAAGGAACTCAGTATATTCCATCCACGCACGTATTGACGCCATGCATCTGAGCCGCCTATGCCGCACGTGATACGATTTCACACGACCGCACGGACCATTCTCGGAGCGGTGGTGCTCGCAGGAGTCTTCATGGGATCCGGCTGCGCCAGTGCCTCGGTGGCGCTCTTTCCGGATTTTCCCTCCCAGAAGGCCTCGATCGGAAGGTCGATGCTCATCGCCGACTTCGTTATCGTGGATGCCACGATGGGCGACACGAACATCGTCGACATCGCCGGCAACAAGCAGATCGCAGTGGCGCTTATGGACGAGGTGAGCGACGAGCTGAACGAGAAGTCATACCACATTGAGAACCGGCTCCTCTCCTCCATGGGGCTCCTCATGAACAAGAACACGACGGCGAAGGTCATGCGGACGCTCGATGAGAAGCATCTCGACGAGGACGAACTGACGCTGAAGAGCCCCCCGTTCTACCTCTACCGCGTCTTTGAGAAGGATACCCTCAAGCAATTGCTGGCCTCGTTCTATTCCGCGCTCATCAACAGTTCCAAGGTCCGGGGGAAGCCGAACCCGATCATTGCGGAAGCCATTCCGCTCGGAAAGACCATCGGCGGAGGAACATGGTTCGTCCTCCTCACCGGAGGATACAACATCTCTGTGGGGAAGGAACTCGGAGCCTTCAGCCCGGCCGAAACGGCGACGCTTGAAAAGGCCGGGGTGCATCCGGTCACGCAGGTGACGATGATGCTCTACGTCCTGAACACCGAGACGGGAGAACTCCTCTGGAGCGACATGTGTCACGAAGTGGGCGGGACCGTCCACAGGGACAGGGTCATGCGCATCGCGTCGAAGCTCGTCTCCTCCATGCCGTAGCGTCCCCGCCGCCTTCGGCGCATCTAAATCCGCTCCCTGCCGTACACCCTTTCTACAGGCCGCCCACCCGGGCTCAAAACGGGTGTTCCCTTCACATTGAACGCCCGATGCGCAATGCAGCTGACGATCGAACACGTTGGAAAGATCTACAAAGGGGGGCACCGCGGCCTCCAGGACTTTTCCCTGACGCTCGGACCCGGCGTCCTCGGCCTCCTTGGGCCGAACGGGGCCGGCAAATCGACGCTCATGCGCATTCTCGCGACGATCACGAAGCCGACCGAGGGTACGGTCCGCTGGAACGGGACCGACATCGCCGCATCTCCCGACGGGCTTCGCAACGTCCTGGGGTACCTGCCGCAGGATTTCGGCGTCTATCCGAATCTCTCCGCCGTGGAGTTCCTCGAGTACCTCGCGGCGGCGAAGGGGATGGGGGGATCGGCGGCGCGAACGAGGATCGACGAACTTCTGACCATGCTCAATCTCGTCGAGGTGAAGGACCGCCCTCTCGGGGGTTTTTCTGGCGGGATGAAGCAGCGCGTCGGCATCGCGCAGGCCCTTCTGAACGATCCGCAGCTTCTCATCGTCGACGAACCGACCGGCGGCCTCGATCCGGAGGAGCGCGTCCGGTTCCGGAACCTCCTCTCGGAGCTCTCGGGCGAGCGGATCGTCATCCTTTCCACGCACATCGTCTCCGACGTCGAGGCGACGGCGACGTCCATCGCCATCATTCGACAGGGGAAACTCGTGGCGTCCGCGCTTCCCGAAGAGCTTCTCCGGAGCGTCGAGAACAGGGTCTGGGAATGGACGGTGCCGAGCGCCGACCTGCCCGCTCTCAAGCGGGACTACATCATCAGCGGGACGATGCGCAGGAGCGACGGCGTCAGAGTGCGGCTCATCCATGGCTCGGCGCCTTCGGCGGCGGCGCAGGCCGCGACGCCGACGCTCGAGGACGCCTATCTCGCTTCCATCTCTCTCGTGAACGACGAAGCCGCCGCATGACCGCCACTGCTGTTGTCTGGCACATGATGCGGGCCGATATCCGCGAGCGAACGCGGCGGTACAGCTTCCTCATGACGATGCTCGGCGCCCTCTACCTCGCGTACGCCGTATACTCGGACCAGATCTTCATCGATCTGGACAATCACCGCGGCGTCTACAACTCCGCGTGGCTCGGTATGACGCTCGCCATGGCGACGACGATGTTCGTCTCGCTCGTCGGGTTCTTCGTCATTAAGAACACGATCCAGCGCGACCGCCAAACCCGCGTGGGCGAGGTCCTCGCCACGACGCCGATGAGGAAGATCGACTACATTCTCGGAAAGGTGCTGAGCAATTTCGCGGTGCTCATGATCATCGTCGGCGTCCAGGCGGCCGCCGCCCTCCTCATGCAGATCCTTAAGACGGAGGACCGGCAGTTCGACGCGTTCGCGCTCTTCTCCCCGTTCGTGCTCCTGACGATGCCTGCGATGGCGTTCCTCGCTGCGATGGCCGTCCTCTTCGAGAGCATCCGGTGGCTCCGGGGAGGGCTTGGGAACGTCGTCTACATCTTCGTCTGGAGCGCAATGCTCGCCTATCCGATCGAGGCGCAGGTGACGTCCGCCGACCTTTCGTTCATGCGTCCCGTACAGGAGTCGATGGAGAAGTCGATCCGGGAGCATTTCACCGATTACAAGGGCGGGTTCTCGCTCTCTGCCGGAGGCGGAAAGGAGCTTGCGAAGCGCGGCGTCTTCCTCTGGCGCGGGATGCAGTGGAACGCCGAGTTCATCGCGTACCGGGCCGCCTGGTTCGGCCATGCGCTCGTACTCGCCCTTCTGGCGTCGCTCCTCTTCGATCGGTTCGACATATCGCGGAGTTCAGGGTTCGAGCGGCTGAAACGGGGCGCCGAGGTTCCTGCCTCGCCGAAGGAACAGCGGCGGACGACGCGCCTCGCCAGGTGGCTGCGGTCCTCCGGCAGGCTGACGTTCCGGTCCCGATTTCTCCAGCTCACACTGGCCGAGTTCCGGCTGCTCGTCGTCGGGATCCCCTTCTGGTGGCACGCCGTGACCCTCGGCCTGATTATCGCCTCGGTTGCGGCGCCGGTCGACGCAGTGAAGCAGGGGATCCTTCCCTGCCTCTGGCTCTGGCCCGTCCTGCGCTGGTCGGGGATGGGGATACGCGAGAAGCTCTACCGCACCGATCAGATGCTCTTCTCATCGCCGCGGATCATTTCGCGGCAGCTCCCGGCGATGCTCCTGGCTGGCGTTCTCCTGGCCGGGGCCACCGGCGGATGCTTCGCGTTGCGCCTCGCCATCGCCGGCGACTGGCCCGCGCTCGGCGGGATGGCGGCGGGCGCCCTGTTCATCCCGTCGCTCGCTCTTGCCTGCGGCGTATGGTCGGGAAGCTCGAAGACGTTCGAGGCGTTGTACACGTTCCTGTGGTACATCGGCCCGATGAACCACGTGCCGGCATGCGATTATATCGGCGTCTCCCCGACGGCGATCGCTGCGGGAATGCCGGCCGTCTTCGCCGTCGTTGCGTTGCTCCTCATCGCCGTAGCGGTCGCCGGCCGGCGCCGCCAAGTCGCGATCTTGTGACCGAATGAAAGGAGCTGATATGACGGATAGCGAATGCAGGATGGTCGTCGCGCAGAGCGCGGCGCTCGAGCCGAAGCCGACCCGGAGGGCGGGCATCCGGGAACGGGTCCTCCTCTCGAAGGAGGAGTGCCCCCATCAGAATCTCGTGCTTCTCGATATCGACAAGGGGGCGGTGGTGGAGGAGCACCCGTTCTTCACGAGCGAGTCGTTCTTCGTCCTTGAGGGGACGATCGAGATCACGACGCCCGATGCCTGCGTGCTTCTCGGAAAAGGGGACCTCTGCCACCTCCCTTCCGGCGCCATTCACGGCCTGCGTTGCGTCGAAGGTCCGGGACAGATCCTCTGTATCTTCGCCCCCCGATTTACAGCGAAATCCTGAACATTGTCACCCGGGGGCATGACGGGCAGCACACGGGTGTTTGATGCAGCGCACCGAATCCCTACCTTCGTGTGGGGATTGCTCCAGCTTCCCCGGGTATCCTATCTCAATGCCCTAAGGGTGGCTCTCCCGGGCCACCCTTTAATTTTTTGGTTCTTTCCCATACTTCCGTTGTAATCCCACAGGTTCAAAAGGATCTCCCGCTCTAAAGGGATTTCTGAGTCAATTCCAATCGAAACAGGGGAGAAAGGTGCGACTTAGCGCCTGCCGAACCTGCCGACGGCCCAACATGTTAGGCTGACGGCAAGACCTGGGTACATCGGCTCGATGCCGAGGGGATACGAGGAATTGCCGCCCGCGTACGTCCCGGCGATGAGCCAGCCGAGCGAGACAAGCCAGCCGAAGGCCATGGCGCCGAATGCGTAGTGCGGGGCGATCGTCAGGCGCGGGAAGTACGATGCCATGAGGGGAACCAGGAGTCCGGGGATGACAACGGTCCCGATCGTATACCACATCTGAATGACGCTCGGCATCCAGAGGGCAAGTGCGACCGAAAAACAGAACGATACGACGAGCCCGATGTTGATCATGCGCTTGACGGGGAGACCCGAGAACCTCTGCTGACTGTCGCGCCCGCCCGGACCCGTGAGCCGCAGGTAGATGTCGCGTCCAAGCGTCTGCGCGGAGACGAACGCAAGCGTATTCAGCGTCGACATGATCGTCGCGAGCATCCCGCAGTAGAAGAGCCCCTTCGCCACCGGCGGCAGCACCGCCTCGGCGAGCATCGGATACGCCGTGAGTGGCTGGGCGAGGCCGGGGAGTGCGGCGCGCGCGTAGAGCCCTGCGGTCGCCGTCATGGCGTCGAAGATGAACCAGAAGATGATGGACACGAAGATCCCGTTCCGGGCGGTCTTCCCGTCCTGTGCGGCATAGCATCGCTGATGGAACGCCGGATCGACGAGCGTCCAGAGCGCGATGAAGAACCAGACGAGGATGAACTGCACGGAATTGCCCCCGTGCCACGTGAGGTGGAGGGGCGGGAGGGACGAGCGCAGGAACTCCAACCCGCCGTACTGCATGTACGCGAACGGGAGGATGACGGCGAAGCCGAGGAACATGACGAAGAACTCGAATACGTCCGTCTGGACATCCGACCGAAAGCCCCCCACAAAGAGGTACGACATCGTCACCACGGCGGTCACGACGATGGAGAGGAGCAGGCTCCAGCCGAAGAGCATCTGGAGGAAGATGCTCAGCATGAGGATGTACGGCGCCGGCGTCATGAGGATGAATGTGAGGAATGCGCCGAGAAGGGCGGTCTTCCGGTCATAGCTCGCTTCGAGCTTGTCGGGGATCGTGAAGAGGTTCGTTGCACGGACCCTGCCGGCAAGGAAGAACGCGAACACGGCGGCGAAGATGTAGTACGGGACTCCTTGGATGACCCAGTTCGAGATGCCGTAGCGGTAGGAGAATTCTCCCACGCCGAGAATGCCGCCGTACCAGGTCGAGACGAGCGTCATGACGAAGATCGGGAGCGTGAGTGTGCGTCCGGCCAGGAGAAAGTCGTCCTCGCCGCCGGTGGCGCCCTTCGCGGAGCGGAACCCGACGACCAGGACGGCGCCGAAGTAGAGGACGAGGAGGGCGATATCCGGGAGTGCGAGGTGGATCATGCGCGCCGGGAGAGGTGCCTTCGGTAGACGAGGAGCGTGCCCGTCCGAACGCTCACAATGACCGCCCGGCCGGTCGCCCGGTTGCTCGTGCCTTCGCGCACGCCGAGTTCGAGCGCGCCGTTCCGCAGAGGGTAGAGGAGGTTCTTCGTGGTCACCCCCGTGCACCGTTCCAGCGGAATGAGGGATATGAGCTCCCGCTTCCGCGTCTGGAGAGAGATCCGCTTTCCCACCATGGAGAGCTCGCCGTCGTCGTCGATGAACGTGAGGGCGCAGCGGTAGCCGAACTTCTTGAAACATCCGAGGTTCCCGGCGGTGTGATCGATCCTTCCTCCGGTGGCCCCGAGGACGTCGATGGAGGAGCATCGACGCCGGAGGCAGTAGCGGATGGCCTTTTCAAGATCGGTGCTGTTCTGGTCCGCGATCCGGAGCGTCGTCACGCCTGAGAAACGCTTTCGCACCGATGGCCGTATCGAATCGAGGTCCCCGAGAATGACGTCCGGCCGGAGCGCAAGGCGCCCGGCGTGGTTCGCGCCGCCGTCGGCGCAGACAACGAGGTCCGCTCGGCCGGCGATCCGCCGTGCGAGCGTTCTGGACGGGGGAACCCCGTTGGCGAAGATGAGGGCGTTCACAGGTGCACCGTCAAGCCGACGAGGTAGCTCCGCTCCGCCGCGGGGAAGAAGGCGGTCCCTTCGCCGCTCATGAAGTAGAGCGAGTTCAGGACGTTCCGGACCTCGCCCCGAAGCGTCAGCTCCGTTGTGCCGAACGGGGGAAGCGCGACGGACCCCGTCGCGTCGAGGACCGTGTAGGCGTCGTTCCGGCGCCCGTCGTTATTCGTGTTGTCGGTGTGGAACGCGCCGACATGCTTCAGGAGGACCGATCCGGCGCAGTCCCCGGAGCTGTACGTCAGCCGCAGGTTGCCGAGGAAGTCGGGGAATCCCGCGATCGGATTGCCGTCAAGGGCGACAGGGACGCCGTTATCGTCGAGGACGGTGTACCGGATGAGCCTGTTGTGGGAAAAGGCGGCGTTGCCGCCGAGGGTGAGCGAGTTGGTCAGACGGACCTCTCCGTCGAACTCCACCCCCGCGTGCCGGGTATGCTCGGCGTTGCCGGTGACCGGCTGGCCGAAGATGTCCACCTGGCCGCTCTTGACGAGTTCGTTGAAGAACTCCATCCAGAAGGCGCTGACGTTGAGCCTCGCGCCGTTCGCGCGCCACCCGGTCCCCGCCTCGAGGTCGAGGAGCCGCTCCGGCTTGGCCAACGGCCGGTCGAACCGGTACCGAACGGCGCCTCCGGCCGTGTCGGCCTCAAACTGCGGCGTCGCCCCGAAGTACGAGTCCTCGGCCGCGTAGAGGTTCCGGAGCGTCGGCTCCCGGGAGGTGTACGCCCCCGAGAAGTAGGCGTGCCACGCCTCGTCGATGTTATAGTTGAGGCCGATTCTCGGGTTCACGAAGAAGTAATCGAGGCTGAAGTTGTTCCCCAGGAACTTCTCGGCGCGGATCGCGTAGCGGTTCCGGACGGCCTGAACATCGGTCATGAGCGTCAGATTTGGGGTCAGTTCGCGCATGTTGTGCGCGAAGACGGAAAAGATGTCCCTCGCCCCTTCGTACTCGTAGAAGTGGTAGTCGGGATCGAAGTTCTGCGGGAGCGCTTCCGCGTACTGGATCTTCCCCCAGTGGGTCGAGCGGTGGACGCGGAGTTCCACGCCGAGCGTGAGCGTGTTGTCCTCTCCGCGAAGTTCGACGCGGGGGAGCCAGCCCCACTGGCGGTTGCCGACAAAGGCCCGGACGAGCGTGTTGGCGGGGTTCTGCGATGCGGGGATGCCGTAGGCCGAACCGAGCCGGAGGAGCGACGTGTCCGCCCAGGAGGCGTCGTAATCAAAGTACCCTTCGCCGGTGTAGTAGAAGAGCGTCTGCGAGAGCGTCGCCGTCGCGCTCACTCGCCACTCTTGCATGAATTCGTAATGCGGCTGGGCGAATGACTCCGTCTCCTGGGTACGGCGCCGCTGTGCGGACTGGTACCCCGTCCCTGCGGAATCGGTCTCCCATGCGGAGAGGTTTTGCCGGCGCAGGTCCGGGTCCCCGTTGACGAACTTCGGCAGACCTTCGTAGGCGAGGCCGTCAGTGATCGGTCCTCCGAAGAGGTGGAACCGGAGCGTCATGTCCTTGTAGATCCGGACGCCGCCGAGGAAGTAGGAGTCCATCGCGACCCAGGAGTTGTCGCGGTAGCCTTCGCTCAGGGTCCGGCCCAGCTTGCCGTAGAGCATGTACGCGCCGTCGATGAGACCCGAATTGATCGTCGCGGTGTACCTCCTCGTGGCGAGCGCCACACTCGGATGGAGGCCGCCGCGTTCCTGGAAGCCGAACATCGATTCGAGTGCGATTCCCTTGGGCCGGGCGAACGGGTTCGTGACCAGGTTGATCGACCCTCCGATCGCCGGGGGGCCGTAGAAGGCGCTTCCTGCGCCGCGCTGGACCTGCATCTGCTCGGTGCTCGACATGAGGTCCGGGAAGTCGATCCAGTAGACGTTGTGGTCCTCCGGGTCGTTTTGCGGGACGCCGTTGACCATGACGGAAAGCCTCCGCTGGTCGAACCCCCGCAGAGTGACATAGTTGTATCCGATCGCGTTCCCGTTCTCGGAGTAAAAGGTCATCGATGGGAGTTCGGAGAGGGCGGCGGGGATGTCCTGCACGGAATAATGCAGCCGGAGCTCCTCAGCGCCGAGGTTGGAGAACGTCGCGGGCGTCGAACGCTCGGTCGCGAGCGTCGGATTGACGATCATCGGTGCGAGGATATAGACGGTGTCCCGTAGGGCGGTCGTGTCGGTTTGAGCGGCGGCACTGCCGCCAAGGGCCATCATGGCCAGCGCAATTCGAAGCAGGGAGGGTCTCATCGTTTCAGCCTTCACAAAAACGCACATGCCGTTTCCTGACCTGAGGGATCAGAAAACGGCATGAACATATCGTGCACCATTTCCCTACGCTGGTACTAACCAGGTCAGGTTCATAAGGGTATGCTCTCAGTCCCGCTGTTTGTTCGGGACACCCCTAACGGTTGAACAGGTGCAATATAGCGGTCGGAGCGTTGGAATGCAAACCTCAAGCGCGGTCACACCGAAAACCGCCCTGCGGCGCCCAGAAATGACGAGATCCGGAGTGAGAACTTTTTCGTTGCTCCGAATACGGAATATTTGTATATTATTGCACGTTTTTTTTCACCCAATTTTGAAGGAATTTGAGGTAATGGCACAGCATCTCTCCGCGGAACGTCAAGCGCGCAAGTCCGTCAAGCACCGCACACGCAACCGGGCGTACATGTCCAAGATGAAGACCTCCATCAAGAAGGTCCGGGCGATGAAGGAAAAAGAGAAGGCGTCAGTGGAATTGAAGCAGCTCATGAAGCTGCTCGATCAGCTTGCCTCGAAGGGGATGATCCACAAGAACAACGCGGCGAACAAGAAGTCGAGCCTTACGAAGTATGTGAACTCGTTGAAGTAAGACGAGGGAGTCTGTTTTGGGACACGATCCCTGTCAGGAGTAAGTTCCTGACAGGGATTTTTATTTGCTGACGGCGATCTTCTGCTGGTTGAGCTTCGCCTGGAGCGCCTGCTCCAGTTCGGAGATCCGCAGGTCGCATTCCGCGCTCATCTGCGGCCGATGATTCTTCAGCATCGTATAGGTGATGATCGCTTCGCCGTACTCTCCCTGCATCGCGTAGATCTCCGCAAGCGTCTTGCTCACGATGCGTCCGTCCTCGATACGGCCTGCGAAGGACGGGGACGGGCGTGCGGCGGGTATGACGGGAAGGGGAGGCGCTTCCGGCGGTCCGACCCCGGAAGCCGGTTCGGCCACCTCTGTAACGACCGCTTCAGCAATATCCTCGGCGAGTGCGGGAGATGCGATGGCGGGTATCGTGACCCGACGGCGGACATGCTCTTCCCACTCTACTTCGAGCTCGAGGAGATGGTCGACCTCTGGAAGGGCCGATGCGGCGATGCGCAGATGTTCGATCGCCTCGGGAAATTGCCGTCCTGCGGCGAAGCAGCGGGCGAGAATGAGGTGCGCGGTGGGGTAGGAGGGGTACTTTTCCAAGCCGGAGAGGAGGAGTTCCTTCGCGGCCTCGGTCCTTCCGTCACGCAGGTAGGCGTCCGCCAGCCTCGCGAAGAGGGGCGAGAAAGGTCTGCGGGCGAGTTTCTGCTCTATCTGTTCAGTGTCCACGCGCGAGGCCGTCAATCGACAAGGACCGGTTCGGGGAGGACTTCCTCGGCCACAACGGGAATGGCGACGGGGATCGGCTCAAAGAGCACCGGCGCGGGAACCGGCTCGTCGGCCGCCGAGGGCCGCCGGGCGAGCCATGCATGCTTGATCGAAAGCCATGCGACGATGCCGAAGCCCATCGAAAAGAGCATCTGGAAGGGGACCGCGGCGAGCTCGAGATAGTAGATCGACGCCGCGACGCCGAATATGCAGTAGAGCGCGAGTATGCACTCGATGATGACCGTGTAGTCGAATTTCTTGAAGACGTACTTTTTGTCGAGCCAGCTGTCCTTCCGGTTGACGACGGAATACTTGGGCGTGCGGACGAACTCCGATTTCTTCTTCAGGAGCCCTTCGATGACCGCCTTCGTGTTGTTGACGGCGAACCCCATGCTCCCGGCCATGAAGAGGGGGAAGAGGAGCATGCGGCGCTGCCAGTCATGGTAGACGTCCTTCTGCGAATAGAGGTAGAAGAGGAACGAGCCGATGAAGGCGAATGCGAAGACGGACATGACGGAAAAATAGTTCTCGTAGCCGCCCTGGTGCTTGATGAAGATCAACGGCACGTTGAGGATGGCCGCCGCGAGGATGAACGGGAATACGATGTTGTTCGACAGATGGAACGTCGCGTGGATCTTCTTCTCCAGGGGAAGCGAGGAGCGCCAGACTCGGGGGAGAATCTTGCGGGCGGTCTCGATCGCCCCTTTCGTCCAACGGAACTGTTGGGACTTCAGCGCATTGATCTCCGAGGGGAGTTCGGCGGGGGAGGTCACGTCGTTGAGAAACTTGAACTTCCATCCCTTGAGCTGCGCGCGGTAGCTCAGGTCGAGGTCCTCGGTGAGCGTGTCCGACTCCCAGTTGCCGGCATCGTAGATGCACGACTTGCGCCAGATGCCACCGGTGCCGTTGAAGTTGATGAAGAATCCCGCCTTGTTCCGGACGTTCTGCTCGATGACGAAGTGGCCGTCGAGCGCCATGGCCTGGACCCTCGTGAGGAACGAGTAGTCGCTGTTGAGATGCTCCCAGCGCGTCTGGACGAGGCCGATCTTCTCGTCGGTGAAGAAGTAGGGGAGAGTGTCCATGAGGAACCGGGACTTCGGCACGAAGTCGGCGTCGAAGATCGCCACGAACTCTCCGCGCGCGGTGACGAGCCCTTCCTTCAGCGCCCCCGCCTTGTAGCCGTTGCGGTTCGTCCGGCGGACGTGCTTGATGTCGAACCCGAGGCTCCGGAAGTGCGCCACGCGGGCCGCGACGATGCCGACCGTCTCGTCAGTCGAATCGTCGAGGACCTGGATCTCGAGCTTGTCCTTCGGATACTCGATCCCGCAGGTCGCGTCGATCACCCGCTCGATGACGTAATATTCGTTGTAGAGCGGAAGCTGTATTGTCACGACCGGGAAGTTCTTGAGCTCGCCGGCCCCCGCGGGCTTGCGTCCGCGGTGCTTCATGTAGTAATAGATCATGACGAAGCCGCTCGACCCGAACACGAACAGGATGGTGAGGGAGGTGAAGTATGCGCCGATGATGAAGTCTTGCATCACTGATGAGTCCTTATGAGATACCTTGACGTATTACCATCCCGAAACGGTCTCGAGGAGGATGTCCTCCGCGATCTTGCCGAGGGCGGCGTCGATGGCAGCCTGCCGCTGCTCAGGACCGCCGCTGATGTCGTAATCTCCCCATTCGGAATACTGCTTTTCGAACACCTTCTTCTTCAATTTCATGTCCTGGAACGCGACCTTGGCCGCGATCGTCACCCGGTTTCGCGTCACGGTTTCGCCCGCGTTGATGACATTCGGCTGCGATGACATCGAGACGATCGTCCCCTCGATCATCGAATCCGCGTGCGTCCGATCCGCGAGCTGGAGGCTGTTGTCCTGGCGGAAGCGGTCGATGAGCTTGTTCGTGAGCTGCTCGCGCAGCCCGGGCTCGCCCGACCCGCTCTGGTCGTCGAACAGCGGGACCGCGATCGTCTTCAGGTGCGCCGGCACCGACGAGCCCGTGAACGAATAGGGGCAGCCGGAGCAGCCCGAAAGTCCCGCCAGGACGAGAACGACGAGGAGGGCGCGCCATACCCGCCTCATTCGAGCCCGTACTCCTTGATCTTCCGGTAGAGCGTCCGTTCGCTGATATTGAGCGCCTTTGACGCGAGTCGGCGGTTGTCGTTGAACCGCTCCAGCGCGCTCAAGATCATCCGCTTTTCCATCTCGTTGAGAGGCACGAAGTTCTCGCCTGTCGAGTGATTGTCCGTGTCAACGTGCGCCTCGACGTACTGGGAGTTCACCGCGACGGGGGAGCGAGGCTGCTGTGCGAGCATGCCTTTGATGTCCATGATGTCGCTCTTCACCTCGAGGAGCGCGCGGTAGATGAGTTCGCGCTCCACCTGCTCGGCGGACTTGTGCGTGAACACCGGCAGGTTGCGGTTGTGGCCGTCGTCGCCCGCCTCTTTCAGGTACTTCCGGATGCTCGCCGTGTCGATGAGCCTGCCGCGCTCGACGACGAGCATGCTCTCGACGGTGTTCCGGAGCTCGCGGACGTTGCCAGGCCACTGGTAGCCCTTGAGGTACTCCATCGCGTCGGGCGTGATCCCCGCGAACGAGATATTGTTCTTCTCGGCGACGTGCCGGGCGATCTCCTGGAAGAGGAGGGGAATGTCCTCGCGGTGCTCGCGCAGGGCGGGGATCCGAATGTTGATGGACCGGAGCCGGAAAAACAGATCCGCGCGGAAGTTGCCATGCTTCACTTCGGATTCCAGGTCCTTGTTCGTCGCGGCGATGACCCTCGCGTCGACCTTTCTCGCGGTCGAGGAACCGACGCGCATGTATTCTCCGTTCTCGAGGACGCGGAGGAACTTCACCTGCGTGCCGATCGGCAGCTCGCCGATCTCATCGAGGAAGATCGTGCCGCCGTCGGCGAGCTCGAAATAGCCCTTGCGCGTGTCGCTGGCCCCGGTGAAGGAGCCCTTCTCGTGGCCGAAGAGCTCGCTCTCCATGATGCCCTCGGGGATCGCTCCTGCGTTCACCGAGACGAGCGGGCGCAGCTTGCGTCTGCTCGCGCTGTGGATCGCCTTGGCGACGAGTTCCTTCCCTACGCCGCTCTCGCCCGTGATGAGAACGGTGATGTCGGTCGGCGCGACCTGGAGGACGACGTCGACGAGTTCCTTCATCTCGATCGACTCGCCGATGATCCCGGATTCCTTCTGGAAGAGGTCGCGATCCATGGCCGTTAGTACCTCTCCACGACGATGGAGTCGATATTGTATTTCGTTCGCACTTCCTTGCCGAACCGCCTGGCGTCCTCCGCCGTGGCGTAACTTCCGACCCAAACGAGGAATAGGCTTCTGCCGCCGCGGACCTTGTTCGTCACCTCGACGGTGAGACCCTTGTCCTCGAAGAAGGACTTCTGCTTCTCGGCGTTCGCGGAGGTGGAGAAGGCGCCGGTCTGGATCGTGTAGGGGGCCTTCGGAGGCGCACCCTTCGCGGGCTCCGGCAGCGCAGCCGGGACGCTCGCGGTGTCGTCCTTGGAACGCACCCGGACTGCGGGTGCTTCGATCGCGGGCATGCGCGCGGCCTGCCCTCCGGCGAGGAACGGCGAAGACGGGTAGTCCTTCCTGAGGGCCTGCATCTTCAGTTCGGCGGTGCGGTAGAGCCCGAGCGCGTAGTAGTATTGGTAGATGTGGTAGAGCGCCGCGTCGGCGAATTCGCTCTTCGGGAAATTGTCGACGATGCTCTGGTAGAACTTCACTCCCTCGATCCCGTCGGCGGCGAGACGGCCCTGGAGGTAGAGGACGCCGGGGTCGTTCTGGAACCGCGCGGCGAGGTCGGGAAGGACGCGCTTGACGTCCTCGGCCTGGCCGTGTTCAACCTTGCTGATCGCGTCACGGATCTCAGGGGCGGTCTCCTGAGCGTGCGATACGGCGATGCATGCGCCGAGAAACAGCACCAACCCGGCGGCTCGCCGGAGGATGGTCGCCAGCCGGATCATGCGGCCGCCTCTTCGACGCGGCCGGGAGAAGCGACGACGGCGATCGATCCGAAGAGCGTTGCGGAGTTCACGCGCTCGATCCGAACGGGAACGTACGTGCCCGCGGAATAGTCCCCCTTCGGGAAGATGACGGTCTTATTGCCGTCGGTGCGGCCCTGCCAGAAATCCTCCGACTTCTTGCTCGGCGATTCGGCGAGGACCTCGACAATCTGACCGACGATGGACTGGTTCTTCCGCAGCGAGATCGCGTTCTGCAGCATCACGATCTCATTGACCCGGCGCGATTTCACCACTTCGGCAACGTCGTCGGGCATGTTGAACGCCGGCGTGTTCTCGCGCGGGGAATACTTGAACATGTAGGCGCCGTCGTATCCGATCTCCGAGAGGAGATCCACGGTGCGCGCGTGGTCATCCTCGGTCTCCGTCGGGAATCCGGTGATCGTGTCGGTCGAGAGGGTGACGTCGGGGATGGCGACTTTGATCCGTTCGACGAGGGCGCGGTAGTGCGCGCTCGTATAGGTACGGTTCATGCGCTCCAGGATCCGGTCGGAGCCGGACTGCACCGGAAGATGGATGAAATTGCAGATGTTCCCGAGCGATGCGATCGTCCCGATGAGCTTGTCCGACATGTCCTGTGGGTGAGAGGTCGTGAAACGCACGCGGATGGACGGATCGACGGTCGCGACCGCCCCGAGGAGGTCCGCGAAATCGGCGTTCCCGTCCTTGTACGAGTTGACGTTCTGGCCCAGGAGGGTGACCTCCTTGAACCCCCGCGTGGATAGGACCTCGACCTCCTGGATGATGCTCGTGAGCGTCCGGCTTCGCTCGCGGCCCCGGGTGAAGGGCACGACGCAGAACGTGCAGAATTTATCACACCCCCGCATGACAGAGATCCAGGCGCTGATGCCGTCGGTCCGCAAGGGGAGGATGTCGTCGTACGTCTCGACGCGCGAGAGCTGGACCGCGACGCCCTTCTTTCCGTGCCAGGCGTCCTCGAGGAGCGCGGGCAGTTTTCGGTACTCGTCGGGGCCGACGATGAGGTCGGCGATCTGGCCCACCCCCCGGGCCTCCTCATGGGAGAGCTTCGAGCGGAGTCGTTCCGCCATGCATCCCAGGACGCCCACGATCACGCCGGGTTTCTCGCGCTTGAGGCGCTTGAACTCTCCCATCCGGCCGTAAATGCGCTGCTCGGCGTTCTCCCGGATGCTGCAGGTGTTCACCAGGACGACGTCCGCTTCGGCGATTTCGTTCGTTATATCGCATCCGTCATCCGCCAAAAGGCTTAAGACGACCTCGGAATCCGCCACATTCATCTGGCAGCCGTAGGTCTCGATGTAGACGCGTTTCTTTATCGTGCGCATGAGGGTAGAGGCTCCCCTTGCTGGGGAGCCGTTAAACTCCTTAAAAAGAGCGAAATTTGGGGAAAAGTCAGTTGAAAGATACCGATTTGCTGACAGAAAGTCAATGCGCGGTGTGGAATTCCCAGCGGATAAAATCAACTCTCATGAACCACTTGACAAGAAGTCAGAGTGCGACTTGAGGAAGAGGGATCTCCCGGCACCACCGATCCCCGCTGCCCCCGAAAGCCCCCCGCGAGGTTCACTCGCGGACTGGCCGGAGGCGAAGGGGAGGGGCATTTGCTTTTCGCTGAAAAAAAAACGAATTTTGAACGCCGTCACTAACCACGCCGTCACCTCAGCACACTACCGCAGACCGTATGCAACCGAATGTCTGGATGTACCTCTTCTTTTCCCTCCTCATCGTCGCGATCCTCACCATCGCGTACCAGGACATGAGACAGGCCGACGCTCCGCTCATCTTCTACAAGGATAAATACGAGGACCTGGAACGCTCGTACGTCGAACTAGCGAAATCCCATTCCTACATCCTGGAGACGATCATGAAGAACGACGTCGACCTCCAGCCCTATCTGAAGGATCTTGCCGGCAAGCCCCGGGAAGAATACGAGGAATACCTCCGCCGGCGGATCGTCGCTATGCAGCTCGATATCGAGCGCATTGACCGGTCCTATAAGAAGTGATATGGCAGAGTCTGATCTCCTCCTTCGTATAAAAGAGCAGGCGGCGAAGCGGAAGAAGACCGTCGTCTTCCCCGACGCGACCGACCCACGCGCGATCCAGGCGGCGCGCGTCCTGACGGACATGGGCCTCGCCCATCCGGTTCTCGTCGGCAATATGGCGGCCATCAGGGGCGCGGCTGAGACGGCGCAGGTGGCCCTCGGAAATATCCGTATCGTCGAGCCGACCTCCTCGGAGCAGCTGAGCGATTTTTCTCGATTGTATTTTAACCTTCGGAAGTCGAAGGGCATCCTTCTCGAGGAGGCGCGGGCTGCGATGGAGCAGCCGCTCTACTTCGGGGCGATGATGGTCCGGGAAGGGATGGCCGACGGCAGCGTCGCCGGATCCCTCTCCACGACGGGCGACGTCTTGCGGGCGGCGATCCAGGTCATCGGCCTCCGTCCGGGGATCAGCGTCGTCTCGAGCTTCTTCCTTATGGTCTTCCCGCACACGGTCTATTCGTTCGCCGACTGCGCGGTCATCCCCGACCCCACGGCAGCGCAGCTCGCGGACATCGCCGTCGCCACCGCGGAGAACCACCGCAAGCTTACCGGACAGGAGCCGCGCGTCGCGATGCTCTCCTTTTCGACGAAGGGGAGCGCGGAGCACCCCCTCGTGGACAAAGTGCGGCAGGCCACCGCGCTCCTGAAGGCCAAGGCCCCCGGGCTCTGCGCCGACGGGGAGCTCCAATTCGACGCGGCCATCGTCCCGGCCGTCTGCCGGTCAAAGGCGCCGGGGAGCCCCGTCGAGGGGAACGCCAACGTGCTGATCTTCCCCGACCTCAACGCGGGGAACATCGGATACAAACTCGCCCAGCGGCTCGGCGGCGCGCAGGCGGTCGGGCCGATCGTCCAGGGTCTGAACAAGCCCGCCTTCGACCTTTCCCGCGGATGCAGCGTCGAGGACATCGTCAGTACGACCGCGATCAACTGCGTCCTCTCCGCGTAGGTCCCTCTCCTCCATGGCGGACCATGCCCACCCGCGTCACCAGTTCATCGACCTGTACCGGAGCGCCGTCATCCTCCTCATGCTCGAAGGCCACGTCGTTCGGATGCTTCTTCCGCTCTCCCTCCAGCAGTCGATCCTCTTTCAGATTCATGAGTTCTTTCACGGGCTGAGTGCGCCGGCGTTCCTGTTCGGGTCGGGGCTGACGTTCGTCCTCTCCACGAAGAAGCGCTGGGAGGACTACCATCACTGGGGTCCGCCGCTCGCGCGGCGGGTACGGCGGCTGCTCTTCGTCATCTGTCTGGGGCTGTTCCTCCACCTGCCCTACTTCTCGTTCCGCAAGATCGTGAGCGACGGATCCCTCCAGGACACGCTCCAGCTCTTCCAGTGCGACGTGCTCATGTGCATCGGGATCGGACTCCTCGCCCTTCACGGGCTCGTGTTCTTCTTCAAGACGGAGGAGCGGTTCTACGGCCTCGTCCTTGCGGCGATCCTCGCCGTCTGCCTCCTGACGCCGCTCGTCTGGGACGTCGACTTTCTCAATTATCTCCCCCCGTTCGCAGCCCAGCTCTGCAACAGCATGCACGGTTCGCCGTTCCCCCTCTTCCCCTACGTCGGGTTCCTCTTCGCCGGCGTCATCGTCTCGTGGGAGTTCACCGTGGCGGCCAGCCGCCGACGCGAAGGGGTGTTCATGCGGCAGCTCCTCTTCCTCGGCGCGGGACTCGCCGCCGGGGGTGTCGCCATCGATCTTGTCCCCGTTCAGATCTACCCGACGTACAACTTCTGGTTCACGAGCCCGAGCTACTTCTTCATCCGCCTCGGCTCGCTCATGGTGATGGTGTCGATCTTCTGGTATGCGTCGAGAAAGGTCTCGCGGCCCGGCAGGGTTCTGACCGTGTTCGGGAAGGAATCGCTCTTCGTCTACGTCGCGCATCTCCTCATCCTATCGGGATCGGTGGTCAACGTCGAGGAGAACCTTCGGACGATCTACGGGGGGACGTTCTCGGTGGCGGAAGCGATCGGGCTCTTCGCCGGATTGACGGCCGTCCTGCTCGTTCTCGCCCTGGCGTGGGAGTACTGCAAGGAAAAGCAGACGTCGTTCTACCGCTTCGTCCAGCTGAGCGGCGTGGGGATCTTTTTAATCTACTTCTTCCGGCGGGAATTCTAGTTCATGGCAGCGCAATGGTCCCGAGGATGGTCCTTCGTCCGGCCCCGGTAGCGCCCGGGATATTTCCGGGATGTCCGGCGATGGTCTCGTTCGCGAGGAGGGCGAAGCAGACCGCTTCCTTGGCATCCGGAGGGACCCCGATCATGCCGGTCGACCGGACCGGGGTGCGTCCGAAGTAGCGCGCGAGCGCGTCCATGAGATAACTGTTGTGTACGCCTCCGCCGCTGACAAAGAGTTCGTCGATGCGCGTCTTGCGTGCCCCATGGGCGAGGTACTGCTGGTAGACGCTGTAGGCGGTGAATTCCGTGGCGGTTGCGATGAGATCTTCGGGATGTGACCTGGGCGCAGAACGGAGGACGGAACGGAGAAAGTCGTCGCCGAACATTTCGCGACCGGTCGATTTCGGGATCGGCCGGCGGAAGTACGGATGGGCGCCCATCGACCGGAGAAGTCCCGGAAGGATGCGCCCGCTCCAGGCGACCGTGCCGTTCGTGTCGAAGGGACGCCCAAAATACTTCGCCATGAGAGCATCAACGACCATGTTGCCCGGCCCGGTGTCGAAGGCCCGCACGCCACTGGCCGAACAAGCCCGAGGAAGGATGGTGAGGTTCGCGATCCCGCCGACGTTCAGTATCCCCCGGCTGAAACGTGTCGAGCGCATCATCAGGAAATCGAAGAGCGGCACGAGCGGCGCCCCCGTCCCGCCGACGGCGATGTCGCCGGTCCGGAACCCGCCGACGGTCACGACGCCGGTGCGTTTTGCGATGACCGACGGATCCCCGATCTGCAGCGTTCCCCTGATGCGCCGGCCGAAGAGCGTCACGGTCTCGGGGAGGTGGTGGATCGTCTGGCCGTGGCTTCCGATGAGGTCGATCTCCGCAAGCCTGTGCCCACCCGCCCGGGCGATCCGGCGGACCGCGTCGGCGGAGAATTCGGCGACGAGCATGTTGAGCCGGGTGATGTCCTCGATCCGCGCGGTCTCGGCGCCGGAGTGCCGAAGAAGATGGTCCTTGTAGCCGGCGGGGTAGGGGAAAGTCCGGAAGGCGAGGAGGCGGACCGCCGTGGCGGTCCCCGAACCGGTGATCGACACCAGCGCGGCGTCCATCCCGTCAGCCGACGTCCCGGACATCAATCCTACGACGAGTCTTCGTTTCTTGCGGAAAAGTCTTTCGAGCGTTCTCATAGTTTTCGGGTCCCATCATTGCATGAGGAATGGCATGTCACAGATCGAACCGCTCATTGGCGCCCATGAATCGATCGCCGGCGGCGTCCACACCGCGTTCGAGCGAGCGCTCCGCGCGGGCTGCCGCACACTTCAGGTGTTCACGAAGAACTCGAACCAGTGGAAGAGCAGGCCGCTTGACGAAGCCGACATCGCAAACTACAAAACCGCCGCATCGGAGTCAACCATCGCTCCCGTGATCGCCCATGACTCGTATCTCATCAATCTCTGCGCCACCGACGCGTCGATCCTCATGAAGTCGCGCGAAGGGTTCGTGGACGAGATCCGGCGCTGCGGCGCGCTCGGCATACCGTTCCTCAACTTCCATCCGGGGGCGCATATGGGCGCAGGCGAGGAGGAGGGGATCAAGCGCATCGTGGAGTCGCTCGATCTTGCGCACGAGGAGACCTCCGGAAGCCCGGTCATGAGCGTCCTGGAGACAACGGCGGGACAAGGCTCCGCGATCGGCTACCGGTTTGAGCATCTGCGGGCGATCATCGACGGCGTCAAGGAGAAGGGGAGAATGGGGGTGTGCATCGATACATGCCACATCTTTGCGGCGGGATACGATATCAGCACCCCGCGAGGCTATGAGGAGACGTTCACGTTGTTCGACGAAGTGATAGGGCTCGGCCGTCTCGCCGCGGTCCACGTGAACGACTCGAAAAAGCCGCTTGGGTCGCGCGTCGACCGCCACGAGCACATCGGCAAAGGGGCGATCGGCGAGGAGGGGTTTCGATGTCTCATGAAGGACAGCCGCCTCGCGCTCGTTCCGAAGATCCTCGAAACGCCGAAGGGGGACGATCTGGAGGAAGACAGGGTGAATCTCGCGCTCCTTCGAAAGCTCGCGGCGTCGTGACGAACCCCGGAGGACGCCGTCACTCCTCCGAGAGCTCCTCGCCGTCTGCGAAGCTCGCGATTCTCCGGGCCCGGGCGAATCGCTTCGCGTAGTAATGGCTGGCGAAGAGCGGGTCGACGCGCACGCCGAATGTCCTGCTCGAATGGACGAAATATCCGTCCCCGAGGTAGATCCCCACATGGCTGATCCGCTTCCTCGTCCGGAAGAAGATGAGGTCGCCGAAACGAAGCTCTTCCCGGTTGACCGGCGTCCCCATGTGCGACTGCTGCGCCGCCGAATGCGGCAGGTCGATCGACAGAGTTCTGCCGAACAGGGTCTTGATGAACCCCGAGCAGTCGACCCCCTTCATCGAGATGCCCGCCCTGCGGTAGCGTACGCTGAGCCAGCGGGTCATCTCTTCGCGCATCGAGATCTCCAGGGGTTCGGGGTCTTCGCCCTCGCACGATGTGAGAGTGATCGTCCGGAAGCTGTCCACGAGCGCCGGCGAAAGGGTCTTCATCGCCGGGTGGCGACGCGCGAGGCGGCGCGATGCCGGGCGCGGCGACGCAGAGGTCTGGTGCTTCACCCGTTTGGCCGGATGGTGTTTCACGCGTCCGGCGTGACTGGTCTGGGCGGTTGCGATTCCGGAAAGGCAGATGAGCGCGAATAGGACGAGAGCGCATCCGCGGATCGCAGCATATGGAAATCGGGCGTGCATGGTGGATTGCGTCGGAGTCGGAACGTATGGGACAACAATGGACTACGAGAGTGTACGCAACGTAGGGAATTCGGTTGTGATAATCAACGCGCGGCGGGCCCCGGCTCCGCGTCCCAGAGGACTTGAATCTGATGGATTTTGAATTATATTACCCAAATGAAGTGTGAGGTCCGCCAGTGAACAATCCGAGCACATCCCCGTTCCGAGACCGCCTTCTGGAACAGACCCGCCCTGGAGAACTCTTCCGTGATCTCGGAGGCGCCGTATTGGAATGCTATGCGTGCGGCCACCGGTGCCGCATCAAGGAGGGGAGCGACGGCATCTGCCGCGTTCGAGTCCATCGCAATGGAACGCTTCTGGTTCCGTGGGGATATGTCGGCGCACTCCAGCTTGATCCCGTCGAAAAAAAGCCCTTCTTTCACGCCATGCCCGGAACCACCGCGCTCAGTTTCGGGATGCTCGGCTGCGATTACCATTGCGCCTACTGCCAGAACTGGCTCACCTCCCAGGCACTCCGGGATCCCGCCGCGGAGTCCTCGCTCGAGCTGATGGATCCTTCCGGGATCGTGGCTACAGCGCTCGCGCGCGGCGCGAAGATCGTAACGAGTACATACAACGAACCTCTCATCACGAGCGAGTGGGCCGTGGCAGTCTTCCGAGAAGCGAGGAGTGCGGGACTGCTCACATCCTACGTCTCCAACGGGAACGGGACGGAGGAGGTCCTTGCATATCTTCTCCCATGGCTCGATCTCTTCAAGGTCGATCTGAAAAGCTTCGACGAGAAGCGCTACCGGACGCTCGGCGGGAGGCTCGGACCCGTGCTCGAGACGATCCGGTATCTCCACGAGCACGCGGTGTGGCTCGAGGTGGTGACCCTCGTGATCCCCGGGTGGAATGATTCGGAGGCAGAGCTCCGATCCGCCGCGAAATTTCTTGCTTCTGTCTCCCCCGACATCCCCTGGCATGTGACGGCGTTCCATCCCGACTACAAGATGCTCGAGCCTGAACGGACGGCGTCGGCGTCGCTCCGAAAGGCGGCCTCGATCGGCACACAGGAGGGGCTCCGGTACGTCTACGCGGGGAACCTCCCCGGGAGCGTGGGGCGGCACGAACACACTGTCTGCCACCGCTGCGGCACGACGCTCATCGAACGCCGCGGATTTCAGGTGCTCAGCAATACCCTCGTCGACGGGCGCTGTCCGTCCTGCGGGGAAGCGCTGCCCGGCGTCTGGACGCCGCCCTCGCTTTGAGTGCACTTGTGTATTATCTTTTTTTTTGTATTTTAGTTTCATGACGACAGTGCGACCAAAGAAGAAGAAACCCGAAGAGATCCAGCAAGAACCTCTCCGCGAACTCCCTCTCACGCCGGAAGATTGGCAGGCGTTCGAACACGGAGTGACGCTCTTCAATTCGGGAAAATTCTGGCACGCCCACGAGGCATGGGAGCTCATCTGGCTGCGGCACGCGGAGGATGAACGCCTCTTCTTCCAGGGCCTCATCCAGCTCGCCGCCGCCTACCATCAGCTCGTCGTGAAGCGGAACTACCGGGCGATGTGCAACAACCTGGACAAGGCGGTCGAGAAACTCACCGTGTTCCAGCCCGAATACTGCGGGATCTGCGTGACTGAGGTGCTCGGCGCCATCGACGGGACCAGGGGGGAGGCCGACCGGGTCGACGGAAGCCGCGGCGCGGAGTTCGATTTCGCACTCATCCCGAAGCTGCAGTTCCATAAGCCGGGGAACCCCGACCTCCTCGTCGAGATCCGTGATATTCTCCGCGATGAACGCTTCTTCGAAGGGGTGAAGCTCTTCAACGGTGGGTACTACTGGGAGGCACACGAAGCGTGGGAGGACATTTGGCGCGGCCGTGAAGGGGACGCGAAATCATTCTTACAGGCGTTCGTCGAAGGGGCGGCGGGTTGCAATTTTCTGAAGCAGGCCAAGCGGTCGAGCGCGCTCTACCTTCTCGGCAAATCAGTGGAAAAGTTTCGGCAGTTTGAGACCATCCAGGTAGGCTTTCCGCTCAGGGCATTCGTTGAACAACTCGCAAGCCTTCTCGCATTGCTGCAGTCCGGGGCCGAACCCCGCGCAGGGAACGGGAAGTCGATCGCACTCCCGAAGATCCCGTTCGTCCACCATCGCGATGCCCCGGGATCCTGACCGCCTGACCCGCGCGTCTATTTGCGGGCGTTGTCCTCCGTGATACCAAGTTCCTTCCGAAGCTGCGCGAGCATGGGTTCTGCGTCGGCTGCAGATGTGCCTGACGACGACGACTCGCTCACGGCTGTGGCATACGCTTTCTTTTTCGCTTCCAGTTCCGCTGCGGCGTGTTCCGCGTCGGTGATCCCGAGCTTGCTCCTGAGGCCGCCGAGGATGTCCGCAACCGATGCATCGGGTGTTCCCACGCTCCACGCGATCGCCAGGGCGTTCCGGTAGACGGCAATCGACGATTCCCGCGGAACCGCTTCGGCCTCCTTCAACCGCTCTTCCCACGACCTCTCCTGGATCTCGCGGATGCCGGTGAGCATCTGCTGCGCTTCGGCATGCCCTTTCTCGATCGTCGTGATCTTCAGGAGCGGAATGACCGCTTCTGCGAAGTTCTTTTTGGCGACGAGATCCTTCGCCTCGATGAGGTAGTCGTGGAGCTTCTGCTCCTTCGCGCGCGCCTTTCCGTCGGCCTCGGCTGCACGTAGCGCGTCCGCTTCTTCGGAAGCCTTCTTCTGCCCGGCGCCCCGGGCTTCGATCTCTTCTTCAAGCTTCTTCCGGGCGGTTTCCTCCGACTTGTGCAGCGCTTCGGTCTCGAGCCGTGCGCGTTCCGCCTCAGCGGGACGGCGGCGTTCAGCTTCTTCCCGCTTCCGTTTCTCCCCATCAAGGGCCTTGCGCCGCTCGAGGCTCTCGGTGTTGTGCATCGCCTCGAGTTCTTGCGCACGGCGGCGTAACTCCTCTTCAGCGCGACGGCGAGCTTCTTCGGACTGCTTGCGGAGCTCCTCCTCGGTCCTTCGTTTTTCATCGAGGAACTTCTTCCGTGACTCTTCCTGCGTCAAGGGCGCGCCGTGTTCCGGCTGTTTTGCGGGTGCGTGCCGGTCGGCGGGCTTCTCCGCAGGGGGTGCCGGGGCGGCCGACTTGGCCGGTGCGGCAGCCGCAGGAGTCGCGGTGGGTGCGGGAGCTTTCTGCACGGGCGGGGCCGAGGCCGGAGCGGGTGGCGCAGGTACAGCGGGAGGAGGTGCAGGCGCGGCTGTAGGGGCCGGGGTTACCGCCGGGGCCGGATGGGTCACTGATGGAGCCGGGGTTACTGCAGGGGCCGGATGGGCCGCCTGTTGCTGCTTCGATCTCAAGGCGATGATCCGCTCCTTGTACGCATGGGCGTAAAAATTCCCCGGATCGAGTTCGAGGCAGCGCTCGACGTCCTCGAGCGCTGCCTCGAACTCAGCCGCCTTCAGAAGCCTATCGGCGTTCTTGAGGTACTCGCCGGCCTGCTTCTTCTTCGGACTCTCCTGATTTTGCCCTGTGTTCTTCATTCTCGTTTCGTGCTGTCCCCGTTCTTTCGTTCGCCAGTTGTTACACGGTATCGATTTCCGCGCTGAAAATCAATCCCGAAGCCCCCTATTTGAGGGGGAGCTGGATAATGGATCGGAAATCGCTGTGTTCGTACATGTTGTAGAAATCCCCGTTCGCGATCTCGTCGACACGATAGTCGAGTGCGAGCGCTTCGCGCAGCGTCGCGACGCAAAGTTTCTTGATATCCTCGTCGACGCTCATCGTCTTTCCGGAATACATCTGGAGCGAGTAGGACTGTGCGATGCGGTACTTGATCTCCGCGTCGTTGGGATTCGCCGCCAGGATCCGCTGGTTCAGGACGAGCGCCTCGGGAAATTGTCCCGAGCGCGTCAGGGTCAGCGCGAGGTACGCAGCTGCGTCCGCATTCTGCGGGTGGCTCTGGATCTCCTCCTTGATCACTTTCTCGGCGCTGTTGAGCAGCGTCAGGGCTTCCATCCCCTTGCCGGCGCCCTGATACACCCTCGCGAGGCGGTACATGCTCTTGTAGTCGCGCGGATCGGCCGTCAGGATGCGCTGAAGGGCGGCAGCGACCCGGTCCGACTGGGAAAGCGAAAGGGACGCGTCCGTAAGGATCGCATCGGCGACGGGGCCTGCCAGGTAGGCTGTCGAGTCCGCGACGAAGTAGAGCGCCATCTCGTGGTACCAAAATCCTTCCTGCGTCGCGCGGGCAAGCTGATAGGTCTGGCCGATGAGCGTCAGGATCGCGGGGTCGCGCGGATTGATCCGGAATGCCGCAGTCAGGGCGTCCATACCTTGCTGATGCTGACCAAGCTTCAGATGCACCTTTGCCTTGAGGTACGATGCCCGGCTGCTCTTGGGCGCGCGCTGGAGGGCGTTGTCAAACTGCTGCAGCGCCATCTTGTACTGCTTCAATTCGTCGTAGACCATACCGCGGGCGATGTAGCCCTCGGCCTGTGACGGGTCGAGGGCGATGGCCTCGGCCGAAAAATTCTTCGCGTCGTCGAGCGATCTGCCGGGCAGCGGCGAACCATGCTCGTACGACAGCGCGATCGCCTCCGCCTTTGCCGACAGGGCGTCGCCAAAATTCGCCTCCTGCGCGGTCGCCTGGTCCAAGAGCACAGAAGCGCTCTGAAGGTCCGCAAGGCCAGGGTGGTGGAGAAGTTCCAACGCCCGGAGAAAGAGAACATATGCTGCGCCGCCGGTCACAGTGCGGGCAGAGGCGGTTCCGGACGATTCGCGGATATGGAGGACCTCACGCACGTCATCGGCCACCTCGGCAGGGAGGGTCGCGAGCGCGTCCGCTGATCTTGCATACGCCTTTTCCCACGTCGTCTTGCCCGTCGAATCGACAAGCTGCAATCGCACGGAAAATGCCTCGCCTGAGCGTTCGATCGAGCCTTTGAGAACGACGGTAGATCCGAGGCCAAATGCGGCATGCGACGGGTCCTGGGAGTGACGGGCAAGCCCGTATGTCGACGGATATCCGATGACATTCGCCTGTTGCGACCGTTCGAACTGCCGGACGACGAGTTCAGCGAGTGACGCACCGATGACGTTCTCATCGGCCAGGGAAGGGTTCCCCGACCAGGGAAGCACGGCGATGTTCGCCGTCGAAGGGAAGACTGATTTCTTCAGTTGGAAGAAAATGATCCCGCCGATGAGAAGCGCTCCCGCCACGATGACGGCGATGAGGAGGACCGGCACCCGGGCGGACTTCTTCGCGCGGGCGGCGGATTTCTTTGCACCGGCGGACTTGACCGGCTTCGCGTCCGCTGCCGGCTCCCTTGGGGCGGCCTCGTCTACCTTGATCTGGGCGTCGAGGGCGATGGCTTCCGCGTTAGTCGGGTCATTCATGAGCACCTTGGCAACCTCGACGGTCGCGTCACGGAAGTTCTGTTCCCGATGAAAGGACTTCGCCCGCGCAAGGTGCGACTTGATGCGGTCTTCCCGCTCTTTCTGCTCACGGGCGCGCGCTTCCTCGGCGAGCTGTTCCTGTCGGCGTGCCTCTTCCTCCCGCTTCAGCTGTTCCGCCTCTTCCGCTTTGCGCTGTTCTTCCTGCTGGCGGTGAAGTTCCTCTTCGGCCTTTCTTCGGGCCTCCTGTTCGAGCCGGAGCCGCTCCTCTTCCTGGCGGCGCTTCTGCTCGATCTCATGTGCCTTGCGCTGTTCTTCTTCCTTCTTCCGGCGCTCGCCCTCCGCGCGTTGGCGCTCCTCTTCCTTCCGTTTGCGCTGCTCGGCTTCGGCTTTGATGCGGATCTCTTCATCGGACTTCTTTCGAACCGCTTCCTGCGAACGGCGTTGTTCCTCGTCGCGTTTGCGCAATTCGGTCTCGGCCTTGACGCGGGCCTCTTCTTCCGATTTCTTGCGCAGTTCGGCTTCCTCCCGGCGGCGGGATTCCAGACGCTTCTGGATCGTTGCAGTGAGCTTCGTGGCGGCTTCGGATTCGATCGATCGCAGCGCGGTCTCGGCAGCCGTACGTCGCTCCCCGGCCTCGCGGAGCCTCTGCTGGAATTGTGCGTCTTCCTCGGAACGGCGGGCGGCGACGAGATCGCTGACCTGGGATGCCGCGAACGCCTCGAGGCGTACGAGCTCGTCGGTCAACGTCTTCTGGCGGATCTCCTCCAGTTTTCGCTGGAATTCATCCGCGCGCTTCTTCTCGTCCAACTCCGGCATGCCGATCCCTTTCCTCTTTGCATGAAATCAGGCAAAATATAGAGAAATGCGCCTCGAATGTCAACCGGTTTGTGACGGGTGTGACGCACGATAAGTTATTGAATATCATGCTATTCACCGGACCTGTGGATGTAGACGTTTCGCCGAATTTGTCCATCTTCTTTCGACTGCTGGGGATTCAACTCGTGTGGAGGGGGGTGGGAGTGGATTTCCCGCCGAAATTCACATATATTGGTGGACCAAATTTGACCCTATCAACGAGGAACCGCATGGGTACGACGAACAAACGGGGGCGCCGTCCGCAGCCGATGACCGGCCTGGACAGGCGATACGACGTGGAAGGCCTGGAGGCGCTCGACGTGGATGTTCTTGAGACATTTCCGTACGAGCATCCGGGGAAGGACATCGCCGTCGAGATCGATACGGACGAATTTACGGCGGTCTGTCCATATTCGGGGCTTCCCGATTTTGCGACCATTAGGATCGCCTACATCCCCAAGAAGAAAATCATCGAGCTGCGGTCGCTGAAGTACTACCTGCTCTCCTACCGCAATGTCGGCATCTACCAGGAACACGCGGTCAACCGCGTTCTGGAGGACCTTGCGAAATGCTGCTCGCCGAAATGGATGAAGGTGAGCGCCGACTACAAGATCCGCGGCGGCGTCCATACTGTCGCGAGCAGGGAGTGGGGGAGGAGGAAGCCGTGACGCGGATATTCTTCATGCTGGGTTCCTGTTCGGCGTTCCTCGCAGTCGCGCTCGGAGCCTTTGGAGCGCACACGCTGAAGGACAGGCTGACGCCGGAGCTCCTCGCGATCTTCGAAGTGGGGGTCCGATACGAGATGTACCACGCCCTCGGGCTGTTCGTCGTCGCGTGGTGCCTGGCGCAGTTCCCCGCGGCGAACGCGCAGGCCGCAGGGTGGCTCTTCGTCGCCGGGACCGTGGTGTTCTCCGGAAGCCTCTACGCGCTGAGCCTCACGGGGATGCGATGGCTCGGAGCGGTGACCCCCCTCGGAGGGGTCTGTTTCCTCGCGGGATGGGCCTGGCTCGCCTGGGGGGTCTGGCGGGCGGCCTAGCGCCGTTCCTGGACCAGCGTGAAGTCGATCTCCCGCTCTTCCGGATCGACGCGCGCCACGCGGATCGTGACCTTGTCCCCGAGGCGGTAGCGTTTCCGCGTCTTCCGTCCCGTGAGGGCGTACTTCTTCTCGTCAAAGATGTAGTAATCGTCGTCCATGTCCCGGACGCGGATGAGGCCTTCTACCAGGAGGTCTGTGATCTCCACGAACATCCCGAAGTTCGTCACCCCCGAAATGATCGCATGGAACTCGTCCCCGACGTGCCGCTTCATGTACTCCACCTGCATGACCTTGACCGAGGCGCGTTCTGCTTCCGTCGCGACCTTCTCGCGGTCGCTCGCCTGTTTGCAGATGTCCGGCAGCTCCTTCGTCACTTGCTGCTGGCGCTTCATCGTCATGCCGTGCTCGTACTCGTTCAGCAATCGGTGCACCATGAGGTCGGGGTAGCGCCGGATGGGCGACGTGAAGTGCGTGTAGTACTGGAACCCGAGTCCGAAATGCCCCACGTTCTCCTCGCTGTAGACCGCCTTCGCCATCGATCGTATCGCCACCTCGTTGATGACGTTCTCCTCCTCTTTTCCCTTGATGTCCTGGAGGAGCTTCTGGAGCGCGCGTGAGTTGAGCCCGCCGGTGATGTTGAGGGAATAGCCGAGGAGTTCGACGAACGACTTCAGGTCGCCGAGTTTTCCGGGCGGCGGGGAGTCGTGGATGCGGTAGATGAACGGCTTCGGGCCTTCATCCTTCTTCGGCACGGCGATGTGCCTCGCCACGATCTGGTTCGCGAGGAGCATGAACTCCTCGACGAGCCGGTGCGCGTCGAGGCGCTCCTTCTTGATGATCTGCGTCGGCTTGCCTTGGTCGTCGAACTTGAACTTCGTCTCGGTGGAGTCGAAGTCGATGCTCCCTTCCTTCATGCGCTTCTTCAAGAGCGTCTGGCTCAGTTCGTGCATGAGCCGGATGACGGACGCGTAATCCCCCTTTCCGGTCTTGATGACGGTCTGCGCCTCTTCGTACGTGAACCGGCGCTTGCTGTGGATGACCGACCTCACGATCTGGTGCTCCTTGACGATCCCCTTCGTCGTCAGCGTGACGAACGCGGTGTATGCGAGCCGGTCTTCATTCGGACGCAGGCTGCAGAGGTTGTTCGAAAGCTTCTCCGGGAGCATGGGGATGACTTCGTCGGCGAGGTATACGCTTGTGCCGCGAGCGAGCGCCTCCTCGTCGAGCGCGGTCCCTTCCTGCACGTAATGACTCACGTCGGCGATGTGCACGCCGAGGCGCAGGTCGCCGCCGGGGAGCTCTTCGAGGGAGACGGCGTCGTCAAAATCCTTCGCGTCCTCCGGGTCGATCGTGAAGCAGACGAGGGACCGGAGGTCGAGCCGCTTCTTGATCTCCTCCTTCGGGATGGTGTCGCTGATGCTCTTGGTCTCGTCGAGGACCGCGTGGGGGAACTGCAAGGGGAGCTGGAACTCCCGCGCGACGGCCGTCATCTCTGCGCCGACGTCGCCGGACGTCCCGAGGATCTCGGTGACGTGTCCCTCCGGGTTCTGCGCGCGCGACTCCCACGCATCGATCCGTATCACCACCTTCTGGCCGGGTTTTGCTCCCTTCGTCTTTTCCTTGGGAATGTAGACGTCACGTCCGTGGCGCCGGTCGTCGGGGGAAACGATGAAGAAGTTCTTGCTCTTCTCGAAGACGCCGACGATGGGCCGGTCGCTCCGTTTGATCACTTCGACGATCTCCCCCTCGACCGGGGGCTCGATCCCGTCCTTCTGCTCCGCCGACCGCGCGAAGAGGACCACGCTCACTTCGTCGCCGTGCAGCGCGTTGGCGAGGGACCGTGCGTTGATCGTGACCGTTCCCACGGCCGGCGCGACGAGCCGGACGATGCCATTCCCCTGCTTCACGATGGAGAGGATCCCGGAGACCCGCTGCGACACGGGGGGTGGGGCGGCGTGGCCGTAGCGTTTCCGCTTGCCGCGCTCGATCGCCTTTGACTGAAACATCTCGTTGAGGACCTGGTTCAGCATGCGGATCTCCGCCTGTTCCCGGAGTCCGAGCCTGTGCGCGATGACCTGTGATTTGAACTGCTCCTCGGGATGCTTGCTGAAGAACTGGAGGAGCTTTGTTTTAAGCTGTGTTTCGTTGGGAGTCGACATAGGCCTAGAATGAAAATCTGTAATAGAGGCGCGCCTCGTTGGTGATGTCTTCGCGGTTTGCTCCGGTAAGATCACTTTCCACTCTGCGCTGGATTTCAAGAAAAAGGTTGCGGATCGTCGTGCTGTTGAAGATGTCCCCCATGCTGACCTGGTAGCTCACGTTCGTGCTGTTGATGCTGTTGAGGATCCTCCCGCCGACGCGCAAGTACCCGAGCCCTGGCGAGGCGCCGACGTTCACCGTCGGCGTGCCGTCTTTGTACGACACGTCGACGCTTCGAATGAAGGGGAACTCCTTCCGCACGAAGTTGTCGAGGATCCCGGAGAGGAGGTTGGAGGTGAAGCCGGAGACGACCGATGTCGTCGTCGAGGCGCCGACGTCCGCCGCGATCCCCGCCCGCTCCCCGGAGGTGAGGTCCTCGCGGAACTTGCCCGTGAGGATGAAGGAGATGGCGTCCGACTGGACGTCGCCGCCGCCCGCGGTGGTGGACCAGTCCGTCAGGTCGCCGCCCGGCGTCAGCTGCACCTGCATCGACATCTTGAGCTGCGGTTCGTAGCGCGTCCCGCCGATGTTCAGCGTGACCACGGTTTTGAGGTCCTTTCCCGTCGAGGCCGCCGCATCCGCCTCGCTGATCCGTCCCTGGCGGTATCCTTCATACGTCGCGACGATGTTGAGTTCCGGGTTGTCCCACGGACCGACGAACTTCAGGCTTCCCGTCGCGTCGAACTTCTTGAGGAAGTTGTAATAAGAGCGCGATGAGATGGCGATCTCGCCGTAGATGGCCGGCGTGCCCTGGTCGTTGATCGCGGAGACCTTGCCTTCCATCTCGGCGTAGAGCTCCTCGTTCGGGGTGAAGATCATCTTGACGGCCGTCGTCCCCTTCGTCTCGATGATGAGATTGTACCGGAGCCGATCGAGGAGCGCCGGTTCGTCGACGGCATTGCGCTGGGCGACGGTCTGGACCGTGGAATCGCCTGCGCTGTAGAAATTGCGAGGATACTTCAAAGGGGCCATCCGCCGGATCGTCGTGTCGTCGACGACGACGTAGCTGAGGGAGGTCTTCGCCCCGGATGTCTCATTGAGACGGGCGGGGGGGAAGACGATGTTCGCGTCGAGGACCTCGAGGTTCCCCGAGAGGAACGGTCTGCTGAGCGTGCCGCTGAGGTTGAGGCCGCGCGCGTCGGGGGCGGCGTAGAGCGTGCCGTACATCGTCGGAATGATCTTCCGCGTCGCATCGGTCATGACGAGGAGGTTGCCGTACATGGTGATGTCGAACGTGCTGAGCGTATAGTCCTTGATCGTCATCGACCCCTCGAACCGGGCCTCCCCCTTGACGCGGTCCTCGGGCACGTTCTTGACGACGAGGTTCTTGAGGAGAAGCTTGTCGCCCGACGGTTCGAACGCCCCTTCCGCGGTGTACGCCACGTTGTTCGGCTTAAAGAGGAAGTGGAGGTCGTGGAGCGAGATCGTGCCGCGGTAGTCGGGAGATTGAGGCGTGCCGCCGATCATCATGTCGCAGGTAAGCTGGCCGGAGAGCCGGTCAAGCTCCCAGATCAGCGGGTCGAGCACGCTGACGTCAAAACCGGCGGAGCGGACGGAGAGGTGCTGTTCCTTGTCGGGGAATCTTCTATCAACGCCGCTGAAGGCGAGGTTGATCGGCACGGTCCCCCGCACGGCGAGGTCTGGTATGGTATCTTTCTCGATCTCGTTCGCCACGAGATCGATCGTCGCAAGCTCACTCGCGTACGAGATCGTTGCATTGACCTGGCCGATGCGCGTGTGGCGGAAGAACGTGCTGTCGGTCTTCAGAGTGAAGCTGATCGAAGGGGAGGCGGTCGTTCCCGCCAAGAGCAGGGTCGCATCGGCCCGTCCGGAAAAGCCCTGGCCTTCCTGCGCCCGGCGGAGGTCGTGGATGAAAAGGTTGACCCCCCGGAGGTCGTAGTTGTGCGCCTCAGCCTCCATGTCGAATTCGCCCGTGTGCCGAAGGATCCCTGCCACCGACACTTCTTCGCTCCCGCGCTGCATCACCGCATGGAGGACGCGGACGCCTTCATGGTTGAGCCGGACCTGGACGTCCTGATTGTTCCGCCAGACGTACTGGTCCTTGCCGAGGACGAGATGGTCGACGTCGAACACATAGGTGTTCGGCTGGACGGAGGTCTGGCCGTCCATGCTCACCGACAGGACGGAGTCGACGAGACCGTTCAGCGCGAGGTCTCCCCGCAACTTGTCGTACCGGAGGCCGAGCCGCACGCTGTCGACCGTTCGGCCGTTGACGAAGCAACTGCCGATGTTCAGGGAGAGCGATCCGGAGAGCCGCTCGAGCGTCTGTTCGCGCGTGATCGGGTTGACCTCGAGAGAGATGTTCGCCTCGTTGAAGATGATCCCCGATCCGATATTGCCCACGAAGAAATGGTGGATGGTGCCGTTGCAGGAGAACGAGATCGTGTCCTCGTTCCCCCGGATGGAGCCGGCGAGATCGGCTTTCGCGTCGAACTGCGGGCCCTCGACGAGGGATGAGATCGAACCGAGATCCTTCACATGCACGATGTATGTGAAGTTCATATCCTTCGTCTCTGCTGAATGCGTCCAGGCGGCCTTTGAACCGGCTGCCTCGCGCTCACTCGAGTCCGGAGGGAGGGCGTGTTCTCGGATCGCATTGACGAGGTGGACGGATTGGCGTGCGATGGTGGTGCCGGCGAGATCGAGGTTGAACATGCCTTTGAGGTCGATATCGGCGACATCGGAGGTCAGCGAAAGCCGCTTGTTCGCCCCGTCATGCTGGTCGAGCGTGAAGGTGACCTCCTGGGCAGGGAGCTCGTGCGATCCCACGGTCGAGGGGAGGAGATGCACTTTGAGCATCCCGCTGACGTCGGCGGCGGTGCGGCCGGTGCCGCGAACGGTGCCGCGCAGCGTGATCGAACTCTCGAACCGGCGGTCATTGAGGATGCTCGCGAGGTTGACGTTCTGGAGATCGAGGTCTCCCGAGAGTGCGGGGTGCTCGGGCACTGTCCAGTCCATTTCGCCGCGGAGCACGGCGGTCATCTCGCGGTCGTGGAGCGTCGAAACGACCTTGAAAAGCTTCCCCGCCGCATCGACGTGCACATGGGAGGCGCCCAGCGTCATCGCGTTGATCCTCGACGAATCGATATCCATGTCGAGCGTCCCTGTGATGTCGTCGAGCGTAAATCCTTCTCCCGCGACGCTCCCGCGGGACGTCAGGAAGCCACGTGCGACCGTGTCGCCGATGACATCCTGGAACGAAAGGCGGTCGGTGAGGAACGTTGCGTTGTAGACCGGGTGCGGCTTCGTCAGATCAAGCGAACCGCGGACCTCGACCGCGCCGAACGGTCCCTTGAGCGTCGCAACGGCCTTGAAGTCGAGCGGTCTTCCGGAAAACTCCGTGGAGAACGATGCTGTCCCGGTCTGGGCGAATGCCGGGATCCCGAACTCGGGCATGAGGAGCGAGAGGTCCGAAGGCTGGATCTTGCTGTCACCCGCGATCACGTTGAGGGTCAGGTTTCGCGGGTCGTGGAGGTTTTGCACGCTGCCCGAGAGGTTCAAGGAACTCCGGTAGGTGCGCAGATTCAGGTGCTGGACATTGAGTTTTCCGAACTCTCCGGCCGCTTCGAGGTCGAGCGAGGCGGAGCCCCTCAGGAAGCCGAGCGCAGGGAGAAGACTCTGCAGTTCCGCGAGGTCGACGTTGCCGGCCTTCAGCCGAAGCCGGACCGAATCTTCCTTCATCGACGCCAGCCGGATGCCGCGAAATGGATTCACACCCCGGAGCGATGCGTCGAGTTCGACGTACGAGTGTCCCGTCTGGACGATGACGTTCTGCGCCGATATCTCGCCTTCCTTGGCGAGGAACGTCCCCTTCAGATGGGTGAGTTCTAACCCCGACTCAGGAGAGTAGAAGCTCATGTGCGGCACGGTGAATGCAATCTCCCGTGCGCGCAGCCGGCCAGTGAGCTGGAAGTTCAGGTCCCGGATCGTGAAGTTCCCGTAGTCGACCGCATGGTCGGAGGTGTCCGCGACTGCGTGCGTGGCCGTGGAATCGTAGAGCGTGACGGCACCGTTCTTGAGCTGAACGTCAGCGAGAGTGACGGTTCCCGTCCAGTCTTTCTGAGAGGTGTCGACGCGCGGCTTCATGAGGGTGCTGATGTTCCATGATCCGGACACGCCTCGGCGAAGATTGATGGAGGGACGTTCCACGATGACGTGCGAGAGGTCGAACTCTCCCCGGATGAGGCGGAGAATGTCGTACGAGACCGCGATCTTCCCGGAAGTGAGGGCGATGTCATCACCCTGGTAGATGGCGACGGAATCGATGGTGACGCCGGTAAGAAAATTTCCGTCGATCGCGCCGAGAATGATGGTCCCGTTGATCTGCTGGGAGATCTCTGAAGCAAGGATGATGCGAAGCCGGTTTTTAAAAAAACTTGTTTGGGTCAGTCCGGCGAAAAGGAGGGCCAGAACGAAGAGCGCTGCCGCGCTGTAACCAAGTATGCTGAACGCACGCTTCATGACACGCATCGGGGGCGAACGCCCCTATTATGAAAATCGTTCAATGATCCGCTCAATGATCCCTGACGTGGAGCGATCCGGCACGAAATCGATCGTGGCGACCCTCCCTCCGGCGCGCTCCACGACCTCGCGTCCGACGATGTCCTCGACGTTGTAGTCCGCGCCCTTGACGAGGACGTCCGGCAGGAGCTGCGTGATCAGGGCGAGCGGCGTGTCCTCGCCGAAGAGGCAGACATAGTCCACCGGAAGCAGGTTCGCCAGGATGAAGGCGCGGTCGCGTTCCTGAACGACCGGTCGCTTCTCGCCTTTGATGCGACGGACCGAGGCGTCCGAATTCAGGCCGACGACGAGCGCGTCGCCGAGCGCCCGCGCTTTGAGGAGATACTCGACGTGACCGCGGTGCAGGATGTCGAACACGCCGTTCGTGAAGACGAGCGACTTCCGCGCATCGCGAAGGTGGGTACGGATGACGGCCATTTCGTCCGGTTCGACGACCCTGCCCATGCTAGCCCTTTCCCGGAGCGGTCTGGCCCGGTTGATGGTTCGGATGTTCGAGGATGAACGAGCGCAGCTCGGCCTTGTCGATCGGGACGATGCCCACGTATCCGCAGACGATCCCGCCGGCGTAGTTCGCGAGCGTCGCAGCCTCCTTCACGTTCGCCTGGGCGGCGAGCGCCATCGTCAGCGAGGAGATGACCGTGTCACCCGCGCCGGAGACGTCGGCGACCTTCCGGGCCCACGTCGGCACGTGGGAGACGGTCCCGTCCGCCTCGAACAGGGCCATGCCGTTCTCTCCGAGCGTCAACAGGACGTTGCGCGCGTGGAGCTTCTTCATGAGGAGCTGGCCGGTCTTGTCGATGTCGTCCTGGTTCTTCATCCGGGCGCCGATGACGGACTCCGCTTCCTTGCGATTCGGTTTGAAGACGGTGACGTTCCTGTACTCGAAGAAGTTGTTGAACTTCGGGTCGACCGTGATGATCTTGCCGTTCTGGTTCGCCAGGTCGATCACCTGCTTGATGAGGTGCTCCACGACGACGCCTTTGTTGTAGTCCTCGAGGATGATCCCGTCGATCGAGTCGATGTTCGAGCGGAGCACGTCGAGGATCTTCTCCTGTATGATGTGGGAAATATCGGTCTTGAGTTCGCGGTCGATGCGCACGACGTGCTGTGCGTGTGCGATGACGCGGGTCTTCACCGTGGTGGGCCGGGAGGGATCGACCACGATCCCGTCGGGGGAGAACTGGCTCTCCCGGATGATCTCAAAAAGCTGTTTTCCGCTGTTGTCGGGTCCGATGACGCCGACGAGGAGGGGGTCCCCGCCGAGGGACTTGATGTTCTTTGCGACGTTCGCCGCGCCTCCGAGCCGGGCCTGCTCGTTCTCCATGTCGATGACCGGAACGGGAGCCTCGGGTGAGATCCTGCTGACGCTTCCCCAGATGTACCGGTCGAGCATCAGGTCGCCGATGACGGCGATCCGCTTTCCCTCCATTTTCCGGAACAGTTCGTCGATCCGGGCCTCAGTCAGTAGTACCAAACGCTTCTCCCTAAAGTATAAGTCTGCATTGTATGCCCAATATAGGCAGAACCGCTATGAGAATCAAGTGGTTACAGCGGCGGAGCTTTGATTTTACGTTCAATATTTTCTATATTCGCTTCATCATGAAGGCACGCCAGAAGCTCTCCGCTCCCGCATTCCGCTCGCTCCTGAAACTTACCGAAAAGAAGTACCGGCAAGAATACGGCAAGTATCTTATCGAAGGAGTGCACCTCCTTGGAGAGGCGCTTGATGCGGGCGTGCCCCTGGAACTTCTCCTCGTGACGGACGCCGCCCTCAAGGGGCCCGAGGTGGCGGCGCTCGACGCACGGGCCGGGAGCATGGGCATCGCGCGCTCGACGGCATCCGCCAAGGAGATGGAGCGGCTCTGCGACGCCGTCACTCCGCAGGGGATCCTCGGCCTCGCTCCGGTGACGGCCCCGTCGCTCGGCGCCTTCTGGCCCGGGCCCGGCACGCCGTCCCTCATCGTGGCACTGGAGCACGTCGCAGACCCGGGAAACGTCGGGACCATCCTTCGGACGTGCGACTGGTTCGGCGTGGATGCCGTGTTCCTGAGCGGCGAGAGCGTCGAGCTGCACAACCCCAAGGTCGTCCGGTCGACCATGGGAGCACTCTTCCATCTTCCCGTGTTCGCCGGACTTGATCTTCCTCGCGTCCTGAAGGAAGCGAAGAAGCGGGGGTATCACGTCGCGGTCTCGGCCCTTGCGGGGGGGACAGCGTTCACCCCGGCGGTCCTTCCGCCGCGGTCGGTCGTCGTCCTCGGGAACGAGGCGTCGGGCGTCACCGGCGCGGTGACGGAGCTCGCGGACCGGATTGTGACGATCCCGCGGTTCGGCCGGGGGGAGTCCCTCAACGTCGGTGCAGCCTGCGCCGTCATCCTCGGCGGCATGAAACTCCGCTGAACGCTCACTCGCCGGCGAACTCAGGCTCAACGGTCCCGAATTGCAAGCGCGCGGGCCTGTAGTAACTCGATAGATATGTCAGGTATCTTAACTCGATAGAAGTGTCAGGTTCGAGCAGGAGTTGAAGATACTACTTTTCCTTCTGTGGTGTTAGCTTTCCTCTGGGCCGCCTTGCTGGTCTTGTAGCGGCTCCGTCC
>JANYJZ010000025.1 GCA_025358305.1 Ignavibacteriota bacterium
GGACGGAGCCGCTACAAGACCAGCAAGGCGGCCCAGAGGAAAGCTAACACCACAGAAGGAAAAGTAGTATCTTCAACTCCTGCTCGAACCTGACACTTCTATCGAGTTAAGATACCTGACATATCTATCGAGTTACTACACCAATAGATGCAGTGAGCGGGCTAACCTTGTTATTCGCTGTTGAAATCATTATATTTTTTTTGAAAACCGAGAGGAATATTGATCCAATGATGCTAAAACCAAGATACCCACGCGTTCTTGACGCTTGTCTCGCCGTTCTCGCGCTCCTCCTGAGCGCGGCCCTGATCTCCGGATGCTCCGGTTCGGGGAAGAGCGCCGGCGACCGATCCGCCGCGCAGAAGCCGGAGAGCCGCACGCCGGCGAAGAAAACCGAACCGTCCGGCGACCAGAAACAGGAGGTCGCTCTGCAGCATTTCCTCGAAGGCTCGACCTTCGACCAGAAGGGGGAGTTCGCCAAGGCCATCATCGAGTACCAGGATGCCCTGCGCTTCAAGGAAGATCCCGCCATTTACCATGCCATCGCGAAGGACTACGCCGTCCTCGATAAGCCGGAACTCGCGACCGAGTCGGCACGGAAGGCCGTCGATCTCGATTCGACGAACCGGGAGTACCGCGAGACCCTCGCCACCATCTACATCAACAGCATCGATCTGGAGAACGCGATCAAGGAGTTCCAGGTGATCGTGCGCCAGGACCCGACCTACAAGTCCGGGCTCCTGAACCTCGCGAGGCTCATCCAGGTCCAGTCCCCGGACAGCGCGCTCGTTCTCTACCAGCGCGTCATTGACCGGTTCGGACCCGACATGAGTGCCTATTCCCAGATGGCGCAGATCTACAGCGCACAGGGGAAACTGCCGCGCGCCGCGCAAGTGCTCAAGAGCATGCTCGAAGTGGACCCCGACAGCTACGAGGTGAAGAAGGGGCTCGGCGACACGTACCTGCGCCAGGACAGCATCGATACCGCCTTGCGCATCTACAACGAACTCGTCGTCCTGCGCCCGGAAGACCTCGAGCTCCACGCGTCGCGGACGCACGCCTACCTGGCGAAGCAGGATTACGCGAAGGCGACCGCCGAATTCGAGCAGGTCATGACCCGGGACTCGATCACGCTCGACGAGCAGATCCGATTCGGACAGATCTTCGTCTCGTTCGTCGAGAAGGATTCCGCCGTCGCGCCGCACGCCCTGCAGATGTTCCGCGAGATCCAGGAGCGGAACCCCGCCGCCTGGCGGCCCTACTGGTTCCTGGGGGCCCTCGCGAACGTCGTGAAGGACGATTCGTCGGCGCTGAAGAACTTCACGAAGGTGACGGAGCTCGCGCCGCAGAACGCGGACGGGTGGATCGGCGTCGCCTCCATCTACTACGACCATGAGGAGTTCGCAAAGGCCATTGAGATCCTCCACGTCGCCCGTACGAAGCTCCCCGATGACTTCCGCGTCCAATTCCTCCTCGGCGTCGCCCTCCAGCGCTCGAAGCAGCCGGAGGACGCGCGGACCTCGCTCGAACGGGCCGTGCAGATCAACCCCAAGAGCGTCGACGCCCTCTCCGCTCTCGGCCTCGTCTGCAACGAGCTCGGCAAGCTCGCCGACTCGGACACGATGTACGAGCGCGCCCTGCGGATCGATCCGAAGAACCACCTCGTCCTGAACAACTACGGGTACAGTCTTGCAGAACGAAACATGCAGATCGAGCGAGCGCTCGGTATGTCGAAGGAGGCGGTGCGTCAGGAGCCCGAGAACCAGTCGTATCTCGACACGTACGGGTGGATCCTCTATCAGATGGAGCGATACAGCGAGGCGGAGAAGATGATCCGCAGGGCAGTGGAGCTCGGGAGCAAGAGCGCCGTGATCCACGAGCATCTCGGCGACGTCTATGCAAAGCTCAACCAGCAGGAGAACGCCATGACGTACTGGCGCAAGGCGCTCGAGTTCGATCCGACGAACGCCGGGCTGAAGGAGAAGATCCAGAGGGGAAAATTGTGACCGTTCGCCTCCGGGCGGCCGTTCTTTTCGCCGTTGCCGCCCTGAGCGGCTGCGCCGGCCCTGAGCGCGTCGTGCACGAACGGAAGCTCCGCGCCGAAGAGGTGCTTGCGCGCGTCGCCGATCGGAACAAGCACATCGCCACCTTGCGCGGGGGCGGGTCGATCACGGTCGAATCGCCGGAGCGCTCGAACAACGGCGGCTTCGATCTGAACCTGCGGAAGCCCGATTCCGTCCGCGTTGAGTTCAGCGGCCCCCTCGGCATCAGGGTGGGGACGCTCATGCTCGCGCGGGAGCAGTTCGTGTTCTATAATTCCCTCGAGAATAAAGCGGTCATCGGGGCGCCGGACGGCGCCACACTCGGCGCGATGTTCAACCTCACGATGAAGTTCGACGAGATCCTCAACGCATTCACGGGCGAATTTGGCGCGGTGTCCCAGGCCGATACCCTGGAGCGGTTCACCGTCGAGGAAGAGATGTACGTCCTCGTGTACGGCGCCGGAGGAACGAAGAAGGAATACCGGGTCGACGGAGACTCCTTCGTGGTGACGAGCTACCGCGTCCTCGACGGCGGCGGCAAGTCCGAGCTCACCGCCCTCGCCTCCGAGATCGAATACTCCGGCGAAACGGCCATGCCGCACCTCATCCGCGTGATCTTCCCCCTTGAGCGCAGAAGCATCACCATCGCCTATGACGACGTCGCAGTGAACGAGCGCGTGAACTGCGCGTTCGACCTTCCCGAACATGCATCGGTGCGCCGCCGGTGACGAACAGGATCCTTCTCGCCGTCTTTCTCCTCGCTCTCGTTTCCTGGAACACGTCCGTTCCGGGCCAGGAGGAGATCAAGCAGAAGCAGTCGCAGCTCCAGAAGCTCAAGAAGGAGATCGACGACTACGAGACGAAGATCAAGGAGCGCGAGAAGAAGGAGCATGCGACGCTCGAGCTCCTTGACACATACGACCGCCAGGCGGTCCTCCTCCGAAAGCTTATCGCCAAGCTCCATGACCAGGAGCTTCTTCTCCGGCGCGACATCGAGATGACGCGCGAATCGATCGGCGGCCTCAGCAGCCGCCTCTCCTACCTGAAGCAGCACTACGCCAACTACGTCTCGACGATCTACAAGACCGGCCGCACGTACGACCTGGAGCTCCTCCTTTCCTCGCGATCCGTGAACCAGATGCTCGTCCGGTCGGAATACCTCCGCCGCTTCTCGGACCAGCGGAAAAAAGACCTTGAGCTCATCAGTTCCAAGCGGACCGACCTCGTCCGCCAAAACGACCTGCTGCAGAACCAGCTCGCGGAGCAGCGCAAGCTCATCGACGACAAGGCGGCGGAGAGCGACAAGCTGGCCGTGAAGATGAAGAAGCGCAAATCGATGCTCACCGAGATCCGCCGCGACAAGAAGAACTTCAAGAAGGAGATCACGAGGAAGACCCAGGCGGCGAAGGAGATCGAACAGCTCATCGCGAAGATCATGGAGGCGGACCGGAAGAAGCGGGAACTCGCCGAGAAGAAGCCGAAACCTCCGGTCGGACCGAACGTCAAGACGCCGGAGCGCTCCCCGGTGACGCGCGGCGGCTCGTTCAGCGCCCACCGCGGCGCGCTCCGCTGGCCTGTCGAACAGGGAAAGGTCGTGGCGCGATTCGGAACGCAGCAGAACCCCGTCTTGCACACGGTGACGAAGAATACGGGCATCGACATCGCCCTCCCGTCCGGATCGGCCGTGGCGAGCGTCGCCGACGGGGAGGTCTCGACGATCTGGTGGCTCCCGTCGTTCGGCAACCTCGTCATCGTCAGCCACAGCGACGGGTACCGCACGGTGTACGCGCACATGTCGGAGATCTTCGTGAACGAAGGGGACGCCGTGAGCGAGGGGCGCACGATCGGCAAGAGCGGCGAGGCGCTCTCGGGACCGATGCTTCATTTTGAGATCTGGAAGGACCGGGACAACCAGGACCCGGAAACGTGGCTGCGGCCGCGGGGGCTGTCCCAGCGATGATGGACCTTCTCCGGTCGGTCGAACTGCGCGTCGGCGCTGGGGTGTCCCTCGGCGTGATGCTCCTGTTCCTACTCTTTCCGGGCCCGTTCCGCGAGATCGAGAAAAGCGTTCAGCGCGCGAAATACCTCGCGCGGGGAAGCCGCCAGGCAGACTCCTCGATCGTCATCCTCTATCTCGACAACGACGACATCGCCGCGCTCGGCGACCTCCCCATCAAGCGGAGCTACTACGCCCTTCTCATCCACGCGCTCCACGACGTCGGGGCGACGACGATCGGCGTCGACATCGGCATGAGCGAGCCGGATCGAGAGCACCCCGAGTACGACAGACTTCTCTCTTCGGTCGTCAAGCTCTCCGGCAACGTGGTCCTCGGCGGGTACTTTCGCACTCTCCAGAATGACAGCGTGGGACTTGCGCAGAACCCCGGGGATTCTGTCCTCGACCGGTTCGCCATGGGCACGTGCGGCCCGTTCACCGTGCGGTGGGGGGCTGCCATGGAGAAGCCGTTCCCCGAGCTCCTCGACTCCGCGGCCGGGTTCGGTCACACGAACATCACCGGAAGCGGCACGTTGCCGCTCCTCATACGTTTGCCGAATGAGCGGTACCTTCCCTCATTCGGTTATGCGGTCATGATGAGCCGCCTCCTTGCTGGCGTACGTTCCTCGGGCAACCTGAGTCTTCCCGGAGCGACGAACGGCGACATGTTCCTGAACTATCCCGGCGGGATCGAGTCGTTTCAGCGTTATCCCGTGGTCGAGTTCCTGAAGGCGTACGACGAACTGAAAGCGGGCGGCCACCCCGACCTTCCGGTCGAATCCATACGTGGGAAGACGGTGCTCGTGGGGATCGTCGCAGAAGGGCGTGGGACGTTCATCGAGACGCCGTTCTCCCAGCAGTTCCCCTCCATCGGCATGCACGCGACGTTCATCGACAACGTCCTCCACAATACCCTCCTCGTGCCGAGCCGACCGTTGCGCGATGCGATCCTCGTTCTCTTCATGGGTCTCGTTTGCACCGTGCTCATGACGACGCGCCGGGAATCGATCGGCCTTGTCGGCATCGTCATCCTCATCGGAGGGTTCATCGCGGCGTCATTCCTCATGTTCTCCTCCGCGTCGACACTGCTTCCCGTCATGCCGCCTTTGGCGAGCGCGTTCGCCGTTACGCTCACAATGTTCTGGTACAAGCACCGCGCCGCGCGGTCGCGGATCGACGAAGTCATGCGCCAGCATGAGGGCATCGCTGGCGTGCTCAGAGAAAAAGAAGCGGCGCTCGAACAGCTTGAGCGCGAACTCGCGCTCTCCGCCCAGCGGCACCCCGATGCGAGGACCGTCCACCTTCAAGAGGAGATCCGGCAGTACAAGAGCGAGGTGGAACGCCTCAGAAAGGTCGCCGAAGACCTCAAACCCTCCGCTCCCGCGTCCCTGGCGTCGGGCCATGGCCCGCAGGAGTATAACGGCATCCTCTACCGAACGTCCGGGCCGATGGCCACGGTCGTCGAGTTCATCGGAAAGATCGCCGACTCGAACGCGACCGTTCTCATCCTCGGAGAGAGCGGCACGGGGAAGGAGCTCGTCGCGCAGGCGATCCACCGCCAGTCGAAACGGCACGCGAACCCTTTCATCGCTGTGAACTGCGGCGCACTCGCCGAGACGCTTCTCGAGAGCGAACTCTTCGGCTATGAACGGGGCGCCTTCACCGGTGCGGTGAAGGAAAAACCGGGCCGCTTCGAGCTCGCCGACAGCGGGACGATCTTCCTCGACGAGATCGGGGAGATCAGCGAGGCGTTCCAGGTGAAGCTGCTGCGCGTCCTGCAGGACGGTTCATACGAGCGCGTCGGAGGCACCGGGACCCGCCGGACCGACGTACGGATCATCGCCGCAACGAACCGCGATCTCAAGACCGCCGTCGCCGAGAAGCAGTTCCGCGAAGACCTCTACTACCGCCTCAACGTCTTCGTCATCCACTTGCCGCCCCTGCGCGAACGCGGCGAGGACCTGCGGATGCTCATCGAACATTTTACGGAGCAGGAACATCCCGGTCTCCGGTTGAGCGCGACGGCGATGGAAACCCTCCTCCGGTATCCCTGGAAAGGGAACATTCGCGAGCTTCAGAGCGTCATGAAGCGTGCTGCGCTCATGGCGCGGTCGGAGGGAAGGACGATGATTCAGGGGAAGGACCTGTCCCCCGAGATTACCACCGCATCGATCGGATCGGCGGATCTCGAGGAACAGATCGTCCGGCTGGTCCGCGAAAAGGAGTTCTCCCGGAGCGCCATCTCGGAGACGGCCGACGACCTCGGCGGGCTCAACAGAGGAACCGTCGCGGAGTATGTCCGTGGATGGGTCTTCAAGACGTTCAGTGAATCGATGTGGAGCATCCCGGCGACGGTCGACGCGGTCGCCGGCACGCGCGACACGGAGACGCGCGCCCGTGCGGAACGCAAGGTGCTCGAGTACCTCGCCAACGCACGCCAGTACGTTGATCCGTCGCGTCCGCTCGAAGAGGTCCAATCCCTCTCGAAACCGAAGTATAAGAACCTTCCGCAGCGCTATCACCGCTACCTCGACGAGCTCCTCTTGTCGGCCTACCGCGGCCAATGGTCGATCGATGACGATCCGGCCGTCGGCGGACTACCCCCGGCTGCCTGATTTCTAGTATTCCCGCAGTTCGACCCCTTTTTCCCGCAGTAGCTTTCAGGCAGAGAATGCCGGAACGCGTCAGATCGGTTCATATATGCGTATTTTACCCGGTCTGAGCTCTGGCATGACGATTGCATATCTATTGGAGAGAGAATATTCGTCCCGCTGCCGCAGATCCCAATTCACGTGCGGGCGTGCGAGATCAAGGCGGCGGGGCGATACTATTAGGATCACACACACATCAGTTCAAGGAGAGCACCGTATGCAAAAGTCGATGAAATTCCTCTGGATGCTTCTGGCCATTGCCGGCCTCTTTGTGGCCGGATGCAAGAAGGACGACATCATCACGCCTCCCGGGGATCAAGTGCCCGCGGGCGTGACCAATGAGGCGACCGCCATGAAAAGCATGGCCGTCAACGATGCATTCGTCCGCAATGACGAACAGACGTTCAACGACGGGGAATTCGGGAGCCAGAATTCCGGAAACTTCGAGAACGATTCGGATCATGTCATGCCGCTCCGGTTCGGCCGGTTCATTACGAGCGTGACCCGCACGGTGACGCTCACGGTTGATTCCTCCGATACGGTTGCCACGGCTCTCATCGAGAAGGATATCATCGGCGTGTTCAAGATCAAAGGGCTGAACGGGCCCACGGATACCGTGGTGGTGGAAAAGCCGTTCAACGACAAGTCGACGCGCAAAGTGATCTTCGTCCGCGTGGGACGCGACTCGACCCAGTTCTGGAAGAACTGGAGACCCGTTGCCACCTCGCTCGTCGCGGGCGGCACAGCTCCGCCGAATGACTCCGTGAAGATCCAGAAAGTGGAGGTATTCCTTCCGAACGGCGACACCTTGGCCGTGTCCGATCCGACGAACTACTTCCTGCGGTATAAATGGCTGGGCGAATGGCACCACGGCCGGAAGGACCTCCCGGTCCTCCTCCCGGGCCAGAACCTGCTGACGCGCGTCACCGTCACGAGCGGCTCGGCTGACACCGACCTTGTGACACTCCGGTTCGGCTGCGACGAGTTCCACCGCCGCCGCACGGCGTTCCACATCGTTTCGGAGACGAACAATGGCGACGGCACGTATACGCGCGTGTTCGAAAAGAACTGGACCGCGCACGTCCATCCCGGCTATTTCAATGCCGGCGTAGAAGCGATGACGAGAGGAACCGTGTACGACGTTGCGGCCGCATACTCCGTCAGCTGGTGGGCCATCCCGTACAGGGTGGTGCATCTCTAAACGTGTAGAGAGAGAAAGACCCGGGTCGCCTGTGTGTTGGTGGATGAGTGGTGGGGTTTGGCCCGGGTTCTCTTTTCTCTCTGGCAGTTTGGTTGTAAAAAACGTAGATTAGCGGAGAATGGACGGCTCCGCGAGACATATGCTCTGGAAGATCGCCCTCGTTTCGCTCGTCTTCCTCGTCCTGCCGGGCTGCAAGCGCCCGGCACCCGTCGAACTCGTGGACGGGGAGATCCTCACCCCGGAGGTGGAGTTGGTGAACGTGCCCTCCTCGGCGCTTCTCGGCATGGGGGACATTGATTCGACGAGGATCTTTCCGGCGGAGTACCGCAAGTCGTTCGCTCACATGCTCATTTCAGGGTCCGTGTATGACGGCCTCTTCCTCCACAAGGAAGCGACGCTTGCGCGGGCCATTTTTTTTGACAGGTCCTCACCGGTGCTCAACGGCCGCGGAGATACCGTGTCCTACAAGACCGTCGACGTCGGATCGCTCTCGCTTGACGTCTACGCGCTCAGGAAGCACGAGAAGCGTGTGCACCTTCTTCGGCCGCCGGCCGACACGCTCCTCGGCGTGCAGTACTCGCTCGTGAACACCTCGGGAGCAGGCATAAGTTACAGCGGCGGCCAGACGTACCGCTGGCAGAATCCGCTCACGACGCTTCCGAGCCCGATCGACGTCAGCGTGGTGCTGCCGGAGCGCCTCGAGGTTACGGCGCCGACGCCCGCGACGAAGATCTCGCGCAGGAAGAACCTTGCCGTCGCATGGCACGGCGGAGGGAACGTCGTAGCCATCGAGATCAGCGATGTCGCGGACCCCGATCGGACGGTGCCGATCATGCACTTGCGCATCGCCAGGAACCGCGGCGCAGCGGTCATCCCGTCCGCGATCCTGCGGATGCTTCCGGGGGACCGTCCTGGTTTTCTCTTTACCTTCTCGTCGGACAATTCGACGATGGAACATATCAACGGCTATCCGGATGCCGTGCTCGTACAGGGCACGACAAGCCACAGCCTGTATTTTCAATGTATACCCTGACCCTATGCATACTCTGCCGCCGCCCCGCAGCTGGTTGGCACTTTGGGCGATACTCATGATCATGACAACCACCGCATCGGCGCAACATTTCGGCTCCGCCCGTTCGACCGCGATCGGCGCGTCCACCGCGACCGTGACCGACCTCTCCGCGCTCGACTGGAACCCGGCGGGACTCGGCGAACTGACCAATTGGGACTTCTCGACCTCGAGCGTCTACCCCCTTGCCGGCGCGGACCGCCCCGTATCACTCCAGATGATCGGCGTCGGACGGCAGTTCGCGGGCGGACACTCCGTCGCGCTGCGTTACTCTCCGGGGAGCTCTCTCGAGTTCCTCGTCCCGACGACGTTCATCTTCAACGACTCCAGCACGTCGTTCGTGACCCAGTTCGACAAGAAGATCCGGTACGACGAGCTGCTGAGCGCGGGATACGCCTGGAAAGCGCAGTCACACACCCTTGTCGGCGCAAGCCTCCATTACTACGAGGAGCAGGTGACCGACACGCGCTATTCGATCGACACGAGCTCGTTCATCCAGACCTCCACGGTGGATCTCGTGGGATCGATCTGGACCCTCGACGTCGGCCTCCTTTGGCAGCCGGAGAGCAGATGGCGGATCGGCCTCACCGGCAAGAACATCGTGCGCGGCATCGGTTCGTCTTTGCAGGGGGAGGCCGCGCCCTATGAGCTCGACATCCCGCGGCTGCTCCGGTTCGGCGTCGCATACGGCGGCCTGACGGACCTCCTTTTGGCGTTCGACGGCGATACGAAGAAACTCTTCCACGCCGGCACGGAGTGGACGGCGTCGCCGACTCTCGATGTGCGAGCGGGACTCTACGGCTCCGCGGTCTCAGGGCTCGACGTCGACGCGCTCTCGGCGGGCATCGGCGGAAAGTACAAGAACGTGCGGCTCGACCTGAGCTATCTCGCGTTCCTCTCCCAGACGAACCGCCGCGGGACGGCCGACCTCCGGACATTCCAGCAGTCGGACCTGAACGGCATCGAATACAACGAGTTCACGAGCAACAGGCTCCTCCTTACGGCGACGGTCAACGTCGGCACCGCCCGGGAATCATTCGCGCACATCGAGTCGGTCGATCTCAAGGGGGACGTGTTCCCCGCTTCCCGAAACATCTACGCGTTCGTCCCGATCGGGACGGCGCGCGTCCGCAACGTGACCGCGCGGCCGATCGAAGCGAAAGTGAGCTTCTACCTCGACCGCCTCATGGACACGCCGACGGAGAGCCAGCCCGCCACGATCGCCCCGGGCGCGACGGTCGACGTGCCGTTCTATGCTGTGCTGAACGACGAGATCCGGTCGAACGCGAAGCTCAAGGTACGGGACGCGGACATCTACGTCCACGCGAACCCCGCCGAGGAGTTCGACGACCACTACCAGTCGCGCCTCCTCGTCCGCGGCAGGAACGACTGGAACGGCGACGTCTCTCTCTTGAAGTACTTCGTGTCCCCGAACGACCCGGACGTCCGGAGGTTCTCCCTGTCGTCGCTCGTCCCGTGGAAGGCGCGGCTCGACACGCTCCCCGGCATGATGCAGAACTTCGAGAAGGCAAAGGTCGTCTTCGACGCGTTCGCCCGCGAGGTCCAGTACGTGGGGGACCCGAAGCAGAGCGAGGATTTCGTGCAGTACCCGTCGGAAACGCTGAAGCTTCGGGGCGGCGACTGCGACGACATGAGCGTTTGCTACGCGTCGCTCTTGGGCAGCATGGGCATCTCCACCGCGTTCGTGGATGTCGTTCCCCCCGACCATCCGGAGAACAGCCACATCTATCTCATGTTCGACACGGGGCTCGATCCCGCGTTCGCCCAGCGCATCAGCGACAACCCGAAGCGGTACCTTCTCCGGAAGAACGACAGGAGCATCGAGTCGCTCTGGCTCCCGGTCGAGACCACCGCGATGGCGAAGGGGTTCGCGGAGGCGTGGGAGAAGGGCGCGGATGAATATTTTGACGCAGCGGAAGTACAGCTCGGGCTCGTGAAGGGATGGGTCCGGGTCGTGGATATCGAGACGGTCAATTAACCAGCATGCAGAAGAAAGGGACACCGCAGTGAAGACAATCACATCGATCATCGCGCTCCTCCTCGTGACGGGGATGTTCGCCCAAGCGGACATGAAGATCATGAGCATCCAGGGGGATGTCAAGGTCCGCCACGGCGCGGAGGAAGGGTGGGTCTCGGTCGCCGCGGGCGACGTCGTCAAACCGGAGGACTCCATGCGGTCGGGACGCGGTTCTACCGCCGTTCTTCTCGTCGACGGCGCGACGCGGCTGACCCTCCCGGAACTCGTCATCGTCGATTGCTCGGATCTCCGTACGCTCACCCAGGAAGAGCTCCTCTTGAAGCTCGCGATGGAGGGGATCCGTTCTCTCCCGCAGCAGAAACGGGACGGCGACATGAGCATCCCCAGAACGACCACCGTGCACGGCTCCAGGACCGAAGCGTCCTCGCCGCTGCAGCCCGGATCGAAGGACGGCTTCATCCTGCAGCTCAACGGCACGAAGGTGCTGCATGAGAACGGCTTCTATGCGACGATGGTCTTGCGCGCGAAGGAAGTGTTCCGCCTTTCGCCGACGCTCCGGTCGCGGTACGACGTGCGCCTCCTCGTCGCCGATGCGTTCGAGAAGATGCAGCTCAACGGCGAAGCGCTGGGGGAATACAATAGTCTCTCGAAGGAAAAGCTCTCGCTGCGGGACCGGGCGGTTGTGGAGCGAAGGATCGCGGTGCTGAAGAAAACGCAGGATTGACGCTCGTCCGGCGCAGGCCGGAGGCTACCTTCCGACGAGGATCCTGTCGGCGAGGCCGCGGGGGAGACCCGCTTTTCTGATCTTCTCGGATGCGCTCTTCACGTCGTATTCCGAGCGGATGTTCTTGTAGGTCCACTTGTCCGTATCGAACACACCGAAACTGAGCTGCCAGTTGTTGTCCCTCGGCTGGCCGACACTCCCCACGTTCACGACGAACCGCTTGCTGCGGACCACATCGCGCGACCAGATGTCATCGCAGAAGACATCCGGGACGTGGGTGTGGCCGATGAAGCAGATGGGCGTCTGGAACGACTGGAAGTTGTACTGGGCGTCCGCGGGGGAGAGGATATAGTGCCATTCGGCCGGTTCATAGGGCGATGAATGGACGAAGGTCGCACCGTGGCGCTCGATCGTGAACGGAAGACCCTGGATGAAGTCCTTGTTCGCCTCGGTGAGCGTGTTGCCGGTCCACTCCGAAGCGATGCGCGCGAGAGGGTTGAAATGTTCCGTCTTCTCGGGATAGATCGCCGCCTCGTCGTGGTTGCCCAGGAGGATGTGCGGCGTGAGCTCCCGAACGAGTGCGAGGCACTCGTTCGGGTTGGCGCCGTAGCCGACGATGTCGCCGAGGCACACGATCTCATCGACGACCGTCTTGCGGATAAGCTCGGCGGCCTTCTCCAAACCCTCGAGATTCGAGTGGATATCAGAAATGATTGCGATACGCATGAGGTTTCAATTTAGGAAATAATCCGAGAGTTCCAAACGAAAAAGGGCACCCGTGCAACGCGGAGGTGACGGATTGGTGGCCGGAGGTTACGTGATGACGAAGAGGTCGGGGATGTTCATCCGCCGCCTGCCTCCATCCACTCTCCGATGGTGAGCCGTTACGTCTTTTGCTGCTTCTTCTTTGCCGCGGGGAAGAGGATGTTGTTGAGGATAAGGCGGTACCCCGGCGAGTTCTTGTGAAGCGCGAGGTCGGTCGGGGGATCGCCGACAGCGTGCTGGTAATCCTCCGGATCGTGGCCGCCGTAGAACGTGAACGTGCCCCGGCCGAAGTTCCCGTGGATGTACCGGACCTCTTCCGTCCCGTCCTTCTCCGCGAGGATGGTCACAGACTTCTTGATGAGGCTTTTCTTGAAGTTCGTCGTCTGGCCGAGGAACCCTTTGATGATGTTTGCATGGTTCTGCGTGAGCATCGTCGGGACGGGGTCGTACTTCGCCGAGAACTCGAACAGGGTGAAGTAGTCCGTCTCCGGGTTCAATGTGGCCACCATGTCGCTCGCAGGGATGTCGATGTCGGAATATTCGTAGCGCAAGGGGTTCTTCTCGAGCGTGAAGTTCTCGAACGCGAGGCACTGACTGAAGTCGAGGCGCTTTTGGGCGTCGGGGTCCTGCGGGTCCCCGTCGTACATGACGTCGCAGATGTCGGTGTTCTTCGCCGCGAGGGCGATGTCATACGTGTCCGTCGCGGAGCACATGGCGAACATGAACCCGCCGGCGCCGATGTACGACTTCACCTTCTCCACGACCGCCTTCTTCATGTCGGACACCTTCTTGAACCCCAGCTCCTTCGCCTTCTTCTCGTACATCACCTGCTGCTCCACGTACCAGGGCGCGGTGGAGAAGGAGGCGTAGAACTTCCCGTACTGTCCCGTGAAATCCTCGTGGTGGAGGTGCAGCCAGTCGTAGTCGTTGAGCTTGTCCGCGAGCACCTCCGTGTCCCAGATCTTGTCGTAGGGGATCTCGGCGTAGTCCATCACGAGCGTCACGGCGTCGTCCCAGGGGAGCGCGTTCGGCGTGACGTACACGGCGATCTTCGGCGCCTTCTCGAGCCGCACCGCGTCCATGTTATTGTCCTCGGCCTGGACGACGGAGTAGATCGTTGCCGCTGCCGCGCCGGTGAGCTCCTCGAACGCCACGCCGCGGACGCGGCATTCCGCGGAGACCGAGGCCAGGCCGTCGATCATGAACGAGCCGGAACGGTAGTTCAGCAGCCAGTCGACCTCGATGTTCTTCGTCAGCGCCCAGTACGCGATCCCGTACGCCTTGAGGTGGTCCGTCTGCTTCAGGTCCATCGGGATGAGGATCTTCTGCGCGGGTGCGGCGGCCTGGCAAAAGGCCAGGAGCACGAAGACGGCCGCGATCACCAGGCGGCCGGACAGTCGTTGCATCTCTCTCACAATGTATCTCCTCTCAATTCTCGTATATGTTTCCGTGCCTCGCTCACATAGATGGAGTTCGGGAACTTTTCCAGGAGCTGCTGGTATGCGGCGATCGCGCGGGGAACGTCCTTCAGGCCCAGGGCGTAGATCTGTCCGAGCTGAATAAGCGACTGGTCGAGGACGATGCTCTCAGGATACTCCGCGGCAAGTCGTTCGAACATCGACGCGGCCTCCTTGTACCGGCGCATCTGCGTGTACGCGGCGCCGATCTGGATGAGTGTTTCATCGATGAGCGGCGTTCCGGCGTACGTCTTGAGGATGGACTCGAACCGTCCGGCGGCTTCGGAGAGTTTTCGCTGGCGCTGCAAGAGCGCCGCCTGCGCGAACTCCTTGATGGCGGCGTCCCCGGACGCCGTGTTCTCCTGGATGAAGATTTGCAGGCCGAGTGCGTCATTCGCTGCGTCCGACGTGGGGTTGCGAGTGAGGTCCGCGAGCTTTGTGAGGCACTCCTTGAACCGTCCGGCAAAGTAGTCGAGTTCCGCGAGCCGGTAGGCCGCTCGCTCGCGCTGTTCCCCGATGTACGGCGCCTTTCCGGCGACGGCATCGTACTGCACCGCTGCGCGATCGACGTCCCCCCGTGCGACGCTCACCTCTGCAAGGAGGAGTCGCGCGTCCACGATGATCTGCGGGACCGCGGCGTACCTTGCGATGAGGTTCTCAAGCGACGCCTTCGAGGCGTCGAGGTCCCCGTACCGCTCATACTGGATCTCCGCGATGCGCAGGAGCGAGCGCGGTGCGACTTCGAGGCTCGGGAACTCCACGACGACCTTCTGATATGCGGCGATGGCGCCGGCGTACGCGGGGTTCCCTTCAGTCTCGGGCCGGCTGCCGCCAGCCGCCGCCAAACCGAACAGCATTATCGTGTCCTTCGCCAGGTCGATCTCTTCGAGCGTCCGGGCATACCCGAACTTCGTCTGTGGCAGGAACTCCGCATTCGGATAGCTGCTGATGAGCGACGCGTAGGCCTTCGACGCGACCGCATATCCTTTTTCCCTGAGGGTCCGCTCGGCGAAGGCGAAGAGCTCTTTCCCTCCGGCGGCGGTCTTCTCGTCGATCCATTTGTAGACGTCGTATGCCTTCGCAAAATCCTTCGCCTCCATGTAGAGCCATGCGAGGAGCTTCTGGTACTCCATGTTTGCGGGCTCTGCTTTCGCCGCCTGTTGGACCGACGCCGTCGCTGCGGCGAGCCCTTCCGCCTTTCCGGTGTATGTTGCGATGCGCGACTGTACGAAGTTCAGCTGGCCCGGGCTCTTCGTCAGGAGGGAGAGATATTCCTTCGTCGCGTCGGCGTAGTTCAGCATGATGCCGTACAGGTAGCCGATATCCGAGGTGAAGAGCTGCGGGTCGCCGCACGCCGTGCGGCCGCGCTTGTAGAGTGCGATGGCGTATTCGAACATCCGGCTCTGCACGGCCCAGCTGCCGACGAAGCGGTACGTCGTTTCTGTCTTCGGTTCCATGGAGACCGCCCGTTCCCACGTCTCGGTGGCCTTCTTCTGGTCGGCGTTCTGCGCGTAGATGCTTCCGAGCTGGCCGAGAAGATTGATGTCCCCGGGGGTCCGGCGGAGGATGCTCTGAAAGAGGATGATCGCTTCGTCGTAGCGCTTCAGCTGGAGGAGGTCGCGCTTCAGGGACTCGACGAGGACTACGTTCGTCGAGTCGTGCAGGTAGAGTTCTTTGTAGATCGCCACGGCCGCCGTATAATCCCCGGAACGCTCGTAGCTCTGCGCAAGACGGAATTTGATGTCCTGGTCCTTCCTCTGCGCCGGTGCCGAATGTGCGGCGAAGAGCAGGGCGAAGAGGATCGCCGATAGTGTCCTGGTGAGTCGGGATGGCATGGTCATGGAGTACGATGCGTGTACTGTAATATAGCAAAAAAAGGGAAAACGCCCCGCCGGGCCGCGGGGCGGGGATTTTCTTTTGGAGTCTAAAACGATTATATTTACAGACGAACTTTCATCTGGAAAGATAACGCCATGATTTTTCAGCAATTCCGGCACGAGCAGGGGGGATGCCTCTCTTATCTCATCGGCTGCACGCAGAAACAGGTCTGCTTCGTCGTCGACCCGCAGTTCGAGATCGCGCCGTACGTCGAGTATGCCTCCTCCCATGCGATGACGATCACGCATATCTTTGAGACGCACGCCCAAGCGGACCATCTCTCAGGTGCGCGGCAGCTCTCCGAGGTGACGCGAGCCCCCGTGCACTACATGGAGAACGCGAAAGCCGGCTACCCCGTGGTGCCTGTGCGCGACGGCGAAGTGATCAACGTCGGCAACATCTCGCTGAAGACGATCGCCACTCCCGGCCACACGGACGACAGCATGAGCATCATCGTCACCGACCGGGCCCGCGCGAATGAGCCGTGGCTCGTTCTTACGGGGGACACGCTTTTCGTCGGCGACACGGGCCGCCCCGATCTTGATGGCAGCGCGGAGAAGCTCTACGACAGCATCTGGAACAAGCTCCTCACCCTTGACGACAGCGTGGAGATCTACCCGACGCACTTTGCCGGCTCGACATGCGGCAAGGCGATGAGTCCCAAGCCGAGCTCGACGATCGGGTTCGAACGGAAGTTCAATCCGGCGCTCCGCGCCGGATCGAAGAAGGAATTCGTCGAGTACGTCATGGCCGACCTTCCGGTGCAGCCGCCGAGGTTTCAAAAGGTGCGGCAGTTCAATCTCGGATTTCTCAAAGAACCTCCCATTGAAAAGACCTACGATATGAGCGACCTACAGATCAGTGTTGAACAGTTGAAGGCGAATATCGACAAGGGGGAGAAGCCCTTTATCCTCGACGTCCGCGAAGCCTCGGAGTTCGCACAGGCGAACATCGGCGGAACACTCATCCCCTTACGGGAGATCTCAAAGCGCTTCGGCGAGCTCGATCCGAACAAGGAGATCGTCGTCCACTGCCACAGCGGCGGCCGGAGCCAGCGGGCAGTGGAGTTCCTCTATGAAAAGGGGTTCACGAAAGTAAAGAATCTTGTCGGTGGGATCGACGCGTGGTCGGTGAAGATCGACCCGAAGGTTCCTCGCTACTAGCCTGACTCTGGAGCAAGGTAGTCCAGGTTCGAGTCCTGGCCGGGCAGC
>JANYJZ010000028.1 GCA_025358305.1 Ignavibacteriota bacterium
CCTTGAAGCAGCGTTAAGCCTCTACTTTTGGCACTACAATTTCGCTCGAGTTCATGAGGCTTTGCGCTGTACCCCCGCTATGGAGGCAGGATTGACGAAGCGGATTTGGGGATGGGACGATCTTCTGAATTACAATAATCAACAAAAAGCGGCCTGACATGAGTTCACTATCAATATGGAGGAAAAAACAATGATAATAGAATTGGGGGAAATCTCCCTAAACCGCGCGTCTGTAACCTGTACGAAATGCAAGGAGAATTTTAATGTCCCCATCATGGACGTTTTGCAAAAACCGACCATAACTTGTCCAATTTGTGAGGAGGAATTTTCTAACCTTTTTTCCGCAGCGATATCAAGGGGCGACAATCTAACTTAGGACAAACCCCTTCTAATTAGGACAGCACCTGGCAACGACGGATTTTGCAAACCAGACCGGAATATCGTATTTTACGTGCAGAAAGGAACCACCTATGACCGACAACCTCAGCACCGAACAGCAGGAGATCACCGAAACGCAGATCTACGCCGCATTACGGGAGGTCTACGACCCAGAGATCCCCGTGAGCGTGGTCGATCTTGGGCTTATCTACGATATCAAGATCATCGACGACTGGGTCGGGGTCAAGATGACGTTGACGACGCCGGGCTGCGGCATGGGAGGCGCCATCTCCACCCAGGTCCGGGAGAAGGTCCTTGATATCCCGGCCGTGCACGAGTGCGACGTCCGGATCGTCTGGGAGCCCCAGTGGACCCCCGAGATGATGTCGCCCGAGGCAAAGAAGAAACTGGGCCACGCCTAAGAGCCACCGCTCGGTCGACACGAGCGCCTCGCCATGCCCTCCAGGATCAAGGGACGCTCCACCGGCGATAACCCCGCGAATAGGTTCCACTCTGTCGCGGCCGAACCCCTCTCGATCGATCTCGACCCGGATGACCGGGAGGTGCCGACGCAGTTCTTCCGCGACTCCTCCAAGACGATCCTCGCCAAGAACGACAGCCCCGACATCCCCTACACGTTCAGCCTGAACCCCTACCGAGGGTGCGAGCACGGCTGCATCTATTGCTACGCCCGGCCGACGCACGAGTATCTCGGCTTTTCGGCGGGGCTTGACTTCGAGACGAAGATCATGGTGAAAGAGGACGCGCCGGCTCTCCTCGAAGCCGAGTTCCGCAAAAGACGCTGGAAGCCCCAGATGGTCTGCCTCTCCGGCAACACCGACTGCTACCAGCCGGTGGAACGCACGCTCCTTCTCACCCGGAGGTGCCTCGAGGTCTTCCGCAGGTACCGGAACCCGGTCGGGATCATCACGAAGAACGCCCTCATCACGCGCGACATCGACATCCTCAAGGATCTCGCTGCGGACCGGCTCGTCCTGGTCGTCCTGTCCATCACGACGCTCGACCAGGAGCTCGCCCGGACGATGGAACCCCGGACCGCCACCCCGAAGCTCCGTCTGGGCGCCGTCCGAGCGCTCGCAATGGCCGGCATCCCGGTGACGGTGAACGTCGCGCCGATCATCCCAGGCCTGAACGACGAGGAGATCCCCGCCATACTCGCCAGCGCGGCCGAGCACGGCGCTTCGGCGGCGAGCTACACGATCCTCCGGCTGCCCGGGGCGGTGGAAGGGCTCTTTCTCGGCTGGCTTGAACGGGAGATGCCCGCCCGGGCCTCGAAGATCATCACGAGGATCAGGGACATGCGCGGCGGCGCGCTTCACGAAGGGCGGTTTGGAAAACGGATGCGGGGAGAGGGGGAGTTTGCGGGAACGATCCGGCAGCTCTTCCAGGTGTACTGCCGCAAATACGGCCTCGTCCGGGAGGAGTTCGCGTTCGACGAAACGAAATTCCGAAGAGACCCGCCCGTCCAGGGGGACCTCTTCGGATAGCGGTCAGACGTTGAAGCGGAAGAAGGTCAGGTCGCCGTCTTCGATGAGATATTCCTTCCCCTCGATGTGGAGGAGGCCCTTCTCCTTGACAGCATGCTCCGAGCCCAGGGCAAGAATGTCGGCGTACTTGATGACCTCGGCGCGGATGAACCCGCGCTCGATGTCTGAGTGGATCTCCCCTGCCGCCTGCGGCGCAGGAGTTCCCTTACGGATGGTCCAGGCCTTCACCTCTTTCGGCCCACAGGTGAAGAACGTGATGAGATTGAGGAGAGCGTACCCTTCGTGGATCACCTGGTCGAGGCCGGACTCCTTCACGCCGAGCTCATGGAGGAACTCCTCGCGTTCTCCGTATGGCATGGCGGCGATCTCCGCCTCGATCTTCGTGCAGGCGACGACGACCTTCGCCCCTTCCTTCGCGGCGATCGCGCGCACCTCCTGGACGTAGCCGTTGGCGGCGTTGAGGTGCTTCTCGTCGACGTTCGCGATATACATGATCGGCTTGTCGGTGAGGAGGTGGAGGTCTCTGCGGACGGTATCCTCTTCCGGCGTCTGCGTCTTGACGTACACGGCGAGCCTTCCCCCCAAGAGGTGCTCCCGGACCATGGCCAGGAAGTCCGCGTCGGCGCGGTACTTCTTGTCGCCGCTCTTCGCGCGTTTCTCCGCCTCGGAGAGCTTCTTTTCGACGGTCTCGAGGTCCTTCAGGATGAGCTCGGCCTCGATGATCTCGATGTCCCGCTTCGGATTGACGCTGCCGTCGACATGGATGACGTTCTCATCCTCGAAGCAGCGCACGACGTGGCACAGGGCGTCCACCTCTCGGATGTGCGACAGGAACTGGTTGCCGAGACCCTCCCCTTTGCTGGCCCCTTTGACGAGGCCCGCGATATCGACGAACTCGATGGAGGTCGGCGTGATCTTCGCCGGCTTGTAGATCTTGACGAGGTTGTCCATCCGGACGTCCGGGACGGGGACGATGCCGACGTTCGGATCGATCGTGCAGAAGGGATAGTTCTCCGCGGCCGCGCCGGCGGCGGTAATGGCGTTAAAAAGCGTTGACTTCCCGACATTGGGAAGTCCGACGATGCCGCAGTTAAAACCCATGGAAGAGTGGAATGAGGTTCGTGATGAGGAGCGCGTGAACGAATTCAAATGTAGGGAAAAAGCGGCAACTTTCCAAAAGCATCCCCCCCAACGGGCGTATGGGCACCTTTTCGGTGCCGCGTCGATAAACCACATTTTATAGTTGATATTCGTCCAAATATTTCCGTTCCTTTGAAGCATATGCTTCCCCGCCCTACCATAGCCAAGCACCGCGGGAATTCCATCCTCCCGCGGTTCATCATGCTGTTCATCGGGTTCCTTACGCCGTTCGCGTTCGGAACAACGCCGGTGGAGCCGCGTCAGCATCAATTCGAAGCGTGGCGATGGGCCCAATTCACGCTCGAGTCGGGACTGCCGTCCAACGACATCACCGCACTCGCGGAGACCCAGGATGGCATCGTATGGACCGGCACAACGTCGGGCCTGGCGTGGTACGATGATTACCGTTGGAACACCATTGATAGCTCCTCGGGCCTCCCCAGAGTGCGGATCATCGATCTGTTCCCGACGCACGGCGAGAGTCTCTACGTCGTCACGTATAACGGCGTGTTCGAGGGATCGAGGGCGGGCTTCCGGCGCCTGCCGATGGATCTGTCCGGGGAGGTCGTCTTGTTCGGGGAGGAGGACCTCCTCATTTACGACGAGCATTCGCTCACCCGCTACCACCGAGGACGCACGACGCAGTTCGGACCTTATCCTGAGGTTGCAAAAGGCGAGCCCAGACCGCTTCACAGGAGCAACGACGGTCAAATCTATCTCAACTCCCTCAGCGGGCTGTTTCGGTGGGAACAGGACAGGTGGAATCTCGTCATACCCGCATCGTCGAACCGGAGCACGATCTCGAGCATCGCCGATGGGACGGCCGGGAAGCGCGGGTTCGCCTCGGTCGACCTTCCGATCGAACTGCGCGGCGTGTGGAAGTGGGGTCCCGGGACCCCCGCGCACCTCACGCAGGAGAATAGGAAGTTCATCATCACCGCAATGGACGTCAATCCGGCCGGGGAGCTTCTCGGCATCACGACCGACGGAGAGCCGTACTTTCTCACGGACGCCGGGGCTGAGAAGACGAATTTCAATCTTTCACAGATCGAGAACATCCATCTCCTTCGTTACAGGCGGAATGGGAGCCTCTGGGTCGGGACGGCGGACGGATTGTTCTATTACAACGCGACGGCGGACCGATGGAGGTTCTGGAAGCACGCGGTGTCGGACCCCCACAATACCGTCAACGAGATCCTTCGGGCCAAAGACGGCTCCATCTGGCTTGCGACCGAAGGGGGTCTGGAGATCCACGCCCCCGACGGCACGACCAGGAGGATGGACACGGCGGGGGACGTCCGGCTCCAAATCCTCACCGGATTGGCGGAGGATGCGGACGGGAATATCTGGGTGTCGAGCGGAGCGTCGCTGCCCGGCGCGTTCCGCTGGAACGGTTCGCGGTGGGACCATTTTGACATTGGAGAGAAGCCCAAGGACACGAGGATACACAAGATCAGGAAGGACCGCCAGGGACGGCTCTGGTTCCTTGGGCTCAGCGGGGATTTTGAACGGAACTCGCTCGTCGATCATCCGGGGGCATTCGTACTCGAAAACGGCAGGTTCACCAGATGGAGCTATCCCGAAGGCCTCATGAGCGGGCGCGTGTACGCCTTTGCGCAGACTCCCGACTCGACGCTGTGGTTCGGGACGCTCGGCGGCATCAACCGTTGGAAGAAGGGCCGCTGGACCTATTGGACGATGGCGAACGGGATGCTCCAGCCGAACATCTTCACCCTCGCCTCCGACGAACGGGGCCGCGTGTGGTTCGCGGGCCAGACGTCCCGTCTCGGCTACATCGAGAAGGACTCCGTCCACTATCTCCCGGAGGCCCAGTTCCCGATCCGCGGAAACATCTGGGACCTGCACGTCGCACCGGACGACGGGCTCTGGATCTCCGACCGAAGCGAGGTGATCTCGCACCAGGATAGCACCTGGCTCGTCTACGACGGGTCGAGCGGGCTGGGGAAGTTCGAATCATGGCCGCTCCTGCCGCTGGATCATGAGGTGTACGTCGGGACGCACGGCAATGGCGTGGCGATCCTCAATCTCCGGGAGACCCCTCCGCCGTTTCCGAAGATCTATCTGGACAAGCCGATCGTCGAGGACGCCTCGGTACTGATACGCTGGCGCTCCCTCGCGTTCTGGGACGAGATACCTCCGAAGAACATCCAGAGCCGTTTCAGCATCGACGGGCGTCCCTGGTCGGACTGGGACGTCCGCACCGAAGTGATGATCGATACCCTTGCCCCCGGCGCGCATATGGTGACGGTCGAGGCAAAAGGGCTCTTGGGCAACTTCAGTCCTGGGGTCGAAAAGGCCTTCTTCATCGACCCGCCGTTCTACCAGCAGCCGAAATCGATCGTCGTCGGGAGCATCGTCTTGGCGAGCATCGGCGGACTCGGTCTCATGCTCGTCATGCGCAAACGGCGCCACGCGGCGGAACTGCGCCAAAGCGAATTGAAGTTCCGGCGCCTGACCGAAGCGACGTTCGAAGGGATCGCCCTTCATGACGCCGGCGTCATCATCGACGCCAACCAGAGCATCCTGCGCATCTTCGGGTACGAGTACCGGGAGTTCCTCGGCATGAGCGTTCTCGATATCGTTGCGCCGGAATACCGCGAGGTCATCCGCCAGACGATGATCGCGGAGAATGAGACGCCGTTGGAAGCCGTCGGACGGAAGAGGGACGGCACGGAGATCTACGTGGAGATCATCGGCAAGATGATCCCCGACGACAAGCGCACGGTGAGCGTGGTCGCCATCAGGGACATCACAGAGCGCAAGCGGACGGAGGAACGGCTCCTCATGTATCAGGAGCAGCTCCGGTCGCTCGCCCAAGAGCTCTCGACGACGGAGGAGCACGAACGCCGGCAGATGGCAACATACCTCCACGACACGATCGGCCAGGCGCTCGCCTTCTGCAAGATCAAGCTCGGCCAGCTCAAGGACGCCGGGTCGTCGAGCGAGCTTCAGGAGGTCCGGAAGCTCATCGAAGAGACGCTCAAGAACGCGCAGTCCCTCACCTTTGAACTCAGCCCCCCGATCCTCTACGAGCTGAGTTTCGAGGAGGCCGTGGAATGGCTCTGCGAGCACCATCAAAAACAACACCATATGGCCGTCGCGTTCGAGGCAGACGAACGGCCGCAACCGCTCCCCGACGAGGTGAGGATCATCCTCTACAATGCCGTCAGGGAGCTCCTGGTGAACGTCGCGAAGCATTCCGGCGCGTGCAACGCATCGGTGCGGATCCGGCACAGCGAACGCAGGATCGACATCACCGTGAGCGACAACGGGAAGGGGTTTGTGCCCGCGAAAACGCCGTCGATCTCGAACCACGGCGGGTTCGGCCTGTTCAACATCCGGGAGCGGCTTGCACATCTGGGCGGAAAGCTCCATATTGACGCGACGCCCGGAAAGGGCACGGCGGTGACGATCTCGTTGCCGCTCCCTGGACCACAGCACGGAAGCGAGGCGTAGAATGAGCGTCAAGATCATTCTTGCGGATGACCACAAGATCATGCGGGAGGGACTCCGAAGCCTGCTCGAGCAGAAGAGCGACCTCTCGATCGTGGCGGAAGCCGACAACGGGCGATCGACCGTCGAACTCGCGTTAAAGCATGTTCCGGATGTCGTCATCATGGACATCACGATGCCCGACCTCAACGGCATCGACGCGACGAGGCAGATCCTCGCGGCAAAGCCGAAAATCAAGGTGATCGCGCTCTCGGTCCATTCCGATAAGAGGTTCGTCTCGAAGATGTTCGGAGCCGGCGCCTCCGGCTATCTCAGGAAAGACTGTGCGGCAGAGGAGCTCATCCAGGCGATCCGGACGGTCCTGCAGCATAAGACCTATATCAGTCCGAGCATCGCCGACACCGTCATAGACGGGTATGTACGCGGCTCCGCACCCGGGAAGGACCAGTTGGTCGCTGGCGTGGCGCTTACACCGAAGGAACGAGAGATCCTTCAGCTTGTCGCTGAAGGCAACTCGACGAAGGAGATCGCCGCCATGCTGAACGTGAGTGCGAAAACCGTCGAGACGCATCGGCAGAATATCATGGATAAACTCAATATTCGCAGCATCGCGGAGTTGACGAAGTTCGCCATCCGGGAGGGGTTGACGGACATCGACGGTTAGATCCGCCCGCGCTAGACCCCTTCTCGCACATCGCACCGGTTCTTCCCGGGCACGAGTATGCCCCGCCTTAGATCTAGCTTCGCAAGATTTCCTCTCCTCTAATCCCCTAGGACACCTCAGGTTTTTCGAAGTGAAAGACCAGAGAATCCCCGATTGTATCAAGTGGCGTCTTGATGTATGTTCGATTGGGGCAGCAAGTCCTCTTGTCCCGAGACAATCCACGTTGGTTCGTCATCATTGGGCGGCATGAAAGGAGCTGGGTATGAGAAGAATTCTTGCGGTGATAGCAACATTGAGCATTTGTTCGGTTCTCTCCATCGGGCAGACAACCTGGACGGCCATGAACGGGCCATACTACGCGAGTGATCCGAGAGATATCGCCATTGCAAATGATGGCACGATCTATACCGTCGGCGGAGCGGGGAGGATGCTCGTGAAGTCTACGGATCAGGGACTCACGTGGGCATCCACCAGTTCTCCGGCCCAGGTCAACATCTATTGTGTCGCCGTACAGGCGAATTCGCAAAATGTGTACGTGGGTTACGATGACGGTGTAAATCAATGGGGAGTAAGGAGATCCAATGATGCAGGCCAGTCGTGGACCACTGTCTCGGGATCGCTGCTCGCTCGTCCCAATCGCATCGCGATTCCACCGATGAACCCGAGCAGCATCTATGTTGGCTTGACCGAAAACGGATCGCAATACCCCTTGTGGGTGAGCACAGGAGGCGCTTTCAATCCAGTCTCTGGGCTCGCTCCGAGGGCAACAACAGTGAGTGACATCGTCTTTCACCCCACCGACGCCAACACATTCTATGTGTCTGGTTGGAGCAACAGCACTGGAACAACGAATCGGGGGCTTTGGAAGACCACCAACGGCGGCACGAATTGGACGACAAAACGCAACAATATCGATCTCGGTGCGGTGGCGCTTGATCCTTCGAACGCACAGACTGTTTTTTGCGGAACGAATAGCGGGACTTTTACGATCTACAAATCACTCGATGGAGGTGGCAGTTGGACGACGATCAGTTTTCCCTCGGACGTCTCCCGCGTTCTCGATATTCTCGTCTATACTCCTCAGCCACAGAATGTGTTGGTCGCAACGTCAAACGGTATTTGGAAATCTACCACTGGCGGAGGCATCGGCTCATGGGTGCAGCCTCCGAGTACCGGGTTGTATGACAAGTATTGTCAATCGCTGCGCATGAACGCCGCTGTAAGTACATCTATATTTTGCGGAGCTTCGAGTTCATTCTTTTCGAGTAGCGATGTAGCTTCGACCTGGACGGAACGCACAACAGGGATGGCAAAGGTTCCCGTGGTAGCGGTCGGCAAGTTTGGCACATTTATCTACACATTATCGGATGCTGGTATCGTCGGGCTGGTATATCGATCCTCGGACAACGGAGCGACGTGGACCCGCATAATGGAAAACACGATTCTAGGGGGTGGAACAGTGATCGAAGGACGGGACTTGGTAGTGAATCAGACGAATCTCATTGTTGCTGGGTGTAAAAAGGGAAACGCAGGTCCGGTCATCCTGACCAGCACAGACCAAGGGTCAACATGGCCAAAGCGGTATCTCCCATCGGGGACCGGCGTTGCGAATCGGGTCGCCCTCATCAGAAATTGGGACAATCCCTCAGACGTCTCCAACGACAATAGATTCCATGCAGTTGGCATCATCTCTGGAATTGGGCAGGACTTTAAGACAACGGACGGGGGCAGCAATTTTACGCCACATCCCATCACTTCATCCGAATTCAAGTGCATGCTCATTGATCCGACGAATACGGCCACCCTCTTTGCTGGCGCGGTCGGGGTGACGCTTTGGCGGAGCACTGATGACGGTACGACATGGAGTTCGTCGACAGGGAATGGCCTGCCGCCGAATCCTACGATCAATAGCCTTGAATTCAATGCAAATGTTTCCCCAAAGAAGCTCTATGCGGGCACGACGCTCAACGGCATCTACATGTCGACGAACGGGGGGACGGACTGGACCGCCTGGAATTTCACGCCGAGCTCCAGTACAAGCATAACATCTCTTTGCTTGCATCCCAAGAATTCCACCGGATTGTACTATGCAGGGACAGATGGAGGGAATCAGCTACTAGGAAGATTTGCCTATGGCGATATTGCTGGTATCGACGAATCCTCCGGCATTCCTTTGGCAATCGCGAAGAATCGAATGATCGTCGACCCGAACAATTATCTGTCGGTCTATCTGGCGACGAGCGAAGGATGTTACATGAAGTCATATCCGTGGGAGGGACTGATCGAGGCAAACACCACTGTTTGGCAGGCAGGGAATGACGTTCAGCTCGGGCTCACAAATGCCTTGCTCAACATAGTGGACGTCACGCTTAACCCGTCAAAGGTGTTGACGATCAATCCGGGGGGAAGGGTTAAATTCATCAATTCAAAAACGCAGCTCAAGATTTCGGGCGCTCTTCTCGCGAACGCGTCCGCCGGATCGATCACAACCTTCCTGCCAGACGGAGTATTCACTACGACGCTCCCCGGTGTATCGGTTGGTTCGAGCGGCTCCGCCAGTTTTCAATATTGCGACTTTATCGGAGCTCAGGGAACCTACGCGATCGACAACAACGCAGCAGCTACCACGATATCTCATTGCACATTTCGCGAGGGATACGGCATTCGATACTACAATGTCAATCCCGCGACGCGTGTCACATTGGCTTCGTACAATAGGTGTGTGTCGTCGACAGTTCATCCGTACTGCGGTGTTTCGTTTCTCAATTGCTCAAATATCGCGATGGACAACTCGTACATTTCGGGCTACAAGACGGGACTCATGATCGACAACTCAAGCCCCGGCTTTCATGCGGATACCATAGAGGTGAACGGCAATCCCGCGTGGGGCTTCAATTTCTATCACAATGCGGGAGTCTACTGCCTGAACATGTCCCGTCCGTACTTCGGCGGCTTCTTCGGACTCGAGGCAGGGAACAACGTGATCCGTGATAATGACATCGAGGAGGTTTACTGCAATAATGCTGCCCCCTTCTTTGGGAATATGTCAGCCGGAGGATTCAACAGAATCTCAGACTCAAACTATGGGGTCCGCATCCGCTCGGATAATGCTCTTGGACAAATCCTATGTGAGAACACGTTCTGGGGTGAATGCCCGCCGCGCGATGCGTTCTTCTATCCCGATCGCTTCACGATCTTCTTCTCCAATTCTTCATGCCAGCTGGTGACGCCACCGACACTGACCGTCCCAGCCAATCACGCTACGGGTCAATCGACCGGAGGCATTGTCTTCCATTGGAATGCGCTTTCTGGAACGACAAGCTACCGGCTGCAGATATCCACAGACCCGACGTTCGCGACGTTATACACAGAGCGACAGAATATTCCCGGAGCGGCAACACAGTACAACATCAACAACTTTTTTCCAAGCACGGTATACTATTGGAGAATGAACGGCACGGGATCATACGGGTTGAGCGATTGGACACCGGTCTGGGACTTCACCACTGCGGCGACGAAGGTCTCCATTCCAGGCTCAGATGGAACGCCGGTGATATTTGCTCTCGCTCAGAACTTCCCCAACCCCTTCAATCCAACGACGCGGTTCGACTACTCATTGCCGGCGGATGCGCACGTAACGCTCCAGATCTTCAACACACTTGGCGAACGTGTCGCACTGGTTGTGGACGCAGACCAGACCGCGGGGTTCAAATCAGCGGAATTCGACGGTACGGCCATTCCCAGCGGGGTTTACTACTATCGACTTCAGGCCGGGACGTTTACAGCGACCATGAAAATGATGCTTGTGAAGTAATCGGGCCTTCCCCCCGACAAAGAGCGCGTGAGAGGCCAGACCTGCTGCAAGGGTCTGGCCTCTTTCGTTGGATCCGGCTCTGGCTTGACCCGAGATGCATGACCACATCATCCACCCCCAGGGGCGACTCGGCATTTCGTCGAGTCGATCCGCTCCCTTTTGCTGAGCCCTCCGGATGAAGGGGGACTTTATTCTCTTCGAAGACACCCTCGTTCGCCGACCGGAATGCAATCGATTCCGCTTCAATTTCGAAGGTCGCCTCAGTAGTTCTCCCTATAGGAACTCGTGCGGTTTCTCCTTATCTATAAAGAGCCAATCTGAACCCCGTAACAACAGTTCGTCGTCTCCTCCGCCGATAACGCATTGCGGGGACTGGCCGGAACAGGTGAGCGACACGAAGTTTGGGTGGTGGATAGAGACGGGAGCCGGTCCAGGGAGGATGACCGGCTCCCCTTATTTTTAGGGCGCGGCCCGAACCTGTTACGGCAACAAGAGCGTCACGATGCACCCCCCCCCCGGAGTGAACCGGCCTCCCTCAGTCTTCTTTCTCGAATGCGGGCTTACAGCAGCGCCGAGCGGCGCTTCCCGTTGCGCAGGTCCATGTTGAGTTCCCGGCGAATGGCATAGAGTTCCTTCATCTGCCCGTTCACCCGGTCGATGTTCTCGACGAGGAGCTTGAAGAACGCGCGCTTCTTCGTCTTCGCGAGCTTCGCGTTCTGCAAATGATAGATCGCCAGACGGATGACGCTCAGGGGGTTGTTGATCTCGTGCGTCACGAACGCGAGCGACCGGTGCGCCCGGCGCATCCGGTCCCGGATGACGTCGAAGTCCTTCGCCTTCCTGCGGTCGGTCACCTGCGTCAGCGTGCTCTGGAAGGTCCAAAGAAAGAGCGGAGTCTGGATCTCGGCCGTGTTGAGGATGTCGTCCACGCCCGCCTTCGCGTACTTCTGCGGGACGCGGGCCTCGCTTTGGCGCGTCAGGATGAAAATCGGAACGTCGAGCCCGGCGATCCGGAATGCCTTCGTCAGCTCGAGCACGGAGGTCGACGGGACCTTTTCGCCGAACAGGACGACATCCACGGTCGCGTGGAGGTTCTCCATCTCCTCGACCTTGAGGTCGGGTCCGGCGATGCGGATGACCAAGCGGACCGTGTCGGTGGAAAGACGCTTATCTTCGAAAAGCTTCTTCGTATTCCTCGATGTATCAATGAGCAACACTCTCAGTACGTGCATAGACTCCTTATTTCGTCTGTTGGGAAACACTCTGAGCCGCCAGCCGCGCGTGGAACCGCCGCGATGGGCGTTTTTCGTTCATCATGACATCGAGCGAGTGGAGGATGTCCTTGATGTTCCTCCCCTTCTCCCAGATGTCGTCCGCCACAGTCTTGTTGAGGCGGTCGCGGATCTGGTTGTCGACGTATGCCGAGAGGACCACGACCTTCATCGTGTTGTCCTTCTTCCTGGCGCGCAAGAGCTCGAGGACCTGGTAGCCGTCGATCTTCGGCATCTTTAGGTCGAGGATGACCATCTGCGGCTTCCGCTCCCCGATGAGGAGCAGGCCTTCATACCCGTCGTCGGTGACGATGACGTCGGCGTTGGAGAAATGCGAGCAGATCGCTTCCTTGAGGAGGATCGAGTACGCGGGGTCGTCGTCCACGATGAGGAACGTCGTCCGGCGCTCATCCACGAACTGGAACGGCACGTCCATCGCCGAGTTCGTCAGAAAGGTGTGGAGGTCCGCCGGCCATATCCGGTAATGCCCGCCGAGGGTCTGGAACGCCTTCATGGCATCCTTGTAGATCCAGTTGAGGACCGTCTTCTTGCTGACCCGGCAGATCTTCGCGACGAGCCCAACGTTGAGCGGTTTCCGGTGGACGCCGGAGAGCTTCAACGCATTGAAATTCTGCTTGTACTCGACCATGGTTCACTTTTCTGATGATGATAAAATCACTTGTGAACGCAAGATACGAGGTCTGGATGCGTGAGAAGTGACTGCTGTCACCGGACTTAACGCCCGTCACGCGGAAGCGGGTCAAATGGGTAAAACGTTCCCTCGAGGGGCAAAAAGAGGCGGTATACGGGGGGTGCGGGTCAGAGATTTTTGATGACCTTGATGACCTTCCAGATGAGCGCAACGTCCTGTTTTCGGACGGTCACCGGCTCGAACTGCTTGTTGAGGGGGATGAGGTGGACATAGTCGGCGTCGAATTTGATCTTCTTCAGGACGTCCTCGTCGTTGACCCGGATAACACAGATATCGCCGCTCCGAGGCTGTTCCTTCGGGCTCACGACGACGATATCCCCCTCCTCGATCCGAGGGGACATACTGTTCCCCTTCACGACCAAAGCGAAGGCGCCCTTGTCCTTGACGTTGTCCACGGTGACGTACCGGTCGGCATATTCGGGGTGGAACATCGGCGTGGTCTTGCCGGCCGGGATCGACGAAAGCACTGGGATTTCCATAAGATTGACCGCCGGATGGAGTGAGTCCTTGAAGAGTGGAATGACGTTCGTCTCTGACGGTTCGGGGGACATGTTCCCCTCGCCAGTGGCGAGCCAGGCCGGTTCGACGCCGACGTGCCGCGCGAGCCTACGGAGGAGCTCCTGATCTGGGGCCTCCTGGCCGCTCTCCCACTGCCTGAGCATCCGCTCGGGGACGTGCATCTTCCGCGAGAGAACCGCATGCTCTAAGTCCTTGCTTTCCCGGGCGAACCGAATGCGTTCTGAGATCTCTGAAATATCCACCGTCTGGCCCTGCCGTCGTCGTGAGACATTCGTCACACAAGCGATCATTGAATCGCTTGGGTATGAATATAGGCACGATTCATGGTCCGAGTCAAGTAAAATCTACTTAGAACCTGCTGATGTCCCTTCCGAATATGGCCGTTTTCAACCAGTCGAACAGGACGAGGACCTTATTCTTCGTCCCGACGAGCTTCGTCATGTAGGCGGAGCGCCAGAAGAGCCAGGCGAGGAACCCCGACTGCTTCACCGAGGAAAGATCCGCCAGCGCCCTGTCGCCGCCGATGTAGGCGAGCATGCCGTAATGCCGGTAACGGAACGGGCTGACGCTTCTTCCCCGAGCTTGACGGTTCAGAGCGCGTGCAAGGTATCTCCCCTGCTGCTGTGCAACCTGGGAGGTCGCGGGAAGGGGCTGAGCCCTGTTCGCGGCGCAGTCGCCGAGGGCGTAGAGACCCTCCCGGACGCTGCAATAATCGTCGATGAGGAGCTTCGATGCAGGGTTCTTCTCGAACGAGAGCGACCGGACGAGCCCAGTCGGCCCCAGTCCCGTCGACCAGACGAGCAACCCGTATGGAAGCGCCGAGCCGTCGCTCAGCGTCACCTGCTTCGCATCCACCCGGAGGACCGAGAGCTTCATCCGGAGATCGATGTGCTGGCGCCGAAAGTGCTTCGTCGTATATTCCCCGAGGCTCGCATCGAACGTCGACAGGATGCGGTCGGCCGCCTCGATGAGGGTCACGCGGACATCCGGAAGGAGATGCGGGAACGCTTTGCCCAGGTCATGGACGAGGAAATCATGCATCTCCGCCGCGAACTCGACACCGGTCGGGCCCCCTCCCACCACGACCACCTGGAGGAGGCGCCGGCGTTCCTCGTCGGAGAGTCCGGGCGTCGACGCCTCTTCGAAACAGTCGATGATCCGGGTCCGGATGGCGCGGGCGTCTGCGACGTCCTTGAGGAAGATCGCGTGCTCGGCGACGCCGGGGACGCCGAATGTGTTGCTCACACCCCCGACGCCCACAACGAGGATGTCGTACGCTTCATTGAACTCCGCGCCGTCCTCTCCCTGCCGGCAGCGAAGTGTGCGGCGTTCCGCATCGACGCCGAGGCATTCCGCCTGGACGAAGGTGAGGCGCGACCTCGCGTTGCGGATCGGTTCGATGATGCTGCGGAACTCGATGGTGCCGACGGTGGTGCTGGGGAGAAGGGGCGTGAAGATGAAATGGTTCCGGGGACTGATGACCGTGACGTCGTAGAGCCGGTCATCGATCGCTTTGAGGAGGCTGAAGACGGCGAACCCGCTCCCGAGAAGAACGAGCCGGGGCGCACTCCCCGCGAGATCTCCCTGTCCGCCGGGGCGGTCCGGCATCAGGGGGCGGTGATACCGTGCTGTTTGAGCGACTCGGCGATCCGGGCGGCGGCCTCGGCGGGCGATCCCTTCAGCCTGGCCCCCGATTCTACGACGGCTTGCTCGATCGTGCCATCTTTTGTGGAGAGCCAGCGCCAGACGTGGTATCCGAGCCGTTGGAGGTCGTTCGGTTCGACCGTCGCAATGCCGGTGACGCTTGCGTAGGCGATCTTTTCAAGTGTGCCAGGTGCTGCTTCTTGAACGGCCGGGGGTGCTTTTGTCGTCATAGGTACCTTTAGTCAGTTGTGTGGAGCGCTCTGCGGTGAAATATACACAAATCATCCAATAAAAAGAAAACGCGCCGCTAGGGGGCGCGTTCTTGAAGCTGAACGTTGAACAGACGAGCGCTTAGGGCGTGTTCTGGACGATCGCTTGGCCGGCGTCCGCGTTCGGGAAGATCCGGAGATAGAAATCGCCGTCGGCGGATTCTTCGGCGTAGAGCCCGACCTCGTCGGCGTTCACGTGGCTCTCGTTGACGAGGCGCGCGATCTCGTTCACCAGGAGGTTCGTCATCTGGACCCCCACGAAGTGCTTCGCGTCGTTGTCGTACGAACTGCGGATGAGCGGGATGAGGAAGCTCGGGATGCCCTGATACTCCTGCGCTATTCCCGAACGCATCTTGAAGGACTTGATGCCGGGGACGAACTGGTCGCTGACGATACCTTCCCATTTGAATGCGGTGGAGGCCGGCGCATACGTCTCGGCGGTCATCGTTGAGACGAGCACCGCCTGGAGCGGAATGCGGTGGACCTGGATCGGCTCCGGCACGGGTGAATCGTCCGCGGCGTTCGAATCGGCGAAGACAGCGCTCGCGAGCCGCTCATCCGGCGGATAAGCGGGCCGAGTCCCCTCGATGATCCGGGAGACCTGGGAGGCGGTCTTCCTCCGGACGACGCGGAGCTGCCGGGCAAAATCGCCCGCGAACGTGTCCACGACCACGCGGCTGACGGTCTGGCCGTCACCGAAATTCAGCCAGCCTCCGAAGATGACCTGCGCGGAATCGGACGAAGTCTTCGAGGCGTTGAACGAGATGATCCTGTAAGAATCCCCGTGCGCCGGGGGGAAGAGCATGCGCCGCAGGGAGTCGATCCGAACGACCCTCGGGGAGACGAGCGAGAACGACTTGTTGGACGGGCTTGAGGTCTTTCGCGACGCGAACGCGAGCGCCCTGTCGGTCGCGCCGATGAACTTCAGGTACTGCGCCGAGGTGAACCGGACACGTTCGGAGAGCTCGAGATTCAGCCAATGGCCGAATCCCGTGTTGTCGTTCGTCCAGAGGCCCTGGGGGCTGCCGGCGGCCGCGAGGCGCGCGCACCCGGAATCATACATCGCCAGAGCGCACCGAAAGCCGGCCGCTGAGACGGAATCCCGGAACGCGAGGCTCAGCTGCGAGATGCCCCACTGGTTGTCGGAGGTGCGTCCGTTGCTCAGAACGATGTCGGTCGAACTCATCGGTTCGCTGAACGACGCCGAATGGTATCCATGGACGGAGAGCGTGATGCGCGATTCATCGGTGAGCTCCTCGCTCCACCGCTGGAAGATGCTCCGACGGGTCTTTGCGATGTCGGAGGAACCGTCCGGGCCCGCGTTCTTGTTCGTCCCGGCGAGGAAGAGCCACTGGGCCTGGATCCGGCGGAAGAGTTCCGCGGCAACCAGGGCGGCGTTGCCGTCGTCGACGGGGTGCGTGACGTGGACGGAGACCCGTTTCTTGAAGTTCGCGTTGTAGAAGTACGTGCCCCAGCCGCGCCGGACCGGCAGGCGTTCGCTGATGACGTCGTACATGTTGCCCGAGAGCGCGTCGTGGACCTGGGTCAGTTCATAGTTGTACTTCGCCAGGAGCGTCTTGCAAGTGTCGTAGGACCGGGCTTGAAAGAGAGTGATGATCGTCGTCCATTCGCGCAGTTCGGGGTCGGTCGGAGGCACGAACAGTCCGGAATGCGCGTCCGGCATCGCGTCGATGACGTCCTGGAGACGGGCAAGAAATGCGTCGCTTTTCGGCGTCTCCGCGCTCACCAGGGCCGGGATCAGGCCGAAGAGCAGACAGCAATAGGATGCAAGGCGTATGAATACGCGAGAGTTCAAGGCGATGATGTGCTGTGTTGAAAGACCGCTGTAGTGTCGAAAGCTCGGGGAGGAACACGTGAGCGTTGACAGTTAAAAGTTACCTCTATCACGAGCGAAAGTCAAGGCTCCAGATCACAATTCATGAAAAATATGTTTGTCCTTAAAGTAAAACATTAACGTGCGTAATTTGAGACGCTCTCAACGTCCGCTCTGCGCAATCGATCGAATTCGCGCATCTCGAAAGCATGGCACGCACATTGCATCAAATACTGCAGAAATGGTACCACAGCGTCATATCGTTGGAAAGGAGTCTCAAATGAAACGGATCGCAGGACTAATCGTCATTGCGGCACTCTTCGTCATCGGAACGGGCGAGGCGAGACAACAGCAGGAATATTCGGGTAATTCGGAATATTCAGATAATTCGGGAGCGTTCGCCTCCTCCCTCGCACCGTACGGCGAATGGGTCAACACCGACTTCGGGTCGGCATGGCGTCCGCTTCACGTCGACCGGCACTGGCGTCCGTACCTCTACGGTCGGTGGGCCTGGACGGATTACGGCTGGTACTGGGTCTCTGATGAGCCGTTCGGCTGGGCGACGTTTCATTACGGGCGCTGGACCTACGACGACTACTACGGCTGGATCTGGGTTCCCGGCAACACCTGGGGCCCTTCCTGGGTCGAATGGCGCTACGACGACGATTACATCGGTTGGGCTCCCCTGACCCCGTATGCGCAATTCAGCTTCGAAGCGGGGATCGTCTGGAGCAACCATTGGGCCGCCCCGGTCCACTATTGGAACTTCCTCTCCTGCCGGCGCTTCACGACGGCGCGCGTCTCTGATTACGTCGAACCGGTCGAACGCGCACGCCGGATCTTCGGCAACACGCGAGGCGTCGAGGGGATCCGGACGGAACACGACCGGATCATCAACGGCGGCATCGATACGCGGTTCGTCGAACGACGCGGGAACGTCCGGATCCCCCGCGTGGACGTGGTCGACCGGAAGGACGCGAGCACGGAACGTATGATCCGCGACGAGACTCGCACCCGGATCGAGACCTACCGGCCGAACATCCAAGACCTGCCGCGCGGCGGCAAAGAGGCCCAAGGTGACCGCCCCGCGGTGATGCCGCGGCGCACAGAGACCGGGCGCGGCGACCCCCGCACGGGCACCGGAGCGAACATGGGTGAGCACGGACGCATCGAGCCGCAGCGCGATGCCCTCATCGAGCGCCGGAACCAAGCTCGGAAGTTCCAGGAAGAGGAGCACGCACGCCGGCAAGAACAAAGGATGCAGAACCAGCAGCCAACGGGACGTCCAGAGCGCCGGATGGAGCAGCAAGAGCGTTCCGGCAATCAGGAGCGCAGGGTCCAGGAACAGCAGCAGCCCCGCACTCAGGAACGCCAGCGGGTGGAAAGAGGTTCACAACAGAGTCAACGCGAACGGGGCCCGGTGAGGGCACCGCAGCAGCAGGACGGACAACGGGGACGTGGACGACGACCCGGATAACTGACACCGAAAGCCTGGGAACGCCTGTAGGGACAGAG
>JANYJZ010000004.1 GCA_025358305.1 Ignavibacteriota bacterium
CACTAGCTTGGAACGCAAGGCGCAACCCTCTTCGACGCTCGCGAGCATGTCGTTCGGCGGCGCGGATACACTGGCCGGCAACGGCTGGGACACGCAGAACAACAGCGCCGACTTCGTCGTTCGTTCGATCCAGAACCCCCAGAACTCTGCTGCACCCCTCGAAACTCCCCCGGTGATCTTGAATATTCCGCCGATCATCTCGTCGGTCGCGCGCCTGGTGTGGGTGCCGGCGGTCGGCACGCCTGACACGGTCACGGCGAGCATCCAGGACCTCGACGGCCTCATCACGGGCGCGAAGCTCCACGTGCGCTTGAATAACACGACGTACGATTCCTCCATCACGATGTCATTCGTCTCCGGCACGACCTACCGCGGCATCATCCCGTCGGCGAAGCACACGACGAACGGCAACCTCATCGACTACTTCGTCTCCGCCACCGACGATTCGTCGGGGTATTCCCAGAGCACGCTCTCGGGCTATTTCGTCGGCGACGCTCCTATCTCGTCGGTGAAAGGCCAGAGTCTTGCGACGATCGCCGGCTACGGCCTTCGCGTCAACGCCGTCACCAACGTGACGACGAACTCTCTGACGAACGGCCAGGGGTTCGTCCAGGACGGCACAGGCGGTCTCCAGATCTTCAGCCTTGCTCCCGCCATGCCGACGCTCGCCGTCGGCCGAAACGCGCGGATCGAAGGGTCGATCACGAATTTCAGCGGGGCCTATGAACTCCAGGGCCCGAACTTCTCGTTCGTCGACACAACCGGCACCTCGACGGTGACGCCGGTGACGATCTCGCTTCCGATCGCCTCGAATCTCGCGACGAACCTCACCGAAGGGACGCTGGTGAAGATCCTTGCGCTCTCAACCGATTCCGTCGGCACGTTCGCGGCCTCGAAGGATTACAAGTATCACAACGGCACTCCCGATACGATCACGGTGCGGGTTGCGAGCAATGCCACCGGCAACACGCTCGTCGGCCGCACGATACCGGCGACGCCGGTCGATGCGATGGGCATTCTCTCCTTCAGCGTCAACCACCTGCGTCTCCTCCCGCGCAGCGCACCTGACATGGGCTTCAATCCGGCGGATGGTACTGGCTCTGTGACGATCAACGCGACGAGCCATTTTCCGAGCGTCCCGTCGATCGCCGAGACCCTTCTTGTCGTCGGCGACGGCACGAACACCTTGGGCGGCATGAGCGTGACGATCCCGGCCACCTGGACGTGGGACGGTTCGTCCCGCACGCTTTCGAACGCCGGCTTCAGCGGCGCCACCAGCGCGGTCACGGGCAACGGCACCGTCGGCACGCCGTGGGTCATCACGGTGAGCACTGCGACGGTCACGAACGTGAACACCGGACGCCTCATCATCACAGCTCTTACTTCCCCCGGCGCGCTTGGTCTCACGACGTTCGCGACACAGACGAAGGGCACCGCCGGCGGTTCGGCGCTTGCGCCGATCATCAATTCTCCGACGGTGAATATCACCGGCGGCTTTGAAGCAATCGCGACCGGCAATTGGAGCGCCTCCGGCACATGGTCGGGCGGCGTGGTTCCCGGCGCCGGCAATGACGCGACGATGGGCACTCCCGGCGTCGTCGTCACGATCACGGCGAACGCACAGTGCCATAATCTTACCTTGACCGGCAGCGGCACCGCTGCGAACTCCGGCCCGCTCCTCCAATTTGGACCGACCGGCGCTCTCACGCTCACCGTCAACGGCGATCTGTCGCTCACCGGCGGATCGGGCGGCGGCGGCGGCGACCGCGGCGGACGCCCGAAGCTCAATTCCAACGGGAATAGCTCGGCGATCCTCGTCGTCAACGGCGATATCACCACGAACTCAAGCAACTCCGACGCGAACGGCAGCGCCGGCCTCAACATGAACGAGGGTACGACGAAGCTCCTCGGCGCGACGAGCGATTCGCTCAAGAACGGCGCGGGATTCCGCCTCGGCAACCTCGAGATCGGCGACGGCGTCGCCGCGAAGACCTTCTCGTGGGCACAGACGGCCACGAGCTCCACGATGAACATCCGCAGTTTGCGCATCAAGGCGAACGCGACGTTCTGGGCCGGTTCGGCCACGGGAACGGCCGCGAACACGATGTCGATCGGCGACGGCGCGAATGACACCCTGCCGCACCTCTCGGGCGGCGTCATCATCGAAGCGGGCGCGTCGCTCAAGGTCCAGGAGTCACCGGGCAATGTCGTCGTGAGCAACCTCAACTTGGACGGCGGCGGCATCACCAATAGCGGGACGCTCGACCTCCATTCGACGGGCGGTTCCAGCTCGTACTACCATCTCGTTGTCGGCGCCAGCGGCGGCAACGCCTCCTCGACGCAGACCATCTCCGGCAATGCGGGGACCTTCGCCGACGTCACCGTCTCGGCGACCGATACGCTCGTCCTGAGCCAGGACATGAACCTTGTTTCGGGAGATTCGGTGAAGCTTGACGGCAGGCTCGTGGAATCGGCCGGCAACACGGTCCATGGCAAGGTCTCTGCCACTCGCACGCTCGCAACTGGCACGCCCGATGACTTCGGCGGCGTCGGCGCTCTCATCAATGCGGCGGGCGCTGCACCCGGCGTCACCACCGTCACGAGAGTGACGGAAGTGGCCCAGACGGGCGCGGGTCACAATTCGATCCTGCGCTACTTCGAGATCAATCCGACGGTCAACACAGGCCTCAACGCGTCGCTCGAGTATCATTACGACAATGGTGACCTGAACGGCGAGACGGCGGCGACGCTCTCCCTTTGGAAGTCCACCAACGCGGGTTCCACGTGGAGCCTCGAAGGCGGCACGGCGGATGCCCCGAACAAGAAGGTCACGCTCACCGGTATCGGTTCGTTCTCCCGGTGGACGGCGGCTGATGCGGCCAATCCCTTGGGCAGCTCCGGCTCGTCCTACGTCGTGAACAACAACTGGAACATGATCTCCCTCTCCTTGAACGTCCTTGACGCGCGCAAGACGATCCTCTATCCGACCGCGACCTCGAATGCGTTCGCCTACTCCGGCGGATACATCACCAAGGACACGCTGCAAGTCGGTCTCGGGTACTGGCTGAAATTCGCAGCGAAAGAGACCGTTGCGATCACCGGCACATCGGTCACGCTCGACACGATCAACATCGCCGAAGGCTGGAACATGGTCGGTACGGTCACCAACCCCGTCCCGACGGCATTGATCACGCAGATCCCCGGCGGGATCGTAGTCTCGCAGTACTTCGGCTACAATGCAGGCTACCAGCCGGAAGACACGCTCACGGGCGGCAAGGGCTACTGGGTGAAGGCGGGCATCGGCGGCGGGAAGATCGTTCTCGCGTCGGGACCTGGCGCGAACTCGAAGGCCGTCCCGGCTCCGGATCCGCTCGCTAGCATGAACACGCTTACCGTTACCGACAAGAACGGCAACCGTCAGGTGCTCTATTTCGGCACGGACGGCAATCTCGTCAACGCCTCGCGTTATGAGCTGCCCCCGGCCCCGCCGGCAGGCATCGCAGACGTCAGGTTCGCCTCCCAGCGCTATGTTGAGTCAATCCCGGCTGCAATAACAGGCGCCGACTACCCGATCTCGCTCTCCGGGTTGGTCGCTCCTGTGACGATCAGCTGGAAGGTTGCGTCGGGCGTGGAGAGAAACTACCAGCTCACCGACGCCGTGAACGGCAAGCTCATCGGCGTGCGGAAGCTCGCAGGTGAAGGCTCCATGACGGTGAACGCGTCGAACCTGAACGCGCTCATTCTCAAGGTCACCGGCGCTGGCGCCCTCCCCAAGGAATTCTCGTTGAGCGCGAACTATCCGAACCCGTTCAACCCGAGCACGAAGTTCCGCGTCGCGGTCCCCCAGGACGCGTACGTGGAGGTCGTGGTCTATGACATCCTCGGCCGGAAGGTCGCGACGCTCGTCCATGACGTGCGCACCGCCGGGTACCATACGATCGAGTGGAACGGTCTGACGGACGACAACGCTTCGGCCGTCACGGGCGTCTACTTCGTCCGGATGGCGAGCGGTTCGTTCACGCAGATCCAGAAGATCATGCTCATGAAGTAAGTCGATTCTTCCCGGTCACCGCTGGCGTCAACGCGCCCAGCGGTGACCGGGATTTTTTTTATCGTTACACCTTGAAGGACGCGATGGCGCCACCCCGAGTGCCCGCCCTCCAAGGATGCGACAGAAGGGATGAACTCCATGTTTCGCGCTCTCCGCGGTTGTTTAACTGCCTCAATGTGTCTCACCTTCCTGATCCTCTGCTCGACACGACTTTCGGCGCAGGCGGTCATCATCAACGAACTCTACAATTCCAGCCTCAGCACGGACGAGTGGCTTGAACTCCTCGTCGTTGGCGACAACGTCGATATGCGCGGGTGGAGCCTCCAGGACTTTTCCTCCTCCGGCAATCCGGGCGGGATCCTGACCTTCGCGAGCACGGGCCTTTGGAGCTCGGTCGCGAAGGGAACGATCATCGTCGTCGGTCAGTCGGGCGCGACGTTCACCGAGGACACCGATCCTTCGGACCATCTCCTCATGATCAAATCGACGAACGGCATCTATTTCAGCGGCACGGTATTTCTCTTTGCCGGCGCGAGCGACGCGGTCGAGATCCGCGACGCGAGTTCGACGCACATCTTCGGCGTCTCATGGGGAACGGCGAACGCAGCGAGCATCGGCGCGCCGAAAGCGCATTTTACTTCGGCGTCCAGCTCGAACACCGCCACGTTCTTCAATGGGAATTCCGTCGCAGGCCTCACATCGACGGCGAACTGGACCCAAAACAGCGCTGCCACGACCCGGGGCGCGGGCAACGGCACGGTCAACAGCGCCTGGATCGCTTCATTGCGGACGAGCACGACGGGCGACGGGTCGGGGAGGGTCGCGATCGATCCGGATACTCTCAATCACAGCGCCGTGACCGATATCCGTCTGACCTATCATGTCGATACTTCGTTCACCATCACGGACCTCCGCGTGATCTTACCCAGCGCATTCATTTGGGGAAGCCCGGGTTCCGTCATCATGACGCACAACAGCGGGGCGGGGACCATCACCGTCTCCGGGGATACGATCACCTTTCCCTCGATCAGCCTCACGGCGGATTCCACCGAGATCACGATCTCAAACATGACGGCGCCAGAGACGACGGGCATCTATCCGTTCGCCGTTCAAACGAAGGCTACGACGGCGTTCGCAAACGTCTCGCCTCCCGCGCAGATCCTCGTCTTCGGCATACCGATGGACATCGCGGACGTGAAACAGGCCGACGTTAACGGCATCCCGCTCAAACTTGGCCAATTCGTCACCATCCGGGGCATCGTCACCGTCGCGAATCAGTTCGGCGGGCCCTCGTACATCCAGGATAACACAGGGGGAATGGCGATCTTCGGTTCGCTGTTCTCGACTGCCGTTACCGTGGGCGACGAAGTGACCGTCTCCGGCGGTGTCAATCCGTTCAACGGCCTCACGGAGATTACCCTCCCGACGAGTCCCGTCCTTGCGACGAGCGGCAACGTCGTCGCCCCCCAAGTCGTCACCTGCGCCCAGGTCGCTGGAGACGGCGCGGGCGGGGTGGAATTGTATGAAGGCTCGCTCATCCGGTTGAACGGCGTCGCCGTCACCGACACGTTCGGCACGCCGATCGCCAATTGGACGGTCTCCGGCTCCGGTACAAACTACCGCATCACCGACGGCACGGGGCACGTCGACGTCCGGATCGACAACGGCGTCGACTTTGCGAAGACGCCGGCGCCCCAAGGAGCGTTCGACCTCGTCGGCGTCGTGAGCCAGTTCAAGAGCAGCTCGCCGTTCATTGGCGGCTATCAGGTGATGCCGCGCTTCGCCGCGGACATCGTCTCCTCCGGACCGATCATCGCCACGTCGCCGATCGAAAGCAACCTTACGCCGACCTCGTTCACGGTCTCCTGGACCACGGTGAATAACGGCTCGACGCGTCTACGCTACGGCACGACGGCCGCCTATGAACTCGGGCTTCTCGCGCCGAACGACCTCCAGACGACTGCCCACGGCGTCGATATTTCGGGACTCCAGCCGGCGTCGATCTACCATGTCGGTGTGTTCAGCGTCGCCAGCGGCGATACGAGCTTCGCTTCCGACCTCGTCGTGAGCACGAATTCGCCGGCGCAGTCGACAGGCGTCATGAATGTCTACTTCAACAAGTCGGTGAACACCTCGGTCGCCTTGGGCGAACTTGCCCTCGGGAACCAGGACCTCGTCAGCCGGGTCATCACGCGCATCAATAGCGCACATCGGTCGATCGACGTCTGCGTCTACAATCTCGGCGGCGCGGGCCAAGGCGACGCGATCGCGACGGCCCTGCTCGCGGCGAAGAGCCGCGGGGTGAAGGTCCGCGTCATCTGCGAGTATGACAACAGCACGAATTCACCCTTCACGACCCTCGCCGGGGGCGGCATTCCCTTGATCACCGACCGGTACGATCTCGTCTGGTTTGGCGCGGGGCTCATGCACAACAAGTTCTTCGTCTTCGACGGCCGCGGCGGCGCCCCCGAGAGCACATGGGTCTGGTCCGGTTCGTGGAACCCGACCGATCCCGGCACGAACGCTGATCGCCAAAACAGCATCGAGATCCAGGACCAGGCCTTGGCCGGCGCCTACACGACGGAGTTCTCCGAAATGTGGGGCTCCTCGGGCGACGCGCCGAATCAATCGGCGTCGCGCTTCGGCGCGCGGAAGACGAACAACGTACCGCATAATTTCATTATCAACTCCGTCCCCGTGAGCGTCTATTTCAGCCCGTCGGACCAGACGACTGCGCACATCGGCGCGACGCTGTCGAAAGCGACGCACTCCGTCTCGGTGTCGCTCCTGACGTTCACCCGGAAGGACCTCGCCGATACGGTCATCGCCAAGAAGAACGCCGGCAAGAAGACGCGCATCGTCCTTGACAACAACACCGACACCGGGAATCAGTTCACCTACCTGAGCGGCGCGGGCGTCGACATCCACTTGAAAGGAGGCGGGTCCGGGCTCCTGCATCATAAATACGCGGTCGTGGACGGAGACGACCCGACGGCAACGGCGTACCTCGTGACGGGGTCGCACAACTGGTCGAACAGCGCCGAGAACTCGAACGACGAGAACACGCTCATCATTCAGAACCAGCGCATTGCGAATCTGTATCTGCAGGAGTTCACGGCGCGGTACTATGAGGCGGGAGGGAGCGATTCGGTCCGGTTGACCGCGGCGCCCGCCTTCTCCGTTTCGACCTCGTCGATCAATTTCGATACCGTCGCGGTCGGCCAGTCGAAGACGGACAGCTTCACCGTATCGAACAGCGGATCAGCGGCGCTGACGATCAGTTCAGCGTATAGCACGGCTGGCTTCGGTCAGTTCACCGTGACGCCTCCGAGCGCCTCGATCGTCGCAGGTGGCTCTGGCAAGTTCTATGTAACGCTCAAGCCGGTCGTCTCTGGCATCGTTTCTGGTGGGATCGTCCTGGTTCACAATGCCCCTGGAACGCCCGATACCGTCGGCGTGCAGGGAGTGGGAAAGGTCCCGGCAGGGATGGTCAGCGTACCGATAACGGTGACGGCAGGATGGAATATGGTGTCGCTGCCTGCGGATGTTCCCAACCCTTCCCGGTCGATCTTATACGGACCAGGGTCGAGCCCGGCGTATTCCTATGGTGCGGGGTACGTCGCTCAAGAGACCGTCCTGACCCGAAAAGGGTATTGGGTGAGGTTTCCGTCGGATTCCACATTTGGAATCGTCGGATTTCCGATCGCGAAGGACACGCTCCAGGTGGGAGACAAATGGAACATGATCGGTTCGATTTCATCGCCGGTCATGACGAGTACGATATCGCCCACCGGCGGGACGACGTCGTTTGGGTCGTTCTTCAAGTACAAGGCAGGCTATTTTGTGGCGGACACGGTCGTGCCGGGGCAGGCGTATTGGGTGAAGACGAGCGGCGCGGGGGGACTAATACTCTCCTCGACAGGCTTCGCCAAGGGGATCCCTCACGCCGATCCACTTTTCTCCATGAATTCCGTCGCGTTTAGCGACGAGGGGGGAGGGACCCAGAAGCTCTATATTGGTGTAGAGCAGGGAAACGGGTTCGACCTATCCGCGTACGAGCTACCTCCGGTGCCTCCTGCGGGCGCATTTGACGCCCGATTTGCCTCAGGACGCATGGTGGAGACCTACCCGAGGGGCCTCGACCGGCCTGCCGTCTATGATGTCGCCGTCCATTCGCGGTTTTCCTCCATTAAAGTCGTCTGGCATATTGACAGTCAAGACCGAAATTCTTATACTTTGATTGCGGTGAACGGCACCGTTGCGGCTCCTGTGGTGCTTCGGGGAGACGGTGAGATCACGATTCCGGCAGCTCCGGCCGGCCGATACCGCATCACCGTCGCGAAGACGGTGGCGCTGCCGGCGACTGCGATGCTCTTGCAGAACTATCCGAATCCGTTCAACCCGGTCACGACGATCCCGTTCGCCCTTCCTGTGCAGTCCCAGGTGACGCTGACGGTCTTTAACGTCCTCGGGGAAGCGGTCGCGACGCTCGTCGACCATGCGAGCCAGGATGCGGGATATCACCAGGTGCTATTCGACGCGTCGAAGTTATCCTCAGGGATCTATTATTACCAGCTCCAAGCGGTCCCCAACGATCAGACCGCCGCGGTGTTCCAGCAAGTTCAGAAACTCGTACTGATTAAATAACGCTGTTCGCCCTCGTAGAACGCTCTCCGTGCCGCTACAGCGCGGCACGGAGAAGGTGTTTCTGTCATGCGTCGTTCCGGGCGAGCTCCTGCACGTTCACCATACCAATTCAAGGCAGGTTCCTATGAAACTTCTTGACTGCGTTCGATGCTTCCTCGTTCTCGCCGCGGCTATTGCCATCTTGTTACCGGGCGCACTTCTTGCCCAGGCCCCCGTTAACGACGAATGCGCCGGAGCGATCGTTGTCCCCTCGCTTCCCTACTCGAACAGCCAGAACACGCGCCTGGCGACCCCGAATCCGAGCGATCCGATCCTCAATTGCGCCGACAGCGGCAAAGGGAAGACGGTCTGGTACACGTATACCGCCGATTCCACGCGGTTCGTCACCTTTACGACCGACTCAAGCTCGCCCGCGACGTACGACCTTGCCATGGGCCTCTACACCGGAACGTGCGGCAGTCTCGTCCAGGTCGACTGCAACGACGACATCAACCCCGGATCGATCCGGCAGTCGGAGATCACCTACCAGGTTCAGGCCGGAGTCACCTACATCATCCATATCGCCGAGTGGAAGGGGGGCGGCCCGTCGGGCGGCATCCCGACCGGCGGTGATCTCGTGTTCAGGGTGATCGTCGCGCCGCCGCCGCCGCCGATCGTCCTCGGTCCGAAGAGCGGATCGGTCCCGAGCGGATCCAGCGTCACGACCGGTCCGTTGGGAGTGATCGAGATGGGTTCGCAGCTCATCGGTCAAGGTGAAGAGGATGAGGATAACAGGCCTGACCAGCCGCTCCTTCCGACACCCGCCGACGTCATGCCGCCGAAGGCGGCCGCTGGAAGCAATTACAAGGATTTGAGATCGCCTGATGCGATCACGACCCCGGCGTCGAAGCCGGTCATTCTCAAGGATTTTGAAGCGTTCAACGGAGGCTCGTTCCCGCCCGACCCAATCATGGCGGTAGGCCCAAACCATGTCATCGCGGTGGAGAACGTCGTTTTTCGGATCTGGGACAAGTCGGGCGTGTTGCTCAAGAGCATCGGATCCGACGGCTGGTTCGCGAATGTCGCCGGAGCAGGGAACTACGCCGGCGATCCGCAGATACTCTATGACCAGTTCTCGCAGCGCTGGGTGATGCTGGGCTTTACCGGATCGACCCCCAATAAACTTCTCATCTCGGTCTCCGACGACAGCGATCCTCTCGGCACCTGGTATAATTGGGCCCTTCCCGAAGGGCTCGGAGATTCCACGACCGGCTGGTTCGCCGATTATCCGCAGATGGGATACGACGAGAATGCGATCTATATTACGACCCGGGAGTTCGGCGCGAGCTTCCAGTATTCCCGAGCCAGAGTGATTCCGAAGGCGCAATTGTACGCCAACACCGCCGGCCCAGTCGTGTGGAAGGATTTCTGGGATTTCCGGGAGCCCCAGCACCCCAATGTGCGCTTGGATGGCATTCGGCCGTCCGCCTTCTTCACGCCCGCGGGCGTCCACTTCCTGGTGAATGCGTCGCCCTACAGCCTGGGGACGTTCTTTTCGATCTGGACGATCCACGATCCGATCGGCACTCCGACGATCACTGCGGCGAACATTCCGGTCGTTCAATACTCCTCGGCCCCCAATCCGGGCCAGCCCGGCCCTGCCGGCAATCCGTTCGAAGGCGGCGGCAGCGTCATCCGCCACAAGGCGGTCTACCGCGACAGCTCCCTCTGGATCGCCCACTCGATCGCGAGCGGAACCGGTGGCGCATATTCCTCGATTCACTACGTCCGGCTCAACCCCTTCGCGAACACGAACCTCGAGGATGTGGCGGCCGGTCTCGACGGATTCTGGCATTTCTACGCGTCCCTCATGGTCGATGCCTCGAAGAACGTCATCATCACCTCGACGCGCTCGGGCGTGACCGAATACGCCGGCGCCTTCGTGGCAGGCCACAGGAATGCCGATCCTCCGGGACTCTCGACCGACGTCCTTTTGAAGCCTGGCCTGGGGCATTGGGACCCGTTCACCCTCGGGTCGCGTAACCGGTGGGGAGATTACATGGGGATCGCGCTTGATCCGGTCGATACGTCGGCCTTCTGGGTCCACACCCAGCTGGCGTCGGGCTTGAACGTCTATAAGACCTGGATCGGCATGACGAAGATGGCTCCCGTCCCGGGCAAGTTCATCACCGCCGACCAGACCAACTTTGACTTCGGATCGAGCGAGGTCGGCGTCACGAGCGCCCCGAAGCTGCTCACACTGACCAATAACGGCCTCGACACGCTCACGATCACGGCGATCACGATGCCCAGTTCGCATTATGTGCTCCTGAGTCCGCCGACGCTGCCAATCAAGCTCGCGACGTTCGAGACCGCGGTTTTGAATATCGCAATCCACCCGTTGATCATCGGAACGGTGAATGATTCCGTCGTCATCGCGAGCAACGACCCGCTGAATCCCCTGACGAAGATCCAGGTGGAGGGAAACGGGTTCATCATCAACGCTGCTCTGACCGGCGTGCTCTACTCCTCCTCCGGGGCGAATGACGGCGGAAGGATCCGTTCGGTGAACACGACGACCGCCGCGACCACCAGTCTCGGAGGTTCCGGCTACACGCAGATCATCAATCTCCGGGTGCGCCCGTCGACGAACGAGCTCATGGGTCTCGCGACGAACCTTTCCGGACCGGCCGGGGCGTACGACATCGTGCGCATCAACAGCCTCAGCGGTGACGCCCATCCCGTTTCGAACATCCCCCAGAGTCTCCTGAAGGGGATGGCGTTCCGGGGCGACACGATGTATGTCGCCAGGATCAACGGCGGCATCTACCGCGTCGACATCCCGACAGGGAATGCAACGCTGGTGGCCTCCACGGGCCTGCAGATCTCGGGCATGGATTTCCACCCGACGACGGGCCAGCTCTGGGTCTCGGTTCGGAGCGGGCTGCATGTCGACGGTATCTACAAGATCAGCCTCCCCTCGGGCACGCCGACGTACGTCGGACCGACCGGATTCGGCGTCCAGACGGTCGATATCACGTTCGACAACAACGGCAACCTGTTCGGCCTCATCGGCAACACGCCGATCACGAACCAACTCATCCTCATCGACACCTCGAGCGGCACCGGGAGCCTAATCGGATCGATGGGCGTCTCGAGCGTCCAGGGCCTCGCGCTCAAACCCGGGACCGGGTTCTTCGCCAATACGTACCGCATGCTCGCGAAATGGAACATGGTCTCGGTGCCCCTCGGCGTGCCCGATTACCGCAAGACCGTCGTCTTCCCGACGGCGGCCTCGAACGCCTTCGGCTACGACGGCGACTTCCGGCAGTGGGATACGTTGGTGACGGGCGCGGGATACTGGCTGAAGTTCGGGACCCAGGCGATCCTCAGCATCATCGGTTCGCCGCTCCTTGACGACACGATCCCCGTGCGCGCGAAATGGAACATGATCGGATCCGTCTCAGAGCCCTTATCGGTGACGTTGCTCGGTTCGATACCGCCGGGCAACATCATCACGAACTACTTCGGGTACGGCGACAGCGGGTATTCGGTCGCCGATACGATCTATCCGGGGAAGGGCTACTGGGTCAAGGCGAATGCCGCAGGATTGCTCGCCTTCAACACGCTCGCACTGGCGGGGAAAGCGCCGTCGCCCGGCGACGTACGTGACTACCTCACGACGCTCCACTCGATCACCATCGGCGACGGTTCGGGACAGTCCCAGATGCTCTACTTCGGCAGGGAGCGCGAAGGTTCCATTGCCCGCGACCAATTCATGCTGCCGCCGGCGCCACCATCGGGCATCTTCGACGCCCGGTTCGCGTCGCAGTCGATGGTCGAGCTCCACGCCGGAACGATCACCGACGCCGTCGAGTTTCCGGTGACGATCAGCTCCGCGACCGCTCCGGTCCGGCTCTCCTGGAACGTCACGGGCGATCCGGACGTCACCTACACGGCTCTTGTCAGAACCAAGGGCGGCCCGGCCGTCTCGACCTTTGTCCTGCGCGGTACGGGCGAAGTGAGCCTCGGCAGCACTGCCGTCGTCGACATGCGGATCCACGCGACGCAGAGCCGCGTGCCGACCTCGTTCGCGCTCTATCAGAACTACCCGAATCCGTTCAACCCGCAGACCTCCATCCGCTATGATCTGCCGGAGGCCGCTCATGTCACCCTCGTCGTCTTTGACATCCTCGGCCGCCAGGTCGGCACGCTCGTCAACCAGCATCAGGAGGCGGGATACTATACGATCCCCTTCATGGCGGACAATCTTTCCAGCGGCGTCTACTTCTACGAGATCAAGGCGGGTGACTTTACACAGATGCAGAAAATGCTTCTGGTCAGATAGCGCCCCCCGTGCAGGTGAGCCGCTGGGGTACCCTGTTGCTCTGCCTGGTCGCGCTCTCACTTGAGGGCGCGAACGGGCAGACTTGGGTCCAGAAGATCGGCGGTTCGGGTCTCGGCAATCCGCTCGCCGTGAACCCAGTGAACCACGACATTGTCTATGCCGCGGCGGGCACGGCCCGGATCTACATCAGCCGGAATCAAGGATACTCCTGGGGGGATTACGGGAACATCGTTCCCGGGGGAGGGATCATCAAGTCCATCTGCGTCAGCCCCCGCGACACCCTCAAACTCCTCGCCGGCGTCGAAATGAGCGGCGGGTCCTTCGACCAGATCGCCCGGACCACCGACGGCGGCGTCACGTGGACCGATGTGTGGGGAGGGACGTTCTCCTACTACGGCCAGCCGATCGAGTTCGCGCCAGAACACCCCGACACGGTCTACACGATGGGATCCGATACGCTCTGGAGGAGCACGGATTTCGGCGCAACGTGGGACACGGTCTCCCGGGTGACCGGATTCAACACCTGGTGCGACGCGAGCATCCGCCCGGACAGCGCCCGGATCCTCCTGTTGGGGGACAATGCGAGCGGCATCTGGAAGACCACCGATGCCGGCGTGACCTGGGCCCAGAAGTACTCCACCTTCGGCGAGATACCAAGCATCGCGATCGATCCCCTTGCCCCTCATGTCGCGTACGCATCGAAGTACGGCGGAGGGGGAGGGATCGTCAAGACGACGAACGGGGGAGAGACCTGGTTCAACTTGAGCGTCCCATCGGGCACGCGTGACACCTGGTGGATCACCTGTTCTCATGAGTATCCCGGGTACGTGTACTACGGGACGTATACCGGCGACACGGCCGCGACCGGCATCTACCTTTCCCGGAACTCCGGCGCCACCTGGCAGCGCTACGCCGTCGGCCTCTGGCCCTCGGCCATTCTCAACTACGGTCTCGTCGTGGTCGATTCCCTCACCGTGATCGCGTTTCAGGGCAACGGCATCTCCAAGCTGCAGTTTCCCACGGCCGCACACTTGAGTTCCCCCAACGGCGGGGAGCACTTCCAGACCGGCACAGTCCACCCCATCAGCTGGACGAGCAGTTATCTTCCGCTCGTGAACCTCGAATATTCAACGAACGACGGCTCGACCTGGAGTCTCATCGCGGACAGCCTCCTGAGCGCCGCTTCCCCGTATCTCTGGAGTGTGCCGGCCGCACTCTCCTCGGCGTGCCGGGTCCGCGTGGCCGATACCAGGTTCAGCGGTGCGGCCGATGCGAGCGACTCCTCGTTCACGATCTCGAGCGCGCTCATCTCGATCAGCGCGCCCGGTGCCGGCGTCTCGTGGCAGGCTGGCGCGTCGAAGGAGATCGTCTGGAGTTCCGCGGGCGTCGCTGCGGCTCGGCTCGATTATTCGGTCGACAGCGGGGCGACGTGGATGACCGTGACCCAAGTGGCGGCCGGCTCGGGGTCATATCTCTGGACGGTGCCCGATCTTCCCTCGAACCGGTGCAGGGTCCGCCTCACCGACACCGGCGACTCTCTCGTCTGGGCCCAAAGCGGCCTCTTTACGATCGCCGAACGGCGCGTGTTCACGGCGCGGATCCGGGTCCGGGATAGCGGAAATATCTCCGATACGCTCGCCTTTGGCGCCGGAGGCGGGGCCACCGACGGGATCGATCCGCCCTTCGGCGAAACGGAACGCTCGCCCAAGCCGCCCGCCGGGACGTTTGACGCGCGCTGGCGCGTCGCGCCGGGCAATGGAACGAACATCGATATTCGCGACACGCTTTCGCCGGTCCACGATCGGAACCTGTTCACCGTCGAGTTCCAGCCGGGGCCGTCGGGCTATCCGGTGACGCTCTCCTGGTCGGTCGACAGCCTCGGGGCGGGTACGTTCATCCTCAGAGATACGCTCACCCGCGGACTGGTCTACAGCGCGGACATGCGCAGGGAGAGCACGCTCGTCGTGACGAACGCTTCGGTCACGGCGTTAGAAATCCTCGAATGCGCGAGCGTGAGCGTGGATATAGCGGGAAACGGGGCGTGGACGCTCGTGTCGCTCCCGGTCGTGACGGGCGATCGGCGAAAGAGCACGCTTTTCCCCTACGCACTTTCCCCCGCATACTCCTACGGGGCCGGGTACACCCAGCGCGACACGCTTGAGTACGGGCAAGGGTACTGGATCAAGACCGAGCAAACCTCGCTCCAGGGCTGCGCGCTCCCCCTGGACACGATCCACGTGAAGACCGGCTGGAACATCATCGGCTCGCTCTCGGGGCCCGTCGCCCTCGGCGCGATCACGGCCGTTCCGGAGAGCCTCGTCGCATCGAGTTTCTACGGCTATCAGAACGGATATTTTACGGCCGATTCGATCCTCCCGGGAAGGGGGTACTGGGTGAAAGCGAAGTCCGATGGACTCCTGGTCGAATCCGCGGCAGCTGAGGTGCGCGCATCTTCGCCGCGGAAGGCGCCCGGGACCGCCCTCATGAGCAGCTTGCGCATCTCCGACGGTGCCGGAGGGGCCCAAGAACTTCGGTTCGGACCCTCCGTGAGCGTTGCGAGGGATGAAATGCCCCCGCCGCCGCCCGAAGGAGGGTTCGATGCTCGATTTTCCTCTTCTTCGATGATGGCAGGTTATCCCGAAAACTTTGAAAATGAGCTTCATTTCCCCATTTCAGTGAACAGCGTTGGAAAGCGATTATTTTTTTCATGGCATGTAGAAAATGAGGAAAAATTCACTTATATTCTTTCTGAGATTGAAGATACTCGAGTAGTGTCTCAACTCGGTCTGACCTCGGACGGAAACGCGAACTTCACGCACCACTCGCACTCATCGTTTGATCTAACAGTTCGGCGCACCACGGGAACTTCCGGCGTACCGCACGGCTATTCGATGGGGGAGTTATATCCGAACCCGTTCAATCCGACGACGAGATGTACGTTCTCTCTTCCGGTGGAAGCGAGGGTCAGTATCACTGTCTACTCTCTCCTCGGCAGGGTCGTCGCGACCCTCATCAATGAGACCCGGGCTCCCGGTGTGTACGCGGTGGAGTGGAACGCAGGCGGGGACGGCGATGGGATCGGTTCCGGCGTCTATTACGTCCGTATGACGGTGTCTCCGGACCAGGGTCCGGGGTTCACCCGCGTCGAGAAAGTGTTGTATCTTAAATGAGTGTTGCATTGATGTCGCTGTCTCCCCGGGCGAGCGATCAGAGAGTGTCATTTCACGCGATTACTTCTGGACTATGAAATGAGCATTGCGAAAGCGTTGTCCCTTCTTGCCGGATGTCTCCTGTTCGTGTCTGCGGCCGCCCTGGCCGACTGGCCGTGCAGGACCGACAGCCTCATCGCCGTGGTGACAGAGGCCGGCAACCAGTGGAATGTCCGACTGGCGAGCGACGGGGCCCAGGGCGCCGTGCTCATCTGGCAGGACCGCAGAGTGGGAACGACCGACAAGCTCTACGTCCAGCGGCTCGACGCCAAGGGGAACACGCTCTGGACCCCGGGCGGCGTGGCGCTCGCGGCGACCGCAGGCTACCAGTACTATCCCCAGATCGCCGGCGACGGCTCCGGCGGCGCGTACGCCGTCTGGCAGGACAATCGGTACGGCGTCGACTACGATATTTTCCTCCAGAAGATCTCCCATGACGGCCTCCCGGAATGGGCCGACAACGGCGTCCTCGTCTGCAACGCTGCAGGCAACCAGTACAATCCCCAGCTTCTCCGCGACTCGTTCGGCGACCTCATCGTCGTCTGGCAGGACCACCGCAAAGGCAACTTCGATATTTACGCGCAGAAGTACAACGCCCTCGGACAGCCGCTCTGGGCCCCCAACGGCCAGGCCATCTGCTCCGCCCCGGGCGACCAGGTCGAACCGAAGCTCGTTCCGGACGGACTCGGCGGGGCTCTCATCGCCTGGACCGACTACCGGTCGGGCGGAGGGTTCTCCGACATCTATATGCAGCATGTCCTCACGGGCGGCCAGGCAGGGTGGAGCGCGAACGGCGTGCCGGTCTGCGCGGCAGAGAACTCCCAAGTGAACGTCCAGCTCGTCACCGACGGCGCCGGCGGCGGGATCGCCGTTTGGCAGGACCGCAGGAGCGGGACCTTCGATAATATCTACGCTCAGGCCGTGAACGCCCAGGGACAACCCCGGTGGGCGGTGGACGGCGTCGCGCTCGCGCCCTCGTCCGGCGTCCAGTTCTATCCGCAAGCGACCGAGGACGGCCTCGGCGGCGCTGTCGTCGTCTGGCAGGACAACCGCCGCGGCTCCGACTACGACATCTACGCCCAGGCGGTGAACGCCGCGGGGGCGACCCTGTGGAATGCGGCCGGCAAGCCGGTTTGCGTCGCGCTAGGGCATCAGTACAATCCTGAGATCATCCGGACGGGTTCGACGGTGATCACGACGTGGCAGGACCGCCGCGCCGGCAACTTTGACATCTGCGCCCAGTCGATCAGTCTCGCCGGAGACATCCTTTGGCAGACCGACGGCGCAATGGTCGCCGTGGCGCCTGAAGACCAGTTCCTGCCCCAGCTCGTCTCCGACGGGCTCCAGGGAGCGGTCGTGGCGTTCGCCGATTATCATCTCGGGACCGGCTCCACCGACATCTTCGCCCACCGCATCGGCGCCAACGGCAAGCCGGCGGGGGGCTGCTACCGTACCTTCACCCAGGACAGCCTGACGCAGAAGGCCGTGCGGATCCGCCGCTCTTCCCATGAGCTTCGGAAGCCCACCGTCGGGAACGTGCGTGATGAGATCTTCAACGCCGGCGCCTTCTCACAGGGCCTTGTCGTCGGCATCGAGCGCCCGGACAGCGCCAAGCGCTACGGCTGGCTCTATTACACCAAGAGCTATTACACGCGGAAGGCGCTCCCCCAGAACGGCATGGCGCGCGGGTTCGACCGGATCTTCGACCGCACCTTTGTCGGCGCGCTGAAGAATCCGAACCACTATCGGTACAACAACGCCCTGTCGGCCGAAGTGATGACCCTCAAGATGAACATCGCCGCCAGCGACGTCCAGGTCACCGAACAGAACTTTGGGGATCTGTTGTACAAAGATACGACCGCGGCAGGCAAGGTCCTCAACAACCGGACCTTGCGACAGGTGGCTTCGCGGCTCGATACGATGCTCACGTACTGGAAGCGGTACCCGAACACGGACTGGGAATACCTCAACCTGCAGCTCCGGCGCATCAACCACTCGTTCGAAGGCCCCGTGGACACCATCTCCACGACGCCCTTGAGGCTCACCGCAGTGCGGCCGCTGTTCAACGTGCCGTTCCTCGCCCCGAACCCCAACCCGCCGGTCGCGGCCCCGGTGTTCACGCGGCAGCCCGATGAGAACATCATCCCCGAACAGTTCACCCTCGAGCAGAATTATCCGAACCCGTTCAACCCCGTCACGACGATCGAGTTCACGCTCCCCGAGCAGTCGGTCGTCACGATGAAGATCTTCAACGTCCTTGGCCAGCAGGTCGCCGTCCTTCTCGACCAGACCGCCATGGACGACGGGCACCAGGTGGTCGACTTTGACGCCTCGCGTCTTTCGACGGGCGTCTATTTCTACCAGGTGACCGCAGAGCCCGTCTCCAATTCCACCGGTCCCCAGACGATCGTGAAGAAGATGATGCTTGTGAAGTAGCATGACGCCCCCAAGAAAGGAACCTCCCGCATGCCGGTTTTGAAGAGAGTCCTGTTCGTCCTCTGTCTGTGCTGTAGCCTTTCGTCCGTCCTTCCCGCCCAGATGGCCCGCCAGTGGGTCGCTCGGTTCTCCGGTACGCTCAAGAACAGCAACAACGCCGCCACGGCGATGGCCGTGGACGACTCGGGCAACGTCTACGTCGCCGGCTGGGTCACCCGGCCCTCGACCGGCATCGATTTCGCCACCGTGAAGTACAGCGCGGACGGGGAGCTCCTCTGGCAGCAGTACTTTGCGGGCACCGGTTCGAGCGAGGACAAGCCGACGGCGATCGCGGTCGATTCCGCCCGGAACGTGTACGTCACCGGTTCGAGCGGCGGTGCGACGGGACTCGATTACGTCACCATCAAGTACAAGGCCGACGGCTCCGATTCGCTCTGGATGCGCCGGTACAACGGCCCCGGCAACGGGGACGACAAGCCCGTGGCCATCGCGGTGAACGATTCCTTGAACGTCTACGTCACGGGGTGGAGCCTCGGTGCGGGGACGGGGCTCGATTACGCAACCTTGAAGTACGACGCAGCGGGCACGCTCAAGTTCGAAAAGCGCTACGACGGCCCCGGCAGCAAGGCCGACAGCGCCTTGGGGCTCTCCCTGCGCGGCTTCACCGATCTTTTTGTCACCGGCACGAGCGTCGACTCCGCGTATGACTACGCCACCGTGAAATACAACGCCGAGTCGGGGGATTCCTTGTGGGTCGCGCGCTACGACGGGCCGTCTCGCGGAGAGGATATCGCCCGTGCGGTGATCGCACGGAGTGCTTCCGAGGTCTACGTCACCGGGAGCAGCATGGACGCCTCGGGTCGGTACGATTACCTCACGATACGCTACAACGCGACCACCGGGGACACCGTCTGGACGGCGCGCTACGACGGGAGTGCCGGCGGGGACGACCAGGCCATGGCGATGGCGCTCCAGAGCAACAGCCGCGTCTACGTCACCGGCCGGAGCGTCACGACGGGGAGCTATGCCGATTTTGTCACCGTGCGCTATAGTCAAAACAACGGAAATTTGAGTTGGGTGTCGCAGTACAACGGCCCCGGGAATGACGACGACGGCGCAGTCGCCATCATCGGCGGCGGCAACCCCCTCATTGCGGGTCCGAGCACGGGCTCGGGCGTCGGCAAGGATTACGCCTTGGTGGAACTGAGCGGATCGAACGGGTCGGAGCAGCTTGCACTTCGGTACAACGGCGCCGGCAACGGCGACGATACGCCGGCGGCGATCGCCTCGTTCGGCGGGGCGTTCTTCATCACGGGGAGAAGCGCCGGGGTGAAAGGCTCCGGCTGGGTGACGATCAAATATGTCGACCAGACGTCAATGAAGTACCGCACCATCACCCAGGACAGCCTCATCGGGAAGGGTGTGAACCTGAAATCGCTTGCTTCGGTGCCGAACCTCGCGAATTTGAGGGACGAGGCGTTCCTCGCGGCCTACCCGAAGATCAAGAAGGGGTTCGCGGGCTACCCTGGAGGGCTCGTCTTGGGCAACGCCCGGCGCGACAGTGCGCTCACCTACGGCTGGATCCGGTTCGACAAGGGGAGTAACATCGCGAAGTTCGCTCCGCACACCTTTACCTCCCGGGGGTTCGACGTCTATGGCACGAGCATCTTTGTCGGGGAGAAGAAGAACCCGAAACTCGACAAGTTCAACGACCACCTGGTGGGCGAGCTCGTCGCGCTCCGGGTGAATATCGGCGCGAGCGACGCGGAAGTGACGCCGCCGACCTTGGGCGACCTGACCTACAACGACGGCGACACGAGCAACCACTATAACGGACTGACCTTGCGCCAGATCGCGAGCGTCACCGACAATTACCTCACCTACTGGCCGCAGTACCCGGTCGTCAACTGGAACCAGCTTGATTCGGTCCTCGCACGGACGAACCGGGCGTTCACCGGCCCGCTTCGGATCGTGAGCAAGTATCCTCTGGCGGTCACCGGCGCGGTCTCGATCGACAGCGTGGGATTTCTCCAGGCTGCAGTGGCGCCTTTGGCGAACCCGCTCTCGTTCCCGGCCGGGTCGATCGACACGGACGTCCCGCTCGCGTTCCACCTCGAGCAGAATTATCCGAACCCGTTCAATCCCTCGACGACGATCGCGTTCGAGCTCCCAAGTACCGGCAACGTCACCTTGAAGATCTACGATCTCTTGGGCCGCGAGGTCGGGACGCTCCTCAATGAGGAGCCCTTGGAATCGGGGACCCAAGAGATCGTCTTCGACGCTCGCACCCTGGCCTCGGGTGTCTATTTCTACCGCGTCGTCGTCAACGGCGGCGAGTTCCAGAGCATCAAGAAAATGGTCCTTCTGAAATAATGTTCAGTGCCGCACGCGCCGTGCGGACGTCCGATCTGGTGTGGGTCCGGCCCCACGTCGACTTCAAGTCGCCTCCCCTTGATTCGACCACCGGGCCCACACTTTTTAGTATAGCTCTACTGGCCGTATCTTTCTCCGCGCAAGAGTGCGCATCGGTAGATCGGCCTTTTCATTCAACGGAACATCACATACATTACCCTTAAAGGAGTCACAATGAAACGCTTGCTTCTGTTTATGTTTATGCTCTGCATGGCCACGACCCTGTTTGCAGGGCAGCACAAGATGATCCCGCGTTATAATCGCCTCACGGGTGTCACGACGTCGTACCCCGAGGTGACGGTCCAGTACATCGAGGAGGTCCACGCTGAATCTCTCGCCATCGCGAACACCCTCCAGAACACGGTCCCGAGCCGGTGGACGCTCCAGACCTCTCCGGCGAGCGGCGATACGGTCGTCGTGACGGCTCTCTGCGTCGTCCCGGGCAAAGTCATCACGTTCACCAATCACGGTTTTACGATGCTCCTGGCCGATACAGCGGAGAAGGCGACATGGAGGGGCCTGTTGGCCCGCGCCTCATCCGACACGGCGACGCACATCTTGGACGGGTTCCTCAACGTGGAGCGCGGCGATGTCATCCGCATCACGGGCCTCATCTCCGAGTTTCCGACGAGTTCGATGAACAGCGTGACGCAGTTCCAGCCGATCCCCGGCATCTCGGTCGACATCGTCGGCTCCGAGGCGATCCCGCCGCCCATTGTCAAGAGCGCGGGGGATTTCTATACAGGGCTCTTCCCAGGCGGGAAGGTGAACTACTCCGGCGGCGAACCCTATGAGGGCATGATCGTCCAATTGACCAATCTGACGGTCGACGCGCGCGTCAATACGACCCGGGGGACCTTTAGCATGGTCGACGAGTTCGGCAATCAGATCACGATGTACGACGGTTCGAAGTACTTCACGCTCAAGGGCTCAAGCGTCGACCACCCGGGCGTCGACCCGGTCTGGCAGGCGACCTATCCTCTCGCCGGGACCCTCGTCGACACGATCCGGGGGTTCATCACGACCGTCTCCGGCAGCGAGAACCCCCGAGGGTACCGCATTAGCCCGATCTACTACGGCGACATCGTCTTCGGTGTCGTCCTGCCGTCGATCACGACGCACCGACGCAATCCGATCGTCGTCCCGAGCGACAGCGCGGCGCGCATCTCTGTCCGCGCTCTGAAACAGACCGGCGGCCAGGCGATCGCGAACGTCGACCTGTTCTACAGGGTCGACGGAAGCGCGTACATCGACGCCCCGATGACGTACGATCCGGTGGACAGCCTCTACAAGGCGCAGATCCCTGCGCAGGCCGAGAACTCGTTCGTGAACTACTTCATCCAGGCGACCGACGCGCTGAATAATACCGCCTTTTTGGCGAGCTCCGCCTTCGGCGGCGCGGTCTCCGATACGTCGAAGGGGACGTTCTTCTACACGGTCCTCAACCGGCCCTTAACGATCTTTGACGTTCAGTATACGCCCTTCATCAACGGCCGCTCGCCGTATCTCGGACAGGTGACCCCGCTCTCCGGCGTCATCACGGC
>JANYJZ010000013.1 GCA_025358305.1 Ignavibacteriota bacterium
TGTTAGAACTCGATAGAAATGTCAGGTATCGGACTCGATAGAAATGTCAGGTTTTAGGCATCTTGTGATCCAACGATTTTTGGACAACCCAAAGGATCACCAAGAGCAATGCCAACGCAACCGGACACGAACGAGGCAACCCTGACAATGAGCGTAAAAGAGCGAGAACGACTGAAAGTGATCGGCCGCGTGGTGAAGCGCGAGATCAGCTGCGTCGAGGCGGCGGAAAGCCTCGGCCTGACTGAGCGGCAGCTCTACCGGGTCCGAGATCGGTACATCGCCGATGGCGACGAGGGGCTCATCCACCGCTTGCGTGGATCGACATCAAACCATGGCTACGGGTACAAGGCGCGCGCGCGGCTACTCGAACTGTATCGCGAGCGCTACAGCGACTATGGCCCGAAGCTTTTCGGGGAGATGATCGAGGAGCATCACTCGTCGATGGTAGCGAGACTCCCCGACCACGAGACGATCAGGCGCTGGCTGTTGAAGGCCGGGCTCTGGACGATGGAGCGCAAGAGCCGGGCACACAGGCATAAACGGGACCGGAGAGAATCCTTGGGATCACTCTTGCAGTTCGACGGCAGCGATCACGAGTGGTTCGAGAAGCGAGGTCCCAAGTGCACGCTCTTGGTAGCGATCGACGATGCGTCAAGCAGGATCCATGCTCACTTCGCCCGGTCAGAGAACACCCGGGACGTCCTGTTGACACTACGAGCATATATCGAGCAATACGGCATACCACGCGAATCTTACACGGATCGGGCGAAGGTCTACAAGAACCAGAAAGGGAAGATCCCGACAGACGTCGAACGCGCACTCGGCCGGCTCAGGGTCAATATGATCACGGCATACTCCCCACAGGCCAAAGGCCGGGTGGAGCGGTGCAATCGCACACTCCAGGACCGGTTGGTGAAGGCCTTGCGGCGCGAGAGGATCAGTACGATCGAGGCGGCCAATCGATACCTCGAGCGCACCTTCTTGCCCGATCACAACAAGCGCTTCGCACTCACCAGGGGACTAAAGGACATCCACCGTTCGTCGAGCGGACTGGATCTCGACAACATCTTCTGCTTCGAGACGACACGGAAGGTCAACAACGACTACACGATCACTCTTGGAGCAACACTCATCCAACTTGAAGCATCCAAGGAGGTCTCACGCCCGGTCCCCGGATCCACCGTCACGGTCCGTCGCTGGCTCAAGGATGACGAGATCAGGATCTTCTGGAACGAGCAGCAGGTCAACTTCATGCAGATCAAATCAAAGCCAAAGCCTGAAGCACCGGTCGTACAACGACCGGCAGTCGACCATCCATGGCGGAACCTTAGACCGATCGGACGGAGCCGCTACAAGACCAGCAAGGCGGCCCAGAGGAAAGCTAACACCACAGAAGGAAAAGTAGTATCTTCAACTCCTGCTCGAACCTGACACTTCTATCGAGTTAAGATACCTGACATATCTATCGAGTTACTACATATGGCGAATTGACCTTTTGTCTGGCAGAGTTCGCGGCGCACGATACAGAATAAAATGAAGAAAGTCCCGCAAATCGCTCAGCGGGACTTTTTTACCGTTCTCTTTGGGTTGCTTACACCCTATCCACCTTGATCGTGTTGGTCGGGTGCCCTTCGAAAAGCGGGATCCCCGCCAGCATGACCACCGTCTCGCCGCGCTCCACGTAGCCTTCGCGCAAGAGCTGCTCTTGAATCATCCGGAACGTCTCGTCGGTGTCCTTCTTCAGGTCCTCGACGATCAACCCGCGGATCCCCCAGATGAGATTCAGCCGCCGCATGATCTTCTTCCGGTCCGTCACAGCGAGGATCCTCGCCGGCGGCCGGAACTTGGCGACGTGCGCCGCCGTCGAACCCGAATGGGTCAGAACGACGATCGTTGATGCCTTCAGCTGATCGGCGAGGATGCACGCCGACCGGCTCAGCGGATCGTATTCATGCGTCGAGGGGAGCCAGTCGGGATCGAACTTCGTCGTCTTGCCCACCTGCTCTTCCGTCTTCCGGATGATGCGATCCATCATCTGGATCGCCTGGATCGGGTAGGCGCCCACGGAGGTCTCGCCGCTCAGCATTACCGCATCTGCGCCGTCGAGGACCGCGTTCGCCACGTCGCTCGCTTCAGCGCGCGTCGGCGTCGCGTTCTGGATCATCGTCTCGAGCATCTGCGTCGCGATGATGACCGGCTTGCCCACCTCGTTGCACCTCCGGACGATCATCTTCTGCAACAACGGAACGTCTTCCGTCGGGAGTTCCACGCCGAGGTCCCCGCGCGCCACCATGACAGCGTCGGTCTCCTTCAGGATCTCCTCGAGATTCTCGATCGCTTCCGGTTTCTCGATCTTGGCGATGATGGGGATCTTCCTTCCCTTCGGACCATGCTCGATGATGAAATCCCTGAGATGCGCCACATCGGCCGCACGGCGCACGAACGAGAGCGCGATGTAGTCGATGTCGTACTGGAACCCAAAGATGAGGTCCTCCTTGTCCTTCTCCGTGAGCGACGGAGCCGAAACGTTGACGCCCGGAAGGTTGATGCCTTTGTGGGCGCTGAGGATGCCGCCGACCTGAACGCGTGTGAGAACATCCTGGCCGCGCACCTCTTGGACCCTGAGTTCGACCTTTCCATCGTCGAGGAGGACGCGGTCCCCGGGACGCACGTCGCCGGGAAGGTGCTGATACGTCGTCGAGAACCGCGATGCGTCGCCGAGGCACTCCTCGGTCGTGATCGTCACCATGTCGTCGAGCTTCAGTTCGATCGTCTTCGTCTTGAGTTCCCCGATCCGGATCTTCGGGCCCTGGAGGTCCTGGATGATGCTGATCGGTTCGCCGGTTTCATCGGAGGCAATCCGCAGATTCTGGAGCATCACGAGATGCTCATCGTGCGTCCCGTGGGAAAAGTTCAGCCGCGCGGCCCCCATGCCTGCTCGCACCATATGCGCGATGACCTTCGCCGAGGAGGAGACGGGACCGAGCGTACAGATGACCTTCGTTCTTGCAAAAACACGTTTCACGTTTTCCATGTGTACCCGTTAATGTTCAACATACGCCAACAACGCCGGGAGGACCTCTCCCGCTTTTCCCAAAAGGACCTCGTCCGCCATCGGGCTGAGATCGGTCCGTTCGATATTCACTTCTACAAGATACGCACCAGCGCGCCGCGCGTCGGTCGGCAGCGATGCGGCCGGGTAAACGACCGACGAAGTGCCGACGGCGAAAAAGACGTCCGCCGCCGTTGCGGCCTCGACGCTCGCGTTCCATTCTTCCTCGGGGAGAAGCTCCCCGAACCAGACCACATCGGGCCGAACCAGCCCCCCGCACGCCACGCATAACGGCGCCTTCGTCTGTCCCGCGATCTCTTCCGGCGTCGCCGGCCGGCGGCACGTCATGCAGTAGTTCCTCTCGATATTGCCGTGGAGCTCATGCACCGTGCGACTCCCCGCTCTGCGGTGGAGATCGTCGATATTCTGCGTGACGACGATGCACGACGGATAACGTTGGTCCATCGCTGCGATCGCGTCGTGGCCCGCGTTCGGCCGGACCGACGATATTACCTCTTTCCTGTGCTGATACCATTGCCAGACAAGATCGGGATTCCGCATGAAGGCGTCGATGTTCGCCAGCTCCTCCGGCCGGAACTTCTTCCAGAGCCCGTTCTCGCCCCGGAACGTCGGCACGCCGCTTTCGGCGGAGATGCCCGCGCCTGTGAAGACGACGATGCGGCCCGCCTCCTTCAGACGCAAGAGAAGCTCCGCGGAACAAGGGGCGGCCGGACTCTTATGGTCGGAGTTCACAATGATCCCAATTGCTTCGTTCGATCTCTTTCCAGTCGATGCTGAGCCGCAGATACCCGCCGTTGAGCCAGAGCGGGACCTGGTCATCATAGTGCGCCTGCAGCGGCTGTCCCGATTCGCCGGAGGTGATCACCGTATAGGCGACCATCGGATCTGCGAGATCGATCACCTGCCGCATCGACGGTCCGACGGTAACGCCGTACGGCGCCGTGAATCTGTATTCGCTCTTGTTCAGCGTCGTCCCGCCGCCGGCGATCGGGAACGGTCCGATGTTGAAGACATGGTCGAGAGGTTTGCGGCTGCCAAACGGGTGGCTGAACGTCACCGTATGGAGCATCCCCCACTGCCACGTCTTCATCTCGGGACCGTGCGATGTGCGAAGCTCATCAACGGCGTCGGCAAGGCTCTTACGCAGGATGTCGCGCTTTGATTCGATTTGCGGTGTTCTCCGGTCGTCGAACCACCGGGAACTGTCGGCAGCAAGGAGCGAACTCGTCACACGATACGGAATTGCGCTGAAAAACACAAAGTCCCGGAACAGGTCGCTCCCCATGTCGTCCTCGTACGTGTTCTGGAGGAGCTTCATGAAGAAAACATTGAAGATCGTCGTGGAGACATCGTTCTGCGTGAACCGAAAATCCCAGTTCCGTAAATACGTCAGAGCGTCGGCGATCTCTTGGGACGGCGCAGGGGCGTCGGTGAACGCGGCGAGAAGGTCGCCTGTCACGTCGCGCGCGTAATAGGACGTCAGGTCCTGCTGGAACTGCTTGAAGTCGTCGGCGGAGAGCTTCTCCGTGGTCTTGAGCAGGTGCCGGATCCGCTCGATGCGCGCCGGGGGCTCCCAAAGGTTTGAAAGATAGTAGGGGTACCCCGCGTCGGCGATCTTTTGGTTCGCACACGCCACGAACCCTTCGGGAGGATTGATCGCATGTGGAAGCTTTTCGAACGGCACGAACCCCTTCCATTCGGTCTCGGGTTCGTTTCCGGCGAGCGGCAGCATCGGGTTCCCCTTTCCGCGGATGGGGACGCGCGCGGCGGTCCAGTAGGCGATCGTCCCGCCGGTGTCGGCATACACGACGGCTTGGCCCGGCACCGTCAGGTTGCTCATCGCCTGCGCGAACTCTCCCGCGTTCGTCGCCACATTCGCCTTCATGAACCCGTACGTCTCGTCGCTCACCTCGAATCCGGTCCAGCGCATCGCGAGCGGCGTCCGGTGTTCGAGCGAATCAAGGTGCTTGTGCATAGGATGGACGTCGTTCACGATCGGGCCATGGCGCGTGCTGCGCGCCATGAACACGAGGCTGTCGGACTTCCCCATATAGATCTTTTCTTCCCGTTCCTCGATCGGGAACGACGACCCGTGGTAGCGGTAATGCCCCGGCTTCGTCGTGTCGAGCTCTTCAGCGTAGAAGTCGGCGTCGTCGATCATCGCGTTCGTGAGTCCCCAGGCGAGCGCGTTATTATGGCCGATGACGACGAGAGGCATGCCGGGGAGCGAGACGCCGGCGACGTTCCAGCCGGGCGCCGACAGGTGCAGCAGATACCAGCGAGACGGACAGGGCATGGCAAGATGGGGGTCGTTCGCCAGGAGCGGCTTGCCCGTCAGGGACCGCGTCGAATCGACCGCCCACGCGTTGCTCCCCGCTTCGAGCCCGCCGAGTTGGAAGAATGACCGGTACGAACGGGCGGCTTCCATCATGCTGCTGATCCCAGAGAGTGAACGTTTCATAAGAGAGGTCGGCACGGTGACCGCGACGGAATCGGGGAAGGCCGGGATGATCTCCTGGAGCATCTCCGGGGAGACGCGCTGGGCGAGCTCGCCGTAGGTCAGGTCGGTCCACCAGGCGAGGTTGAGTTCCCACGCGGTGAGCCGGGTGACGAGGATGCTTTGGCGAACCGTCCAGGGCTCCGGCGCGTAGTTGAGCATGTCGAATTCTATCGGGTACTTCCCCTGGTGGTCTGCGATGTAGGCGTTGACGCCCGCCGCGTAGTCCTCGAGGATCTGGCGCGATTCCGGGTGCATCGCTTCTTCGATCCGCGCGGCGACGTCGCGGAGATCGATCGTGCGGAAGAGGAGGTCGAGGTCCAAGGCGGGCTTGCCGAGCACCTCTGCGAGACGCCCTTCCCCGGCGCGGCGCATGAGGTCCATCTGCCAGAGACGGTCCTGGGCGTGGACGTACCCGGTGGCCATCATGAGGTCGTGCGTGTCGCCTGCCTGGATGTGCGGAACGCCGTATTCGTCGCGGTAGACCTGCACCGGCGCGTGAAGGGCCGTGATCTGGATCGAGCCGCGGGTGACGGGAAAGGATTTTGTCACGAGGTGCCGGAGAAACAGCGCGGCGGTGACGAGGACGATGAGCAGGGTGCAGCTAAACCCGATGACGAACCTGGTAAACCTTGACAATAGGGCTATTCCTGTACTGGGCGGTCAGTGAATCATGCGCTGCCTTCGAGGTTTCCGGCAAAAAACAAAAATCCCGTCCCGGGAGGAACCGGAACGGGATAATATACATCTTTCACAAACCTCCTGCAACGCCTTCAAAAGCGCCTTCAAAAGCGGTACGAGACCGTCGAGACGAGGTTGTGGGTCTTGATATGTTCGACGGACGTGTACGTGCCGGCGTAGATCTGATGGAACGTGTCCCACATGCCGTACGCGTAGCCAACGTCCACGAGGATCGACTGGTCCACCATGAACCCGAGGCCGCCCGTGATGTACTTCTGCGCGAAGTCCGACGGGTCGCCGTCGTACGGGGACGGGAGGTACATGAACCCGGCCCGGAGTTTCACGTCGCCGCCGGGGATCTCATATTCGCCGCCAGCGCGAAGATTGAGCGTCGGCCGGAAGATCGTCTTGATGTCGGTATTGTAACCGAGGAGCCGTGCGTTCGCGTTCCGGAACTCCATCTGCGTCCAGTCGGTGTATTCCAAATCGCCGGCGAGCGTTAGGTTCTGCATCGTGAATGCGGCGCCGCCGGAGAAGACGAACGGCGTCGTGACGTCGTATTCATTCGCCGTGCCGGGATCGCCGTTCGCCGGGTCGTTGCGGATATCGCCGTTGTCGAACACGCTCGTGGCATCCGAGGAGTATGTCTCGCGGATGGTCATCCAGGTCGGCGTCTTGAGCGCGAGACCGAGCTGTCCGTGCGGGCTGAATTTATAGAGAAGCCCGACCTTGGCAGTGAACCCGCTCAGGTCGCTGTTGATGATATCGCTCACCGTGAGCGAGGTCATATCGAACGGGAACGTCGAGTAGTTGTTCGCAAGGTCCTGTTCACGGTAGGTCCTGTTGTACGAGTACGATCCGGAAAGGAAGTCCAGCGTCACGCCGACGTAGAGGTTGCGCGCGGCTTCGGCCGCACCCGAGAACGAGACGTAGTTCAATCCGCCGCCTTCGAGGAGCTTGCCGCTTTGGGTCAGATTGTTCGTGATCGGGCTGACGAACGTTCCGGAGACCGTGTCGATGCGGGCGAGTAGAAGCGCTTCGGCGCGCGTGATGTCGGCCGGATACGGCTGGCCGTCGGGGGCCCACTGCTGAATTATGCTGCTCAGAGGGTTGAACCCCTTGAACGACAGGCCTGTCGTGAAATCCGCCTGCCGCCCGTAGCCGAGCCCGAGAACGAGGCTCCCGCGCGTCGCGGGGACCACGTAGGCGAGGCCCGCATCGTTGAGAGCGGTCTGGCTGTTCGTGAACGATTCCGAACTACCGAGGAACGTGCTGTTATTGCCGTACGCGGTGTGCGACAAACCGAGCGAAAGCTCGTTCATCTCGAGAAGCGCGAGCCCGGCGGGGTTCCAGTAGGAAGAGCTGAAGTCATTCGCGGTCGCCGTCGAAGCGTTGCCCATGCCGAGGGAACGCGCGCCGACGCCGAGACCGAGCGTCGAGAACCGCAGGGCGTCCTCCGGGAACTGCGCCATAACAAAGGTCGAAGCAACAAGTATTCCACACAAGAGCGAAACGATCCGTTTCATCATCATCACAGATTGCAGTTGGACAAAGTCACTTAGTTAGGACGCCCGCCGCGCGTACTTCCGCCGCGGGATGAGCCGCTCGCCGGCGCCGATCCGCGTCCGGAGGACGGGGGCGGTGAACTCGGCTGCGGTGAATAGCTCGGTGCGCTGCTGCGCGGCGCCGATCCGCCGTCACGCGACGGGGGATTGTACGCAGGCGCGGATGAACCGCGCTCCGACGGGGCTCCCTGGGAGGTTGAGCCGCGCTGACGGTAGACGCGCGAATTTCCTGTGCGCGTTGAGGAGCCGCGCTGGCCATTGCCGCTGCGCGACGTGCCGGAGTTGGGCCGGGGGGCGACGCTTCTCGTGTTCCCGGAGGTGCGTGACGATCCGCCTAGGGCCGGCGTTCCCGAACCCGTGCGGGACGGAGATCCAGCCGAAGACCCGTTCCGTGATCCGGTCGGCAGCGTGCCCGTGCTCGGGCCATAATTCGTGCCGTCAGGGGGAGGCATGCGCGTACCAACGTTGATCTGGCGACCACCGGTGCTCCCGCGGTTCGAGCCCAAGTCCCGTGTACCGTGATTCATCGGCCTGCCGTTGTAGGAATAACCATTGCCGTAGTACGGAGAGCCTCCGTAGTACGGATAATGATACGGCGAGTAGTAGCCGTCCCAATAGGGTGAATATCCGACGTACGGCGAACCGCACCACCACGGATCATAATAGTCGAAGTAGGCGTAGGCCCAGGGATCCCGGTAGGCGACGTTGAACGCGTACGAGGGCCACATGGTCGACGGATAGTACGAGGGATAATAGTAGCAGAAGCCGACGCGCGGATGGTTGTCCCAGTCCTGATTGCCGTACCCCGAGTTGTCGTAATTGTCATTGTCGTTCGGCTCGACGTTCTCGCCGTTCGCGTTGTCCTCGGTCGCGACCTGCTGGTCCTGGTCGGCCGGCTTATCGGCTGACTCGTACCCCCTGGTCGACTCGCGGGTGACGCCGACCTGGGTATAGCAGCCGGAGACAAACAGGGCGCCGATGCTCAGGAAAGCGCACATCAGCCAAAGAGATAATCGTGTTTTCATGGGGTCCTTCACTTTCTGCGAGTAGTGGTCTCTACTACCATAGAATAGCAATCCTGATGCCACAAATTAGGCTACTTCTCCATCAAATGTAACCATATAAACAGACGGAAACAATAGCTTTCTCGGGGGTTGTGACCGGAAGCCGGTAGAAGTGTGTGGGGAATGAGACGGCGGGAGGGTAACCGTAGCCTTTTCAGTACATTAGAGGGGCTGGAGGTACTCGACGGCAATGGTGCGATTTCCGATGGAAATGGTCTGCTGGTTTCGGAGGAGATCCTTGAGGTTGAGGCCGAGCGTGAACCCCCTGCCGAGCGACGCCTTGAGCCCGATGTTGAGATACCCCCTCCCGCGGCCGAGCGCATCCTGATTCGTGTCGTTGAGGGCGAGGTCATACTCCCCGACGGCGGAAACCGACGCGCCGATCGTCTTCTCGATCCCGACGAAGAAGTTGGGGTCCGTGTCGTCGTCCCCCCGTTCGAGGCTGTAATTCACGCCGCCATGGAGGCTTAGGGAGCCCATGGCGCTATAATTCTTGCTCGCGACGGCGTAGAGGCCGCGTGACTTGATGACGTAGCGTCCCGGCGGATCGACATACTCTTCTTTCCCCTGGCTGTCGAATCCGAGCGCGATCGCAGGGAGAAGGACCGACTCCTCGAGGAGCCTCACCTTGAGGTGAAACCCGGTGCTGTTGTTCCACACCGGGCTTTCCGTGCCGATCACTCCGACGCCGCCGTACGACAGCCCGGCGTCAAGCCTGTCGAAGAGCCCGATGCTCACTCCGACGAGGAGTCCGCCGGAGTGGTAGAAATCCATGTCGAGGGCGAGCGTGTTGTGCGGGATCATCCCCGCGGTGGGGAGGTCAATGAGATAGCGCGGTTCGAACGCGGCGCGTTCTCCCGCCGAGCCCTGCGCGAAGGACCGGCCGCCAACAAGGAGAGCGAGAAGGAGCGCGGCGAGTGACCGGGTCGTCTTGTTCATGGGATTGAATATACGGATTTGCCGCACGAGCGTCAACGTACCGAGTTCACGCCATCCATTTCTTCCGCATCCTGGGGTCCGCATCGCTGAAGATCTGACCCAGGTGGTGCTCCATGTGCCTGACATAATCCTCGGCGACGAACCGGAGGGTAACGGGCGCACCGTAATCGATGTCGCACGTGTGATTGAGCGTCTTCGGATCGATATGCCGGATGATATGTGCAAGATGCAGGTTGTAGCTGTACCAGAGGGCCACGAGGCCGTCCCACGGCTCCGTCCGGTAGCTCTGGGACGACACCCAATGCATCTGTTCATATTCGTAGGTCCCGATATCCGCGGCCTGCTGCATCCGGACGATCCGCTGGTGGTTGTTGCTCGCCGAGTCGATGAGGTGCCCCAGGATCTCCTTGACGGACCATTTGTCAGGATAGGGCTTGTCGGCGACGCGGACCTCCGGCATCGCGATCAATCGCGGCTTCGCGGCATTGATGACGGCGGTGAGATTGGTGGCGACGGTGATCATGGTTCCCTCTACTGAAGTTATTCCCTGTTTCTGATATGATCCGGCATGGCGGCGGCGGCACGCTGATCGCGCTCGCTCATGGTCGGGTAAGCGACGACCGGACGATCCCGATAAGATGGCGGATCACCATGACATGCGTCGGATCGACATACTGGAGCCGTGCTTGCAGCTCGTCCAAACGGTTGTTCGTGAGATTGAATGTCGAAGCGAACATCTCCGTGGGACTGTCATTCGGATGACCTCCGAAGCGAGCGTTCCCGGAGTATTCTCCATCATGGAGGAGATAGAGCAGCGAGCCGTGCTGGAGATACGTCCAGAGTGAATCGACGTCGGACCTCACCGCCGAGGGCAAGGCCGAGTATCTCAGGTGGCCGAACTCGTGGAAGACGACGGACCGAATCACCCTCGCATCATCAAAGATGATGAAGTAGCTGCTCGAAATGAAGATCGTTCTTTTCTGTCTCGCCGCCTCACCGAGACTCCCGACGGAGTGATCGATCGAGAGCGTGTCGATCCGCAGCGAATCTGGGACCCCCAGATCGAGTGAATCGATCAAGGCGCAGATAACGTTGAGCTTCTCCCGATACCGGCTTCGGAACGTGGCGCTGTCGAAGCGCTCGTACCTCGCAGCGATGGAATCGGGGGACAACGGGAGCTCTGTTTCGATATCCTTCAACTGTTCGTACTGCGTCATCGTGATCCGAACCCCGGACTCATTCGTCCCCCGGCAGCCGCAGCATGCCGCGGCGATCCAGAAGATCGCCAGGCACCCGGCATGCCGGAATCCCGATGCGGGCAGAGAACCCGATCTCCTCGCATCACGCTGCATCAATCTGCTGCACGACCGAATGTCATGACGCCTTGCTCCTGGACCGAACGTGATGTTGCCTGCGCGCGTCTGCCGCCCGCCGTGACTCTATTAATGTAACTATCCACCGCACAAAGCTCAACTGCCGTGGCACGTGCGAAGCGTCGAGTGCGAAGCATCGAGTCAGTGCGCGTTGCATATTTGACCGAAAGGCTCTACATTAGAAGAGATCCTTCCCCCCACACCGACTATCGAAGCGATACACATGAACCGCCCCTCAACCATCGGCCAACTCAGAGACTCCGGCTACGTCGTACGCTCCGTGAAGGACGAGATCCGGGCGAATCTCGTCGACAAGATCAACCGCAAGGAGCCCCTCTTCCCCGGCATCGTCGGGTTCGAACACACCGTCATCCCGGCGCTCATCAACGCCATCCTCGCAAAACACGACATCATGCTCCTCGGGCTTCGCGGACAGGCGAAGACGCGCATCGTGCGGCAACTCCCGTCGCTCCTCGACGAGTTCATCCCGATCATCGCCGGCTGCGAGATCAATGACAACCCGTACCACCCCGTCTGCAAGCGCTGCACCGACCTCGTGAAGGACCAAGGGGAGACCGTGCCGGTCGATTGGATGCACCGGGACGCACGGCTCGGCGAGAAGCTCGCCACCCCCGACGTGACGATCGCCGACCTCATCGGCGACATCGACCCGATCAAGGCGGCGTCGCAGCGGCTCCACTATTCCCACGAGGGGGCGATCCACTTCGGCATCATCCCGCGGACGAACCGCGGGATCTTCGCGATCAATGAGCTCCCCGATCTCCAGCCGCGCATCCAGGTGGGGCTCTTCAATATCATGCAGGAGAAGGACATCCAGATCCGCGGGTTCAGCGTCCGCATCCCGCTCGACATCCTCATCGTCTTCACGGCGAACCCGGAGGACTATACGAACCGCGGCAACATCATCACGCCGCTGAAGGACCGTATCGACTCGCAGATCTTCACGCACTATCCGCGCCAGATCGAGGACGCCATGCGGATCACGGAGCAGGAGGCCTCGCTCACCCGGGGCGGCCGAGACATCGTCGTCCCGTATTACTTCAAGGAGATCATCGAACAGATCGGGTTCGAGGCCCGCAAGAGCGAGTACGTCGACCAGAAGTCCGGCGTCAGCGCCCGCATGACGATCGCGGCAATGGAGAACCTCATCAGTAACGCCGAACGCCGCGCGATCCTCTTGCACGACAAGAAGATCGTCCCGCGGATCTCCGACCTCTCCCACGTGCTCCCCGGCATGACGGGCAAGATCGAGCTCGTGTTCGAAGGGGAACAGGAAGGGCCGCTGAAGGTCGGCAAGGCCTTGATCGGCAAGGCGGTCCGGGACGTGTTCAAGAAGTATTTCCCCGACCCGCTCCTGAGGAGGCCGCAGCGCGGCGAGAACCCCGCGGCGCGCCAGCAGACCGAAGCGTCGGAGTACGCTGGGGTTATCTCGTGGTTCGAATCGGGCAACAAGATCGAAATTTCCGACGAGATGGCGATCGACGACTATTACCGGGAGCTCAACAAGGTGAGCCACCTCAGGGACATCACGGTGGCGCACATGAAGGTCCCCCCCGACAACCTCTACGAGCTCTCCTCCGCGATGGAGTTTGCGCTCGACGGGCTCCACCAATTCTCGAAGATCGCGAAGGACGAGATCGACCATATGGTCGAGTACAAGGACCTCGTCGGCAGCATCTTCAAGGGACGCGGCAAGGGCGAAGACGATGATTGATCCGCTGCGGGGAACACCCTCCCTATGAAATACCGCTACAGCAAATGGACGGACGAGTCCCTTACCGACGAGCAGCGCCTCGAAAGCCTCACCTCGCTCTTCAGCTACCTCTTGTTGCAAACGAGCGGGGACGTCGAAGAAGCGATGGAGTGGCTCCGGCAGCTCGCCGAGGAGCACGGGATCTTCGACGAGTCTCTCTCGATGGATGATCTCATCGCCCGGCTCAAGGAGAAGGGGATCATCGAGGAGGTCAACAACGCTCCGGTCCTCACGACGAAGGGGGTCCAGCGCATCCGTCAGGACGCGCTGCGCGAGATCTTCACCTCCCTGCGCAAAGGGGGCATCGGCACGCACGAGACCCCGCAGACGGGCTCGGGGGTCGACCGCTTAAGCGAAACGAAGAAGTGGGCTGTCGGCGACGCGGCGACCGCGATCGACCTGACCTCGACCCTCACGAACGCGTTCAAGCGGGGCGGCATCGACGAGTTCACGCTCAAGGAGGAGGACCTCGAGGTCTACGAGACCGAGCATACGACCTCGTGCGCCACCGTCCTCATGCTCGACATCAGCCACAGCATGATCCTCTACGGGGAGGACCGCATCACGCCGGCGAAGCAGGTCGCCCTCGCTCTCTCCGAGCTCATCATGCAGAAGTATCCGAAGGACTACCTCTCCCTCGTCGTGTTCGGGGATGACGCGAAGCTCATGAGCCTCAATGAACTTCCGTTCCTCAGCGTGGGGCCGTACCACACGAACACCCGTGCGGGGCTGAAGCTCGCCCGGACGCTCCTTCGAAGGACCCGGAGCGCGAACAAGCAGATCTTCATGATCACGGACGGCAAGCCGTCCGCCATGTTCGACGAGAACGGGCGCCTCTATAAGAACTCGTTCGGCCTCGACCCCCGGATCGTCAACAAGACGCTCGACGAGGCCGTCGCATGCCGGCGCGAGAAGATCACCATCAGCACGTTCATGGTCGCCCGCGACCCCTACCTCATCAATTTCATCGAGGACCTTACGAAGGCGAACGCCGGCCGCGCCTACTATTCGGGACTCCAGCATCTCGGAGAGTTCATCTTCGTCGATTACATCCGGAACCGGAAGAAAAAGTTCGGGACGATGTAGTCCGCTTCCCCAGTTCGCCCCCTCCTGTTCCCCGCGTCCATCCGAGCCCTCGCTCCCCCGCCGTTTGTTTGAATTTCACTAAAATTTTATGCACTTTAGAGGCGTCATACAGAACGGAACGTATGCTTCTCATTATTCCTGCGATTGAAATCAAGAACGGCAAGTGCGTCCAGATGGTCCAGGGGATCCAGGGATTCGTCTATACCGACGACCCGATCGAAATGGCCAAGCTCTGGCGCAAGGAGAACGCCAAATCCCTCCACGTCACCGACGTCGACGGCGCCATGGAAGGCCGCCTCGTCAACTTCGACGTCATCGAACGGATGGCGAAGACCGTCGACATCCCGATCGAGCTCGGCGGCGGGCTTCGGACGTTCGAGGAGATCAAGCGCGCGTTCGACGCCGGCATGTACCGCGTCGTCATCAGCACGATGGCCATCGAAAACCCCGACGAAGCGAAACGCACGCTCGAAACGTACGGACCGAGCAAGGTCGTCCTTGGGCTCGACGCGAAGAACGGCATCGTCCGGATGCACGGCTGGCAGGAAGACACCGGCCTCACCGCGGTCTCCATCGCCCTGAACGCGAAAGCGCTCGGCTTCAAACGCATCGTCTATACCGACATCCTCCTCGACGGCATGATGCGCGGCCCGAACTTCGCCGCGATCAGGTCGCTCGCCGAGACGACCGGCCTGCGGATCACCGCTTCCGGCGGCATTTCGAGCCTCGACGACCTCCTGAAGCTGCAGGAGCTGGAACCGCTCGGCGTCGACTCGGCCGTCATCGGACGGGCGCTCTACGAGAACCGGTTCGCTTGCCAGGAACTCTGGCGCCTGTGCGAGGCGGGAGACTACCCCTACACAGCGAAGGTCTGACCGCCATGACGATCACCGTCATCGGGCACCTCTGTCTCGACGTCATCCACCATGCCGACGGCACGGAGAGCGAAAGCTACGGCGGCATCTTCTTCTCGCTCGCGACCCTCGCAAACCTCCTCGGGCCGCGCGACACGATCTACCCCGTCTTCGGCGTCGGGAAGGACGACTACCCCGCGTTCATCGAGCGCCTTCAGGCCTATCCAAACATCGACACGGCGGGCATCTTCAAATTCAACGGGCCAACGAACCAGGTCTCCCTTTATTACCGCGACAAGCGGGAGCGCACGGAATGCTCCCGGAACATCTCCGAGCCGATCCCCCTGAAGAAGATCCGACCGTACATCGAGTCGAACATGATCCTTATCAACATGATCTCCGGCATGGACATCACGCTGGAGACTCTCGACGAGATCCGCATGGATGCCCGGGAGAGCCATACGCCGATCTACGTCGACATCCACAGCCTGACCCTCGGCGTGAACGCGGACGACACTCGGTTCCACCGTCCCGTTGAACTCTGGCGCCGGTGGCTCTTCATGCTCCACGGCGCGCAGATGAACGAGGAGGAGGCCGCGATCATCAGCGCCGAGAAGCTCTCAGAAGAGAACCTCGGAAAGCACACGCTCGCCCTCAATACGAACGTGCTGATCATTACCCGCGGAGAACGCGGCTGCACCGCCTACATCGACGAGAAGAAGCATATCCACCACGTCGACATCGAAGGCATTCACGACGCGCCTGCCGCCGACCCGACGGGGTGCGGCGACGTCTTCGCGGCGGCGTACTGCGCCCACTACCTCTCCTCGAAGGACAGCACGGAATCCGCACGGTTCGCCAACACCGTTGCCGCCCGGAAAGCGTCGATGATCGGCTCGTCGGATATCGACGCCCTCGCCGCGTTCCGCATCTCCAAATCATCGCCGAAGGCCCCCGCGCCATGAAGATCGCAATCGTCGGATACGGCAAGATGGGGAAAGAGATCGACCGCGTCGCCGCGACGCGCGGCATCGCGGTCGGACCCCGCTTTTCAAAGTCCAGCAACGTCCACGCGAAAGGGCTGACGAAGGCGTCGCTCAAAGGCGTCGACGTCTGCATCGACTTTTCCACACCGGCCGCCTGCCTCGACAACATCGAGGCCGCGGCGAGGAGCGGAACGAACATCGTCGTTGGGACCACCGGATGGTACGACAAGCTCCCCGAGGTGACCAAGCTCGTCCAGGCGAAGCAGATCGGCCTCCTCTATTCCCCGAACTTCTCGCTCGGCATGAACGTCTTTGCCAAGCTCGTCGGCGCGGCCGCGGTATACTTCGACAGCTTCGACATGTACGACGTCGCCGTCCGCGAGATCCACCACAAAGCAAAGACCGACAGTCCCAGCGGCACAGCGCTCATGCTCGGCCAGGTGATCCTCAACGAGATGAAGCGCAAGCGCGAGATCCTCACCGAGGCTCCCCGCGGCGCGATCAAGGGAAGCCAGCTCCACATCTCATCTTTACGCGTCGGCACCGTCGTCGGAACGCACGAAGTGCTCTTCGACTCGGAGGCCGATAGCGTCACGCTTGTCCACGCCGCGAAGAACCGGACAGGGTTCGCCCTCGGAGCCCTCGTCGCCGCCGAGTGGCTCAAGGGCAAACGCGGATGCTACACCATGAACGACGTACTGGAGTCACTATGAAAACGCCACTGCTCTTCCGGGGAACCGGCACAGCCCTCGTCACGCCCTTCACCACCGACGGCATGGTCGACGACCGCGCGCTCCGCGCGCTCGTCGAGTTTCAGATACGTGCAGGCGTCGAAGCCCTCCTCCCGACCGGCACGACCGGCGAGAGCGCCACCCTGAGCGAGGACGAACAGGAGATCGTCGTTGCCATCGTCGCGGAGCAGACCCGGGGCCGGGTCCCCGTCATCGCCGGTGCCGGCAGCAATTCGACGAGCAAGGCGATCAGCCTCTCCCGCCGAATGCTCAGCGCGGGTGCCGATGGGATCCTTTCAGTCGCACCCTACTATAATAAGCCGACGCAGGAAGGGTATTTCCAGCATTATGAGTCGATCGTCGAAGCGATCGACGGCCCCATCATCGTCTATAATGTCCCGGGCCGCACCGCCAGCAACATCGAGGCGGAAACGACCCTTCGGATTGCGGAAGACCTCCCCACCGTCGCCGGCATCAAGGAGGCATCCGGAAATTTCACCCAGATCATGGAGATCCTCCGGCGCCGGCCGAGCGGGTTCGGCGTCTGGTCGGGCGACGACTCGATCACGCTCCCCCTGGTCGCGCTCGGCGCGGACGGCGTCGTGTCGGTCGTGTCGAACGAGGCCCCGAGGAAATTCTCGAACATGGTCCGGCTCTGCCTCGACGGAAAATTCGAGAAGGCCGCGAAGCTCCACAACGACCTTCTCCCCCTCATGAACTTCAACTTCGTGGAATCGAGCCCTATCCCCGTGAAGTGCGCGCTCGCCATGATGGGGATGATCAAAGAGAAGTGCCGCCTTCCTCTCGTGCCGATGAGCGCGAAGCACCGCCCGCGCCTTCGGGCCATCCTGAAGGAACTCGATCTCGTATGACGCTTCAGGAGCGCATCGAACGGCTCTTCGACCTTCCCGCAGGCTCCGTCGATGCGAATGATGCCCGCGGCGCAGTCCAGGAACTGAAAGACCTCCTCAATGCCGGCACGCTCCGCGCGGCCGAACGCCACGGCGGCACCTGGCGCGCCAACCCATGGGTAAAGAAGGGGATCCTCCTTGCGTTCCGGATCGGCGCCGTCACCGATCAGTCGAAGAACGGGTTCACGTTCTTCGACAAGGACACCATTCCCCTGAAGAAGCTCACGCTCGAGGACCGCGTCCGGATCGTCCCGGGCGGAACTTCCGTGCGCGACGGCGCCTACGTCGCCCCCGGCGTGGTCATGATGCCCCCTTCGTACGTGAACATCGGCGCGTACGTCGACGAACGGACGATGATCGATTCCCACGCGCTCGTGGGGTCCTGCGCCCAGATCGGCCGGAGGGTGCATCTGAGCGCCGCGGCGCAGATCGGCGGCGTCCTTGAACCGATCGGCTCCGTGCCGGTCATCGTGGAGGACGACGTCTTCGTCGGCGGCAACTCGGGCATCTACGAAGGGACGATCGTCCAGCAGCGCTCGGTGATCGGCGCCGGCGTCATCCTCACCGGCTCGACGCCCGTTTACGACCTCGTCCGGCAGGAGATCTACCGAAAAACGCCCGAGCGGCCGCTCATCATCCCGGAAGGGGCCGTCGTCATCCCCGGCAGCCGCCGGATCGACGGGCCGTTCGCGGACAAGCACCAACTCTCCCTCTCCGCACCGGTCATCATCAAATACCGGGACGGCAAGACAGACGCTTCGACCGTCCTCGAAGAAAGCCTGCGATGAACGCCGCGCTGAAGCGCGTTCTCATCACGGGGAGCAACGGGCTCCTCGGCCAGAAGCTCGTGGAGCTCTTCTCCCATCTCAACACGTTCAACATCCTCCTGACGTCGCGCCAGGAAAAGTCGGTGTTCGAGCACGATTCGATCCTCTACATCAAGGCCGACATCACCCGCCGCCAGGAGATCAAGAGGATCATCGAGGAGTTCGAGCCCGACGTCATCGTCAACACGGCCGCGATCACGAACGTCGACGCGTGCGAGACCGACCGCGAGTCAGCCTGGAAGGTGAACGTCGGCGGCGTGGAACACATCGTCCAGACCGCGAAGCTCACCGGCGCGAAGCTCATCCAACTCTCGACGGACTACGTCTTCGACGGCAAGACGGGCCCGTATTCCGAGGTCGACCGGCCGAACCCCATGAGTTACTACGGCCGCACGAAGCTCGCAAGCGAGAATATCATTACGACGAGCGGGATCCCCTACGCGATCATCCGCACGATGGTGCTCTATGGGACGGGCTACTCCGTCAAGCCGAACTTCGCCCTTTGGCTCATGAAGGAGCTCCGCGAAGAGAAGACCGTCCGCGTCGTCGACGACCAGATGGGGAACCCGACCCTCGCCGACGACCTCGCGTACGCGATCCTCAAAGCCATCGAACTCGACCGGACGGGCATCTACCATGTCTCGGGCCCGGACCTCGTGAGCCGCTACGAGTTCGCCACGACGCTCGCGCGCGTGTTTCATTACAGCAAGAAGCTCGTTGTGCCGGTGAAAACGGCTTCACTGAAGCAGGCGGCGTCGCGCCCCTTGCGGTCGGGATTCATCACGCTCAAGACGCAGATCGATTTGGGCGTCAAGCTCTCCGGCATCGAGCAGGGACTCGTTATCCTGAAGCAGCAGGTGGAGAACCAGCTCAAGGACGAACAGGAAAACCAATAGTCATCCGCGTTCAACAACAAGAGGATCGCGCTTCATGCTTGAGATGAAATTCATCCGGGAACACCCGGACCTCGTCAAGGAAGGGATTCGCAGCAAAGGCGAAACGGACTCCATCGACCAGATCCTGGCGCTCGACGCACGACGGCGCGACCTGCTCCAGAAGGCGGAAGCGCTGAAAAGCCGCAAGAACGTGGTCTCGGACGAGGTCGGCAAGCTCAAGCGCGACAAGAAGGACGCCTCCTCGGTCATCGCGGAGATGGAGTCGGTGAAAAGCGAGATCAAGTCCCTCGAGGACGAGCTCGGACCGGTGGAAGCGGAGCTCAACAAGATGATGCTCCTGGTACCGAACATCCCCCACCCCTCCGTCCCCGTCGGGAAGACACCCGCGGAGAACCAGACGGTCTTCACCTGGGGGGAGGCGCCGGTGATCGATTTCGCGCCGAAGCCCCACTGGGAGCTCGTCGCGAAGCACGATATCATCGACTTCGAACGGGGCGTAAAGATCTCAGGCGCCGGGTTCCCGGTGTACAAGGGCGCCGGGGCGAAGTTCCAGCGCGCGCTCATCAATTTCTTCCTCGACGAGGCCGGCAAGAAAGGCTACAAGGAGATCCAGCCCCCCCTCATGGTGAACGGGGCGAGCGCGACCGGCACCGGCCAGCTTCCCGACAAGGAGGACCTCATGTACGTCGCGACGAAGGACGAACTCTACCTCGTTCCCACCGCCGAGGTCCCCGTCACGAACATCCACCGCGACGAGATCCTCGAGGAGGCGCAGCTCCCGATCACCTACTGCGCGTATACCCCCTGCTTCCGCCGCGAGGCGGGATCCTACGGCAAGGACGTCCGGGGCCTCAACCGCCTTCATCAGTTCGACAAGGTCGAGCTCGTGAAGTTCGTCCACCCCGGCGTCTCGTACAACGAACTCGATTCCTTGCGCGCCGACGCGGAGGCGCTCCTTCAGAAGCTCGGCCTTCGGTACCGCGTTCTCCTCATGTGCACCGGGGACATGGGCTTCACGCAGACGAAGAAGTTCGACCTCGAGGTCTGGAGTGTCGGGCAGGAGCGGTGGCTCGAGGTCTCTTCGATCAGCAACTTCGAAGCGTTCCAGGCACGGCGCATGAACATCCGCTTCCGGCCGCGCGGCGGCGGGAAGCCAGAGTTCGTGCACACATTGAACGGCTCCGGACTGGCATTGCCCCGGATCGTCGCGGCGCTCCTCGAACATTACCAGACGCCGGAAGGCAAGGTCGTCGTCCCGAGCGTCCTCCAGCCCTACACGGGGTTCTCGGTCATCGGGTGAGATCCGGCGTTTGAATTGCTCACGGGAAGACCACGTGTACTATTGCATCGTCACATGCGCCACTTCCAATTCTTAACGACGCTCGTCTGGATCACATTGGTTCAGTTGTACAGTCTTCTTAGCGGGTGCGCTCCGTCCTCCGCCTGTTCGCGCCTCACTCGAGTGCCGGAAGATGCATCATGTAATCCCCCCTGCGGGTGTTTCGAATTCTCAATGGAATCCGGCGGCCTCGAGAGCCACAACGCGCATGTCGACAGATCGTACGACGCCATGATCGTTCGACCCGAAAGCGTCATAGAGTTTTACCGAAATGACACTCTGGTATCCCGCCGAACTGATATTAAGGGTCTTCTTAGCACAAGTGACGACGAATCTTCTCTTCGGTTCCTCGCGCAATTTGGCTCGAATCAGGAGACCTATACCTTCCGCGGGCGAGATAGTGTATGGTACTTGCCTTCTCCGGCAATGGATGTCAGCTCACGCCTCTACGTCAGAAGCAAATCCCGAAAGTAGTTCCGATCGGTTGCTTTCCCCTTCTCATTTTTTTTCTCTCAACTCTTTCGTATCTTACTGCGTGAGAGTCCATTCCTATTGTCGGCATGAAATCCCTTTTTCGGCTTAAGCCGTACCTCCTCAAATACCGCAAAACGCTCATCTGGGGGCTCATCACCGTCTTCGGAAGCAATCTCTTCACCGTCATCCAGCCGAAGCTCGTCGGCGAAGCCGTCGACAAGCTCAAGCAGGGGATCGAATTCCATAAGATCGAGGGCACGGGTCTCTTGGCCTATGCCGGCATGATCGTTGGGCTTTCCCTCATCTCCGGCATCTTTACCTTCTTGACGCGCCAGACGATCATCGTCATGTCGCGCCACATCGAGTTCGACCTCAGAAACGACTTCCTGAGCCATATCCAGAAGCTCTCACTCTCCTACTTCCAGCGCACGCCCACGGGCGACCTCATGGCGCATGCGACGAACGACATCGGCTCCGTCCGCAATGCGGTAGGCCCGGGCATCATGTACCCGGCGGATACGCTCATCACGTTCTCCATGACGCTCGCGATGATGCTCTGGAGCGACTGGCGGCTGACGCTCATGGCCCTCATCCCGCTTCCGTTCGTCTCCTTCGCCGTCTACCATCTCGGGAAGCTCATTCATCAGAAGTTCGAAGGGCGACAGGAACAGTTCTCGAAGTTGACCATGCGCGCCCAGGAGAACCTCTCCGGCATCCGGATCGTCAAGGCGTACGTCCGTGAGGAGTACGAGATCGGGCTCTTCCACGACCTAAGCTGGGACTACCTCAAGCGGAACCTCGTCCTCGCCCGGATACAGTCCCTCATGTGGCCGCTCATGTTCCTCCTCGTCGGCTGCTCGCTCGTCGTCACCGTCTACTACGGCGGCGTCCGCGTCATCGACGGCGACATCACTATCGGCACGCTTACCGCGTTCTTCGGTTATCTCATCCTGCTCATCTGGCCGATGATCGCGTTCGGCTGGGTCACGAACATCCTCCAGCAGGGGGCCGCGTCGATGGAACGGCTGGGCAGGATCCTCGACACCGAGCCGGAGATCCGGGACACCGCGAAGACCCGAAGCGATATCCGCGGGGTCGCCGGCAAGATCGAGTTCCGGGGGGTGAGCTTCACACACGCGGGCGCACCGGCTCCGACGCTCCACGACATCGACCTCGAGATCGCGCAGGGCTCCACCGTCGCGGTCGTCGGGTACACCGGATCGGGGAAGTCCACGCTCGTGAATCTCATCGCGCGGCTCTACGACGTCACCGGAGGAGAGGTCCGCATCGACGGCGCCGACATCCGCACCATCCCCTTGGGCGTCCTCCGGTCCCACATCGGCTACGTCCAGCAGGAGACGTTCCTCTTCTCAGATTCGATCGCGGACAACATCGCCTACGGGAGCGACCACGGCACCGACGAGACGATCCGCGCCGCCGCGGAGGTCTCGCAGATCGCCCGGGACGTGAGCGAGTTTCCGGCCGGGTACCAGACGATGATCGGGGAGCGCGGCATCACGCTCTCCGGAGGCCAGAAGCAGCGCACGAGCATCGCCCGCGCGGTCCTGCGCGATCCGAAGATCCTCATCCTGGACGACGCCCTTTCCGCCGTCGACACCTACACGGAGGAAGAGATCCTCAAGCGGCTCAAAGGCGTGATGAAAGACCGCACGAGCATCATCATCAGCCACCGCATCTCCACTGTGAAGGAAGCGGACCTCATCGTCGTTCTCGACAAGGGGACGATCGCCGAGCGCGGCACGCACGGCGAGCTCGTGCGCCTCGGCGGCATCTACGCCGATCTCTACGAGAAGCAGCTCCTCGAAGAGGAGCTCGACCACTTATGATCCTTTCACGTCAGCGCTGATGCAGGAAGAAGAAATACTCGGAAAAGCGTACGATAATCAGCTCATGAAGAGGCTGATCCGGTACCTCAAGCCGTACACGTGGTACGTCGCCCTCGGCATCCTCACGAGCGTCGCCGTTTCGGCGATGGAGGCCGTACGCCCATGGTTCATCCGCCACGCGGTCGACGTCAACATCGCGCAGAACGACAAGCACGGCCTGCTTCAGACAGCGGCCGCATTCTTCGCGCTCCTCGTCGTCCGCGGGACCGTCCAGTACGCGAACGCGTACCTCACGCAGTGGATCGGACAGCGGACCATCTTCGACCTCCGGATGGAAGTTTTCCGGCACCTCCAGAAGCTCGGGCTCAAGTTCTTCGACCGCAACCCTATCGGGCGTCTCATCACCCGGGTGACGAACGACATCGAGGTCCTGAACGAGATGTTCTCCTCCGGCATCGTCATGGCGTTCAGCGACATCTTCACGATCGCCGGGATCCTCTATTTCATGTTCACCATGAGCTGGAAGCTCGCGCTCGTGTCCTTGAGCGTGCTGCCGCTCCTCTTCTACGGGACATTCCTCTTCCGCAAGAAGGCCCGCGAGGCCTACCGCCAGGTCCGGATCCAGCTTGCGCGGATCAACACGTTCATGCAGGAGCACATCACCGGCATGATGGTCGATCAGATCTTCAACCGCGAGGCGAAGTCCTACGAGACGTTCTCGGAGATCAACGGACTCCACCGCGACGCGAACGTCAAGTCGATCCTGTACTATTCGTTCTTCTATCCGGGCGTGGAGCTCATCGGCGCCCTCGCCGTCGGTCTCATTCTCTGGTACGCCGGGGTCGGCGCCCTCGACGGGTCGATCACGATCGGCACGATCATGGCATTCCTTCAATACAACGAGATGTTCTGGCGGCCCATCCGCGACCTCTCGGAAAAGTACAACATCATGCAGACCGCGATGGCCTCGTCCGAGCGCGTCTTCAAGCTTCTCGACGACCAGACGATCGTCGCGGCCCCGCCGGCGCCCGTTCCCCTGCGCGACGTCCGGGGTGAGATCGAGTTCCGGAACGTCTGGTTCGCGTACATCGGCGAGGAATGGGTCCTCAAGGACGCGTCGTTCCGGGTCATGCCCGGCGAGACCGTCGCGTTCGTCGGCCACACCGGCGCGGGAAAGACGACGATCATCAACCTCCTGACGCGGTTCTACGACTATCAGAAGGGGGAGATCCTCGTCGACGGCATTGACATCCGGCAGCTCGACCCGCACGAACTCCGGCGCCAGATGGCGATCGTGCTCCAGGACGTCTTCCTCTTCTCCGGCGACATCACGTCGAACATCACCCTCGGCAACGAGTCGATCTCCCATGACCGGATGAAGGCCGCCGCGCGCGTCGTCGGGGCGCACCGGTTCATCGAACAGCTCCCGCAGCAGTACGTGCAGGAGGTGAAGGAGCGCGGGGCGACCCTCTCCGTCGGCCAGAAGCAGCTCATCTCGTTCGCCAGAGCGCTCGCCGTGCACCCGAAGATCCTTATTTTAGACGAGGCGACCTCGAGCGTCGACACGGAGACCGAGATCCTCATCCAGCAGGCGATCAGCAAGCTTCTCCAGGGACGAACCTCCCTCGTCGTCGCCCACCGACTCTCCACCATCCAGCGGGCGAACAAGATCATCGTCATGCACAAAGGCGAGATCCGGGAGTCGGGGACGCACCAGGAACTCCTCACGCTCGGCGGCATCTATTATAAGCTCTACCGGCTTCAGTACAAGGAACAGGAGAAGGCCGGAACGCCGGTTCCGCGGCCGTAATGAGGGTTTTTTGCCTGGGAACATTTCGGGACGCCGGAGTGTTGAACCAGAAAGACGGACATTCTTCACACGAAAAGGAGTACTCCTATGGCCCGCACGTTCCTCCTCGCAGTTCTCATGCTTGTCGCGCACATGGCCCTCGCCCAGGACACCCGTGCCGGCGCGAGCAGCCGGACATCCGTCGACCTGACGGTCTACAACCAGAACCTCTCCCTCATCCGGGAGGAGCGGACGATACCAATCGGCAAGGGCATCACGAAAGTGATCATCCCCGACATCCCGGCGACGATCGACGGGACGTCCCTCCATTTTCTCAGCACAACGGCGCCCGGAGCGGTCCGCGTCCTCGAGCAGAACTACCAGTACGACCTCGTGAACCAGGGGAAGCTGCTTGAAAAATACATCGGCAAGGAGGTGGAGTTCGTCCGGGTGAACGAAGAGACGAAGAAGGAGTACACCGTCAAAGGAACGATCCTATCCACCGGCTATCAGACGCAGCCGCAGTATGGCAGCGCGATCCCGGTCTACGCCGCCGTCGGCGGTATCGTCGCGGAGATCAACGGAAAGATCGAGATCAACCCCGCCGGGAGGCTCGTCCTCCCGAGCCTCCCGGAAGGCCTGATATTGAAACCGCAGCTCGAATGGCTCGTGAGCAACTCGCAGCCGGGGGAGCATAAGGCCGAGATCAGCTACCTCGCGGGAGGGCTCTCCTGGAACGCGAACTACGTCGCGCTCCTCAACAAAGCCGACGATAAGATCGATCTCACCGGCTGGGTGACCCTCACGAACAACTCCGGCACGTCGTTCTCGAATGCCGGGCTGAAGCTCGTCGCCGGCGACGTGAACGTGGTCCAGGATCAGATGAGAACGATGGGACGTGGCGACATGCAGATGGAGGCGAAGGTCGCCGACCAGCAGTTTAAACAGACCGACCTCTTCGAATACAAACTCTACACGCTCCAGCGCCACGCGGACCTCAACAACAACGAGACGAAGCAGGTGGAGCTCGTCTCCGGGAACGACATCGTTGCGAAAAAGATGTTCATCTACGACGGGCTCGCGGACCAGTGGCGGATGTGGTACAACAACTTCTCCTACCGCGGCCAGGAGACCTTCGGCCAGCAGTCGAACACGAAGATCGGCGTCTATGTCACGTTCAAGAACGACGAAGCGTCGGGCCTCGGCCTCCCGCTGCCCAAAGGGAAGGTGCGCGTCTACAAGCGGGACGAGGACGGGAAGGAACAGTTCATCGGCGAAGACCAGATCGACCACACCCCGAAGGACGAGGAGCTCCGTCTCTACCTCGGCAACGCGTTCGACATCGTCGGCGAACGGGCACAGATGAACTTCCGGACGCTCCCGGGCGGTCGGTCGATCGAGGAGACGGTGCAGATCAAGGTGCGCAACCACAAGGAGGAGCCGGCGGCGGTCCAGATCTACGAACATCCGTGGCGGTGGAGCCAATGGGAGATCGTGAAGCAGAACAGCGACTGGGTGAAGGTCGACCAGTCGACGCTTCGGTTCCCCGTGAAGCTCGCCAAGGGCGAGGAGAAGACGGTCACCTACACGATCCGGTATTCCTGGTAAAAGGAGAGGATCTTTCCGGCGCTTTGTGGCCGGGAGTCAAAGCGTCACACTATACAAAATGGAGCGAACGCCTGCATGAAGACATTTCTCAGCGACATCTCGCATACGGAGTTTCCCATGTCCGACAAAGTGTCGGGCAGGGCGTTGCGGCCCGCGCTCCTGCAATTGATCCAAAAGGACGTCCCCGAATTCACCCCCGACCACTCCATCTCCATCAGCGAGCTGAACAACTATCGAGAGAAGTATATCTCATCGTATCTTACGAAAGAGGTAGGCGAACTGAGCGAGCTTGAAAAGACCGTCGCTGCATCCTTGACCGACAAGACCACCTTGACAGACAAGGTGAACCATGAAAAGAAGAAGGTCCTGACGGTCGGACAGAAGGTCGCAGACAAGGTGGCCTCCTTCGGGGGCAGCTGGAAGTTCATCATCTCGTTCGGCGTGTTCATGTTCAGCTGGATCTGCGTCAACGTCCTGTTGCTCGTCAACAAACCCTACGATCCCTATCCGTTCATTCTCTTGAATTTGATCCTCTCCTGTCTGGCGGCGATACAGGCCCCCGTGATCATGATGAGCCAAAACCGGCAGGAAGAGAAGGACCGGGACAGGTCCAAGAAGGACTACATGGTGAATTTGAAAGCGGAGATGGAAGTGAGGATGCTTCACGAAAAGCTCGATCATCTCGTGATGCACCAGCAGCAGGAGCTCCTGGAGATACAGAAGGTTCAGATCGAGATGCTGAACGACATCCTCAAGAGGATCGCCCCCAAGTAGGAGTCCGGCACGCCTCAGATGCACAAGAATCCCGGCGCTCGAACGTGAGCGGCCGGGATTCTTGTTGTAGAAATACTGCGGAGACCTAGGAGCGTTTGCCCTGGAGGAACTCCTCGCAGAGCTTCATATCCTCCTCGCTTCCGAGGAACACGGGCGTGTGCTGGTGGAGCGACGTGGGGGCGACGTTGAGGACGCTTGTAGTGCCGTTGCTCGAGCGGCCGCCCGCCTGTTCGATGATGTACGCCATCGGGTTGCATTCGTACATGAGTCGGAGTTTCCCCTCGGGGTTCTTCTTGTCGCCGGGGTAGGCGAAGATGCCTCCGTAGAGGAGGGTCCGGTGCGCGTCCCCCACCATCGTGCCGATGTACCGAAGCGAATAGGGTCGGCCCGTCGCCTTGTCCTGCTGCTTGAGATACGTGATGTAGTTCTGCATCCCCGGGTCCCAGTTGCTGAAATTCCCCTCGTTCATGCTGTAGATATTCCCCTTCTTCGGGATCCGGATGTTCTCGTGCGACAGGAGGAACTCCCCGACGCTCGGGTCAAGCGTGAATCCGTGGACGCCGTGCCCCGTGCAGTAGACGAAGATCGTGCTCGAGCCGTAGATGATGTATCCGGCCGCCACCTGCTTGTACCCCGGCTGGAGGCAGTCCTGAAGGGTCCCCTTCCCCGAGGTTGTCACCCGCTTGAAAATGCTGAAGATCGAACCGATGGTGATGTTCGCATCGATGTTCGAGGAGCCGTCGAGGGGGTCATAGAGGAGGACGTATTTACCCGTGACATACTCGTCCGGGATGTGGAGGATGTCCTCGTTCTCCTCCGAGGCCATGACGCAGATGTGCCCGCCGTGGTCCATCGCCTTGAAGATGGTCTCGTCGGCAAAGACGTCGAGCTTCTTGACGATATCCCCGCTCGAATTGGTCTGGTTTGTCGTCCCGAGGACGTCCACAAGGCCCGCTTTACTCACTTCGCGCCAGACGAGCTTCGCCGCAAGCGAAAGATCGTGCAGCAGCGCGGAAAATTCTCCCGTCGCGCCGGGATGCATCGATTCCTGCTCGTTGATGAAGCGTTCCAGCGTCATGAACTTCTTCGGTGGGGCCATGCAGAGCATCCTTCGATGATGAGACGTGAGTGGTATCCGCCGGGCAAACGAAAAAATGTACCAAAATCCGTTTTCACTTGCAAGGCGCGTGTTGCCTTTCAGGTGATTTCTGGGTATATTTGACCTGCATGAACGAGGTTTGCACCATCTCCATACCTCTCAAGGCATCTACGGACACTCTTGCGAACACGTGATATGAAGATCATCGTCTGTATCAACCACGTTCCCGACACTGAAGCGAAGATCAAGATCGGCGCCGACGGCAGAACGATCGACAAAGCCGGCATCAACTACATGCTCAGCCCGTACGACGAGTTCGCCATCGAAGCGGCGCTCCGTCTGAAGGAGAAATTCGGCGGCGAGACGCTCGCGATCTCCCTCGGCGGAGACGTACACAAGGAGACCCTGCGCAAGGCGCTCGCGATGGGCGTGGAGAAGGCCCTCCTCCTCAAGGACGACTCCCCGCGCGACTCCGATTCCATCGGCCGCGCCCTCGCCGAAGAGATCAAAGCGCTCGCCCCGGACGTCGTGCTCTTCGGAAAGCAGTCGATCGACTACTCGGACGAGCTCCTCCCCGGCCTCGTCGCGGAACATATCGGCGCATCCTCCGTGACGTGCGTCGTGAAGCTCGATGCCCAGGAGAAGAGCTTCGTCTGCGAGCGTGAGATCGAGGGCGGACACGAGGTCGTCACCGCGATCCTTCCGGTCGTCATCAGCACGCAGAAAGGGCTCAACGAGCCTCGTTATCCTTCTTTGAAGGGGATCATGGGCGCGAAATCGAAGCCGATCGAAGAGCGTCAGCCGAAGGCGTTCGACTCGCTCGTCGAGGTCGTCGCGATGAGCAAGCCCCCCGCGAAGCAGGCCGGGAAGATCGTCGGCACCGACGCCTCCGCGGCCGCGGAGCTCGTCCGGCTCCTCCACGAGGAAGCAAAGGTCATTTGACACCCCTACGAATTGCATATCCTCCTTTCCCCCCGACCATATGAAAATACTGGCATTCGCTGAACAGCGAGAGGGCAAATTCAAGAAGTCCGCATTCGAGGTCACGCAGGCCGCCAAGAAGCTCGGCGGCCAGCTCGGCATGGAGGTCATCGCCGTCGTTGTCGGCGACTCGGTCTCCGGCATCGCCGGCGAACTCGGCGCCTACGGCGCCGGACGCATCCTTACCGTGCAGGACCCGCGGCTCCATTTCTATTCGACGACGGCGTACGCAAAGGTCATCGCGGAGATCGCCCGGCGTGAAAACGCCGGCGTCATCCTCCTTCCCGCGAGCCAGATGGGAAAGGACCTCGCCCCTCGGCTCGGCGCAAAACTCAATGCCGGCGTCGCGGCGGACTGCACCGCACTCGCCGTCGGCGGGAGCGACATCGTCGCTTCGCGACCGATCTACGCGGGCAAGGCGATGATCTCCGTGAAGGTCACCTCTCCGGTGAAGATCTTCACGCTCCGTCCGAACGTGTTCACCGCCTCCCCCGTCAACGGGGCGGCGTCATCGGTCGAGGCCTGTACGGTCGACCTCGCCGACGCAGACTTCAGCGCGAAAGCGACCTCCGTGAAGGTCGCCGAGGGGCGTCCCGACGTGACCGAGGCGAGCATCATCGTCTCCGGCGGCCGCGGCATGAAGGGCCCAGAACATTTCCACCTCATCGAGACGCTCGCCGATGTGCTCGGCGGTGCGGTCGGCGCCTCCCGCGCCGTCGTCGACGCCGGATGGCGCCCGCACGACGAGCAGGTGGGCCAGACGGGAAAAACGGTCTCGCCCTCGCTCTACCTGGCCTGCGGGATCTCCGGCGCCGTGCAGCATATCGCCGGAATGTCCTCGTCGAAGTGCATCGTTGCAGTGAACAAGGACAAGGACGCCCCTATCTTCCAGATCGCGGACTACGGCATCGTTGGGGACGTGTTCGAAGTCCTCCCTGCGCTGACGGCAGAACTGAAAAAGACTCTCGGCAAATAATCAGACAGGTATAGCGTGGAAAAAATTCAGGTCGATATCCTCGGTTTGCAGACGAGCCCCGCGAGCGGCGGAGCCTACGCCCTCATCCTTAAAGAGGTGAGCGGCAACCGGCGTCTGCCGATTATCATCGGCGCCTTCGAGGCGCAGTCCATCGCGCTCGAGATGGAGGGGATCAAGCCCCCCCGTCCGCTCACGCACGACCTGATGAAGAACCTCATCGAGACGATGGGGGCCGACCTCGCAGAAGTGATCATCAGCGAACTCCGGGACAGCACGTTCTACGCGAAGCTCATGTTCGAAGCACAGGAGGTCGACGCGCGACCGAGCGACGCGATCGCGCTCGCGGTGCGCTTTGGTTCGCCGATCTTCGTCGCCGAAAAGGTGATGGATGAGGCGGGGTTCCTGCCAGAAGCGGAAGAGCCGGAAGGCGGCGAAGCGGCCGCTCCACCGAAGGGAAAAGAGGGCAAGCTCACGAAGATCGAAGCTCTCAGGGTGCAGCTCAAAGAGGCGGTGGAACGCGAGGATTACGAACGGGCGGCGCAACTCCGGGACGAGATCAGGACCATCGAACAGCGGCACTGACGCCAGCCCCGGCGGACGTCGACGCACGCGAACATCACTTCAGCAACCGCACCATCTCCCTCACGGCGCTCCCCAGGCCGACCTCGACCGCACGCACGATCACCGCGTGCCCGATGCTCACCTCTTGGATCTCATGGATCTTCTTCACAGGACCCATGTTGGCGTAATTGAGCCCGTGACCGGCGTTTACGGTAAGTCCGAGCGTCCGGCCCAGGAGGGCCGCCGCCGCGATGCGCCGCAGCTGCCGCCGCCGGGCCTCGGCCGTCCGGGCGTTCGCGTACTCGCCGGTGTGGAGTTCGATCATGTCCGCGCCGATCTCTTTCGACATTTCGATCTGCTCCGCGACCGGGTCGACGAAGAGGCTCACCGGAATATTCTTCTCATGAAAGCGCTCGACCGACATCCGCAGCGATCGATGTGACCGCACGACGTCGAGCCCACCTTCTGTGGTCAGTTCCTTCCTCTTCTCCGGCACGAGCGTCACAAGATCGGGACCGATCCTCCGCGCGATCGCGATGATCTCCGGCGTCGCCGCCATTTCAAGATCGAGTTTCGTCGTGAGCGCGTCTCGCAAGCGCCGGACGTCCGCGTCGCGGATGTGGCGCCGGTCCTCGCGCAAGTGGCAGACGATGCCGTCCGCACCCGCGCGCTCGCAGACGAGCGCCGCCTCGACCGGATCGGGCTGCGATTCCCCGCGCGCATTGCGCAGGGTGGCAACATGGTCGATGTTGATGCAGAGGCGCATGGGGGTGATCAGAGCCGTGACCGGATGATGAACTGGAACCGTTCGGGCTTCCTGCTTACCACCTTGATGCCGGCGGGGCCCTGGAGCGTCGGGTAGATCGAGTTCGCCGAATCTTCCACGAGCGCCTGGTAGTCGATCGTCGCCTGGAAGCTCTCGAGCGTGAGTTTCGCGAGCTGGTCGATGCCGCCGCGCGCGATGATGTCCATGCGAGGCGGGATGAAGATGACCTCCTTGTTCGGCGGGGCGGCGGTGACGTTCACCGGTATGCCGGCGAAGCTCTTCTCCGCGAACGGCTGCACGTTGATGCTGAGGTGCGTGAGCGGTTGGACGAGGTGGTACGCATAGTTGTCGGACGGCTCGAGGGGGAGGTCCACCTCGACGGGCCCGCGGAGCCCCTCGAGCTTCCGGTACGCGGTCGGCCACTCCGTCAACGTGGCGATCGCCCGCTGCGTTCCGCCGATGAGGACGCTTTCTGGCGTCACCCTCATCGGGCCGACCTGGCCGTAGCCTTCGTGGAACGTGTAGACGACGCGGGGGGTCACGGGAACGCGCTTCTCGCGGTAGTCATCGACGGCGAGAACGAGCGTATCGGGCTTCACGTCGAGCACCTGGACCGATACCGGCAGCTTGATGTGCTCGAGGACGTCTTGGGCGGTGACGACGTAGGGCTCGCGGCTCAGGGAGGAGAGATCGATGTAGTACTTCATGTCGGGGGCGAACCAGAGTGCGGCGAGCATCCATCCGTTCCCGTGGAACCGAACGGTCATGTTCTTCGGGACGGCGTATTTCAGCGTCTGCCCCTCGCGCTGGTTTTCGAGGATCACCGGGATCATCCGGACGATTGTGTAGTCATACCGCATGTTGGCGGACACCCAGGTGAGGATGGCGAAGAGGATCGCGGCGATGACGATATGGTAGCGTTTATTCTCCATGCCTCACGGAAAACGCGCTTACAATGCTGAGGGACCAGCTAGAATAAAAAACTCCATCCGGGGACCCAGGATGGAGTGTCGTAATGGGAGTTGGTTCATCGGGGGAAACGGACCTTCATGATGAGCTCCATGAGCTCGTTCCTGTTCGCCCGGGAGATCTGCCGTCCGGCGATCGGGAGTCCGGGCATGCTCCGGGCGTAGCGCCGCAGGGCATGGACGGAGAGGGCCTCGATCTCGGCGCGGTACGTCTGTTCGTCGTCGCTCATTGGAACGGGGTCAGGTGCGTGTTCTTCGGCCGGTGCGCTCTCGGAGGCCGGTGCGGCGGCGGCGCGCTTCGGACGGGCGGGCTGTTTCTCCCGCCGGGGTTTCGGTTCCGCCGCGGGAAGCTGCACCGAGGGGCGCTCCTTCGTCTGGGACGCCGGCGGAAAGATGAGGATCTCGATCTCGTCGTCGGGACGCGGAATGACATGGACGGAGACGAGTTCGCCGACGCGCTGCGCTGCCGCTGCGCCGGCGTCGACCGCCGCGCGCACGGCGGCAACGTCGCCGCGGATCTTGATCGTCATGAGACCGGCGTCCGCGCGTTCGCGGCCGAGGAGCTCGACGTCGGCGGCTTTCGTCGCCGCGTCCGCCGCCTCGATCGCTCCGATCAGACCTCGCGTCTCAATCAATCCTAATGCGTAATCAAGCATGATGGGTGCCCAAGGAAAACTCTTCTGCGATGTTCCCTGCCCGGGAACACGATGATCAGTCCGCCGTTCCCCTTGTGGGGAACGGCGGAGGAACGATTACTTTCCCTGAGGGCGTTTGGGGAGAATGAGTTCCACGTCCATATGCGGGCGCGGAATGACATGGACGGAGACGAGCTCGCCGACGCGCTGTGCCGCCGCTGCGCCTGCATCGGTTGCGGCCTTCACCGCACCGACATCGCCGCGGACCATCACGGTGACATAACCGCCGCCGATGACCTCTTTACCGATCAAGGTGACCTTCGCCGCCTTCACCATTGCATCCGCTGCTTCGATCGAGCCGACGAGACCTTTGGTCTCAACCATGCCGAGCGCGTCGAGTGAGATATCTGCCATGAAAAACTCCTTTCAAACGATAGTAAAAAGACGTAGAAATTCGTGACTCGAATATACTCAAACGGGAGCATATTGTCAACACACAAGGGCGTTTGGTGGATTTTCGCTTCGTTTCAGCTGAATGCTCCTCCCGCCGGTCATGCCACGCCTGGAAGTGTGCTCCGGGGCCTCCGGACCCGGGCGCGTGATCCCCGGGCTCCCCGCATGCCGCACCCCGCTCTTCCCTGGAGTGCAATCCGCCACGTTCCGCCCCGATCGGAGAAGCGGCGCCGCATCGAGTGTTCACGCTGCTGCTCGGCGGCGGAGAGGCTGCGATGGACTCCCTCGCAGTCAGCAAAGCACACCAAACGGTCCCGATTCCGCTTTTATTTTTGCCTGCATTTTCGTACAATGGCACTGCAACGACTTCCTTGTCATTTCGTTCCCGCTTGTTCTTCCCATGAATATGAAAAACCTGAAACGTTGAGATCGGAGGTGGACCTTCCATGAGGATAAGCCAGCTCGCGCAATCGATCGCAGAGTCGCCGACACTGAAGCTCAATGAAGAGGCGAGGCTTCTTCGTGAGAAAGGCGAAGCGGTGATCCATCTTGGTGCCGGAGAGCCGAAGAACAAGGCTCCCATCAATGCGATCCTCAGTTCGGCGGCAAAGCTCGTTACCGGCGATGTGAAGTATACGCCGACCGACGGGACGCCGGGCCTCAAGAAGGCCATCATCCGCTACACGGAGGAGCATTACGACAGGATGGTCGCCCCGGAGAACGTCATCGTGTCGGCGGGAGCCAAACAGTCGGTCTACAACGTGCTCTATTCGATCATCAACCCGCAGGACGAGGTGATCATCCTTGCGCCGTACTGGGTGAGCTACCCGGAAATGGTGCGAATGGTCCTCGGCGTTCCGGTGATCGTGACGCCGGAAGACGGCACATTCCATCCGAGGATGGAGGACATCACGAAGGTCGTCGGCCCGAATACCAGGGCCATCATCGTCAACAGCCCGAACAATCCCTCCGGCGCCGTCTATAGCGACGAGTTCATCAAGGAGATCGTCGATTTCTGTGAGACGAAGGGGATCTATCTCATCGTCGATGACATCTACCACAAGTTGATCTTCGACGGCCGCAAGTCGCCCAACGCCTACAGCCATACGAAGCGGGACATCGAGAACACGATGGTCATCCTCATCAACGGCATCTCAAAGCTCTACGGCATGACGGGATTCCGGATCGGCTGGGCGATCGCGAATAAGAAACTCGTGGGCGTCATGACGAACGTCCAGGGACAGATGACCACGACCACGTCCGTCATCCTCCAGGCCGCGGCGGAAGGGGCGCTTATGGGATTGCAGAGCATCGTGGACAATCTGCGGCTCACCATGGAGAACAACCGGAACATCATGGTGCAGGAGCTCAAAGGGTTCACCGGCGTGCACATCACCAAGCCGGGCGGCACATTCTACTGCCTGCCTGATTTCAGGGCCTACAAGAAGAGCTCCGTCGAACTCTCCAACCTCCTGCTGAAGAAGGCGCTGGTCGTCACCGTTCCCGGAAAGGAGTTCGGGATGGAGGGCCACCTCCGCTTGAGCTTCTGCGGCTCCATCAAGGACATCAAACAGGGAGTTGAACGCATCAAATGGGCGCTTGACCCGAATTCGCCGAACGAGATCTTCATCGGCGACCGCAAGATCGTGAGGGATTGGCTATGAACAATCTCCTGAACATCAAGACCCCCGCGCAGGATCAGGCGAACGCGCTGAAGGCCGATTACGGTCTCGACAACCACGGCCTCATGAACCTGAACACCGTCTTTTGGAATCTTCCCACCGAGGCGCTCGTCGAAGAGATCGCATTCCGGGGGGAAGGCCGGCTGTCGCAAGGCGGTCCCGTGATCGTGAATACCGGCAAACACACCGGACGGTCCACGAACGACAAGTTTATCGTGAAGGAATCGTCCACCGAAGAACACGTGTGGTGGAGCGAATACAACCGCCCCTTCAGCTCGGAAAAGTTCAACGAGGTCTATTCCCGCCTTCAAGGATTCCTGCAGGGACGGGACCTGTTCGTTCAGGACTGCTACGCTGGCGCCGATCCGAACTATCGGATCGCCATCCGCGTCATCACGGAGAAGGCGTGGCATAGCATGTTCGCACGGAACATGTTCATTCTCCCGAAGACCGCAGAAGAATACAAGCGGCACATCCCCGATTTTACGATCATGTCCCTTCCGTCGTTCAAGGGACTTCCGCAGATCGACGGCACCGCATCCGAGACCTTCATCCTGCTCAACTTCGAGCAGAAGCTCGCCATCATCGGCAACACGGCCTACGGCGGGGAGATCAAGAAGTCCGTCTTCACCATCATGAACTTCCTCCTCCCCCTCGAGGGCGTTCTCTCCATGCACTGCTCGGCGAACATCGGCGCCAAGGGGGACTCGGCGCTCTTCTTCGGTCTGTCCGGCACGGGGAAGACGACGCTCTCCGCAGATCCTGCGCGCGGGCTCATCGGCGACGACGAGCACGGCTGGAGCGACGAAGGCATCTTCAATGTCGAGGGAGGATGCTACGCGAAGGTCATCAGTCTTTCTCCGGCAGCCGAACCTCAGATCTATGACTGCACCAGGAGATTCGGCACGGTCCTGGAAAACGTCGTCTTCGACCCGGTCACGCGGAAGATCGATCTCGACGATCCGACGCTGACGGAGAATACGCGCGCATCCTATCCCCTCGAATATATCGTCAACGCCGTGCCGGAGAAGATGGGCGGCCATCCCGCCAACATCATCCTTCTAACGTGCGACGGCTCCGGGGTGCTTCCGCCGATCGCACGGCTCACGCCGGAGCAGGCGATGTACCAGTTCATCTCTGGCTACACGACGAAGGTCGCCGGCACGGAAATGGGGCTCGGCAAGGAGCCGGAACTGACCTTCAGCGCCTGTTTTGGCGCGCCGTTCATGGTCCATCACCCGGCCGTCTACGCCGACTTGCTGAGGCGGAAGATGCTCAAGTACGGCGCGACCTGCTGGCTTGTCAACACGGGCTGGGTCGGCGGGCCGTACGGCGTCGGCAAGCGCATCAGCATCAAGTACACGCGCGCGCTCTTGAACGCGGCGCTCGGCGGCAGCCTCCAGAATGTCACATTCTGGACAGATCCCGTCTTCGGGTTCCAGGTGCCCGAAGCGTGTGAAGGCATACCGCCGGGCGTCCTCATGCCCGCATCGTCCTGGCCGGACAAGAAGGTCTACGCGCAGAAGTATGCGCAGCTCGCTTCCCGGTTCATCGAGAATTTCAAGAAGTTCGAGGAAGGATGTCCGCCCGAAGTGATCCGGGCCGGGCCGAAACTGTGACGGCGACGGGAACGGGGAACGAATGAACCTCTCTGACAAGATACGGAACGCCGGCGTCGTCGGCGCCGGCGGCGGCGGGTTCCCCGCCCACGTCAAAGCCGGCGCAACGGTCGAGATCGTGATCGCCAACGGCGCCGAGTGCGAGCCGCTGATCCACAAGGATTATGAGATCATGGTCCGTCATCCCGACAAGGTGGTCGAGGGGATGCTGCTGCTCATGGAAGCGACCGGAGCGAAGCAGGGGATCATCGGGATCAAAGAAAAGAACACGGAGGCCGTCGAAGCGATCTCGGGCGCGATCCGGGACGGGCGCATCACGATCCATCTGCTCGGCGATTTCTACCCCTCGGGCGATGAATACATTCTCGTGTACGAATCGACCCGAAGGCTGATACCTCCCCAGGGCATCCCGCTCGACATCGGCGTCGTCGTGAACAATGTCGAGACGCTCTATAACATATCACTCGCTTCCGCAGATCAACCGGTGACGGAGAAATTCATCACGGTCGCGGGAGCCGTGGCTCATCCGGCTTCATTCCTCGCTCCGATCGGCACGAGCCTCGGCGATGCCATTGCCCATGCCGGCGAGGCGAACGTGAAGGAGTTTGCCTCGTTTGTCGGCGGCATCATGATGGGAAAGCTCGAATTCGATCTTGACCAGCCGATCACGAAGACGACCTCCGGGATCATCGTGTTGCCGTTGGAACACAGCCTTGTGCAGCGGAAGAGCCGCCCGGAACAGTCCATGCACAGGATAGGCAAATCCGCGTGCGACCAGTGCAGCTACTGCACCGAGCTCTGTCCGCGGTACCTTCTCGGGTATGATGTTCAGCCGCACAAGGTCATGCGGGGGCTCGGATTCACGATGAGCGGGGAACAACTCTGGAATCAGTCTGCTTCGCTCTGCTGCTCCTGCGGACTCTGCACCCTCTATGCGTGCCCGGAAGCCCTATATCCAAAGGAAGCGTGCGACAAGGCGAAGCTCGACATGAAGACCGGGGGGATCCAATGGTCCGGCCGGAAGGAGGTCGATCCGCATCCGATGTACGAAGGACGCCGCACTCCGCTCGCTCAGATCATGAAACGCCTCGGCATCGAAGGATACAACCATCCTTCGGTGTTCGATCAGAAACAATGCCTCCCGAAGCGCGTCGCCATCCCTCTATCCCAGCACATCGGGACGCCGGCACATCCCGTGGTGCGGGTGGGCGAGTCTGTTGCGCGCGGCCAGTGCCTGGGAGAGATCCCAGCGGGAACACTGGGCGCTCGCATCCATGCGAGCATCGACGGCGTGGTGAAGAACATCGACCACAAGATTCTCATTGAAAGAGAGTAGGACATGGTAAAGAACGCGATCGGACTCATTGAACTCTCGAGCATCGCCGCCGGATACGAGGTAGCTGACTCGATGCTCAAAACGGCGGACGTGGAGATCATTCTCTCACGCTCGATCTGTTCCGGAAAGTACATGGTGCTCATCGGCGGCGATGTCGCGGCCATTGCCGCGAGCGTACAGGCGGGCGGGGTCACCGGCAGGGGGTCCATCATTGACGCCTTCATCATACCCAATGTTCATCCGGCTGTGTTCCCCGCGATCGCCGGGTCGAGCAACGTCTCCCTTCTTCAGGCGCTCGGCATCATTGAGTCCTTCTCGGTCGCATCGCTCATTGAAGGAGCGGACGCCGCCGTAAAAGCGGCCAACGTGGAGTTGATCGAAATTCGGTTGGCGATGGCGCTGGGCGGGAAGGCCTTTGTCACCCTCACCGGCGACGTGGCCGCCGTCCAGGCGGCCGTGGATGCCGGCGCGGCCGTGATCGCAAAGAAGGGACTGCTGGTGAACAAGGTCGTGATCCCGCAGCCGCGGAAGGAACTGTTGTCCGAGATCATCTGAGAATTTGTCGCCAGCAGCCGGTATGATAAGCGAGACGGATTCGGATGTGCGTGACGGATTCTACCGTGTTTATATGAGCATCAACGGCGCTATCCTGTAGCACGACGTACTGTTCTACGGATCGTTGGACCAATTTCCGGCCGATCTGAGAGCGAAGGTCGTCGGGCTCGCACGACAATGATCAGACGAATTTCACCACGACATTCAAGGACTGATACCTTGCGACCCCGCCACGCCACCTTCGTTGTGACCCTCATGATGCTCCTCATCGCCACTGCCGCGCTCACACAGACGCCGGAGCGGAAGGTGGGACTCTCCGCTTCGTTCAGCCATGCGCTATCAGACACACTTGTCGATGTCATGCCCCTCTCCGTCGGCAACCGCTGGACCTACCGGTATTACACGTCCGTCGTAGATTGGGACGTCAACGTCTTCACCGATTCCGGGGTCGCCACCTATGAAGTCGTCGCGGTGAACCCGCAGCCGGACTCGATCGTCTGGACCGTGTCCGAGCACCGGCAGATCCGCCGCTGCTACAACTACTATTTTGATACGCCGCCTGACACCTGCTGGCTCGTCACCGACTCGACGAGCTTCCCACTCACCGAGCAGCGCATCGGACGCCACCGCTTCTTCAGAAATGCAGCCGAGTCGCAGGTATGGGAGTCCGCCTTTCCCTGGAGCAGGGAGCTCATCGACCCTACCGCCCTTTATCGCTACGCCGACGTCGATTCGGCCGGGGGCATCGCGGTCGATACGAAGCCCCCCGGCCCGTCTTACGAACGCGCCTATCATCTCACGTTCCAGCGGGGGGTTGGGCAGACCCGGGCGCGATCGGAGACCGGTCCAACCATCGCAGGCGTCATCTATTCCTCAGACCATGTACTGCTAGGCTCCATCATCAACAGCGCGCCCGACGACCGTGGTACCGGAGAACCGACAGGCTTCCAGCTCGGCCAGAACTACCCCAACCCCTTCAACTCCTCGACGACCATCACCTTTCACCTCGCGGCCGCTTCGTCGGTGCGGCTGCGGGTCTTCGACGTGCTGGGCCGCGTGGTGGCGACTCTCATCGATGCAACGCTTCCATCGGGCTCCCACCGGGTGAGTTGGGATGCATCGCGACTGGCGAGCGGCATCTACCTCTATCGCCTCGACGCCGGAGGTACAGGTCTCGTCAAGCGCGCCCTCCTGCTCCGGTAACACACTCGGCTTCGGCTGTGCACACGCCGATTGAAGCCTGTTCGGAGTGATTTCGTCGAATGCCCCGGCGGTCCATCCGGGCGCAATTAAGCGGGTGCATCTCGTTGATATTCTCTCCCGATTTTGATATATTTTGAACACATTCTTGGCACCGGCTCTCCTGCCGGCGCCGGTTCTTCCAACCCCAGAGGATCACCCATATGCCAGTCACCAAAGCCGCACGGATCTGGATCATCATTCTGGCCATCCCCGTCTGCATCATCCTGGCCGCCGTCATCTTCGCAAAGGTCTACTTCACGAGCGCACGCCTCAAAGCGATGATCGTGCCGCAGATCGTCGAAGCGACGCACAGGGAGGTCAGCCTCCGGGACATCTCCCTGTCGGTGTTCCCTACGATCGCGGTCTCGATCGAGAGCCTGCGCATCGGCAATCCGGCCTCGGGCGGGTTCGAGTCGAGCGAGTTCGTCTCGTTGCCCGAACTCAGCATCAACATGAAGATCCTGCCGCTGCTCCGGAACCAGGTCGAGGTGAGCGAGATCATCCTCGACCACCCGCGCATCAACCTCGAAGTGACGAAGGCCGGCGCGAAAAACTTCAAGTTCGGCGCCGCCAAGGCTGCGCCAGCCGGCACGACCGAATCCAACGGCCTCTCCGGCGGGCTCCTCGTCGGGAGCTTCCGGATCAACGACGGCACCTTCGAGATGACGAACCGGAAGTTCGATTCGCGCCTACTCATCGAAGGACTGGATCAGACCGCATCGATGGAGACCCAAAAGGGCGAGAGCGCCCTGAAGATCCACGGCTCGACGGCGATCAAGGGCCTGAGTTACGGCAGCGTGAAGGCCTGGTACATCAGCGATCAGCCCGTGACGGCGACCGAAGAGATGACCTATGCGCTCCAGAAGGACGTCCTCACCTTTGACGCGACCGAACTGAAGGTCCGCGATCTTCCCCTGACGATCACCGGATCGATCGGCGATCTGAAGCAACCGACGCTCCAGATGGACCTCGCGATCAAGGGACCGAACCTCACGATGCAGCAGCTTCTTTCTCTCATCCCGCCGGAGAAGCTCAAGGCCGCTGCGGGGATGACGAGCACCGGCAATGTCGCCTTCGGCCTCACGATGAAGGGCCCTTCCAGCGACGTGATGAGTCCCGCTACCCAAGGCACGTTCTCCGTCTCCGACGGAACGGTCCGGTACGCCGGACTCCCGAAAGCGGTGACGGGCATCGCAGTGAACGGGATGTTCGACGTTCCTTCCGCGCCGATCGAGAAGAAGGACATCGGGACACTGCGGATCGACAAGTTCAGTGCGACGCTCGGCTCCCAGGACCTTAGCGGCAAGCTCTCCGTCGACAACTTCGACAACCCGTTGATCGCGGCGACGGTCAACGCCCTCATGAACCTCGACGAAGTGAAGGAGTTCTACCCGCTCGAGAAGGGGACAGAGCTTCACGGCGTCATGAAAGCGAACGTCTCGATCAACGGCAGGCCGAAGAACCAGGAGTCGCTCAAGGCGAACGGCTCGATGGAGTTCGACAACGTATCGATCCAGACCGCGTCCTCGCCACGGCCGATCCGCGACCTCAACGGGACAATCGCGTTCAACAATCAGCTCCTCGAGTCGAAGAAGCTCTCGATGAAGATCGGCGAGTCGGACATGTCCATGGCGTTCTCGATGAAGAACTACCTCGGGCTCGTCATGAAGGACTCCACGAAGGCGGGCGGTGCACCGACCGCCACGCTCACGCTCACTTCGCAGCAGCTTCGAACGGCGGACCTCATGCCCGAAGAGGCTCAGGCGAAGGCTACCCCGTCGGCGAAGGCGCCGGCCTCCGGCGGCGGGTTCGGCCTCCCGCCGGGACTCAAGGTCAACGCGAACGTCGCCATCGAGAAGCTCGTCACCCAGAAGTTCACCCTCACGAACGCGCGCGGCGAGGCGGCCGTCGCGGACGGCATCGTCCGGCTCAACCAGTTCACCGTCAACGCGTTCGACGGCACGATCAAGTCCAAGGGCATGCTCGACCTGCGGGACCCGAAGAAGAGCCCGTTCGACTTCGACCTCGACATCCATAACGTCGAATCGAGCTCCATGCTGCCGAACTTCACTTCGTTCGGGAAGTACCTCGTCGGCAAATTCTCCACGACGACGTCGCTCAAGGGGGATCTCAACGACACGCTCGGCCTCGACCCGCAGTCGCTCCTTGGCAAGGGGACGGTCAACATGACCGACGGCAAACTCGTCGGATTCCCGATGATGGAGAAGCTTTCGAGCCTCATCAACGTGGCCGAACTCAAGACGGTCAACTTCAAGGACTGGACGAACGCGTTCTCCGTCGAGAACGGGCGCTTCACCGTGAAGGACCTCAAGGTGAACGCCGGGCCGACCGGGCTCTCCCTCGATGGCTCGCAGGGGCTCGATGGCTCCCTTAACTATGCGCTCGGCCTCAAGCTGCCGGAGTCGTTCTCCGACCGCATCAAGCTCCCCGGCGTCGGCGAGCAGATGCTGCAGTTCTTCAAGGACAAGGACGGACGGTACAACCTCTCCTTCAACGTCGGCGGCATGATGGCGAGCCCGTCGGTCTCGGTGAACACGAAGGCACAGGAAGACATGGCAAAGCAGGCGCTCGAATCGCAGAAGCAGAAGCTCCTCGATGAGGCGAAGAAGAAGACGGGGGACGATCTCAAGAAGAAGCTCGGCGAAGGCCTGAAGAACCTCTTGAAGAAGCCCTGACGGATGCGGCAGACACGCCCGGTCCGCATCAAACCAAAACAATCGCTTGGCCAGAATTTTCTCGTCGACGAGAACATCGTCAGGAACATCGTCCGCGACCTGAACCTTGCGGACGGCGATGTCGTCGTTGAGATCGGTCCGGGACTCGGCGCGCTCACCCGCGCGCTCGCCCCGCGCGTTGCGCGGCTCATCATCGTCGAGATCGACTCGCGCGCAATTGACGAACTCCGGAAGGAGTTCCAGGACTCGCACGTCACGATCCTGCACGCCGACATCATGGAGGTCTCCTTCGCAGAGCTTGCCCGGCAGCACGGGAAGAAGCTCCGCGTCGTGGGGAACATCCCGTACCATCTCACGAGCCCGATCCTCTTCAAGGTCTTCGAGGAAAGGGACGCGGTCGTCGATCTCACGTTCATGATCCAGCGAGAGGTGGCCCGGCGGATCCTCGCACAGCCCGGCTCGAAGCAGAACGGCATTCTTTCGGTCATGACGCAGTTCTTCGGCGAGCCGCGGATGCTCTTCACGGTCTCCCGGAACTGTTTCTACCCGAAGCCCGACGTGACGTCGGCCCTCATCCAGGTCCAGCTCTCCGATGCGCCCCGCCCGGGCGTCGACGCCGGGGGATTCGCAACGCTCGTGAAGACGACATTCGGCAAGCGGCGGAAGATGCTGCGCAACAGCCTCCTTTATCTGCCGTACGAGGAGGAGCTCATCAAGGCACTCATCTCCGGCAACGGGGATCTCATGGACCGGCGGCCGGAACAACTCTCCGTCGGGGAATTCATCACTCTCGCGCAGGCAATAGAACAACTCCAATGACAGAACAGCAGAACCCCGTCGATCCGGCGATCGTCAGCGAGGACCCCCTCGTTCCCTCGCGCCCTCACGGCGTGAAGAGCATCGACATCGACGACATGCTCATGGGGGACATCCGGGAGCTCGTCCATGCCCAGGCGAGCGCGATCCTCCTCAATATCGTCACCGACCTGCACGAAGCGGACATCGCGGAGATCATCAACCGCCTCGATGCCGAGGACCGTGAGTTCGTCTTCAACCTCATCGAGCCCGCGGTCGGGAGCGCCGTCCTCCTCGAGCTGAACGCCGAGGTGCGCGGACCTCTCATGGACGCGTGGCCCTCCGAGAAGATCAGCGCGTACGTCGATCTCCTCCCCTCCGACGACGCCGCCGACCTTGTCGCCGAACTCCCCCCGTCCGTCGCCGAGAAGGTCCTCCGGTCAATGCCGGTGGAGGACTCCTCAGACGTCAAGGAACTCATGCAGTACCGGCCCGACTCCGCCGGCGGCATCATGGGCACGGACTTCGTCAGCGTGAAGATGAACGACACCGTGAACCAGGCGATCCGGGAGGTCCGCGCCGGCGCGAAGAACGGCATGATCATCTACGCCGTCTACGTCGTCGACGACGAAGGCGTGCTCGTCGGCGAACTGCCGCTGCAGACGCTCGTCCTCCACTCCCCGAACCGCCGGGTCTACAAGATCATGGAGCCGGACGTGAAGAACATCAGCACGGACGTCGACCAGGAGGAGGTCGCGGCGATGTTCCGGAAGTACAACCTCATCGCGCTGCCCGTCGTCGATACGAACGGTAAGCTCGTCGGGCGCATCTCCATCGACGACATCGTCGACGTCATCGAAGAAGAGCACAACGAAGACGTGGCCCGCTTGGTCGGTTCCGACGCCGAGGAGCTCGAACGGCGGTCGCCGACGCAGATCGCGATGCTGCGCCTTCCGTGGGTCCTGACGACCCTCGTCATCGAGTTCTTCGCGGGACTCGTCATCCACCATTTCGATCAGACGCTCAGCCAGGTGATCCTCCTCGCCTCCTTCATGCCCATCATCTCCGCGATCTCCGGCAATACGGGCCTCCAGTCCGCGGCCATCATCGTGCGGGCGATGTCTACCGGACACGTGACGCTCGACCGGTGGTGGCATCCCCTCTGGCGGCAGATCCAGACGACGCTCATCATCGGCGCCGCCTGCGGCGTCGCCATCGGACTCGTCGGAGCGATCTGGCAGGGGGTCTGGGTGTTCGGCGCGGTGGTGGGCGGGTCCATGTTCGTCTCGGTGAACATCTCTGGCGTCGTCGGCACCACCGTCCCGATGATCTCAAAACGCATGGGGTTCGACCCCGCGCTCACGGCCGGCCCGTTCGAAACGGCCTTCCAGGATGTCGTGGGGATCTCGATCTTCCTCTGGCTCGCGACGGTTCTCCTCCGCTGGATGGTCTGATCCCGCATGAGTGTGCTCGAACGCGTTACCCGACATCTCCGGCCGATCGACGCGCTGACGATCCTGTTCCTCCTCTGCCTCTCCGCGGCGTACGTCTTCGCCGCGTCAACGCCCCTGGGCTGGCTGGCGTACTTCCTCGTGAACGCCGGCATCATCGCCGGCGTCGGCGCTGTGGCGGGGATGCGTTCGCGTTCGCTGACACTCCAGATCGCCTACGATTTCTACCCCGTGGTGATGGTCCTCCTCGTCTTCAAAGAGGTGCACATCCTCAACCAGTCGATGGTGCGGGGGGATCTTGACCACATCTTCATCGCGGTCGACCGGATGATCTTCGGCACCGACCCGACCGCGTGGATCATGCGTTTCGCGACGCCCGCGCTCACGGAGATCCTCCAGATCGCGTATGTAAGCTACTACTTCCTCATGCTTGCTCTCGGCATCGAACTCTACCGTCGGAGCGACCGCGGAGCGTTCACGCTCGTCATGTTCGCGATGCTCTACGGATTCTTCCTCTCGTACGTGGGCTACATCCTCTTTCCCGCTGTCGGACCCCGGTTCACCCTCCACGAGTTCGGCGCGCTCAACAGCGAGCTCCCCGGCCTCTGGCTCACGACTCCGATCCGCGACTTCATCAACGCGGGGGAATCGATACCGAAGGACGCCGTGAACGCGCTCGCCCTCGCCCAGCGCGACGCGTTCCCGAGCGGTCACACGCAGATGACGCTCATCGTCATGTATTACGCGACGGTCTTTTCTATCCGCTCCCGGTTCGTCGTCTACGTCCTCGGGACGCTTCTCATCATCAGCACGGTCTACCTCCGGTATCACTATGTCATCGATGTCATTGGCGGTGCCGCGTTCATGATCTTCACCGTCTGGACGGCGCCAAAACTCATGCGCGTCCTCGGCCTCATGAAAGACCCGAGTACATCGTGAAGGGATTCTCGGCGTAGCACACCATGTGTCGCTCCATTCCGGACAGCCGAGATAGCACCCACGTTCTCTTGACACCGGTTCAACGGAGCCTTCAATTGAGCTCAGAATAGAGGATCCCCCGCCGTCGTACCGCCCCTATGGGGGTAAGTACGCATTGACTTTCTCGCGTGCCGTATTATATGACCACTGAGAACCCTGCATAGGATATGTCCAGGCCGGTGCTTCCGACCTCAAAAGCTGCTCATCATTCCGAGGGTGTGAGACAAGAGACTTCCTCCCGTCCTTTCCGCGATCATTCTCTCCATCATATTATTCTCCATCCCGCTCGAGGCACAGTGGTCAAGTGATCCGACCGTCAACACGCAGGTGTCGCGCGACCCCGGTGGATATCCCCTCTCGATCGTCGAGGATAGGACCGGCGGCGCGATGATCGTCTTTGCCGGACCCCTCAACCACGGGCTGCGCGTGCAGCGGCTCAACGGGGAAGGCGTCGCCGCCTGGCAATCCGGATCAGTACTCATCTCAGCCACTGCCATTCCGGTGAACGGCTTCGCCGCCGCCGGCGACGGTGCGGGGGGCGTGCTTGTCAGCTGGAAGGAGTTCAACGCGTACTCCGGCGGCGTTGAAAGCACATTCGTCCATGTTCAACGCATCGATACGACCGGCGCACTGCTCTGGGGCGAACATGGCTCGGTCGTTTCCGCGTCAGCACGCGGGAACGGGGCTTCGATGATCATGACGGGCGACGGATACAATGGTGCATTGGTAGTGTGGTGGGGGAACGAGAATGAACATGACTTCATACGGGGACAACATGTCACCGGCTCCGGAGTGCCGGCGTGGGGCCAGAACGGGAAGACGATCGTTCTCGACACCGGCTATGTCACTCCGACGCACATCATTCCGGACGGCAGCGGCGGCGGCGTCTTCGCATGGAGGAAGATCATCGCAGGAGGCATCAACTCATACGACTTCTATCTGCAGCACGTGGACTCCTCGGGCGTCGCAACGTGGGCTGCCGAGGGTCTGCACCCGGATACCGTGACAACGCAGATAAAGTTGCTTGATGCGCTTGTGCCGGACGGCAACGAGGGCGCCATTGCCGTCTACTCCTACAGGAGGGCACCGTCTGCGGGCGTGTTCGTGCAGCACATCGGAAGCAACGGAGTGTCCCTCTGGGATCCCCTCCACTTCCCCGTGTTTGCATATGGGGTCAGCTGGTACGAACTGAATGCGGTGGAAGACCGGGCGCACGGGGCCATCGTGGTCCGGAGCGGGCTCGACAGCGCTGGCGAGACCCACTATTACTCCGGGAGGGTGCGGCCTGACGGTACCATGGACTGGGTCACGCTCGTCTCGGATATCGGAACAGCGCAGACAACGTTCAGCGCATTGCCGACGGCCGACGGAGGGGTCGCGATCGCATGGGAGGAGGACCTTTCTGATACCAACGCCGACATCTTCATCCAGTATCTCGACCATGCAGGTGCGAAGCGGTGGCCGGACCACGGCCTCCCCGTGACGACCGCCCCGAACCTCCGGGAGGGGCCTCACCTTGCACTCACGGGTTCCAACGACGCGATCATCACATGGGAAGTCGACCAGCGGTGGGGGATCGACAGCAATGCGGCGTATGCGCAGCGGATCCTCTTCAGCACGGTCGCAGGCGTCGCTCCGTCATCGGCACCGGAGGAGTTCCGGCTGGCGCAAAATTTTCCAAACCCCTTTAACCCATCGACCGATATCCGCTACGACCTGCCGCACGGCACACACGTCCGCTTGACCGTCTTCGACCTCCTCGGCCGGAAGGTCGCAACGCTCGTCGACGCGCACGAGGAGGCCGGTCCCAAGTCTGTCAGGTTCGATGCGGGAAGTGTTCCGTCGGGCATCTACTTCTACAGGCTGGAAGCAGGAACCTTCACCGGCAACAAGAAGATGCTCCTCCTCAGGTAGCGGAAGTCTTGACGATCCGTCCGATGCAGACGGCCCTGGTGGCGGGGCCGTCTGTCGTTCTACGGGTGTCGCATTATACTCTCCGAAATTCTCTCCTTGATTTTCACGGCCGCTTTTTGTATTATCATCAAACCACCCTGTAACATTGTTAGCGGTCGAGAGCACATGGCGCCTGCAACCCACGTGAATGAGCCCATCCATTCAGGGGCGCTCTACCCTCCGACGCGTAGTACCCCTTCTTTTGGGCTTCTCGCAGCAGATCCCAACGCGGGAACCCGATGATCCTCAGCCTTCTCAAGATCGCCCTCCTTTTTCTCTATACCGTCGTCCTCTCCCTCGTCGGCGGCGTCATGCTTCTTACCAAGGACGGCCAGAGGAAATGGTTCCGCGTCGGCCAGCACTGGGCGCACGCGATCTTCGCCGTCTGCGGCATCACGGTGACGATGAGCGGTCTCGAGAAGATCAAGGACGCCCGAAGCATCGTCTACCTCGCGAACCACGCAAGCATGTTCGACATCTGGGCACTCATGGGCTGGCTCCCGGGACAGCTGCGCTTTGTCGGCAAAAAAGAGGTAAATTACATCCCTGTGCTCGGGTGGCTTTGGAAGTACTCGGGCAACATCCCGATCGACCGGAAGACCCCGAAGAAGTACCTGAAAAGCCTCGAGATCGCACACGAGACGATCGTCAGCGGCAACTGCATCGTCATGTACCCGGAAGGGACCCGGACCGACGACGGGAAGCTTCAGGAGTTCAAGCGGGGGCCGTTCTCCCTTGCGGTGAAGTCGGGTGCTTCCGTCGTCCCGATCACCATCAACGGGAGCTTCCGGCTTCTCAAGAAAGGAAGCCTGAAGATCACGCCGGGCAGGATCGACCTTGTTATCCACGACGCGATCCCGGCGCGCGCCTCGCAGGCGACGAAGGAGGACGAGATGCAGCTCATGGAACAGGTCCGCGGGGCGATCGCAAGCGCATACATCAATCAGTGAGAGACGATTGCGGAATATGAACCACAGAACAGCCGGGATGGCCAAATTGGCAGTGTATCTCGTCGCCATGACGACACTCTGTCTTGGCCAATCGTTCGCTCAGGACAAGACCCGCGAGGATCTGGCTATCCTCTCGCTCCTGAAGGAACACCGCGGCTTTCTCCGGTGGCAATCGAACTGGATCGCGCTCTTGCCGGGGTTTGACCTGTTGAAGTTTCAGCTGGCCAGCCAGGAGAGGCTCCAGCTCGCGGTCCTGGATTCGTTCCAGAGGTTCGACATGACCAAGATCGATCATCCAGGACACGTCGCGATCTCGCCGAACGGGTCGCGTGTCGTCGCGTACGGCTATGCAGAGTATTGTGAAGATGATTACTGCTCCATCCGGTTGTATGATCTCCAGCTTCACAAGGTCCTGGAACTCTCGGCTGTGCAGCCGCCATTTCGGTCGATGAATGGGGTCGCTTGGCTGAATGATGAGATCGTGGTCGTGGTCGGTGTCTCCCCGCGACCGAAGGACCCGACCGCGAGCGACGCAGTCGCCCCTTGCGTTTCGATCTTCGATCTTCGGGAGAGGACGATCCATCTGTTCACAGGGGCATCCGTCCCCGCGAAGCAATATCTTTCCCGCGCTGACCGCAGCGTGACGGTCGAGCCGGACCTGATGCTGGAGCCGGATCGATGATTCCTCATGTACGTTTCACATGCGAGATGAGACAATGGCAGTGACCATCAAGGACGTGGAGCACGTGGCAATGCTCGCCCGGCTGGAGTTCGATGAGGCAAAGAAGCAGCAGCTCGTCAAGGATCTCAACGCCATGCTGGCGTACATCGACAAGCTCAACGAGATCGACACGACCAGCGTGGAACCCCTCGTCCAGGTCGGCGGCGCGCCTGGCGCGCTCCGCGACGACGAGGCGCGCCCCTCCCCGCCCCAGGACGACATGATGCAGAACGCGCCCGAGAGATCCGGTCCGCTCTTCAAGGTACCCAAAGTGATCGGAGAGCGCTGACGTGGCCTCTGCCCCAAAGGTCGTCGCCATCATCCCGTCGCGGTACGCCTCGATGCGGCTCCCCGCCAAGCCCCTCGTGGACCTGTGCGGCAAGCCGATGGTCCAGCGCGTCGTCGAACAGGCTCGGAAGGCCCGCCTCGTCGACCAGGTGATCGTCGCGACGGACCACGAGGCGATCGCCGCCGCGGTCAGGGCGTTCGGCGGAGAGGTCATCATGACGCGTCCGGAGCTCGCCTCCGGAAGCGACCGGATCGCGGCCGTCGCGAAGGGTCTCACGGCCGACATCATCGTCAATGTCCAGGGGGACGAGCCCTTGATCGCCCCGGAGATGATCGACGAGGCGATCGCACCGCTCATCGCCGACGCATCGATCCTCTCGGGCACCGTCGTCAAGCCGATCACGAGCGCGGACGAGGTCCATAATCCCAATGTCGTCAAGGCGGTCTTGGACGCGGCCGGGTTCGCGCTCTACTTTTCCCGTTCGCCGATCCCTCATCTGCGCGACGAGGATCCGGCTCTCTGGCACAAGCGGCATGTCTATTATAAGCACTTCGGCCTTTATGTCTACCGGCGGGAGTTCCTCCTCGCCTACGCCACCTGGCCGGCGACGCCCCTGGAACGCTCCGAAAAGCTCGAACAGCTCCGGATACTGGAACGGGGACACAAGATGAAGGCCGCGATCACCGCGTACGACAGCGTTCCTGTCGATACGGCCGACGACGCCGAACGCGTCAGGGCGATCCTCCGACAATCGAACGCATGAGTGTCATGAGCAGCGAAGAACAACCACAGCAGCCAAAGGACTCGTTCCGCATCATCTTCGGCCGAGGGCTCGTTCTCATCGTGCCCCTGGTGATCACGATCTGGGTCCTCAACATGCTCTTCAACGCGATCGACGGGATCATCTCGCCGATCTTCGACCACATCCTCCGGCAGCACATCCCGGGGCTCGGGTTCGCGTCGATGATCATTCTCATCCTCATCCTCGGCGTGCTCTCCCGGAACCTCATCGGCCGGGCGCTGTTCCGGTACTTCGAGCGGTTCATGTCGACTCTCCCGCTCGCCCGGACGATCTACAGCTCTACGAAGGACCTCATCAACGCGTTCCGGCCCGGCGGCAAGGGGCGCACGTTCCGGCAGGTCGTCATCATCGAGTATCCGCGCCTAGGCCTCCTCACCGTCGGGTTCGTGACGAACGAGATCACGGTCGCCGGCGTCCCCGGATCGGAAGAGATGATCAGCGTCTATATCCCGAACCCCCCGAACCCGACCTCCGGCGTTCTCGTCCTGATCGCCCGAGACCAGGTCCGCGTACTCGACATGAGTGTGGAAGAAGGCTTGAAATACGTCCTCTCCGGAGGCATCGTCACAACAGGACAACTCAACGTTCGCAACAGATAAGAGGAAGACGTGGCAAAAAACAAACTCAAATACATCTTCATCACGGGCGGGGTCATCTCCTCGCTCGGCAAGGGCATCGCCGCCGCGTCCATCGGCTTGCTCCTCAAGATGCGGGGCCTGCGCGTGACGATCCAGAAGTTCGACCCGTACATCAACGTCGACCCGGGCACGATGAACCCCTTCCAGCACGGGGAGGTCTACGTCACCGACGACGGCGCGGAGACCGACCTCGACCTCGGGCACTATGAGCGGTTCCTCGACGTGAACATGACGAAGAACAACAACGCGACGACGGGACAGATCTACTTCGAGGTGATCACGAAGGAGCGGCGCGGCGACTACCTCGGCGCGACCGTCCAGGTCATCCCGCACATCACCGACGAGATCAAGCGCCGGTTCGAGGCGCTCGGCGCGACCGGCGACTACGACGTCATCATCACGGAGATCGGCGGCACCGTCGGCGACATCGAGAGCCAGCCGTTCCTCGAGGCAATGCGCCAGTTCATGTTCGCCCAGGGGAAGAAGAACGCCATCAGCGTCCACGTGACGCTCGTCCCCTACATCAAGGCCGCCGGCGAGATCAAGACGAAGCCGACGCAGCACAGCGTGAAGACGCTCTTGGAGATCGGCATCCAGCCCGACATCCTCATCTGCCGCTCGGAGGCCCCCGTCACCCGCGACATCCGGGAGAAGATCGCGCTCTTCACGAACGTCGAGGCCTCATGCGTCGTTGACGCCCACGACGTCACGACCATCTACGAGGTCCCGCTGCAGTTCAGCGAGGAGGGGACCGACGAGATCATCCTGGAGAAGCTCGACCTCACCTGCCCGAAGCCGAAGCTCCAGGAGTGGAAAAAGTTCGTCGACCGGGTGAAGCACCCGCACGGGTATATCAACATCGGCGTCTGCGGCAAGTACACCGAGCATCAGGATGCGTACAAGAGCATCGCCGAGTCATTCGTCCACGCGGGCGCCGCGAACAACGTGAAAGTGAACCTCACCTGGATCCGCGCTGAGGACATCGAGCGCGACGGCGCCGAGCACCACTTGAGCACCGTCTCGGGGCTCCTCGTCGCGCCGGGATTCGGGGAACGGGGGATCGAGGGAAAGATCGCCGCCGTCCGGTACGTCCGCGAGCACAACATCCCGTTCTTCGGCATCTGCCTTGGCTTGCAGTGCGCGGTCATCGAGTTCGCGCGCAATGTTTGCGGCCTGAAGGACGCGAACAGTTCGGAGTTCAAGAAGACGGCGCAGAACGTCATCGACATGATGATCGAGCAGAAGAAAGTGTCGGCGTACGGGGGAACGATGCGGCTGGGCTCCTATCCCTGCAAACTCGTCAAAGGGACGAAGAGCCAGAAGGCGTACAAGAAGGACCTGGTGAACGAACGGCACCGGCACCGCTTCGAGGTGAACGACGCGTTCAAGGCGCTCCTCCAGGAGCACGGGATGATCTTCAGCGGCATCTGCCCCACGAACAACCTCGTCGAGATGATCGAACTCCCCGACCACCCGTGGTTCGTGGCCGGCCAGTTCCATCCGGAGCTCCGGTCGCGCGCGACGAACCCCCATCCGCTCTTCCGGGAGTTCGTCAAGGCCGCCGTCGATTTCCGGCAGCGGCAGGATGCGGACCGGTAGGCGCAGTCTTCCGCACGCCGCACGCGTGCGGAAGGCCGGCGCTCTCATCTACCGCACCAGCAGCACCTTCCGCGCCGCGCTGTAGGCGACGCGGCCCCTCTCCCCGACCACCGTCATCACCGCAACATACACGCCGCTCGGGCGCCCCGACGCGTCCCAGATCGCCACGTATGACCCCGCCTCTTGCGGCGCCTCAACGAGCGTCATAACCTCCTCCCCGATCATATTATAGACGGCGATCCTCACCGCCCCGGCGGCGACGAGGTCGTACCGGAAGCTCGTCGACGGGTTGAACGGGTTCGGAAAGTTCTCCGAAAGGCCGTACGTGGCCGGCAGGGGGCGTTCCGTCCCTCCCGGCTCAACCTTCCAGACGATCGCCTCGTTCGTGTTCACCCCGACGGTATTCGACGCGGCCCCCTGCTGGTTGAACCGGTCCCGCGCCCGCACATAATAGTAGTTCGTCGTGTTGGGAGCGAGGTTCGTGCCCGATTTCGTGAAGACGACCGTGTTCATGTCGGTGTACGCGAGGCCCCCCGTCGTGGCGACCTTCGAGTGGTAGGCCTCCGCGCCGCAGTTGCCCGCGGCGAGTGCGCAGCTGTATAGATAGAGGTCATACGCCTGGAGGTCCGGCCCGACGGCCGTCCAGGTGAATGCCGCCCGCTTCACGTTGTTGATCATCACCGGCTGCCAGCTCAGGACGGGCGCCGGCAGCAGCGGCGGGAGCGGCCCGACGGTGAGCGTGCGGATCGCATAGGGCGGCCCCGCGGGGGACGAGGCTGCGACCACCCTTCCCTCGGCAGAAGCGCTCTTCGTCACCGCAATGTTCGGCTGCCGGACCGACGGATCGAGGAGCTGCGGCGTGCTCCAGATGTTCGACGCGCCCTGGTACCACGCCGTGTACGACCCGCCGCCGTCCGTCGACCAGACGAGCGTTAGGTTATCGCCGAGCCCGGGAACCGCGCGCTCATCGGCGACGGAGACCGCATGCGGCATCGCCGCCGTGCCTGAGCCGGAAGCGACCTGCGTCGTGCCGATGATGATGCTGGTCGCCGTCAGACCGTTCCGCTTCTGAAAGAGGATCCTCCCTCCCGACGCCGTGGCGGACTCCCACGCGATGCAGACGTTGCCTGAACAGTCGACGACGACCGACGGTCTGCGGTGCGTCTCCGCCGACGTGTTCTGCGCGACGCTGAACGCTTGCGCGGCCTCCCAGACGATCTGCGACGCGGCGGGCGGCCAGGGCTGGCTTCCGGGCGTGTACGCGCCATGGACGAGGCGGATCCCGCCGAGCACGCTCCCGTGGTTCTCCTCCTCCCAAACGATATAGAGATGGTACGCCGGCGCCTTGCCCTGGTCCTTCATCGTCGCAGCAAGCGAGGGGTTGGCGGTGAAGGTCACCGGAGCGGTGAAGATGCCGCCGTTGAGGTCGACCATCGACCATTGGAGCGCGCCTGAAGGCGCGTTCACCCCAAGCCCGAGCGCGAGGCCGGCGTTCGTCTCATAGCGCGCGACCGCGGCAAGGAGGGCTGGGAGTTTGTTCTCGACGTGGTCGGTCATGACCGCCGCGGGTGCCGACACAAATTCCGGCGGACCCGGGAACTGGAAGAGCGCCTCCGGGAACAAGGCCACCGACTGCGAGGCGTCATCATTGACGGCCTGCCGGATCGTGTGCGTTCCCGTCGCCGCGTTGACCTCGTCGTAGATGATCCGTGCCGATGCGCCGGAGGAGTCGGGAAAGAGCGACGGGCAGCGGTACTTCATGAGGGCCGACGGGATGCCGCCGATCGGCCGTTCCAGGCTCCAGGTTCCCGCGAACTCGTCCTCCTGGATGAACTGCACGAGGAACGCACCGTCGGCGCTTTCGTACGCCATGAACCGGTTATTGTAGTCGGCGGTCGTCTGAAGGGCCTTGTGCTGCGCGGGGGCGCCGAGTGCGGACGGCGTCGACGAGACGAGGTGGGGCTGGTAGAGGACCGACATCTCGGCCGACGCGGGGGACATACGCTGGCCGCTATAGGAGCGGACCCGGTACGTGTAGCTCGCGAACGGGACGAGCGCAGGGTCGCGGTCAGTATACGCGCCGGCGTTCGCCGGAGCGGCGCCGATGGCGGCGAACGCGCCTGTCGCGGTGCGGCGCTCGACGATGACGCCGTCCTCGAACACCGACGGGTCGGAGTACGACACTTGCAGGCCGTTCCCGTCGACGACCTTCGCTCCGACGATCGACGGAGTGCTGAGGTAGGCGTACGAACGGTTTGCGTTGAGCCAGCCGAGGACCTTGTTCTTGCTGTCCGTGGTGAGCTCGTCATGCCGGTGGGCCTCCTGCTGGACGAGCGTCTCGTCGAACCAGCTCGACCCGCCGACGATGGAGCCGTCGGAGGAGCGGGTGTATCCCTTGAGGTCGAGCGCCGCCTCCGTCGGCTGGTAGCTCGGGTTGAAATGGATGTTGAACGACCACTCCCCCAGCCCGGAGAAGAGGAGGTTGATCGGGAAGGACGCGAAGTATCTCCGCTGCCCTCCCGAATTGTTGAGCGACCGGAGATCGTACGTGTACATCGAGCCGGGCCCGAGGTCCCGGGGGACGCTCTGGATGTCGATGATCTCGTCCGGGACGAGCGCGTCGAAGTCCACGAAGAGGAGGGTGAGCGATTTGTAGATGGAGAGCGTCGCAAGGGGGTCGACGCCGGCGACCTTCGAAGGGTAATCGGGCGCGAACGTGCCGTTCGAGACGGCGAAGTTCCGGCACTTGCGCGGATAGCCGTTCGTGTACTCCGTCCCCGTGTTGTTGAGGGCCGTCATCGCGGTGTAGAACGAGGCGTGGAGCGACCCGTAGACGTCGTCGTAAAGGAACTCCTTCGCCGCCGTCGACTGGAGCGTGTGCTGCTGCGTCGGCGTGCCCCTCGACTTGAGGAGGTTCTGGAGATTGCCGTTGACGTGCGCCCCCTGCTGCGGCGCGTCGAAGGAGATGAACGTGTTGACGTAGTGTTCCGTGGGGTAGCCGTTCCTCGTCCGCTCCTCGGCCCACGCGAGGCCGTACCGGGCCACCGCACCCCCCATGCTCACGCCGACGACCTGGACCGCGGCCTCGCGGCCGGCGAGCTTGTCGTGCGCGAACGCGCACGCGCCGAGAAAGACGTCCTTGTTGAGCGCGGCGTCCGCTCCCCCGTCGGCGAAGTTGAGGAAGAGTATGTCGTACCCCTGGCTCCGCGCCGCCTCCGCGAGATCGAACCCCTGCGCGTAACTTGATACCTGCTGGTTCTCGTTCTCCGGATCGAACCCTTCGAGGCTCAAGACGGGCTTGTCATACACCCCGTCGGCCCCCTGCCAGTAGACGATCGAGTTCCCGTGGCTGTCCGCGTACATCGCGGTGGGAAAGGGCACGACGACGATCTCGACCGTCTTCGTCGATTGCTGTTCCTGGCCGAGGGTGTTATACATCCGGAGGTCGAACGTGACCGTCTTCTTCCCCGGCGTGGCGTACGTCCAGTTCACGACGGCTGGGTTGTTCTGGTCGTCGTACCAGTCCGACCAGGCGATGCCGTCGCTCGCGTCCATGTCCCATCGGACCTTGAGGAAGATGTTGCTCGCCGGACGCGTGTACATCCGGAACGTCGTCGTCCCGGCGAAGACGGCGTTCACCGACGGCGCGTAGGCGGCGAGGGCGAGGTGGACGATCGGGGTCTTCAGCTTGAAGGCGACGGCCTGCTGTGTGATGGGTACGGACGATTGCCGAAAGTCTTGTGCCGCGCTGCGGACGGGCAGCAAGAATGCGACGATCGGCCATGCGAAGAGCAACATGTGCCTCATGAGAGAGCCTCCCTTAGATTGTGTCAGCGGTGGATCGTGAGTTTACGGACCTGTTCGTGCTCGATGTCAACGAGAAAGATGCCGTCATGCGATTCCTCCGCCGACGCGGAGGCAAAGACGATCGCGCGGCCGTCGGGGGACCAGTTCCAGAAGGAGATCCGGTAGAAGCGCGTGAGCTGCCGGACCCCGGACCCGTCCCGAGCGATGAGGTAGAGATCATTCGTGAGCGATCCGGACCCCCCTTCCCGGAGCTCGGCGATCTGCGAGCCGTCGGGGGACCACTCCGAACTCTGGCGGAACTCGTCGGCGATCTTCCGGAACGACCCCGCCCCGGCAGGGAGCGTCGCCGGTTCGTACGCAAGGAGGTACGCGCCGGTCTGGCTCAACGCGTCGGTCTGCCAGAGGAGCGCGAGCTCCCTGCGCACCGGCGAGGGGCGCGGAAAGGTCCCGCCCGCCCGGGTGGAATCGACCGGTCGCTTTCCCGAACCGTCGGCGTTCATGACGTAGACGACCGACGAGAGGGGGTTCGTCGGATGCTTCGTCACATAGAAGATATGGGCCCCGTCCATGTCCCACCGCGGGCCGCCGCTCCCCGAGTCCCCCTGCGTGATGAGCCGCGCGTCCGTGCCGTCGCCGCGCATCGCAAGGATCTGGTTGTAGATGTTCCCCCTTTCCTCCGCCGGCCCCGAGGCGATGATGTTCGCGCCGTCGGGTGACCAGGAGTGCTGCTGCCAGAATCCGCCCCACGGCGTGTAGTCGGCGGCCCCCGTGCCGTCGACGTTCATGACCCAGAGCCGCGCGCAGCACTCGAGGCGGTACGCGTCGGCCGCCTGGTAGAGGATCCTCCGGCCGTCCGGCGAGAGCTTCGGATCGGCCTCGTCGAGACTGTCCCACCGGAGGAGCCGCGCCGCAGTGCCGCCGGCGGTGTCGATCTCGTAGAACCCCGTCCCCTGGACCCCGAAGAGCTTTCCGAAGAAGTAGACCGTTGTCCCGTTGTGAGAGAAGATGGGCCAGGACGGCGTGAACGCCGTGTCGGCCCCCGGCCCCGTGGGCGCGAGCGGATGATCGTTGCCGGCGCAGTGGAGCGCGGCGGTCACGACGAGTGCGACGATGATCATGCGGCAGAGGATCTGCATGTTGTGTACGTTCGTTGTGGGAGGCGTGGCGCGCGTGCCGTGTACCGCTTCGCGCATTCTTCTCACGGTATCAAAAAATCCGTTCCGAGTCAATGGAGTGTCATCCTAAATATCGAGGGGACAACCACGTATTTTTCGCTGGGGGAAAGATCGCATTGCCGGTTTTGGACCGTTCCCGGCCTTTTGCAAAACAGACCGCAGAGTCCCGTTTGGCTGCTTGCATCTCAGGCCCAATCTCTTTACCATATTTATCATCGTACGCCTTCACGCTCGCCTTTCTCGTAGGAGTATCTCTATGCGCCGCCGATCCCTTGTCCTCGTCTCAGCACTCATCGTCACGCTTGCCGCGGCACTGCTCGTCCCGCCGCGCCCGATGCCCGTTCCCGGAACCGACGAGGAGCGCACCGGGGCCCGCGAGGCCCTCGATTTCTGGACGCGCTCAAGGGCCTACCCGGACGCGGACATCCCGCCTGCGGCCTACTATCAGGCGTACGCCCGAGCGAAAATGGCGGTCAAGGAGATCCCTCGCACCGCATCGGCCTCGAGCATCTGGGAACCGATCGGGCCCTTGAACCTCCAGGGACGCTCGATCAGCATCGCCCTCAACCCCTTGAACCCCCACACGGTCTACGTCGGCTCGGCGAGCGGCGGCCTCTGGCGCTCCCGGTCCGAGGGGTCGAACGGCGACTGGGAACGGATCGGGCTCGGCTATCCGGCCCTCGGGATCGGCGCGATCGCGATCAGCCCCGCGGACTCCGCGACGATCTACATCGGCACCGGCGAGGTCTACCAGTACCGGACCGCGATCGGCGGCATCGTCGTGAGAACGACGCGCGGAAGCTACGGCGTCGGCATCCTGAAGACGACGGACGGCGGGGCGACGTGGACGAAGAGCCTCGACTGGACGATGAACCAGCAGCGCGGCGTGGAGAAGCTCGCGATCAACCCCTTCAACCCGAAGACGATCATCGCGGCGACGACGGAAGGGATCTTGAGGTCCGTCGACGCAGGCGCCCACTGGATGAACACGCTTCCGGTCGTCATGGGCGAAGACATCGTCATCAACACGCTCGACACGAACCGCATCATGGTCTCGATGGGGGACTTCAAGAGTCCCGGCGCGGGCCTCTACGTCTCGACGGACGCCGGGACCTCGTGGCTCCCGGTGGGCGGACTTCCCGCCTACACCGGCAAGGCCATGCTCTCCGCCTACGGCTCGAACCCCAACATCGTGTACGCGAGCATCGCCGACAGCGTGAGCGGCCTCGGCTCGCTCCAGAAGACGACGGACTTCGGCGCTACGTGGAGCGTCGTCGCCTCGAGCGGCCCGTTCGGCGTCCAGGGGTGGTACTCGCATTTCGTGGCTGCGCACCCGGTCGACCCCCTGCAGATCTTCTTCGCGGGCGTCCCCGCGACAAAGTCGTCCAACGGCGGCGTGACGTTCGTCTCGAGTTCGGGCTCGTATTCCGACCACCACGCCTACGCGATCGACCCGACCGACCCCGACATCCTCTACGTCGTGAACGACGACGGCATCTACCGCTCGGCGAACTTCGGCGACTCGTTCACGAACGTCGGCTTCGGCATGCAGACCGGACAGCTCTACAACGGGTTCTCCAACTCGTCGCAGGATTCCCTGTTCGCCGTGGGACAGTCCCAGGACCACATCCCGGGCTACCTCTACTCGGGAAGCACGACCTGGTCGCGCAGCGCAATCGACGAGGTCGGCTGGACCGCGATCGACCCGACGAACGACAACATCGTCTACGCCGACTCCCGCAACGGCAGCTCCATCTTCCGGTCGACGGACCGGGGGCTCTCGTTCCCCGCTGGGTCGAGTTTCGGCGGCTCGGGCGCGTGGAACTCTCCGTTCGTCCTCTCCCCGTCGGCCCCGAACATCCTCTACTTCGCCGACCAGGTCGTCTATAAGTCGACGTCGTCGGGAATCTCCTTCTTGGCGACGAACGGCGGCTTCCCCTTGGACGGCAACCCCGCGATCTCCATGGCCATCTCCGCCACGAGTCCCGACACGGTCTACGTCGGCGCGGCGCCGCTCGTCACGCGGGCGCACGTCTTCGGCACCACAGACGGCGGCACGACCTGGGCGGACATCACCGGGACGCTCCCCGACCGCTACCCCATGGACCTCGCCGTCGACCCGTCGCACTCGGCCATCGTCTACGCCGCCATGGGCGGATTCGGTACGGGACACTTCTTCAAGTCGACGAACGCCGGCGCGGCCTGGAGCGACATCAGCGGAACGCTCCCCGACGTCCCCGGCACGGCGGTCGCCGTCGATCCCGCAAACTCGAACATCATCTACGCCGGCAACGACATCGGCGTCTACGTCTCGACCGACGGCGGCGCGACCTGGGCTGGGTTCAGCGAGGGCCTTCCCGATGCGGTCATCGCCGCCGATCTCACGATCTCACCGTCGAACCGTGCCTTGCGGATCGCGACGCACGGCAACGGCGTCTACGAGCGCTCGCTCCTCGGCCAGGCTCCTGCGAACACGTTCGACTACCGCACCCTGGCGCTCAACGCTCCGTTGCCCGGAGGGCAGGTCCTCATCGGGACGCCGGTCGCGCCGATCATCGCGACATTCCGGAACAGCGGGACGACCGCCCCGACCGATTCGGTGGACGTGTCGTACCGCATCCTGGACGCGGGCTCGGCGCTCTATACCGACACGAAGCGGATCGCCGCCATGGCCGTCGGCGAGTCGCACCAGGTGACGTTCGCGGGGAGCTTTCTCCCCCCGCATGCCGGGATCTATGATCTCGAGGCGATCATCGCCGTCGCCGACAGCAACCGCGCCAACGACACGCTCAAAGGGACGTTCACCGTCTATCTCCTTCCGACGATCGCCGGGGCGGTCGTCACGAAGGAGAACTGCCCCTACACCGAGATCACCGGGGGCGCCGCCGGCCCTTCCGGGGACGACGTGCAGATGAGCGCAGGCCTCCCGTTCACGTTCGTCTACGACGGGTTCGGCTACAATGCGATGCAGATGAGCACGAACGGCTGGCTCGAGCTCGGCACGGGAACGGTCGGCTCGCCGAGGGGGCTCTCGACCTCCGGGCAGCTCGGCGGGTTCTTCACCCAAGCCCTCGGCTCGACCGCGCGGCCGACGAAGGTCCTCGCCCCCTGGTGGACCGACATGAGCACCGGCTCGCTCGGCGTCATCTCCTATACATTCACCGGCTCTGCGCCCAACCGGGTCGCGACCGTCCAGTGGCACGATGTCGCCGCGAACTTCGACGAAGTGAACAACACGATGAAGCTCAACTTCCAGGTCATCCTGTACGAGGGGACGAACGTCGTGGAGTTCCGATACGGACCCATTGTCGCCGGAACGTTTTCCGGGGGCGCGGCGGGCGCGAGCTGCGGGTTCAAGGACGACGTCGGGGGGGACTATCACTTCTACGACCTCGCCCGGAGGGCCTCGGGGCTCGCCGCGGATCTTTCGCTCTCCCTGACGCCGGTCGACAACTGGCCCGGCGCCGACAGCTGCTACCATATCGAGACGAGCGGCCTCACGGCGGAGAATGATCAGCCCCAAGCGCTCCCGGTGAGCTTCAGCCTCAGGCAGAACTACCCGAACCCGTTCAACCCGACGACGACCATCGCCTACGACCTGCCGGAGAGGGTCTTCGTCACGCTTCGGGTCTACGACATCCTCGGCAAGGAGACCGCCGTTCTCGTTCACGGCGTCGAGAGCCCGGGGTATCACACCGTCGCGTTCGACGCTTCGGCGCTGCCGACCGGCGTCTATTTCTACCGCCTGAGCGCGGGAGCGTACAACGACACGAAGAAGCTCATTCTTCTGCGGTAGCACAGCAGCGCGATCGGACACGTTCAAGCAGGAGACCGCCATGACCAAACCACAAGTTGTTGCCGCCGCCCTCTTCCTTCTTCTCTGCGCCGGTTCGGCGTCTTCGCAGTCGGCATCGGATCCCGCCGCCGACTCGCTCTTCCAACTGGGACTCGCGTTCTATGCGGGGGGCCAGTACGCCAAAGCGGTCGATGCGTTCGAGGCCACGTGCGACACGACGTCAGCGCGCATTGCGTTCTACGGCGCGATGAGCCGTCTCGCGCTCAACGACGTCCAGCGAGGGCTCCCGCTCCTCCAACGCGCGATCGCTCTGGACCCGTCCAACACGTCGTACCGCTTCCAGTACGCCAGGGCGCTCGCGCAGTCGGGATCGCCGGACCTCGGGGCGGCCGAATACGCCGCGCTCATCGCCGCGGACTCCGGGTTTACGGCCGCGCGCTATCAACTCGGGCTTCTCCTCTACGACCAGAAGCGGTACACCGAGGCAGCGGACCAGTTCGGAGCCGTCGTCCGGCTCAGCCCGGGAGATTACCTCAGCTATTACTATCTCAGCTCGGCGCTCGTCGGCCTCGCGCAGATCGATTCCGCCCGGCCGTACCTTGCGTCGTGCATCTCCCTCAACCCGCGCTACGCCCCCGCGGTCGTCCTCCTCGCGTCGATCTACTACAGCGGGGGCGAGTACGAGGAGGCCATCCGGCTCTACCGGGCGGGAGCCGCCCTGCGTCCCCGGGAGAACGATCTCTTGTATAAGATAGGCCTCTGTTTCGGGAAGCTCGGAAAGATCGATTCGGCTGTCGCCTACTGCGCGCTCGCGGCGCGGCGCGACACCTCGAACGACACGTACATCGCCCAGACCGGCTACTTCTACTTCGCCCAGGAGAAGTACGACTCCGCGCTCGCCGCCTACCGCAAGGCGGTGGAGATCGACGGCGACAACTCCCTCTACGGGGTGAACCTCGCCTACGCGTTCATGCGCACGAACCAGAATGACAGCGCCATCGCCGCCTACGACCGAGCCGTTGCGGCCTGCAAGCCGGAGAACATCGCGGTGATCTACGTCCGGCTCGGCACGCTCTACTACCTCGGCAAGCAGTACCGCAAGGCCCTCGCGTCGTACCAGCAGGCTCTCGACCTCCAGCCCTTGAATACAGAAGCGCAGTTCTACGTCGCGCTCGCCTACGACCAGCTCGCCAATCCGTCGACCGCCCTCCGGCAATACCGCAAGTACCTCGCCCTCGCCAAGGACGACACGACCGCTCCTGAGCGCGAACGGAAGAAGCAGGCGAGCGACAGGCTCCGGACGCTTCGGCACTGACCCTCCCTATGCGCGCCGCTTCGGTCGGAATGATCCTCCTGTTCCTCCTCGCCTCCGGCTCGGCGCGGGGCCAGGAACTCCACTCCTTGCAGGGAAGCGTCGCGGACGCGGCGAGCGGCGAGCCGCTCCCGGCGGCGACTGTGCGGATCCTCGGCACGGACCGGGGTACGATCACGAACGCGCGCGGCGAATATCTCCTGAAGCTCGACCAGACGGAGCAGACGCTCGTCTTCAGCTATCTTTCGTACCAGGCGGAGACGCTTCGGGTCGCGCTCACGTCCGACAGCGTGCACCAGGTTCGGCTCCAGCCCTCCCCCGTGCGCCTCCCCGAGATGCTCGTCCTGGCCGAGGATCCCGCCCTGGAGATCATCCGCCAAGCGATCGCCCACAAGCGCTCCTGGATGGACCTGCTGCGTTCCTACCGCTTCGAGGCGTTCACGCGCCAGGTCTTGCGGAAGGACAGCGCCATCGCGAGCATCAGCGAGGCCTACACGACGGGCTACATGCGCTCGGGCGACACCCTGCGCGAGGTGGTGAGGCAGAAGCGGCACACGGAGAACCTCCCGGCGAACGAGAACGCGGCCGCAGTTCGCAGAATGGTGAACTTCAACGAGGACCGGATCACGCTGTTCTCGATCAACATCAACCAAAAGGCTTCGTCGTACACGTTCGTCGGGCCGACGGCCCCCGACGCCCTCGAGCACTACGACTACAAGCTCCTCAGGACGAGCACCATGAACGGCGTGGAGGTCTACACGATCGCGATGACGCCGAAGTCGAAGCTCACGCCGCTCTTCTCCGGCACGATCATGATCGCCGGCGGGACGTTCGCCGTCATGGGGGTGGACCTGAAGCCGAACGAGACGCTCACGATCCCGTTCCTGCGGAACATCGACCTGCGGTACCGGCAGCAGTTCGCCCTCCACGATACGCTCTTCTGGATGCCGGCGGACATCCGCATCGACGGGGGGTTCACCGTCAGCATCGTCGGGTTCAACCTCCCGCGCGTCGGCATCGAGCAGACCTCGTCGATCTACGACTACGCGCTCAACGTGCCGATCCCCGACAGCATCGTCGCTCGGAGGCCGGTGACGCTTGATTCGACGGCCGTCGCGTACGACGACGCGTTCTGGAAGAGCCATGAGGTCCTTCCCCTGACCCCGGAGGAGCACGCCGCCTACGGCTCCCTCGACAGCACGAAGACGCTCGACAAGCAGTTCGAACCGAAGGGCCCCCTTGCGGCCTTGGGCGGGGAGGGCGCGGGAGCGCTCTTCGACTTCGCGTCGATGCATTTCAACCGGGCGGAGGGGTTCTTTCTCGGGGCGCACGGCCGGAGTGAGTCGCTCCTGCCGCACACTGCCCTGTACGGCGAGTTCGGGGTCGGGTTCTCGGACAACCTCGCGAAGTTCCGCGTCGGCGCGACCGTCTACGCGAGCGGAACAAAGGCTCTCGGGATCGGCGCCGAGGTCTACCGCAGCCTCGATCACCTCCCGGACGGCGGCTACTACGGGGCGCTCATCAATTCCCTTACGGCGCTCATCGACAAGAACGATTACCGCGACTACTTCTACGCGCACGGATACCGGGCGTACGTCACCGCGCGCCCGTCCCGGCGCGTCACTGCGACCGCGTCGTTCCTGAGCGAGCAGGACTACTCGGCGTTCGCCACGACCGACTACAGTCTATTCAGTAACAGCGACCCGTACCGCTACCTGCCGCCGATCACGGAGCGCGCATTGCGCCTCGTCCGGCTGGAGATGCGCTTCGGCCCCGAAGAGGAGCCGTTCGGGCTCACCTCGCGCAACGCCCTCGAGCTCTCGGTCGAGCATTCCTCCCCTTCCCTCGCCTCGAGCGAGTTCGACTATACGCGCTATCACGGTGTGTTGGAGCTGAGCGCGCAGACGTTTGCGAGCGGATTATTGTTCCCCCCGATGTTCCACGCCCAGATCTCGGCCGGGGCCTCCCGGGGAACGCTGCCGCCGCAGCGCATGTTCAGCATCGATTCCCGGTCGAGCGGGTACGCCCCGTTCGGCGTCCTCCGAGGCTCCCGGGTGAGGGAGTTCGGCGGCGACGCGTTCGTCCTGGTGACGGTCGAGCATAACTTCCGGAGCCTGCCGTTCCTTGCGCTCGACCTTCCGTTCCTCTACCGCAACAGCATCGAGTTCATCGTCGAAGCGTCGGCCGCGCAGGCGTGGTCGGGGCCGGTCTCGACCACCGACGGCTGGTACGCGGAGGCCGGGATCGGGTTCGCGAGGATCTTCGACATCCTTCGGACCGATCTCACGTGGCGCTTCCGCGACCCGCAGCGCTTCACTGTGAGCGTCGCTGTCTCGACGCTCTTCTAAGAGAGCGGCGAGCCGCGGACGCGCTGTTTGCATCTCTCTCTGATTCTCTGTAATTTTTCCCATCATGTGCCTCCAACACCCCATTCCACATCGAAACCACCCGAAATCATGGCCACATTCCTCCTCCTGTTCATGGCAATCGTAGCAACGGCCGGCGGCGCTGCTCAGGGCCAGCCCGTCTCGAAGAAAGAACTTGGCTGCATCGTGAAGAAATCCGGCACGACGTTCCGGCTCTACGCGCCCAACGCCTCGCACGTCACGCTCCTCCTCTACGACCATTACGACGATGCGAAGGGCCAGCGCATTCCGATGGTCCGCGACAACCGGGGCGTCTGGGAATACCTCTCCCTCGGCATGCTCTACGGCAAGTATTACGGCTACCAGGTGGGCGGCGCGCCCAGTTCGACCGAGATGTTCGATTCGACGGTCGTCATCGCCGATCCCTACTCCCGCGCCGTCGCGACCCGGAACACCTACCGCCATGAGGCGAAGACGCTCATATTCGACACGCGCTACGACTGGGGGACCGACACGTTCCACACGCCCGAGGACCACTCGAGCCTTGTCATCTACGAAGCGCACATGCGCGACCTCACGATGGACGCCTCCTCGGGCGTCCGGGCGAAGGGGACCTACCTCGGGATGCTCGAACAGGGGAAGACCGGCGGGCTGTCCTACCTGAAGGACCTCGGGGTCAACGCGGTGGAGTTCCAGCCCTTGCAGAAGTTCGGCGTCATCGAGACCCCGTACCGGGATTCGAGCGTCGTGGACGACAACGGCGAATTCAACACCTGGAACCCCTACGAGCGGAACCATTGGGGCTACATGACGAGCTATTTCTTCGCCCCGGAGTCGTACTACGCGACCGACGGGTCGATCAAACGGGGGGACTACTCCGGCGCCGCGGGGCGCGCGGTCAGGGAGTTCAAGGACCTCGTCAAGGGGCTTCACAAGGAGAAGATCGCCGTCCTCATGGACGTCGTCTACAACCACGTCTCCCAGTACGACTACAACCCGTTCAAGTACATCGACAAGGAATACTACTTCCGTCTCGACTCGGCCGGGCGGTTCCTGAAGACCTCCGGCTGCGGGAACGACTTCCGCACCGAGAGCCCGATGGCGCGGCGGCTGATCATTGAAAGCGTGAAGTACTGGATGAAGGAATACCACATCGACGGGTTCCGGTTCGATCTCGCGACGTTGATCGACAAGGAGACCTGCCGGCAGATCCTCGCCGAGGCCAGAAAGATCAATCCGAACGTCATCATCGTCGCCGAGGCGTGGGGCGGCGGCGGATACGACCCGCACGGGTTCAGCGACATCGGCTGGGCCTCCTGGAACGACAAGATCCGGAACGGCGTGAAGGGCCAGAACCCGAACGACGGGCTCGGGTTCATCTTCGGGAAGTTCCAGGACAAGAACTCCAAGGCGACGTTCCGGAGCTTCCTCACCGGCACGCTCCGGGAGGACGGCGGGATGTACGTGAAGAAGGAGCACAGCATCAACTACCTCGAGTCCCACGACGACAACACGCTCGGCGACTTCATCCGGATGGGCTCGGGCGAGGTGCGCCAAAGTGACGTCATCGCCGACCGGACCAAGAACGCGGCGCTCTCCCCCAAGCAGCTCGCCCTGAACAAGCTCGCCGCGCTCTACCTCTTCGCGAGCCAGGGCCCCGTCATGATCCACGAAGGCCAAGAGTTCGCCCGGAGCAAGGTCATCGTCGCCACTGGCGTCCCGGACCCCCAGGCGGGCACGATCGACCACAACAGCTACAACAAGGACAATGAGACGAATTATCTGAATTACCATCACCGCGACCTCAACCGGCCGCTCTACGACTACTACCAGGGCCTTATCGCGCTTCGGAAAGCCTATCCCGGCTTGTGCTCCTCGCCGAAGAAATCGGTGAAGTTCCTCGACACCGAGGACGATTTCTTCATCGCGTACGCGATTGCGAAAGGCACCGGCGCGCAGAAGAAACCGATGCTGGTTCTTCTCAACGGCAACCCCGGAACGCCCGGGACCATCACGCTCCCGAAGGGCAAATGGAAGGTCCTCGCCGACGCCCGAGGAGTCTCCGCCAAAGGCCTCGGCTCGAGCCTCTCGGGGAAGATCTCCGTACCGCCGACCTCCGGCATGATCCTCACGCAGTAAACAAAAAAAAGGCATCACCATGAAGATAGAATTCCAGGGCGCGGCGCGCACCGTCACCGGCTCGATGCACCTCCTCCACGTCAACGGATCGACGGTCCTTCTCGACTGCGGCCTCTTCCAGGGCCGGCGCCAGGAGGCGAACGAACGGAACAAGTCGTTCCCCTTCGACCCCAAGTCGATCGACGTCCTCGTCCTCTCCCACGCCCATATCGACCACAGCGGGAACATCCCCCAGCTCGTGAAGAAGGGGTTCGTCGGGCCGATCTACTCCACGCCCGCGACGCGCGACCTCTGCAGCATCATGCTCGCCGACAGCGGGTTCATTCAGGAAAAAGACGCGGAGTTCCTGAATAAACGGCTCGCGAAGCGGGGCGAACCGCCGATCGAGCCGATCTACACCTCCCAGGACGTGGCCGCAGCGATGAAGCTCTTCCGGACCGTCCCCTACGACAAGGACTTCGCGGTCCTGCCGAACGTCACCGGACGCTACTCCGACGCGGGGCACATCCTCGGGTCGGCGTCGGTGAAGGTGTCCGTCCAGGAGAACGGCGCGACGAAGACGCTCGGGTTCACCGGCGACATCGGCCCGGCGAACCTCCCGATCGTCCGGGATCCGGTCTTCCTGGGCCAGGTCGAAACGCTCATCTCGGAGAGCACGTACGGCGGCAAGGTCCACACGGAGACCGGCCAGAAGGAGGACCTCCTCCGGGCGGACATCCAGAAGACGATCGACCGCGGGGGCAAGGTCATCATCCCCGCCTTCTCCATCGGCAGGACCCAGGACATCGTCTTCGCGCTCCACAAGCTCTTCGACGAGGGGAAGCTTCCCCGGATCCCGATCTTCGTCGACAGCCCGCTGGCGGTGAACGCGACCGAGATCTTCCGGCTCCACCAGGAGTGCTTCGACGAGGAGACCCTCAGCCACGTCCTGAAGAACCACGACCCGTTCGGGTTCAACCAGCTCCAGTACATCCGCGACGTCGCCGAGTCGAAGAAGCTCAACGACAAGAAAGGCCCCTGCGTCATCATCTCGGCCTCCGGCATGTGCGAAGCGGGGAGGATCCTCCACCACCTCGCGAACAACATCCAGGACGACCGAAATACGATCCTCATCGTCGGGTTCCAGGCGGAGCACACCCTCGGACGGAAGCTCGTCAACAAGGAGCCGGAAGTGAACATCCTCGGATCGGTCTATCAGCTCAAGGCCGAGGTCGTCGTCCACGACTCCTTCAGCGCCCACGCCGACGGGAACGATCTCTTGCGGTACGCCGGCCAGTGCGACAAGCAGCAGCTCCAGCGCGTGTTCCTCGTCCACGGCGAATACGACCGCCAGCTCGATTTCCAGAAAGGGCTCAAGGACCAAGGACGCACGTCGGTGGACATCCCGGAACGCGGCACGATCGTGACGGTCTGAGCGCGCATGGCTGCCCCTCACGATCTCCAGGGGAAGGTCGCCCTTATCACCGGGGCGAGCCGCGGCATCGGCAGGGCCGTCGCAGAACGGTTCGCGCGCGAAGGGGTCCGGCTCGCGATCTGCGCCCGGACGGAGGAGGAGCTCGCGCACGCCGCGGACGAGCTCCGGGCCCACCACCACGCCGACGTCCTCGCCGTGAAGGCGAATATGACCCGGTTGAACGACATCCGCCGATTCGTCGCGAGCGCCGTGAAGAAGTTCGCGCGCATCGACATTCTTGTCAATAACGCCGGCGGCGCCCACGTCGGCGGCATCCTCTCCACCGGCGACGACGCGTGGGAGTACCACATCAACGTGAAGCTCCTCGGGTACATCCGCATGGCGAGAGAGGTCGTCCCCCACATGAAAGCGGGCGGCGGGGGGCGGATCATTCACATCATCGGCATGGCGGGGAAAGACCCGAGCCCGCTCTTCATGGTCCCCGGCGTCACGAACGCGGCGCTCATCAATTTCACGAAGTCGCTCTCCCGGGAGCTCGAACCCGACCGCATCGCCGTGAACGCCGTCCACCCGGGAACGACCGACACGCCCTTGACCGTGGAGACCTTTGCCGCCACGGCCGCCGCGCTTGGGAAGACCCCTGCGGACATCCGGCGCGCCGCCGAAGGAGCGACCGGCCATGGACGCCTTGCGACGGGGGAGGACATCGCCGGCGTCGTCGCGTTCCTCGCTTCAAACGCCGCAGAGTTCATCAACGGCACATCCATCAACGTCGACGCGGGCCGATCGTCCGGGCTATGGTGAGAGCCTTCGCCGTTGCGGTCCTCGCCGCCGCGCTCGCGTGCCCCGCGGCCGCTCAGATCTACGCCGACAGCACGGCCTCGGCCCGGGCGGACTCCTCCGGGAGGTTCGCCGCGCTTCTATTTGACAAGCTCCTGACGACCTATCGGTGGAACGCGAGGCTCCTCTACCGGGCCGACGCCGGTCCGCTCTCGTACAACCTCAGCGAACGCTTCACCTCGACGCTCATCCGGCTCGACCGCGCGCTCATCACCGACGAGCAGCATTTCAACCTCGACATGAAGTACCGCCTCGCGGAGCGCCTCCGAGCCACCTCCGAGGTCTCGTCGTTCCTTCTCTCGGACGACCGGGGGATCGGCATCAGCAACGCGTCGTCCCACGCACTCTACGGCGGCGTGGAGTACCTCCCCCTCGACAAGATCACGATCGAGCCGCTCGTCGGCATACGGTCCGACAACCAGATCGACCAGCATGACCGCGGCGCGTCGTATGTGTTGCGGGCGTCGGCGGACGACCTCGAGTACTACGGCTACGACGCGCTCGTGCGCGGCCGGCTCCAGCTCGACCGGCTCGACCCCCGGACGCTCGAATCGGACAGCGTTCTGGTCGCCGTCCGGAAGAACTTCTTCCAGGAGACGCGCAACGCGATGCAGTTCCTTTTTACGCGCAACCGCCGGGACTTCTACTTCACCCCCGACAGCGCCGTGCGTCGAGCCTACGGCGTCTCGCAGAACATCGAATCTCGCACCGAGAACGACTTCAGCGCGGGGGATTCGCTGGCGTACTCGGTGGCCGACGGGGCGCTCCTGACGCTCCAGGGGAACATGCTCACCAGGCACATCGGCCGGGAGACCCGCTACCGGACGAGCGCGGACAACCGCCTCCCGACCGACATCGACGAGCTCCGGATCGAGGGGAGCGTCGAGGCGAGCGTGGCGCGGTGGGGGTGGTTTACGGGATCCGCGCGGTTCCTCTACCAGGAGCGCGACGAGCGCCACCGGGCTCTGGACAACCCGGTCTACGATCAGTTCAAGAACATCGACGTCCTGACCGGCGTGGAGGCGGAGAAGAACAACCACTCCCGGCGCACCTCCCTCTCGTCGTCCCTCGGCGCCATCCTCTCTCGTTCGGACACCCTCGCGTTCACGGCCTCGGGGTCGATCCTCCGGTACGACACGCCGAGCGAAACGAACCTCGACGACCGGGACGAGCTCTGGTATATCCTGAATTTTACGGCTGTGCACCGGTTCAACCGGTATCTCCATGTGAGCCTCTCGGCCGATGCGAATTTGACGCACATCGTCTACATCGGGTCCTCCCGAAGCGCCGACAACACCTGGAACCGTATCTTCCGGCTCTCCCCCCGGGCGCAGTACAACCCATCGGACGACCTCTCGACGATCAACCGGTTCGAGGTCCTCGCGAACTACACGGTGTACGACTTCGAATACCTCTCTTCGGACACCCGGAGCTTCGCGTTCCGGCAGTTCGCCTGGGTCGATTCGACGCAGTACCGCCTTTCCCGGCGGTTTTCAGCGGAATGGTACAATTATCTCAGGTTCTACGAGCGGGGGGATTTCCGGTGGAACGACTTCACGGAGCGCCCCGTCAATGCGTTCGAGGACAAGACCTACCAGGGGAGCGTTTCATACATTTTGCATGAAGGCTTGCTTTTTTCCGTAGGTATTCGTTATTTTAGTCAGTATCGATTTGGGTATATTGGTTCGGAGCGCGTTTTGGAACGGTTTTTCAAGAGCGTCGGGCCCACCTGTCTCGTCCGGTGGACGGCCGGCCGGAGAACGGAGTTCTCGCTCAGCGGCTGGTTCGAACATCAGACAATGAGCGACCAACCCGCAAGTCGCTCAGCAAATATGACCATCTCGCTCTTTGTTCGCATTTAATCAAAGGATTTTTGTGCCCCAGAAGAAGACACTGTTCGAACTCGAGCTGGCCAGCAACCCGAAGGAGATCATCAAGGTGGAGAAGTTCCTCGAGAAGCTCAACGAGAACCTTCATCTTGAAGAGGGGAAGTACAACAAGCTCCTCGTTGCGGTCACTGAGGCGGTGAACAACGGGATGATCCACGGGAACAAGCGCGACCCCAAGAAGAAGGTGCTCCTGCGCTGCGAAGTGATCGAGGGCATCCTCTGGGTCCACGTCCACGACGAGGGTCCGGGCGTCGACCCCGACTCCCTCCCCGATCCGCTCGCCGAAGAGAACCTCCTCCGGGAGAACGGCCGCGGGGTCTTCCTCATGCGCTCCCTCATGGACAAGGTCTCCTATAACCAGAACGAGACCGGCTGCAGCGTCACGATGCAGATCGCGCTGGAAGCGTAGCGCAATACCAATGGGGCCTTTCCTCGGGGCCCCCATCGATCTAACATCACTCGCGTTCCCTCCTCCCGTTCCTACCGGCTCAGTCTCCCCAGCTTCTCAACGATCTTCACCATCGCAAGCGTGTCCTGTGCGCAGTACTCTTCGAGCGCCTTTCTCACCTTTGACCGGTCTCCCTCTTCGGCATCCCCGAATGTGACGCGCAGATATTCTCCGCTCGCCGTCGCGCCGTCACCGATCTCCAGCCCCTCGTAACTCATATGCGTCAGCACCGGCAGCACCGCCTTGATCGATGCGCTCCCGTGCTGTGCGGGGTGGTAATACGCGAAATCCCGAAACGGCCTGAGGAGATCCAGCGTCCGCCTTTTGACCTGGTTGTACCAGCCGCGCGACGCCGGGAAGAGCGCGGTCAATTCATCGAGACGGCTCAGTTCGAAGGACTCGTTGTAGATGACGATCGATCCTTTCTCCCCCAGGAGGGCTTTGAGCCGGTCGAGGAACTCTCTTCTCGGGTCGAGCCTTCCTTGGGCCAGGAAGCCCTCCTGACGCACGGCAGAACCGGGCGCCTCTTGAATATGAAGCGAGAACTGAAACGTAATGTGCCCGAACGGCGAGGAATCGTCAAAGAGCGGAACGCCCGGGGAGATCGTCTCGAAGTCAAGGTAATACAAGGGATACACCAGCTGCTTCAGGAACTCGCGCAGGTATTTCTTGTCGACGAACGGCTCGCCGTTCTGCGCGCTCCCCACCTGGATCGACTGCTTGTCGTTCAAGACCACGTCACGGGGGAGCTTTTTGACCGAGGTCACCCCGCGATGAATGAGATCGAAGGCCTTGTCTTTGCGCAGCCGGTAGAGCGTCAGCGGGCTGTCCTCCGGCAGAAACGCCCAGCACTTGTCGATGAGCGCGCATCCGTAGGGTGCGTTGCACTGCGGCCCGATCTCAACCTTCGGCGAGGATTTCAACGCGATTACCTCGGACATGACGGCGAGGTCCGGCTCGATCTTCGGGGAGAGCATCTGAACGTCCTTCGTGACATCCTCCTGCTTCAGCAGCCCTCGCGGATCCACATCACCTTTGCGCACATATGCACTGTCGATGTGCATCAGAAGGCAGTTGCGGATCCGGAGTCCGGCGCCTTCGTAGACGTAGCGCTGAAGCGCCAGATCGAAGAGGTTCACCTCTTTGACGGACGTGGAGCTCTTCACTTCAATGATGTCCCACTGATCCTGGGCGACCGGGTTCAGTATGTCGGCCCGAGCGAAGGCGTTCTTGTACTGAAAGGCCGGTTCGAAGAGCGGCAGCCTCTTGGCAAGCTCGTCCTGCGTGGCTTGGAGCGCCTGGCGGAACTCCTTGGGATCGCCGCCGATCTCGATGCCGCCGGGGAAGAGGGACTGGGCGAGCTTGCCGATAACGTGGCCCTGGTCGAAGACGGCCTGGGTGGCAACGTCCGGAGGAGGGATCTCGTCCTTGGCGTTGTAGTGATGCCAGAGGAGCTTGTGGCACTGAAGTCCGGCGAGATACTTGGACTTGGAGAGAAATGCGGGGGACATCGTCTGGAGTGCCTGATAATCGAGTGATGAACGATCGGTGACGATTCAATATATCCCATTCCCGGCGGCTTGTCAACAAGCCGATGAGCGTGAGATCCATCCGTAAAAAAGGCCATCCCGGCGGACCGGGATGGCCTTTGCATGACTGATCGTTTCTCCTTAGAGCTTCAGTTTCGCGATGTTCGCCTTCACTTCGTCGGCAGACTTTGTCAGGGCCGCCTTCTCTTCAGGCGTGAGGGACACCTCGATGATCTTCTCGATCCCCTTGCGTCCGAGCTTCACCGGCACGCCGACAAAGGTATCCTTGATGCCGTACTCGCCCTGGAGGTAGGCCGCGCAGGGGAGGATCCGCTTCTTGTCCTTCACGATCGCTTCGACCATCTGGACGGCGGCGGCCGACGGGGCGTAGTACGCGCTGCCCGTTTTCAGATAATTCACGATCTCGATGCCGCCGTCGCGGGCCCGCTGAACGAGCTTGTCGATCGTCGGTTTGTCGGCGAACTCGGAGAGCGGCACGCCGGCGATGGTCGTGTAGCGCACCAACGGCACCATCGAATCGCCGTGGCCGCCCAAGACGAGCGCCTGGATGTCCTCGACCGAGACGCCGAGTTCCATCGCGATGAACGTCCGGTACCGGGCGGTGTCGAGGATGCCCGCCATGCCGACGACGCGGTGCTTCTCGAAGCCAGAGATCTTGTAGGCGACGTACGTCATGACGTCCAGGGGGTTCGAGACGATGATGAGGATCGACTGGGGGGACTTCGCGACGACCTGCTCGGTGACGGTCTTGACGATGCCGGCGTTCGTCTCCTGGAGCTGCTCGCGGGTCATGCCGGGTTTCCGGGCGATGCCGGCGGTGATGACGACGATGTCGGAGTTCGCCGTGTCGGCGTAGCTGTTCGTCCCGATGACGCGTGTGTCGGTCTTCTCGATCGGGGCCGATTCGTACATGTCGAGTCCTTTGCCCTGCGGCAGGCCCTCGACGATGTCGATGAGGACGACCTCGTTCGCCAGGGACTTGTCGACGATCCGCTGCGCCGCGGTCGCGCCGACGTTGCCCGCTCCAACTACTGTGATCTTCATGGGGTTCCCCTTTATTTTCGTGAGTGAGTGCTTCGTGCGTGAGGTACAGACAAACAAAAGCCCGCTTGCGCGGGCTTTAGATGATCGAACGGTACGTCATGCGGGAGCCTGCTATGCTGCAGGAATGATGCTGACGACGCTGTTGGCTTTTCCGAACCGCTGGAACTTCACGATGCCGCCGGTGAGGGCGAAGAGCGTGTCGTCGCTGCCCAGGCCGACGTTCGTGCCGGGGGAGAATTTCGTGCCGCGCTGACGGACGATGATCGCGCCCGCGTTGACGGTCTCGCCGCCGAAGCGCTTCACGCCGAGACGCTGCGCATTGCTGTCGCGTCCGTTCCTTGAACTGCCGCCGCCTTTTTTATGTGCCATTGCGAGTGCTCCTTATCCGATATTCGTAATTTCAACTTCCGTGTACTGCTGGCGATGTCCGCGGCGCAATCGGTAACCCTTGCGGCGCTTCTTCTTGAACACGATCACCGTGTCGTCCTTCACGTGGTCGAGGACTTTGGCCGAGACGCTGACGTTCTTCACGTACGGATTGCCGACGGAGACCTTCTTGTCGTCGGAAACGAGTAAGACGTGTTCGAATTTGACGCTCGTTCCGACCTTTTCGTCCAGACGGGGGACAAAGACCCTCTCGGCAGGGCTAACTTTCAGCTGCTGCCCTGCGACATCTACGACTGCAAACATGGTGATTGTACCTCGATTTGATGAATTTCATGGAAAAATGCGAATTCAAGTTACGCAAATTTCCGCTCAAAGTCAACGAAAAAACTTCTCGCGCGCGCCGGAGGCGCGAATGACTTTTCCCCGTGTTGGTTTGACTTTTAATCCAAATCTCTCTATGTTATGGCTGCAATTCCACTCAATAACCGGGAGTCTCCACGTCCGGAGAGTCCCCTCTTCCGCGAGACTTGTGATCCATGAAGAAGAAGACCGTCCTTATTGTTGAAGATAGCCCGGGTTTTTCCGAGCTCATGAAATACGTCGTCGAAGACGAAGGCTTCAAGGGCACCGTCTTCCCCTTGGAAGAGAACTTCCTCTCCTGGGTCGACAAGGAAAAGCCTTCGGCCATCATCATGGACCTGGCCCTGAACCGCCTGAGCGGTTTTGACCTCATCCATGACCTCAAAGCGAACGCGAAGCACAAGAACATCCCCATCATCGTCATCACCGGCCGCGACCTCGACACGAAGGACATCACCGAGCTCAAGATGCACGGCATCCCCTACTTGCGGAAGGGCCGAGTCGACATGCACGAGATCCACCAGGCCATCCGCAACATCGTCGCGAAGACCGAAGCGTAGATCTTCTCGGGACCTTCCCGTCCGTTTTACCTGATTACCTTCCTCGGCAACCCCTTCATTTTGCGTCGTTTCCCGCTTCAGGCCAAAATCGTCTTGCTATTAAGCATTGACTCGATTATATTTTTAGAGAGAAGGAGACCTGTGTAACCATGGTCACAACGTTTGAAGATAAGATTTCGCTCGCGTTCTGGTGGATGGTCGGGGTGGGTATTACACTGTACCTGTTCGTCGGCGTGATACGCACGTTCTTGATCGTGTACAATTAGGGGTATCGGCACTCCCCCTCCTCCCTGCTTCGCCTGCTCGAACTCTCTGATCCCCGCCGTCCAAGAGATCTACCTCCACCCGCCTGCCGACATTCACGCTGGTTTCGATCGTCCAAGTTCCTGCAGTTCCTTCCATCCTTTCGACCCCAGCATGTACTCCAGTTCCTCGCCACAGACGTCGACGAGACTGAGCGTCCCTCCCTTGACCGAATTGCAGCACTCCGGCCGTTCCGTATAGTCGTCGTGGAGCGTCAGTTCGTGCTGCGTCAGAACGACGGGATACGCGACGCAGAAAAAGGGCTTCAGCGCGAACTTCCCCATCCCCGCCGCGGTCGCCGCAACCTGGAGGACGCAGTAACCGTTGTCCCTCAGGAAGATGCATCCGCGGTCGTTCGTCTGTGTCCCGACCGCTTTCCCGGAAGGAAAGTCGATGTCGTCGACGATCTCCGTGTCGAACCACTTGGCGGTGTCGTGCTCCTGGTGCGGCTCCATGTGGCCCCGGATGAGCTCCGCGTGGGCGAGGATCCGGTCGCGTTCGGCCGGGTCGGCATAGACGCCCCCGTGGCAGCACTTCGCGTTGCAGTGCATCATCGAACAGCTCGCGGCGTAGCGCTTCTCGAAGATCGCCGGGTCGACGCGCATTTCGGGGATGTGCTTGATCGTGTGGGTGCGCAGGATCGGAAAGGCGCGACGGTCGGGAGAAGCGGTGGAACCGAAGGGGCCCAGCGGGCCGGAAGCGTCAGGGATCGTCATGGATGCCGAATGATTGGGAGAAGACGGCTTGTGAGCGAAAAGGGGGCGTCCGACAGGACGCCCCCTCCCGCTTGCGATGCCGTGAAACGTATGTCAGTGTCCGCCGAGGCGGCGGTATTTTTCCAGGTACTTGTCGTCGAGCCGCGTGTGGCGGCTCGTCAAGGAGATCTGCTTCCCTTCGATGAACTCCATTTCGACCGCCGTGGAGGTCTCGAGGGGATCGCCGTTGGTAACGATCAAGGTCGCGTCCTTGCCGGGCTCGAGGGATCCGAGGCGGTCGGCGAGGTTGAGGATCTGCGCCGGGTAGAGCGTCACCGCCTTCAGGGCTTCGCCCTTCGGCAGGCCGTACGCCGCGGCCGTGGCCGCGTGGTACGGGAGGTTCCGCTCGTTCGAGGCGCCCCCCTCGCCCGCGATGCAGAACCGCACGCCGGCGTCCCAGAGCTTTTTCGGGAGCGTCGCGGGATCGTCGTAGGCTTCCCACCGTCGCGTCGGAGTCCGGTAGACCGGCATCACGATGACGGGGATGTTCTTCGCGCGCAGGAGGTCCGCCGCCCGCCACGAGTCGTACCCCCCGACGATGATGATATGGATGTTCTCCTGATCCGCCCAGGCGACCGCCGTCTCGATCTGCTGCACCTCGTCCGCGCTCACCAGGACGGGGATCTTCCCTTCGAGGACGGGAATGATCGCTTCCCACCGAAGGTCCGTCTTGTGGTACGGGATCCCGGACTGGGATTCGGACTTCTTCGCCTGCATGTAGGCCCGGGCGTCGCGGAAGGCGCCGCGGATCTCGTTGAGCTGCTTGTCGCGCGCCTTCTTCTGGTCCTCTTCGCTGCGCCGTTCCCACCACGCGTGGTTGATCGTCATATTGGGCCAGTTGACGACGAGCCCGATGGGGGCCCGCAAGGTCATCTCTTCCCACGTCCAGCCGTCGAGTTCGATCGCGGCCGCCGTGCCGGAAATCGCGCCGCCGTCGGGCGACGTGATGACCACCGGGATGCCGTTCGCGCGGGTCACCGGGATGATCTCGCTCTCCGGGTTCACGGCGACCTCGGCACGGATGTTCGGGTTGACGGTGCCGGTCTCCGTGATGTCGTTCGTCGCGCGGACCGCGCCGATCTCCGTCAGGCCGACGGTCGTGCGGCTGTCGATCATGCCGGGGTAGATCTGCTTCCCTGCGGCGTCGATGCGTGTGGCGCCCGCGGGGATGTCGACCTGAGAGCCGAGGGCGACGATCTTCCCCTTGTCGAAGAGGATCGTGCCGTTCTCGATCGTTGCGCCGCTCACGGTGTGGATCGTTCCGCCCACGATCGCGATCGGGCCGGATTGTTTCTTCGCCGGGATCTCCGCGGCCGTCGCCAAGGCGGCGAGGAGAACTGCTGCAAGTATCATAGGAGTCTGTTTCATCTTACTCTCCGTCCTTTCCTGAATAGTCTTCCTCGCTCCATGAGCGCGGTTTGTCGCTCTTCGAGGTCGGGGGCGTCTTGTCGTCGCCGCCCTTCTTCGCACCGAGAGCCTTTTGAATGAGCACGGCGCGCTCGTGCGCGATCTCCGCGTTCATAAGGCGGTCCTCCGCCCGGTCGAAGTACTTTCGGCCGTCGATCCAGGTCTGTTCGCAGGCGCTGTACGTCGAGAGCGGGCTGCCGCTCCAGACGACGAGGTCTGCGTCCTTGCCGGTCTCGATCGAGCCGACCTTCTTGTCGATCCGGAGCTGCTTCGCCGGATTGAGCGTCACGAACTTGAGCGCTTCTTCCGGAGAGATGCCGCCGTACTTCACTGCCTTCGCGGCCTCCGTGTTCAGGTGCCTGGCGAGCTCGTCGCTGTCCGAGTTGAACGAGACGACGACGCCCGCGTCGTGCATGAGCGCGCCGTTGTACGGGATCGCGTCGATGACCTCGTACTTGTAGGCCCACCAGTCGCTGAAGGTCGAACCGCCGGCGCCGTGCTTCGCCATGACGTCCGCGACCTTGTACCCTTCGAGAACGTGCTGGAATGTCGCGACGCGGAACCCAAACTCCTCGGCGAGCCGCATTAACATTAAGATCTCGTCTTGGCGGTACGAATGCGAGTGGACGAGGCGCTTGCCGCGCAGGATCTCGAGGATCGCCTCGGTCTGCAGGTCGCGCCTGGGCGCGATCTTCGTCTTGCCCGACTGATAGTCCTTCGTCGCGCGCTCGTAGTCGAGCGCGCTACGGAACTCGTCGCGGATGATCTCCTCGACGCCTTCGCGGGTCTGGGGATAGCGCGAGGTGTACCGGTCGCCCCAGTTGCTTTGCTTCGGGTTCTCCCCGAGAGCGAACTTGATGCCGGGCATCGCCCCCTCGAACTTCATCTCCTCGGGCAGCGCGCCCCAGCGCAGTTTGATGACCTGGTTCTGGCCGCCGATGGCGTTCGCCGAACCGTGAAGGACGTTCGCGACGGTGAGCCCGCCGGCAAGTTCCCGGTAGATGGCGATGTCGTCGGCGTCGATGATGTCGCCGATCCGTACTTCGGCCGTGATCGCGTCGCCGGTCTCATTGACGCTCCCGGCCGCTGCGCTGTGCGAATGACAGTCGATGAGCCCCGACGAAATGTGCTTGCCGGTCGCGTCGATGACGAGCGCGCCCGAAGGGACGCTCAGGCCTTTGCCGACCCTTGAGATCCTGCCGCGCTCGACGAGCACGTCGCCGTGCTCGATGATGCCTTGGGGTCCGCTCGTCCAGACCGTCGCGTCGCGGAAGAAGACGCTCGCGGGCTGGTCGGGAAGCTTCGCCCGGCCGAACTCCGCCGGAGGATAGACGGGGGTGAACGACGCCATCACTGGCGGCTTCAGCTTCGAGGTATCGGGTTCCGCCTTGAAAGGCGCGGTCCGGGCGGCCGAGAAGCTGAACACGTTGCCGTCGGAAAGTTCGCCGGAGCCGACGAGCGATCCGCCCGCCAAGGTGCCGGTCATCCGAACGATGCCCGGCATGCCGATCGAATCGCCGTTAAAGACGAGTCCGAGCCGCAAGTCATTGAACGACGCCGTCGTCGCCTTCGAGTCCTTACCATGAGAAGAAACGGTGCCCGCGAGGCTCTCGACCTCGCCTTTCAGCGCGATCGAGAGGGTGTCGACCGACGCCTGGGTGAGCGTCGCCTTCCATGTGCCGCGCGGATCGATCTCCGCCTTCGGCTTCACTTCATAGCGTTTGCCGTCGACCCAGGTCTCGCGGATCTTCGTTTTCTCCGCGAAGAGGTCGCCGTCGGCGACGACGATGTTCGCGATCTTGCCGGTCTCGAGGGACCCGACCTTGTGCGCGATGCCGAAGAGCTGCGCGGGGGTCGTCGTCAGGGCCGCCAAGGCCGCGTCGGCCGAGAGGCCGCGGTCGATCGCTTTGCGCAGGTTCGCACTGAACGTGCCCGGGTCTTTCAGCGTCGCGGTCGTCAGGGCGAACCGCACGCCGGCCTTCTGGAGCCGGGCCGGGTTCTCCGGCGCCTCGTCCCAGTACCGCAGGTCGTTGAGGCTGACGTTCAGGGCGTCCTCGGGAAGCTGGACGGCCGGTACGTCGGGGAAGTTGATCGGCAGGATGATCGGCGCGCCGGCCTGCTTCACCGCGTCGAGGCGGCGGTATTCCGAGCCGCTGCCGCGAACCCAGAGTTTCCAGGAGAATTCCTTCGCGATCTTCGCCGCACGCAGGAGGCTCAGCTCGTCGGTCGATTCGAAGACGACCGGCTCCTTCGCCGTGAGTACGTCCTCCAAGGCCGCAAGGTCTGCCACGAACTCGGGTCGGGGTTCGCTCGGGTTGGACGCCGCCACTTTCATGGCGTCGCGGTGCCACTGTGCGTCCAGGGCCGTTTGGCGTATCAATGCGATCGCCCCCATGAGAGAGTTCGGATAGTCGTCGCCGCCGCCCGTCTCGAACGTGACGTGTTGTGCAATGTCGCTCTTGACGAGGAGCTGGTTCGCCGTTCCGTCTCCCAGGTCGACGACCGCACTCGAGCCGCGGAAGATCCCCTTCTGCGGGACGACGAGCGCCGTGGTGAAGCCCATGCCGCGGAGCTTCTCGGCCGCTTTCGCGTCGGGAGCGAATAGGTCGGCGGCGCGCTGCGCCGCGTTGACGTTGCCGTTCCAGTGCTTCATGCCGCGCACTTCCGCCGCGGGCTGCGCAGGAGGACCATCCCCGCCACGGCCGCCTTCTGGCTTCTTCGGCATCCCGAGATCGGAGTAGCTGTCGATGAGGCCCGGGTAGAGCGTCATGCCGGTCATGTCCCAGACGCGTGCGTCCGCAGGGATCGCCGCGTTCTTGCCGACGGCCGTGATGACGCCGTCGCGCATAACGAGCGTTCCCTTATCGATGACGACGCCGGGAGAGACGACAATCCGAGCGTTCGTGAAGGCGTGGACCGCCGGCGTGTTCTGCCGGATGCCGATCGCGGGTTTGATCTGCGCCTGCAAGAGCGCCGCGATGCCGACGAGGAGCGCGATGAGCGCCAGACGCCGGAGCGTAATGAGAGTTGCCATTGGACGTACCCCTGTATGGTGAACGAACTGTGCACACGAAGACGAAGGAGAACTCGAAGATTCGGTCGTGCGGGAGGACGGCTCTAAAAGAGCCTATCCCTTGGACTCGCCGGGCAGCCCGATGGTTGGCGTGCCAGAGGCGGAAAGAGCATCGATGAAAATAGGGTTTTATCGACGGAAAAGCAAGACTTCCGGCTCCTACTTCTGCGATCCGGAGATGGCCATTCCAGCAAGGAATCAAGCGAACCCACACGTGGTACGTCAAACGCGGCGTGTAGTTTCACGGGAGGAGTTGGATTTTCGAGAGATAGAGAGCTGATCGGGCTGCCCCGGCAGGGGTGCGAGGCGGCGCTGGCAAGCGGTGCGAAACTTGCGGAGACCGATCTTCGTCCCGGCGGCGAAGACCAATTCGACGTGTGCGAACGGCGGCACATCATGTTAGAACGAGCCGCGATGAACAAGCGCGGGGATCTCGTCGTCCATTCTGAGGGAGCAGCAGGTGACCGACAGCGGTCGGGAGGCTGGTAGTCAACGACACGAGAGCATTCACACCACGATGAGGCAGTTCAACGATGATCGCCATAGGAAGAACACCGCTGCTGAAGCTCGAACGCCTGGCTGAACCCGGCTGCGCCGACATCTACGTCAAGTACGAAGGCGCAAACCCCACCGGAAGCATGAAGGACCGGATGGCGTTCTCCATGATCGAAGGCGCAGAACGAAGGGGCCAGCTCAGGCCGGGGGGAGCGGTACGTCCTCGGCGGATTGTGTGCGACGCTGAGCTGGATCGAGGGCCCGGGGCGCATTCGCAACATCGGAGGCTCCAATTTTATCGCGTTTGGCAGGTTGGATGACCGACCGAGCGGTGTGGTCGAGCAGCTCCGGCTCGCGTTCGACCGGGCCGGTGTGAACGTCGAGGTACCCTCCGACATCCGCGCCGCGCTCTGGAAGAAGTTTCTCTTCGTGACCTCCATGGGCGGCGTCGGCGCACTGAGACGCGCTCCGGTCGGCGTCCTACGCACGGTCCCCGAGTCCCGCGAGATGCTCCTGCGGTGCATGGAGGAAGTGGCGGCCATCGCCCGCGCAAAGAAGATCGTGCTCCCCGGCGATGTCGTGGAAACCTCGATGGCGTTGATCGATTCGCTCCCCGAGAGCGGCACGACATCGCTGCACCGGGACATCGTGGAGGGCAAGCCATCTGAGCTCGACGCCTGGAACGGGGCCGTCGTCCGGCTCGCCCGCGAGGCAGGCATCGACGCCCCGACGCATCGATCCATCTATGAGAGCTTGTTGCCCATGGAGATGCAAGCACGCCACACTGGAAGATCAACGAATCAACTCCACGAAGGCGGATCTTGAACCATGGAACAGAAATTCAGCTACGTCACGAAGCTCGACGTGAAGTACGACCACTTGCAGCTCATCGATGTTCCTGAGATGGTGAAGAGCTGTTCCGACAAGTGGTTCAATCAGACCCTGACGCGGGTGAATGACAGCGTCGTGCGGCTCGGCATCGTCGAGGGCGAGTATCACTGGCACAAGCATGACAACGACGATGAGCTCTTTTTCGTGCTGGAGGGGCAGCTTCTCATTGATCTGGGGGGCCGAATCGTGACGCTGAACCCGAACCAGGGGATGACGATCTCGAAAGGGGTCCTGCATCGCCCACGGGCTCCCCGGAAGACCGTCATGCTCATGGTGGAGACGAGCTCCATAGCGCCGACGGGGGACTGACGCTCCCGACGGCGTTGAGTTTCATGCCGATATTGGTTACATTTTCCCCGGCGCACCACAATCAGGCCGTCCAAATTCGTTCGTAAGAACCACAGGTCAACAGAGGAAACTACGCCGTGAACTCAGCAGCAAGCCGCCCGACGACCGTCGCCGAATACATCGATGCCGCCCCCAGGGAGGCGCGGCAGAAACTGCGCCAAATGCGCGCGGCCGTCCGCGCCGCCGCTCCGGGCGCCGTCGAGAGCATCAAGTGGCAGATGCCGTCCTATTCGTACAAGCGGATCCTCGTCATCTTCGCCGCGCATAAGCATCACATCGGCTTCTATCCGACGCCCTCGGCAGTGAAGTCCTTCTCGAAGGAATTATCGAAGTTCAACACGGCCAAAGGGTCGATCCAGTTCCCGATGGAGAAGCCGCTCCCCCTCCCGCTCATCCGGAAGATCACTGCGTTTCGGGTTCGGGAGAGCGTCGAACGGGACGGAAAGTGGAAATCATGACCGGGCGCTTCGCATGAAGCCAAAACACTGGGCAGCATTCATCCTCCTTGGCGCGATCTGGAGCTCGTCGTTCATGTGGATCAAGATCGCCCTGCAGGACGTCGGGCCGTTCACGCTCGTGGGGTTCCGGACGCTCTTCGGGCTTCTCTTCAGCCTTGCGGTCATCTTCATTCAACGCGTCCCGTGGCCGAAGGGGTTCAAGGAGTGGTTCCCGCTCCTTCTCTTGGGCATCACGAACGTCGCCGCCCCGTTCTTCCTCATCTCGTGGGGAGAGAAACACATCGACTCGAGCATGGCCTCCATCCTCGACGCCACGGTGCCGCTGTTCACGATCCTCATCGCGCACTATCTCCTCCACGACGACAAGATCACGCTCCCGAAGGTCATCGGCCTCCTCCTTGGGTTCGCCGGCGTCGTCGTCCTCATGAGCAAAGACCTCGGCGTCTCGCAGAACTCCATGCTGGGACAGCTCGCCGTCATCGTCGCTTCGATGTTTTACGCAGGGAGCGGGGTCTACCTGCGCAAGACGACGGAGGATACGCCGGCCGTCTTCCGGAGCGCAGGCCCTCTCATCTCGGCGAGCGTGGCCATGTGGCTGGCAACCGCCGCGTTCGAGCGGCCGATGAAGATGCCGGAGCTCGCCGTCACCTGGGTGGCGCTTCTCTGGCTTGGACTCGTCGGATCGGGGTTCGCGTTCATCGTCTGCTACTGGCTCATCCATGAGATCGGCCCGACGAAGACGAGCATGGTGACGTTCCTCTTCCCCGTGGGCGGCGTGACCCTGGGGGTCATCTTCCTCCACGAGGAGCTCACATGGCAGCTCCTCACCGGCACCCTGCTCATCATCGCGAGCCTCGTCGTGGCCAACTGGAGACCGAGTCCGGATGCGTCGCCCTGAGGATGATCCTCGAGATCGTCCGGAGCCCAGATGTGCGAGTCGTGATGCGCGGGAGGCACCTCGAACGGGAGGACCCACCTCCCTTCCCGTCGACTGACGGACGCCCGTGCGCCAACTACTACTTTAGTAGCAATGAGTAGTTCATTATACACCTCCCTCCATCGGCTCGCTCTACCCTGGATAACAGTCAGCGCATCAACGGGTTAGCTTGTGGTTCCTCTGCACCGGGAGTGATTTCGACCAAAAAATCCTGCTTTGAGTTTCACACCGGATATGGTTACCTTCTCCTTCAGCGCACGATGCACATGCTCCGATGCGCGCCCCATTCACGAACTTGAAAGGAACCTCCTCCATGGAAGCTCTTACGATCAGCTGGACACTCATCGCGGCCGTCGCCGCCATTTTCACCTTCCTCGTGGGCATCCGGATCGTCCGGCCCACCCACCGGGGCCTCGTCGAGCGGCTCGGCAAGTACCACCGCTACGCGAACCAGGGGTTCAACTGGGTCATCCCCGTCATCGACAAGATGTACCTCGTCAACGTGACGGAGCAGCTCGTCAACGCCGACCCGCAGGAGATCATCACGAACGACAACCTCAACGCGGTCGTCGACGCCCAGATCTACTTCAAGGTGAAGGCGGACGAGGAGAGCGTGAAGAACTCCATCTATAACGTGAAGAGCGTCAACTTCCAGATCGTCAATCTCTCCCGCAGCACCTTGAGGAACATCATCGGAACGATGTCCCTCAAGTCGGCGAACAGCGAGCGGGGCAAGATCAACAACGACCTCCACGAGATCCTCATCAAGGAGACGACGCACTGGGGCATCGACATCGTCCGCGCCGAACTGAAGGAGATCGATCCGCCGAAGGACGTCCAGGACACGATGAACAAGATCGTGAAGGCGGAGAACGAGAAGATCGCGGCGGTCGATTTCGCGACAGCGGCAGAGACCACGGCCGACGGCGTGAAGCGCGCGGCAATCAAACAGGCCGAAGGGGTTCGTCAGGCGAGGATCCTTCAGGCGCAGGGAGAGGCCGAGGCGATACAGCTCGTCAATGAAGCGGCCGAGAAGTACTTCATCGGCAACGCCCAGCTCCTGAAGCGGCTCGAGACCACCCAGTTCGCTCTGCAGAACAACGCGAAGATCGTCGTTGGGGCGAACCAGCAGCTCGTCAACGTCATCGGCGATCTCGCCGGTGTCGTGAACAAGCAGTAACGCTCACGATAGAGGAATCAACGAACGAAGGCATATGACGACACACGCAAGCGGCACATTTGAGATCACGATGACGCCTCAGGCGCAGGAAGAAGGGGTCGGGGACACGACGATCGGCAGGCTTGCGATCGCGAAGAAGTACCACGGGGATCTCGAGGGAACAGGCGTGGGCCAGATGCTCGGCGTGCGGACCGATGTGAACGGCTCCGCCGGCTACGTCGCCATGGAGCGCGTCACCGGGCTCCTTGCGGGCCGCAGTGGGACGTTCACGCTGCAGCATTCCGGAACGATGCCAAGGGGGGCGCCAAAGCTCTTCATCACGGTCATTCCGGACTCGGGGACGGGAGAATTTGCCGGCCTTTCCGGCTCGATGGTCATCAACATCGTCGACGGGAAGCATTTCTACGAGTTCGACTACCAGATCGCCCCGGAGGCGTCGCTCGTCTAGCGGTCAGACCATGCCGCTTTTCTTGCGGAGGAACCACTCGATCGCGAACAAGAGGACGATCGCTCCGGCAAGGTACTGCCAGTTCCAGAGTTCGAGCTCGCTCGCTTTGACGATCTCCTTCGCCGTGAAGGCCGGCCCTGCGGCCGCCGCGGCCGGACCCCCGCGCGCCGATGCTATAGAGGCGAACGTCCCGCCGGTCCTGTAGGCGATCTGCTCGAGGAGATCCTTGTTCATCTTCGTTTCAAGAAACTCCACGTTCATCTGGCCGACGGAGAACTTCCCCGCGTCGGTCCCGTATTCTTTGGCGCCGCCCGCCGCCTTCGCAGCAAACGTATAGTCCCCTTCCGCAAGGCCCGTGACCGACCCCTCGTACCGCCCGTTGCCGATCGGCGTCAGGGGAACGCGTGCCACCTGGCCTTCCCTGTTGACGTCCACGATGAGTTCCGCGTCGTCCACCGGACGGAGCTGTTCGTCGTACACCTGGCCGGTGAACTCGACCGGCTCCGCCGTCGTCGAGGCCTCCTTGACGGGCGTGACGCGGACGTTCTTGCTCTCCTCCTTCGTCGTCAGCCACCGGATGGCGTTCGTCAGGAGGAGCGGAAGGAACCGCCCCGCATCAAGGTCCCCCTGCGTCAGGAGGCGCCAGCGCCAGACGCCGTAGCACGTGAGCGCGAACGACTTCTGGCGGCCGACGTTCCGCACGGAAGCGAGCGGCTCGTTCGTGACGATGTTCTGGATCTTCACCGACGCGAGAAGCTCCGCCTCCGCCTTCAGGTGGAACGGGGTCTGCGGCTTGAAGACCGGGGGGAGCTGCTGCCAGGCCTCGGCCGGCATCGTGCCGCCGAGCCGAACGAGCTGATGGTTCTTCTGGCGCTCGGCGACCGACGCGGAGACCATCGTCTCGACGTTCGAGGCGGTACTCCAGGCGAACGGGAGGAACGGCTCGAGCGTCTGCAGCTTCCCGCCGTCCACCGACGACCCGTGAATATAGAGCAGCGGCTTCTTGGATTCCGCGGCGGCCTTCCGCACTGCCTCCAGGACGTCGCTTCCGGCGGCGGCAGAGGGGTATCCGATCAGGACGATGCAGTCAGCACTGTCGACGAGCGATCGGGAGAACGCGCCGCCGTAGAACTCTCCCGATCTCTTCTGCACGAGCGCCGTGACGCCGAGCTGCGGATCTTCGGCGAGCGCCTGCCGCACCGCCGCGACGTCGGGCGAGGGCGCTCCGGCCAGGAGCAGGACCCGAAGCTTGCTCCTGAGGACTTTCACGAAGAATGATCTGCTGTTGTTCTTTGCCGTAAGCTCCTGTTGGAGGCCGGAGACAGTCACTGTGTACTTCCGAACCCCTTCTTCGTGCGCCTCGAACGCGAGCGCCACTGGATATTCGACCGTGCCGTTCTTCAGCGCGACGACCTTCCGGTCGAGGACCGTCGAACCTTCAAGGAGCCGGACCTCGACATTCTCTCCGCCGTAGCCGGAACTCTTGATCGTGGCGTCCACGGGGACGCGCGTCTCCGCGTATGCGAGCGTGTTCGTGACGACCCGTTCCACGAGAAGGTCCTTCTGTTCGGCGGTGTCCCCAACGCCGACCGTCGAGACGGGGAGGTGGAGCGCCTCGGCGTCGTAGAGCGGGTTCTTCCCTTCCGTGTAATTGCCGTCGGTGACGAGGACGACCGCCTGAATGTTCTCCCGCGCGGTCTGTTCCTTCAGCGCAGCCAGGGCGGCAGAGAGGTTCGTCGTCTCCCCGTTGAAGGTGAGGCTGTCGGGCGCCGACTGGAGCGTCGATTGGAGCCGGCCGGCGAATGGGATGTAGCGGATAGCGGCATCCGAACGCGCGCCGGCGCCCGCGAGGAACGAACGCACCGCGGCAGCGCGGTCCCCGGCCGCGTCGCGGATCGTCATGCTTTGGGTGTTGTCGACGAGGACGGCGATGACGGGATCCTGGCGCGTCGTCGTCGTGAAGCGGGCCACCGGTTCGAAGAGCAAGAGAAGTAGCAGCGCAAGGGAGAGCCCGCGCAGCCCTGAGAGCGTCAGGCGCGTCCGCTGCGGAAGCGGAGGAAGCGTGTACCGATAGAAGAAGAACGCGGCCGCCAGGGCAACGGCGGCGCAGAGGAAGAACAGGAAGATGTTCCCGCCGAACGATATCGAGAGCGCGCCAAGGATCATGAGGGGCATCAGCGGAGGAGGACCATCTTCCGCGAGAGCACCGGCGACGACCCGCTCGTCAGCCGGTAGAAATAGACGCCGGTCGGCAGCCCGGCCGCATTCCACACGGCCGTGTAGAAGCCCGCAGGCTGATCTCCGCTCACGAGCGTCGCGACCTCCTCTCCCAGGAGGTTGTAGACCTTCAACGTCACGTACCCCGGACCAGCGATCCGGTAATCGATCTTCGTCCCCGGGTTGAAGGGGTTCGGATAGTTCTGGAGAAGCTTCGTGGCGGCGGGGAGCGGGGGCTCGGTTCCGGCCCCCTCGAGGCCGTAGTGGAGCTGCCAGGTGGAGTTCCTCACCGGCGCGGGGCTTGCGTAGGTGCGGCCGCTGTCATCGGACGCTTCGATCGTGAACTTGACGAGCGTTCCTTCGGCCATCAAGGGAAGCGTCGCGCTGTACCGGCCGGAGTTCGGGAAGTCCATCGGAATAGTGAGCGTCATCGGAATGGTCGTTACGTCAGTGAGCGTGCCGACGGTGTACCGGACGACGACGCTGCCCGGCGTGATGCCGAACTTCGAGACCACAGTCGTTGCGACGACGCTCTGGCTCGCCGAAACGGTCACCGTCGGCTCGTTGCTGAAGATCGGCCCGAACGAGACCGCCGCGTTGAAGGCGTTCACGAGCCCCCATCCGGTGAAGTTGTTCGGCCGCTCCGGAAAGTGCTCCACGTCGATCGTATCGGCCGTCTCCCGGAGGATGTCCCGGACCTGGAACGGGGTGAGCTCGGGACGTGCAGAAAGAACGAGCGTCGCAGCGCCCGCCGTGAGCGGCGTGGCGAGCGACGTGCCGTTCGTCGTCGCGTACCCCGACGTCCCGGTGGCGGTCGCGAACAAGACGCCGACGCCGGGAGCGACGACGTCGGGCTTGATGCGGCCGTCGTTCGTCGGTCCCGTCGAACTGAACCCGGCGAGCCGGCGCCCGAAGGAGACCGCGCCCACCGAGATGATGGTGTCGGCGTCGGCCGGCGTGAGCATCGTGCCGGTGACGCCGTCGCCGTTATTCTCATTCCCCATCGCGTCGCAGACGACGACGCCGAGGCGCGCGGCCTGGATCGCGGCGCGGGCCGTGACGGAGGTCCTGCCATTGAAATCGCCGTTCGCCCAGAAATACCCCGTGCCGTCGTCGAAGACGTTGTAGCCGAGCGAGCTGCTCACGACGTCGACGCCGTACCCTTCCATCCACTCGATCCCCGCGGCCCAATGGTCCTCTTCGATCGCGAGCTCGGCCGGAAGATATTCCGTCTTCGCGAACAGGTACTGCGCGCCGTAGGCGGGCCCGATGAGCTTTCCCGGCATATATCCCGCGATGACGGAGAACGTGAGCGTCCCGTGGTTCTGCTGCGCCGGGGAGTCCCCGGTCTGGTTCTCGGTGACGCTGTCCCCCTGGATGAAGTCGTATTCAGCGAGGACGTCGCGGGTCTTCAAGGCCTCGTGGACGCGCCACTTGACGCCGGTATCGAGCATGCCGACGAGGATCCCTTTGCCGTTGATGCCGAGGTCGTGGAGGCCCGTCGCATTGATCATCCCGACCTGGCCGAGGGACGATCCGTAGTCGAACGAGGTGACCTTCGCCGCACTCGGCGGCGCCGGTCCCGGCTCGGGCTCCTTGGGGACTCGGAGCCGGAGGACGGGGAACGCCTGCGCGACGAACGGGAGCTGCCGCACGGCGGCGAGTGCGTTGTCAGAGAGGAACGCACTCACGGCGTTCATCCAGCGGAGCCTGTGCACGATGCGGCCGCCGAGCTGTTCAACGCGGGCGACATACGGCGGGTTGACGGGAAGATCGTCGGCGGTGACGAGTTCGCCGGGGGGAAGGACCTTCGCTCTGCGCTCGAGGGCCCGGGGGGAGAGCAATGCGCGTGCCGCCTCGTAGGCGGCGGAACCGGACGGGAGCGCGCCCGCATGGGGGGCGGACGGGCCTTTGTCGGTGAAGACGATCCAGAACTTTTGCTCTAGGGCGCCGGCGCCGGAACTGGCGGCGCCGAGGACGGCGAGTATGACCGCAGACCGCAACAACATCGTGCGCTTCATGACGGTTCCTTCCGTACGCTCAGTTGGCTGTAAGGAGCTTCTCGACAATCTGCATGGTGGTGACGCCGTCCGCTTCCGCGTTGAAGTTCGGGACGATGCGGTGCCGGAGGACGGGGCCGACGACCTTCCGGACGTCTTCGATGTCGGGCGAGAACCGCCCGTCGAGGATCGCCCTGGTCTTCGCGCCGAGGATGAGGTACTGCGACGCGCGCGGCCCGGCGCCCCAGCTGAGCCAGTCACGGATGAACTGCGGCGCCGCGGGAGACTTGGGCCGCGTCCGGGTGACGAGGTTCACGGCGTAGGCGATGACGTTGTCCGCCACGGGAACCTTTCGCACGAGGTCCTGATAGAGGAGGATCTCCTTCTTGCCGAGGACGTGGGACGGCTTCGGGGAATACATGCTCGTCGTCGACTTGACGATCTCGATCTCCTCCTTCTCGCTCGGGTACTCGAGCCAGAGGTTGAACATGAACCGGTCGAGCTGCGCTTCGGGGAGGGGGTACGTCCCCTCCTGTTCGATGGGGTTCTGCGTGGCGAGCGTGAAGAACGGCGCCTCGAGGACGTACGTCCGGCCTGCGGCCGTCACGCGGTGCTCCTGCATCGCTTCGAGGAGCGCCGCCTGGGTCTTGGGGGGCGTGCGGTTGATCTCGTCGGCCAGAAGGATGTTCGCGAAGACGGGGCCTTTGATGAACTTGAACGTCTTGCTTCCCGTCGCCCGGTCGTCCTCGATGATCTCCGTGCCGGTGATGTCGCTCGGCATGAGGTCGGGGGTGAACTGGATTCGGCTGAACTGCAGGTCGAGCACTTCGGCGAGCGTCTTGATCAGCAGCGTCTTCGCTAGGCCCGGGACGCCCACCAAGAGGCAGTGTCCGCGGGCGAGGAGGCAGATGAGGAGATGGTCGACGATCTCCTCCTGTCCCACGATGACCTTGCCGATCTCCTTCTTCATCGCATCGACGTTCGCCTTGAGCGATCGTACTGCTTCCACTTCGTTCATGTTGTCTTCTGTCGCCACGGTCCCTCGCTTCGTTAAAGTCGCACGTTCCAGTAGATCTGCGTGCGGAGTTCCTTCAGCCACTTCTGATACTCCGCGTTCCGCTTGTAGCCTGTCGAGAGCTGTTCGAGCCGCTTCCAGTCGTCCTGGAGGTTCATCGCGTGTCCCGGGACGCGCTGCCGGACCTGGATGATGTGGTATCCGGTGCCGGAGCCGAGGGCGACCTCGACGGGATCGCAGATCTCGCCCGCCTTGAGCGTCCCGACGGCGCTCATGACCGACGCGTCGAACTGGTCGACGGTGAACTTGCCGATGAGGCCGCCCAACGGGCCCGACTCCTTGTCGTTGGAGTGCCGCTTTGCCAGCTCGGAGAAGTCCTTCCCGGCGAGCGCGCTGTCCTTCAGGCCCTTGAGGAACGCGATCGTCTCGCGGATGCCCGCGCTGTCGACGCCGACCCGGAAGAGGATGTGCCGCGCGTGGACGAGGTCGCCCTTGCGCTCCATGAGCTGGATGATGTGGTAGCCTCTCGAGGTCTCGACGATGTCGGAGATCTGCTTCTCCTTCAGCGTGAAGACGATCTCCTCGAACTCCTTCACGAACTGGCCGCGGTGCCACGAACCGAGGTCGCCGCCGTCGGCGGCCGTGCCTTTGTCCTCCGAGTAACGCTTCGCGAACTCCGCGAAGTCGCCGCCGGTTTTGATCGAGTCGAGGACCTTTTGGGCCCGTACATAGACGAGCTGCTTCGAGGCCGAGCCGATCTTCGGCAGACGGACGATGTGGTAGAGCTCGAGCTCTTCCGGCACCGAGGGGAGGCTGTCCTTGAACGTCGCGAAGAATTCCTCCACTTCCCGCCGGGAGACGGCAAGGGAGCCGAACCGGGACTGCTGGAGCTTCTGCACGAGGAGCTGCTTGCGCATGTCGTCGCGGAACTCCCGCTTCATCTTGCTGATCGGCATGCCGTACATCTCCTCGAGCTTCTTCTCGGAGCCCACCTGCGGCAGGGCGACACGCTGCGCGATGAGGGCGTCAAGCTGCTGGCTGATCTCCTCGTCGGTGACGACGAGGTTCGTGTCGAGAAGCGCCTCGCTCAGGACAAGTTTCTCGTTCACCATCGCGTCGAGAACCTGTTCCTTGAGGCCCGGGGTCGTCAGCTCCACCTTGTTGTTGAAGGCGAAGAACTCCGCTTGGGCGTTGAGGTCGGAGAGAAGGATGTACTCCTTCCCCACCACCGCGACGACGCGGTCGAGCACTTCCTGCTGGGCGACGAGCGCGCCCGCGCCGGAGAGCGCGAGGCAGCAGATGACGAAAAGGCGGGCCTGGATCTTATTCATGAGGGAGCTGTTGTGTGGTATCGGATGCGGATGCCGGGGAGAGCATCACCTGGATCTTCACGGAACTGCGCAGCGAAGCGAGGAGCGCGTCGTACCGCGTCCGGCGGCGCTCCACCATGACGCGCTGGTACACCTCGTCGCGGACAAAATCGAACTCCGCGGGGCGGCCTTCGCCGAGGCGGGAAATGAGCTGGAGCACTGCGAACCCGTCGGAGATCTTCACGGGAAACGAGACCTCGCCGGCGCTGAGAGTGGAGGCGACCTTCCAAAGATCGGGCGGCGTGAGCGTGCGGCGCGAGTAAAGCTCGCCGGCCGCGGCGAAACGGATGGACGGCGCGACCGCGGTGTCGGACGAGAGCTTCCCTGCGGCGCTTTTCCAGGAGGTCCCCTGGGAAACGGCCGCGGCGAAGGAGCTCGCCTCTTCCCTGCCGGCAAGTACGATGATGTTCAGCCGCACCATGTCCTCGCGGAGGAAGAACTCCGGGGCGTGGGCGTCAAAGTAGGCCTTGAGCGTGTCGTCGCCGACGGCCGTCGTGTCTGCGAGCTCTTCCGCCTCGATGAGGGCCTGTACCGCGAGTTGTCGTTTCACATCCTCGACCTGCTGCACGAATTTCTCCGACTTCTCGATGCCGCGCTTCAACGCCTCCTGATGGAGGAGTTCGGTGTTCACCCACGAGACGACGTACGCCCGGATCTGCCGGTCGACGGAGCCGCGCGTGGTATCGACGGCCCGCAATGCCTCTTCCCTGGTCAGGACGGCGTCGCCCACCCGGGCGATGACGGCCCCCTGGGGCTCACGGCAGGAGCCGAAGGCGAGAACAAGGAACGCGGCGGCGGCGTACAGCTTCATCAGGTCATGCGACCGCGCGTCAGTGCGCGGACCCGGACGAGGAGAACGCGTTCGGAAGAAGTTCACGGTTCTGCTTCACGGGATGGCGTTCGCGGATGCGGGAGAGCCAGTCCTGTTCCAGCCGCTTCGATTCGGACTCCTGGTAGGCGTTGGACACTTCCGCGCCCGCTTCCTCGAACGTCTTCTCGCGTGCGGGCTCCTTCGCGAAGAGCTTGATGAGGGCGTAGGCGCCGCCCTCGACCGCCAGAGGCTCGGACAGGTCGCCGACCTTCATCGTGGCGGCCTTCTGCGTCAGCTCGTTCTCCGATACCGGCTGGAAGCCGCGGACGCCCGACTTCGCCTTGAGGTCCGGGTCCACGTCGTAGCGCTCGGCGAACTTCTTGAAGTCGCCGCCGTGGGAGAGGGAATCGTAGACCATGAGCGCGAGCGTGTCGGTGTCGAAGTAGATCTCGCCGATGTTCACTTTTTCCGGCATCATGAACTTCGCGTGGTTCTGGGCGTAGTAGTTCTGGAGCGCTGTGTCGGTGACGACGGTCTTGTTCCAGACCTCGAGCTGCTCGGCCTTGTACAAGAGGATCCCGTCGTAATAGTCGTTCATGAGCGTCTTGAACTCGGGGCTGCGCTCTTCAAGGCCGACCGACTTGCGGTCGAGGAGCATCCCCTCCGCTATCCGGTCCACCTGCTGCTTCAGCGCGGGGCGCCGAAGCGACGTGTTGCGGAGCTCCGGGCGGGTCCTGAGGACGGCAAGGACCGAGTCGACGCGGACCGCTTTGGCGCCGATCGTCATGATCGTCAGGCCGTTCACTGAAGGCGTGATGCCCGCGTCCCAGGCGCTGTCCTCCGTCGTCTGGGTGGAGTCAAGGACCGCCAGGAGCGCTGTGAACGCGTCATCGTGGAAGGAGTACTGAAACTCGTTCTTCAGGCCGGCGATGTACCCTTGATACTCCTCGTTGAAGCGCGTCTGCTGGTACTGCTTCTTCAGGTCGGCGTGGGCGGAATCGTACGACGGCATCGGACGGATGCTGTCGCAGCGGATGAGGTGGAACCCGAACGGCGTCTGGACGATGCCGGAGAGCTCTCCCGGCTTGAGGGAGAAGGCGGCTTCGTCGAACGGCTGCACGAAGCGCTTGCGCTCGAACCAGCCGAGATCTCCGCCGCGAGAGGCCGTGCCCTGATCTTCCGAATACTTCGTCGCGACCTGCGCGAACGGCATGCCCGCCCGGAGGCTGTCCTGGAGCGCCTTGATGCGCGCCAGGGCGCCGGCAGTGTCGGGCGCCGAGGCTCCCTGCGGCCGGTAGAGCGTCATGATGTGCCGAACCTTCATCGTGCCGGGGGACGGATGCCGCTCGTCGATCATGAGGACGTGATAGCCGAACGGGGACCGGACGGGGGTGGAGCTCACCTCCCCCTTCTTCATGCCGTACGCCGCATTCTCGAACGATGCGACCATCTGGCCGCTGGAAAAGTAGTAAACGTCGCCGTGGTTGTTCTTCACCGACGGGTCTTCGGAGAACTTGAGGGCGAGCGAATCGAACCGTTCGCCCGCTTTGGCCCGGCGGATGATGTCCATCGCCTTCTCGTAGGCCTTGAGCGTGTCGGCCGGAGGGGCGTCGGGCTTCACGGTGAACAAGATATGCCGCGCGCGGAGCTCTTCTTGGCGCCGGTTGTAGAGCCGGCGGACGCCCGGCTCGGTGATCTCCTTGTCGACGATGTAGGTCGAGGCGAGGGTCTGGCGGTATTCCTTCATCTCGGCGACGATATCGGAATCGTTCACGAGGTTCCGGTCGCGCGCGTCTTCGAGCTTCAGCTTGTAGTTCGTGAGGAGGTCGAGAAAGTGGTTGCGTTCTTCGAGGGAGCTCTGCTTGACCGGGTCGCCGCCACTGTTCTTGACGAAGAAGTTTTCATATTCGCCGAGCGTGACCTTCCGGGCGCCCACTTCCAGGACGACCGATTCGCTTGCCTTCGGAGAGCATCCGTGCAACAAGAGCATAGTCACCACTCCTGTGGCGAGAATTCCACAAAACGCCTTCATTCGACAACTTCCTTTCATGTGATAAAATCGGCTGGATAACGGGGTATTTGAGCATGAAGTATAACCAAAAGTTGGGACATATTCAAACCATGGAACCGCGTGAGGGCATGCGTTTCACGCGCAGAATGCGCGCATTGCCCCTGGTCCGCGGCCCCCGGCGCTCACCTTGATTGGAACTCAATTTTTGCCTATATTTTCCCGTCACTTCCGCAAAATCCATGGTCTCTTTGTGAAGAAATTCTTCAGCTTCGTCAAGATCGAGCATACGCTGTTCACCCTTCCGCTCATCTACAGCGGCCTCATCCTCGGACTCCGGGAGACGCCGTCACTCGCGCTCGTCCTTCTCGTCCTGACCACGGCCGTCGGCGCACGGACCGCCGCCTTCGCGCTCAATAGGATCATCGACCGGCACATCGACGTCCGGAACCCCCGCACGGCGGTACGGGAACTCCCGAGCGGCCGGATGACCCTCGGACAGGGCCTCGGCGTCCTTGCGGCGGGCTGCGCCGTCTACTTCGGGTCGGCCGCCCTCATCTCGACCTTCTGCCTCATGCTCTCCCCGATCCCGCTCCTCATCTTTGTCATCTATCCCTACATGAAGCGCTTCACCGCGTTCGCGCATTTCGGCGTGGGGCTCGGGATGTCGATGGCCCCTCTCGGGGGATACTTCGCCGCGTCGCCCTCGTTCGACAACCTTCTCCCCGCGGTCCTCTTGTGCCTCTTCACGATCTTCTGGGGCGCGGGATTCGACATCATCTATGCGACCCTCGACGAGGACTTCGACCGCCAGGAGCGGCTCTTTTCCTTCGTATCGCGCTTCGGGAGGGGAAAAGCCCTCTTCTGGTCCTCGGTCTTCCATGTCGTCGCCTTCGGATGCCTCACCGGACTCTTCTTCACGACCGTCCGGACCTGGTACGCGGCGCCGTTCTTGTTCCTCACGGGCGCCATGCTCTGGTTTGAGCAGCGCAAAGCCTCCAATATCGAGCTCTCGTTCTTCCGGATCAACGCCGGCCTCGGGTTCGTCGTCTTCGCGATGATCGTGACGGGAGCGGTCTTGAGGTGAGGATCATCCTCGGCATCACCGGATCCTCCGGCGCGATCTACGCCGTCGACTTCCTCAAGAAGTCGACCGCCGACAACTTCCTCATCGTGAGCAAGTGGGGGAAGATCCTCCTGAAGGACGAGATGAATATGACGGAAGCGGACCTGCAGCCCTACGTGAAGCGCCAGTTCTCGAACGGCGACCTCGCGGCGCCCATCGCCTCCGGCTCGAACCGGTTCGACGCGTACATCATCCTCCCCTGCTCCACCTCGACGCTCGGGAAGATCGCCTCCGGGATCGGCGACACCCTCATCACCCGCACGGCCCAGGTCGCCTTGAAGGAGCGCTACAAGCTCATCCTCTGCGTCCGCGAGACGCCGCTCTCCACGCTCCACCTCGAACAGTGCGCGAGGCTCTCGCGCGACGGCGTCATCATCATGCCGGTGAGCCCGCCGCTCTACTATGTCCCGAAGACGGTCGACGAATACGTCGGCGGGTTCGTCGACAAACTCTTGGGCGTCGCCGGGATCCGCGCGTCCCGCGGCTGGCGCGCGGAAGAGCTGGAGTGACCCTCTGGCCCTGCGCGAATTTCTCAACGTCCTCGAACGCTCGGGCGAGCTCCACCGCACCGCCGTCCCGATCGACCCCGCACTCGAACTGACCGAGGTCTCCACCCGCGCCCTGCGCGAGGGGAAGCCCGCCCTCCTCGTCGAACACCCCGGATCGTCGCGCTTTCCCCTCGTCGTGAACCAGTACGCGAGCGCCCGGAGGATCTCCCTCGCCCTCGGCCGCGACCCCGACGAGATCGGCAGCGAGCTCATCGCGTTCCTCGAACGCGCCATGCCCCCCACGTTCCGCACCTTGCTTGACAATCGGCCGATCCTCGGCCGGTTCCTCAAGTCACGGCCCCAGACGGTCTCCGCAGCAGCGAGCCAACAGAACGTCCTCGCGCCCGACCTCGACGCGCTCCCGGTCCAGACCTGCTGGCCCGGCGACGGCGGACGATTCATCACGTACGGCCAGGTCTGTACGTACGACCCGCGCGACGGCAAGCGGAACATCGGCCTCTACCGCATGCACGTCTTCGATCAACGCACGACCGGCATGCACTGGCAGATCCAGAAAGGGGGCGGGTTCCATTATTTTCAGGCCGAGAAGCTCAACCGCGACCTCGAGATCGCGGTAGCGATCGGCACGAGTCCCGCGCTGCTCTTCGCGACGATCGCCGCGCTCCCCGAAGGGATCGACGAGGCGATGTTCGCCGGGTTCCTCGCGAACTCCCGCACGGCGTTCGCCCGCGGGAAGACCATCACGATCGACGTGCCGGCCGACGCGGAGTTCGTCCTCGAAGGGATCGTTCCCGCCAGAGAGCGGCGGATGGAGGGGCCCTTCGGCGACCACTTCGGCCACTACTCGGCGGCCGCGGAGTTTCCCGTCTTCCACGTCAAGGCGATGACGCACCGCCGCAACCCCATTTACCCTGCGATCGTCGTCGGCAAGCCGCCGATGGAGGACAAGTTCCTCGGCGACGCAACGCAGCAGATCCTCGCACCCCTCGCGAAACTCGTCCACAAGGAGATCACAAGCCTCTGGGCCTACTACGAGGCGGGGTTCCACAATCTTCTTGTCGTCGCGATCGAGCAGCGCTACCAGAAAGAAGCGGTGAAGGCCGCCCTTGGGCTCATGGGGACCGACCAGCTCTCCTTGACGAAGTGCATCGTTACCGTCTCCTCCGGCGTCGACGTCCGCGACTGGCACGCGGTCGTCCGGGAGCTCCGCGCGAACTTCGATCCGCACCGCGACTTCATCATGATCCCGAAGGTCCCCTTGGATACGCTCGACTTCACGAGCTACAGGATGAACCTCGGGAGCAAGATGATCTTGGACGCGACGCGCAAACCGCTTCGCGGCGCTCCCTTGGAGCGCGCCGCGACGGATATCGGCGGCGTCCGTTCGATCGACAGCCGCGTCCTCGACATGGCGATCGTCGACGACGCGATCTTGTTGGTGAAGCTCGGCGGCACGCTCGCAGAGGAACCCGGCGGCATGGGCACGACTGCCGGGATGGAGATCGTCCGGAAACTCGTCGCGCGTCCGGAGCTCTCCGGCCTCACGATGATCGCCTGCGTGTCGGAGGATGTGGATATTCACGACAAAGAGAGTTATATTTGGGGGGTGTTCACGCGCTTCGACTGCGAACGCGACGTCGTTTTCACGGAAACGACCCTTCGCGGCATCAGCCCCTCGTACCGGGGCGTCATGGGCGTGGACGCCACCTGGAAACCCGGCTACCCCAAGCCGCTCGTCATGCCGGAGGAGATCGTTCGCCGCGTCGACGAGAAGTGGGGCGCCATCTGGAAATGAACATGACCGCGCGCGGACCGCGCTTCGCGCTGCGCGCTTGAAGGATATCACCATGATAGAGTTCCGCGACACGCTTCTCACGCCGATCTGGGACAAGGTCCGGCGCGGAGAACGCCTCTCACTCGAGGACGGCATCGCGCTCTACGCGACCGGCGACCTCATCGGGCTCGGCAAGATGGCCCACTTCGTCCAGCAGCAGAAGAGCGGGGACGCCGTCTACTACGTCCTCAACCAGAAGATCGAGCACACGAACATCTGCGTCCTGTCGTGCAAGTTCTGCGACTTCGCCGTCAAGAAGGGCGACGCGGACGCGTACGAGATGACGACCGAGGACATTCTTTCCAAATTGACCCCCGACATCCACGAGGTCCACATCACGGGCGGCATGCCCGCCGACTGGCCGTGGGAGCGCTACCTCGACATCGTGCGCTCCATCCACGAGCGCTTCCCTGCGATCGACGTCAAGGCGTTCACCGCCGTCGAGATCGATTTCTTCCACAAGAAGTTCAAGCTCTCCATCGAGGAGGTCCTCCGGCAGCTCAAGGCGGCGGGCCTCAGGACGATGCCGGGCGGCGGCGCGGAGGTCTTCTCCGAGCGGGTCCGCAAGCTTCTGTTCAATCAGAAGATCGGCGCAAAGGCATGGTTCGAGGTTCACACGACCGCCCACCGATTGGGCATCCCGACGAACAGCACGATGCTTTACGGCCACATCGAGACGATCGAGGAGCGCCTCATTCACATGATGAAGCTCCGCGAGGCCCAGGACGAGACGGGCGGGTTCCTTACGTTCATCCCCTTGGCGTTCCAGCCCGGCGACACCGGCATCAAGCCGCGCGACCGGTTCACGAGCGCGATCGACGACCTGAAGACGATCGCGGTCTCGCGCCTCATGCTCGACAACTTCCCGCACATCAAGGCGTACTGGGTCATGCTCACCGAGGAGGTCGCCTCCGTCGCGCTCCACTTCGGGGCGGACGACATGGACGGCACGGTCGGCGAGGAGCGCATCGCGCACGACGCCGGCGCCGTCAGCCCGATGAAGCTCGCGAAGGACCAGATCATCAAGATCATCCGCGACGCCGGAAAGATCCCCGTCGAGCGGGACGTCTACTACAACCCCTTGCGGATCTCCGCGGACAACGTCATCGGCAAGATCCCCTACCTGAATTCCGTGCCGTTCTACCACGCGTTCGAAAAACGGCAGTTCCGGATCCTCCCGGTGGCGCCGCGGCGCATGGGACTCCTCCAGGAGAAGGACCAGATCATCGCGGGCCCCTTCTCGCTCATGGACTACTTCCGGCACGAGGAGAGACTCGACCTCCTCGAATGGTGCATCGCGACCCGGGACCAGGTGAAGAGCGTCATGCTCTTCTCGAACCACGGATGGGCGGACCTCGACGGGAAGAAGATCGGCATCACCGACGACACCGCGACCTCCGTGCGCCTCCTGCAGGTGCTCCTGGAAAAGAAGTACCAGGTGAAGGCGACGTTCGAGCGACTCCACGCCGGGATCAACGACCTCGGCGGGTTCGACGCCGTGCTGTTGATCGGCGACGAGGCCCTGCGCCGCAATAAGTTCGGACTCGAGGGATTTGAGATCATCTACGACCTCGCGGAGGAATGGTACGAATGGAAGAAGATGCCGTTCGTGTTCGCGGTCTGGGCGGCATCGAAGTCGCTCACGAAGGAGACGCAGATGGAGCTCAACGTCGCGATCGAACGATCGCTCGCCGATGCGGAAGGATCGTACGGCGCGATCGGAGCCCTCCACGGCCGGCGCATCGGACTGACCCAAGCCGACGTCGAGGCTTATCTCGAAGGGTTCAACTACCGCCTCGGGGAGCGCGAACGCGACGCGATGAAGGAATTCCGGAAGCTCGTCTTTGAACTTGAAAACGTCTCGATACACTAGGGGGAGTATGCAGCTCTCAACGATCACCGACAAGGTCCGCAACGCCGAACGCCTCACGCGCGAGGAGGGGCTCTTCCTCCTGACGCACGGCGAGCTCCTTGACCTGGGGGAGTGCGCGAACATCGTGCGCTACCGCAAGAACCCCGACCCGAGGATCACGTTCGTCGTCGACACGAACCCCAACTACACGAATATCTGCAACATCGACTGCATCTTCTGTGCGTTCTACCGGCATTCGGGGGAAGAAGGCGCCTACACCCATACGGTCGACGAGATGATCCGGAAGTTCAAGGAGTCCGCCGCATCGGGCGTCACGACGATCCTCCTCCAGGGGGGCGTCAACCCGGCCCTTCCCTTCGAGTACTACGTCGAGATGGTCGAGCGGACGGTCAAAGAGGTCCCCGGGGTCACGCCGCACTTCTGGTCGACCTCCGAGATCATCGGCATGGCCGCGGTCTCCGGTCTGACCGTCCCGAAGGTCCTCCAGCGCTTGTGGGACGCGGGACAGCGCACCATTCCCGGCGGCGGCGCGGAGATCCTGTCGGACCGCGTGAAAAAGAAGATCAGCCACCTCAAGGGGTCCTCCGCTGATTGGCTCAGCGTCATGCGCGAGGCGCACGCCATCGGGTTCACCTCCACGGCGACGATGATGTACGGACACCTCGAGACGAACGACGACATCGTCGAGCACCTCGAATCGATCCGCGCGCTCCAGGACGAGCACCACGGGTTCACCGCGTTCGTCCCCTGGAGCTTCAAGCCGGGCAATACGCCCCTCGAGAAGATCATCCCGCACTACGCCACGCCGATGCGGTACCTCCAGATGATCGCGATCTCGAGGATCTACCTCGACAACTTCGATCACGTCCAGGCGTCGTGGTTCTCCGAAGGGAAGAAGACGGGTCAGATCGCGGTGCATTTCGGGGCGGATGATTTCGGGGGGACGCTGTTCGAGGAGAACGTGCATGCAGCGGCGAACTTCGTGAACAAGTCGAACACCGAGGAGGTGATCAACCTCATCCGAGATGCCGGGTTCACCCCGGCGCAGCGTTCGACGACCTACGAGATCTTGAGGATCTGCGAGGAGCCGCAGGCCGCGTAGCGGCCCCCATCAACTAGAAGAGTTCAAGCGGGCCGACCTTCGGGATGAGTCCGCGTTCATGCCCCACCTTGAAGAGGAGCTCTAAGGCCTTCTTCCCGTCCGGTCCCATGTCGATCGTCAGCTGACTCACGTACATCTTCACGAACTTCTCCCCGAGCGCCCGGTCGATCCCTCTCCCCCATTGCAGCGCGTACGGGATCGCCTCGTCCTGATGGTCGTATCCGTAGGCGATGCTCTCCTTGAGGCCGCGCGAAAGTACGCGCGCCGCCTCCTCACCGAGGTCCTTCCGCACGACGTCGAGCCCTAACGGCAGCGGCAGCCCGTCGGCGGCGTTTTCCCAGAGCTCTCCGAAGTCGAGGACCTTGTGGTAGCCCAAGGATTGATAGGTGATCTGCCCTTCGTGGATGAGAAGTCCCGCATCGACGGCGCCGGAGTCGACGGCGTCCATGATCGCGTCGAACGGCATGTCGACGTTCGTGATACCGTCGGTGAAGATCTTGAAGAGCAGCGTCGCGGTCGTCAACGGCCCCGGGGTCGCGACGGTCTTTCCGCGCAAGTCGTCGAGGGTGCGCCACTTCCGGGAAATGATGACCGGCCCGTACCCTTCCCCCATGCTCGCGCCGGTGCGCATGATCCAGTATTTGTCGGCAACGTACGGGAACGCGTGCGCGGAGATCGCGGTGACCTCAAGCTCGCCTGTCCGCGCCCGCTCGTTGAGCGATTGTATGTCCTCAAGACGGTGTTCGATCGCCATGCCGGGGAGCTTCACTTTGCCGCTCGCCAGGCCGTAAAACATGAACGCGTCGTCAGGATCGGGACTGTGGCCGACGCGTATCAATCTGTCTGTCATGCACCCTTTTGAAATGGTCCGCCGGGAAGATACGGATTTCAGCGCTGATTTGAAAGTCAGCGCTTCGCGCGGAAGCAGCCGGCAACGTGGTCGTGGACCATGCCGGTCGCCTGCATGAACGCGTAGCAGATCGTCGACCCGACGAACGTGAACCCGCGCGCCTTCAGGTCCTTGCTCATCGCATCGGACTCTGGCGTCGTCGCCGGGACGTGCGTCACCGGCCGGAGCCGTCGTTTCTGGCGGCCTCCGACGAACCGCCAGATGTACGCGTCGAAACTCCCGAACTCTTTCTGTACGGCGAGGAACGCCCGTGCGTTCTTGACTGCGCCCGCGACCTTCAGGCGGTTCCGGACGATGCCCTCATTTTGCAAGAGCGCTTGGATCTTCGGCGTGCGGTACCGAGCGATCTTCTTCGCGTCGAAGTTATCGAAGGCTTTCCGGTAGTTCTCGCGTTTCCGCAAGATCGTGATCCAACTCAGCCCCGCTTGGGCGCCTTCTAAGAGAAGCATCTCAAAGAATTTCCGGTCGTCGTGGAGAGGCACACCCCACTCCTTGTCGTGGTACTTCTGATAGAGCGGATCGGTGCCGGCCCAGGTGCAGCGGACTTTTTCACGTTTCTTCATGCTTCTTCCTTGTTGTTCTCTCTTTCGTTCTCCTGCGTCGCTTTCCGGTAGCACCAATCGAACAGCAGCCTCCATTCGGCCTGCGCGATCCGGCGGCAGGCGTCCGCGTCGCACCGTCCGTCGAGCGCGCTCCGACAGCACTCGACGAAGAGTACCGGGTTCCATGTACGTTGCGCAGCGACGCGTGCGATCATGGGATCGTTCGCAGCGATCGGGGCCGCTGCCGCAAGGAGTGCGGGGTACACGGCATGTTCCCCCGTCCGTCGATACCAGTAGATGCTATTCGAAAAGTCCCCTTCGCCGCGGTGGACGATCGCGTGCCAGAGGCTGCCGTCGGGAGTACCGACCGACTGCGCGATCTCATGACACTTTTCGAGATGCCCGGCGAGGAGCCAGAGACCCGCCTGGCAGAGCCGCGCCGGCGTCTTCTCGCGTATAAGCGCGCCGCCGAAGAGGCGTTCGAGCATCGCATCCTCAAGCTCTTCGAAGACCGACGGATCGGGCGTACCCGCGCCTAAGGGCATCATCGGCAGCCGGTCGACGAGCGACTGTATGTGTCGGGTGTACATGGCCGGGTGTAATGAAAACAATGAGTTAAGATACGATTATTCCCCCGCATGCAAAAACACCGGAGGGAATTTCCGCTTGCACATCTGGCCGATTTTGACGTTCTTATAGTGGCTCGTCCACGAGCCGATGTGAGGCTTGCTGCGGTAGGGAACAACCTCTCCCCGAGCTCTCTTCTGATCATCATCCTTTGACAGGCCAATGTACCGATCGTGTATTCTGTGTGTGTGTATCCTTATGGCCGGCATGCTCGTTACGGCCTCCGGCCAGGAGCAGCCGTCGAGCCCCGACAGCGCCCTTGTCTCGATCCTCAAGACGCTCGAAGGGACGCCCCTGACGCTCCAGCAGGCGTTCGATGCGGCTCTTGAAAACGCGACCAGCGTCCGCAAGGCTCAAGCGGTGGCGCTCGCCGCCCACGGCGCGGTGCGGCGCGAATCCGGACTCTTCGACCCGCAACTCTTCTTCAACATAAATTACATCGACCAGCAGACGCCCACCGCCTCGTTCTTCTCCGGCGCACCGGACCTGCTGACGACGGAGACCGATTCCCGCACGGGCATCCGCATGGACCTCCCTATCGGCACCAAACTTGAGGCCGCGATGAACACCGTCAGGCTGAAGACGAACTCCTCGTTCGCGAACCTCAATCCGCAAATCACCGCGTTCGGCAGTCTGAGCATCCGGCAGCCCCTCCTCGGAGGGTTCGGCGCGTCCGGCCGCAAAGCGCTCAACCGCTCGGAGCACGAGGCAGACGCCGCGCAGGCACGGTACGACCAGGAAGTGGTCACGACGACCTCGGAGGTGGAACGCAGGTACTGGGACCTCTACGCCGCCGAACGAAACTTCGCCGTACAGAAGCTCATCGTCGGCCAGTCCGAATCGTTCCTCACGGAGACGCAAGTTCGCGCGAACACCGGGCTCATCGGCCCGAACCAGGTCGCAAGCGCTAAGACGTTCCTCGCCGAACAGAAGCTCCAGCTCCTCGACAAACGCGAACAGCTCGACCTCCTCTCCGACCAATTCTCGTCGTACATCGGCGTACGACCGTCCGGGGCGGAAGGGCGGTACATCACCACGGACGCTCCGCCGGAGAACATTCCCGTGGAGTCGGCGGACACGTTGATCGGTCGCGCTCTGCGCGCGAACCTCGAGCTCAACGCGGCGAACGCGGATGTGGACGCGGCGCGCGCATCGGCCTCGGCCGCGAAATGGGGCGTCCTGCCGACGCTCGACGTCATCGGCTCGCTGGGCGGGAACGGGATCTCCGGCACGGCGCAGGACGTTATCTTCAACGGCGACACGCTCACCACAGACCGGGGCGGAAGCCTCACTGATGCGCTCCACCAGGTCACGAACCGCAACTTCCCGACCTGGAGCGTCGGCCTGGAGCTGAAGATCCCGATCGGGCTCAGGAACGGACTCGGGGAGAAGGACCGCCTCGACGCGGAGGTCATCGGCGCGGAGGCGCGCGCGCTCGAACGCTCGCGCATGCTCGCGGACCAGGTCCGTTCGACGTACCGCGAACTCCTCCACGGCAAGGATCGCCTGGACGCGTCCCGGGAAGGGGTCGCCGCGGCCCAAGAACAGGTCCGCATCGGACTCATCGAGTTCCACAACGGCCGCTCGACCGCATTCGAACTCGTCCGGCTCGGCGCCGACTACGCGTCGGCGCAGCAGCGCTATTCGGAAGCACTCGTACGGACGGCGAAAGCCGCCGCGACATTACGGCAATTAACATCGGGCGGACGCCAGCCGGCGTCGAACCCATAAGAAAGGAATGACTCGATCATGCGAATGAAGATCATGTTGTTGGTTCTGCTTCTCGTCGTGCTGGCGCTCGCCGGCGTGGGCTGCTCGAAACAATCGGGCGGAAGGTTCTCTATGCCCCCGATGCCGGTCGAGGTTGCAAAAGTGCGCGTCGAGAAGGTGAGCGACACGTTCGACGCCGTCGGCAGCATCGAGGCGTCCGAGGCCGTGACGATCGTTTCCGAGATCGACGCCGCCGTGAAACAGATCCCATTCCAGGAGGGAGCACCCATCCGGCACGGGGACCTCATCGTCCAGCTCGACGACGCGCAGCTCGCCGGTGAGGCGACGCGCGCCGAAGCGCTCTACTCCCAGAGCAAGGAGAACTACGAGCGGGTGAAATCGGTCGTCGACCAAAAGGCCGGCGCTCAGCAGGACCTCGACGACGCGGGCGCAAGCCTGAAGGTCGCCGAAGCGAACCTCGACGTTGCGAAGGCGCGCCTCGCGAAGACGCGCATCGTCGCCCCGTTCGACGGAAACATCGGCGCACGCCGCGTGAGCATTGGGACGTTCCTCCGGGCCGGCCAGATCATCACCGAACTTGCGAATCTCGACGCCATCCGCGTGAATTTCTCCGCCCCGGAACGCTATCTCGCCCGGCTCACGCGCGGCGCGGAGGTCTCCGTCTCCACGACGGCCTATCCGGGCTACGCGATCAAGGGGTCGATCATCTCCATCGAACCGATCCTCGACGCGTCGACGAGGAACGTCCGCATCGTCGCGCAGCTCTCGAACCCCGGCCGCAAGTTCCGGGCCGGCATGTCCGCGAACGTCGCGGCCGTCCTCGGGGAGCGCCCCTCGGCCATGACGATCCCGAACGAAGCGGTCTTTGCCACGGGGAACCAGTCGTTCGTCTTCGCGGTCAAGGCCGACAGTACCGTCACGAAAGTACCGCTGACGCTCGGCACGCGCACCGACCGGGACGTCGAGGTGCTCCACGGCCTCACCCCCGGCATGAGCGTTGTCCGCGCCGGCCACCAGAAACTCTTTGAGGGCGCGAAGGTCATTCCGGTGATCTCCGCCCCCGACTCCACACGCTAAGGAACCACGCCCATGAAACTCAGCACCATGTCCATACGGCGCCCGGTGTTCGCCACCGTGATGAGCGTGACGATCCTCCTGTTCGGGATCATCTCGTTCTTGCGGCTCCCCGTCCGGGAATACCCCGACATCGATCCGCCGATCATTTCGGTCGTGACGACGTACCGCGGCGCGAGCCCGAGCGTCGTCGAGACGGAGATCACAAACATCCTCGAGGAGCAGTTCGCGACGCTCGAAGGCGTCAAGACGATGAGCTCTTCGAGCCGCGAGCAGGGCTCGGTCATCACCATCGAGTTCGAGCTCAGCCGCGACGTCAACGAAGCCGCGAACGACATCCGCGACCGCGTCTCGCGCGTCCGCGGGTCGCTGCCCCGCGAGGTGGACGACCCGATCATCTCGAAGGTCGACGTGAACGCCCAAGCGATCGTCTGGATCGCGCTCTACAGCCAGCAGCACGACGGCCTCGAGCTCACCGACGTCGCCGACCGCATCCTGAAGGAAAAGATCCAGCGTCTCCCCGGCGTCGGCTCGGTCATCATTGGCGGCGAGCGCAAGTACGCCATGCGCGTCTGGCTCGATCCGCAGCGCATGGCCGCGCACGGCCTGACGACGCTCGACGTCGAACAGGCGATCCGGAGCGAGAACGCAGAGATCCCCGGCGGCCGCGTCGAGGGTAAAGAACGCGAGTTTGCGGTCCGGACCCGCGGAGAACTTGATACGCCCGAGGAATTCGGCGCGATCACCGTCTCGACGCGGGAGAACGACGTCGTGCGCCTGCGCGACATCGCGGAGGTGAAGGTCGGTGCCGAGGACGAGCGGACGCTCGCCCGGTACAACGGGGAGTCCGCCGTCGGACTCGGCATCGTGAAGCAGTCTAAGGCGAGCACCGTCGATGTCGCCGCCGCGGTGCGCGCGGCCCTGCCGGAGCTCGTCACGGCGCTGCCAGCCGGGATGAAACTCGACATCGCGTACGACTCTTCGACGTTCATCACCGACTCGATCGACGAGGTGAAGGAAACGCTCCTCATCGCGATGTGCCTCGTCATCCTCGTCGTGTACGTGTTTCTCAAGAGCATGCGGGCGACGATGATCCCCACCGTCGCCATCCCGATCTCGATCATCGGCGCATTGGCCGCGGCGTACTTCGCCGGCTTCACGCTCAATATTCTCACGCTTCTCGCTCTCGTACTCGCCATTGGCATCGTCGTCGACGACGCTATCGTCATGCTCGAGAACGTGTATCGCCACATGGAAATGGGCAAGAGCCGCTGGCAGGCGGCTTTGGACGGCAGCACGGAGATCGGGTTCGCCATCGTCGCCACGACGATCGCGCTGGTCGCGGTGTTCGTGCCCTTGGCGTTCCTCACCGGTTCGGTCGGTAGGCTCTTCAACGAGTTCGGCCTGTCGCTCGCAGTGGCCATCCTCATCTCCGGGTTCGTCGCGCTCACCTTGACGCCGATGCTCTGCTCGAAGATCCTCAAGCCGCTCCACGGCACGAGCACGAGCTGGGCCTCGCGCTCCTTCGACGCATTCTTCGAAGGCCTCAACCGGTTCTACGACCGCACGCTCCGGTGGGCGGTATCCCACCGGAAGCTCGTGATCGGCGGCGCCCTCCTCTTGGTCGTCCTGAGCGGGTTCGTGTTCCGGCTCCTCCCGAGCGAGCTCGTGCCGACCGAGGACCGGAGTATCGCGTTCGGCATCGTCCTCGCCCCCGAAGGGGCGACGCTCGACTATACCGACCGCTATATGAAGGAGGTCGAGAAGCGCTTGCTCGCGGTCCCCGAGGGACGCGCGCTCTTCACGGCCATTGGTCTCGGCTTCGGCGGCCCGGGAAGCGTCACCAACGGGATCGTCTTTCTCCAGCTCAAGCCCCGCGGCGAGCGGGGGAAGTCGCAGCAGCAAATCGTCCAGGAGCTTTTTCCCCAGCTTATCTCGATCCCCGGCGTGCTCGCGTTCGTCATCAATCCGCCAAGCCTTGGCGGCGGGTTCAGTTCGAGTCCGGTGAGTTACGTTCTCGAAGCGGAGACGTACGACGAGCTCAACACGGCGGTCGGCGCCGCGATGGGGGAAGCCTCGAAGCTCGGCTACATGATCAACCTCGACAGCGACCTCCGCCTGAACAAGCCGCAGCTTGACATCAATATCGACCGCGAGCGCGCCTCGAACCTCGGCGTCTCGGTGACCGACATCGGCACGACCCTCGAGACGTTCCTCGGCGGCCGCGTCGTGACGAACTTCAAGCGCGGCACGAAGCAGTACGACGTCATCCTTCAGATGAACTCGGCGTCACGGGCGACGCCCGACGCCATCGACGGCATCTACTTGCGTGCCCCGGGCGGGCTCGTCCAGCTCGCAAACGTCGTGAAGGTGAACGAGACGGTCGCGCCGAAGGAACTTAACCACTACAACCGCGTGCGCGCGGCGACGATCACCGCCAGTCTCGCCCCCGGCAGGACGCTCGGCGAGGCCCTGGACGACCTCGACAAGATCGCGCTGGAAAGACTTCCTGCTGGCGTTAAACATGATTATTCCGGGCAGTCGCTAGAATACAAATCCTCGAGCTCGAGCCTCTACCTCCTGTTCCTCCTGGCGCTCGTGTTCATCTATCTTGTCCTTTCGGCGCAGTTCGAGAGCTTCATCCACCCGTTCACGATCCTCCTGTCGGTCCCCTTGGCGGTGTTCGGAGCCCTCCTCACGCTCTACCTCTTCCGGCAGAGCCTGAACATCTATTCGCAGATCGGGCTCATCATGCTCATCGGACTCGTGACGAAGAACGCCATTCTCATCGTGGAGTTCGCGAACCAGCTTCGGGCCAGTGGCAAGAGCGTCGTCGACGCAGTCATCGAGTCGGCGACCATCCGCCTTCGTCCGATCCTCATGACGTCGTTCGCGACGATCCTCGGCATTCTGCCGATCGCCATCGGCCTCGGTGCCGGCGCCGAATCACGCCGTCCCTTGGGCCTCGCGGTCGTCGGGGGCATGCTCTTTTCGACGTTTCTGACCCTCATCATCGTTCCGGTGGTCTACGCCATGCTCTCGCGGTTCGTCAAGGATGCGCACGTGGAAGAACCCGCCGCCGCTCTCGCGCCCGTTCACACTCCGGCCGCTGCGGTGGAAAGCGTCGCACACTAGACCGATTGGTTGAGAGAAAGGGCGTCATGCCTATCGCCACCATCGATCCGTCGACGAACGTCCTCCTGAAGACGTTCGCACCGCACTCACCCGCGGAGGTGGCCTCGAAGATCGAACATGCCGACGCGGCGTTCCGCGCGTACCGCAACACGTCGTTCGCCGAACGGTCGCGGTGGATGATGCGCGCCGCGGAGATCCTCGAATCCGAAAAAGCGGAACTCGGCCGCCTCATGACGACCGAGATGGGAAAGACGCTTCGGTCCGCTTCGGAAGAGGCACTGAAATGCGCCTGGGCGTGCCGGTACTACGCAGAACACGCCGCAGCGTTCCTCGCCGACGCGGATGTCCCGACAAGTGCGGGGAAGAGCTTTATCTCCTACCAGTCGTTGGGCATCGTCCTCGCCGTCATGCCCTGGAACTTTCCGTTCTGGCAGGTCTTCCGGTTCATCGCACCCTCCCTCATGGCCGGCAACGTCGGCCTCCTCAAGCATGCGTCGAACGTCCCGCAATGCGCCCTCGCCATCGAATCGATCGTCCGACGCGCGGGATTTCCGGAAGGGGTATTCCAGACGCTTCTCATCGGTTCCGATGCCGTCGAAGGGGTCTTGACCGATCCGCGCATCAAGGCGGCCACCCTCACCGGAAGCGAGCCTGCCGGGATGAGCGTCGCCTCCATCGCCGGACGCTCGATCAAGAAGACGCTTCTCGAACTCGGAGGAAGCGACCCGTTCATCGTCATGCCTTCCGCCGACGTCGCCGAGGCGGCTTCGGTCGCTGCTAAGGCGCGATGCGTCAACAACGGCCAATCGTGTGTCGCCGCCAAGCGGTTCATCATCCATGAAGAGGTCTACGAGAGGTTCGCGTCGCGCTTCACCCAGGCGATGGGCGCTTTGGTCGTCGGCGATCCGATGCAGGAACGTACCGACGTCGGTCCGCTTGCGACCGCGGACCTCTTGGGGGAACTCGTGCGTCAGGTAGAGGCGTCGGTCGCGCTGGGGGCGAAGGTCTTGACGGGAGGGAAACGGGTCAACGGGCCCGGGAACTTCTACATGCCGACGGTATTGGCGGATATACCGAAGAACTCACCGGCCTACCGGGAGGAAATCTTCGGACCCGTGGCGATGCTTTTCAAGGTCAAGGACATCGACGAGGCGATCCGGCTGGCGAATGACACGCCGTTCGGCCTCGGGAGCTGCGCGTGGACGCGCGACGGATCGGAACAGCAGCGGTTCATCGCAGAACTGGAAGCGGGGATGGTCTTTCTCAACAGCATGGTCGTCTCTGATCCGCGCCTCCCCTTTGGCGGGGTGAAGCGCTCAGGCTACGGCCGCGAACTCGGGGAGGTCGGCATTCGGGAGTTCGTGAACATCAAGACGGTCTGGATCAAAGCGTAATCTATTACTGGACGTTCGCCCGCGCCCCGGCGATCATCGCCGCCGGCACGGCGGTTGTCCTCTCTCCGATCTGCTGGCGCCACATCGCGTAGTACAATCCCTTCAGGTCCAAGAGCTCCTGGTGCTTCCCCGATTCGATGATATGTCCCCGTTCGAGGACGTAGATCGTGTCGGCGTGGAGGATCGTCGAAAGCCTGTGCGCGATAAGAATGGTGATGAGATCCTTGCGCATCGAGACGTCGCGGATCGTCTCGCTGATCTCCTCCTCGGTGAGGGAGTCGAGCGAGGAGGTCGCTTCGTCGAACACGAGGAAGTTCGGCCGGCGTAGGAGCGCTCGGGCGATCGACAAGCGCTGCTTCTCTCCTCCGGAGACCTTCACTCCCCCTTCCCCGATGACCGTATCGAGACCCTTGTCCGCGCGGGCCAAGAGACCCTGGCAGGCCGCCTTCTCAAGCACGCTGAGGCATTCGGCGTCGGTCGCGTTCGGGTTGACGAACCGCAGGTTCTCCCGGATGCTGCCGGAGAAGAGCTGCGTGTCCTGGGTGACGAACCCGATCCGCTCCCGCAACTTGTCGAGGTCGACCTTCCCCGCGGAGACGTTGTTGTAGAGCACCGATCCCGTCTGCGGGTAATAGAGTCCCACGAGCAGCTTCACGAGCGTCGTCTTGCCGGAGCCCGACGGGCCGACGAATGCGATCGTCTCGCCGCGCCGCGTCGTGAACGAGATGTCGTTCAGGGCATTGGTCGACGCCGACTGGTGCTTGAAGCTCACGTTCTGGAACGAGAGCGTCTCGATGGGGCCGATCGCCTCGGGGTGGGCCGGTTTCGGCTCTTTCGGCGTATCGAGGATGTCCTGGAAGTTTTTCAGGGACACTTCCGCTTCTCTATAGACATTGATGACGTTCCCGAGTTCCTGCAAGGGCCCGAAGATGAAGAATGAATAGATCCAGAGCGAGAAGAACTGCCCGAAGGAGATCTCCTGAGCGAAGATCAAATAGAGCATGAGTCCGAGGATGCCTGTCCGGAGAGCGTTGACGGCCGTCCCCTGGATGAAGCTGAGGCTCCGCAAGTATTTTACCTTCTTCAGTTCGAGCTTCAGGATCTTCCCGGTGGTGGAGTTCAGCCGTTCGATCTCCTGCTGGGCCAGGCCGAGGCTCTTCACGAGTTCGATGTTCCTCAAGGATTCGGTCGTCGCGCCGGCCAAGGCGGTGGTCTCCTTGACGATCGTCTTCTGAATGACCTTGATCTTCTTGCTGATGACGGAACTCAGCGTCGCCAGGAGCGGCACCGTCAGGAGATAGATCGGCGCGATGATCCAGTGGACGGTGAACGCGTAGATCATGACGAAGAGCACGCCGACGATCGTCGTGAAGACGATATTGATGAACGCGGCGATGAGGCGCTCGACGTCGGAGCGGACCTTCTGGAGCTTGCCGAGCGTCTCGCCGCTCCGCTGGTCCTCGAAGACCTGGTACGGCAGCTCGAGGGAATGCCGGAGGCCGTCGGCGTAGATCTGCGCGCCGAGCTTCTGCGTCACGGTGTTGATGTAGTAGTCTTGGAAGTTCTTTGCGACGCGCGAGACGAACGCGACGCCGACGGCCATCGCGAGATAGCCACCGACGCCTTTGAAGAACTGGGAAGAAGTGTACTCCTTGAACCGCGTCACGTACTCATCGATGACGTGCCGGAAGATGAGCGGGTCCAGGAGCGAGAATGTCTGGTTGATCGCCGCGAGCACGAGCGCCAGGAGCACGAGCTTCCAGTACTGTTTCAGATATGAGAGGAGGAGTTTCATAGGGTCTTGTTGGTCCGTAAAAAAAGCCACAGCGCTCAAAAATCAGGCATTGTGGCGAAAATGACGATGAACGATGTGCCCGGCTGACGTTCTTGTACGGCGGGCAATGGTTCAAAGATACATAAAAGGGATGTCATTTGCAGACTGGGAGGTCTTGGTTTGACCCAACCGGTGACTTGACAGTGCGGATTTTGAGCGGTACCTTACGGAGATCAGTTGCTGGGAGGACGCGTCGGTGTTGGCGGGAACGAACCCTCTCAGCTCTTGCAGGACCGACATCTAACATGAGGTGCCTTTGCCACATCGCAATATGACATGTCGTTCCCTCTTTCCGATCCTCTGCTTGCTCATCCTTGCCGGGTCATCATCGTCGTCTGCCCAATCGTTCACCTATCGAGGTGTGCTCCGTTTCGGTGGATCTTCCTGTTCCTGCTTTATGACCTATATGGAACCAGATTCCGGCTTTGACAGGGTGAACCTCGATTCGCTTTCTCTCCCTCTAGTCGGTCAGCACGTTCAAGTCACGGGGGAGTTCCGCTCATGTTCTGGGGACCCGGAATGCCCGGCGGGAACGGTCGCACTGCACCCCTCACGCATCGATCCACTTCAGACGCTGGATCTGTCTCACTCCGGCGACTGGAATATGGTGTCGTTGCCGTTGTTCCTTGATGATCCACGCTACCAATCACTCTTCGCCCACTTTGCATCGATGCCGTTTGCGTATGACCGAGGATACGTCGAGGCCGACTCCCTTCTGCCTGGTCGCGGCTATTGGTTGAAAAGTATGGACTCAGTGAAGTACTCGATCACCGGGATTCCTATCGATATTGAAACGGTGGCGGTCGAGCAGGGCTGGAATATTGTGGGCTCCATCTCGGTCCCGGTTCCCGTCTCCGAAATCATCACGACAGATTCAAACCTGACGCTCTCCGCGTTCTACGCCTTTGTCCCAGCGCTCGGTGACTATGTGGCCGCGAGCCCGATCCAACCCGGAGCAGCCTACTGGGTGAAGGCGAGCCAGAGCGGGGCGCTCATTTTGAGAAACCCCGCGCTCTTTATTAGACGGCAGCGATAGAGCAAGCGAGAATGGACGTGAACTCGACCAAGAACCTTTCCGGGGATCCGATGAAACATTCCTTCTTCACCTTGGCTGTGGCGTCTCTTTGCTTCTTCTCTCTCTCTTGCAATGAGACCTCTGTAGGGGTTGCGGTTCCCCAAGGCGCGGCGGAACTCATTCGCAGCTTTCAAAACGTACCCTGGAGACTCACCTACGCGCAGGTGGCAGGCTCTGCCATCAACTTCTCCACCTACCGCCCCTTTGAGCTCTTCATCCGGGATGACTCGACGCTGTTCGCTAATGACGACTGCAATTATTATTATATCGGATTCCGGATCTCCGGGGATTCCCTTGCGGTCACCAGCATCTCCGCGACCGAGGCCGCATGTCCTGATTGGACGACGTTTGATGGCTACACCTTAAGAAAGACCTGGAAGGTCATCATCTCGCCCCACCTGTTGATGTTCGCGAGCGGCTCAACCTTCCTGCAGTTGATGTGCGACTTCACCGCACCCGTCGACAAGAACCCCCTCGTCGGCAAGACCTGGCTTCTTCACGCATCGAATGATACCGCGTTCCATGTTCTTCAGGAAGTCGGATACCTGCCAACCCTGCAATTGACGCCGAACAGAGAGTACCGCCTCTGGTGGCGATCGGACTGTGGGCCCGGAACGGATGGCCGGATTGGATTCGGGGGGTACTTTGGCTGCAACGCCGATTCCGGGATACTGTTTCGAGAGTACAACGGGGGCATATGCGGGTTTACCCCTGTGCCCTACCAAGATATGCGCACTTTGTCGCGAGGATTTGAACTCTCCAGCGGGTATAGGGTCGCTGATTCCACGGCCACATTTACGGATTCTTCGGCCGGCACATTTTATCAATTCGTTAGGTCAGAGTAGATCCCGGACTCTCCTTGTGCGCGAATGGGGGCTCGTGTGATGCTCAATCGCTCTCGCTTCAAGTTCTTGAACAACTGCACCATCACCAGTGACGATCTTCCAACGCTTCAACCATGACAACAGGAGCACCACAACATGACCCGATCAGCGGCCCTCATCTGCACACTCTTCCTTATCATCACCGCGGCCCACTCTCAGACGGCGGGGAAGGACACCCTCTCCATTCATGACGGATTCTTCGGCATGTCGTTCCAACAGGGAGACCGCGACGTCTCATCGAGCGAGTTCAAGAACCTCTTGAAATCAAGCCCGGACACCACGATCTATCCGCTCTTCAGTAGTGGAGGCACCATCAGCACGATGGGCGATGTCCTCGGGGGGATAGGGGGGTTCGGGCTGGGATATGGCATCACGTCGAAACCCTCCAGGACCGCCTTGACCGTCGCAGGCGGGGTCGTCGCAGTCGTTGGTATCTTCCTGAACGTCGAGGGTGGGCGCAAGATGCAGAAGGCAGTCCTTCAATATAACCGGATGACGCAGGGAATGAGCCCGCATGGTTCTCTCATAGAGCTCGACCGGAGAAGTACGCTGGTCGCTTTCTCGGCCCGATTCTGATCGCCTGTCGGGACATGACCATGAACTTCCATCGCCTTCTGCGGCCTCTCTCCTGCATCGTCGTGATCTTGGCAGGACTCATTTCCACGTGGAGCGTGGGACGGCAAGTGAGCGTCCCATGAGAGTAATGAATCCCTCCCGAAAACCCCTTGACGCGTTCTCCCGTCGCCGATCCAGATCGAGGTTCTCACTGCTCATTCCGATCTCGTTCGGCATCCTGGGCCTTGCGCTCTCCTGCCCGTCCATGTCGAGCTCCCAGGCGAAGTTCATCTTGCCGTTGACGATAACGAACGGCACAATGACCGCGCTGGACACGTTCGGATTGTTCGAACATGCGACGCACTGTATCGACGGACAGCTCGAGCCGAACCTCACGGAAGTGGAATTGCCCCCTCCGCCCCCGTCGATCCTCCATGCGCGGTTCGTCAATCCCAACGACTCGACCGCGTGCCTCGGTATGGGGCTTCGGCTCAACCTTCAGGACTTCTGGGTGCCCGACACGTTCCTCCTCCAGATCTCCCAGCCTCCCCAAGGTGCGTATCCGATCACGGTGAGCTGGACGAAGATCCAGACCGGCGGGGCGGCCCCCTTTGAATTCGACCTTTCCGACGTCCATGGCGGCACATCCATCCACCAGGAGATGCTCACGACCTCCTCGGTGCAGATCGAGAACGATTCGTCGCTTGTACTGCGCATGGTGGGGTACGGGATCGTCGGAGCTGTCGGGGATCCGCCGCCGAATGTCCCTCAGAGAATCGCGCTCTTCCAAAACTACCCCAATCCGTTCAACGGCTCAACTACGATCCGGTATGAACTACCGACAAGCGGACACGTAACGCTCAGCGTTACCGACGAACTCGGGCGCACCCTCCGGACGCTTGTGGATGACGTAGAACAGGCGGGGTATCATGTGGCGAGCTTCGACGCGGCGCTCCTTGCGAGCGGAGAATACTACTATACGCTGCGGTCGGGGGAGGTTGTTCTCACGAAGAAACTTCTGCTTCTCAAGTAGAAGAGAGAGACCAGACGGAGATTATTTCACGAGCATGAGAGGCTTCACCTCGTTCACCGCCCCGCTCTGAAATCGGCAGTAGTAGACGCCGGCCGGAAGTTCCCCGGCGTCGAACGTCACCTCGTGGCGCCCCGCCGGAAACACCCCCTGCACAAGCACACGCACCTCGCGTCCCAGCGTGTCGTAGACCTTGATCTCGACGCTGGATCCATTCGTGACAAACGGAATGACCGTCGACGGATTAAAGGGGTTGGGATAGTTCTGCAGCAGCCCGGGCGCTGCGGGTAGATCCACTCCGGAGACCTTCGGCAATTTGTTGTCGAGGAGCGGCTTCCAGATCAAGGGGAGCATCGGAAAGTCCTTTAAAAGCACCGACTCCATTTCCGTTTGTGACACCCGGAACCAGTCCCGGAGAAGTGTCGCGTAGACCGCGCGGAAATCATTCGACATCGGAACGTTGTCGTTCACCGTCGCCGCGGCCGGGATCACGGGATTCGGCCCGACGATGCCGCCACGCACCGGCCGTCCGAAGACGAACACCGGGGCGGCGGTGCCGTGGTCGGTCCCGAAGCTCGCGTTCGACTTGATGCGCCGGCCGAACTCCGAGAAGGTCATGCCGACGACGCGCTTGTCGGCGCCGAGGAGGTGAAGGTCGTCCTGGAACGCGAGGATCGCATCGTTGAGCTTCTTTAAAAGGTTCGCGTGGTTCCCGGTCTCCGTACCGCCCGTTTGGCTCACCTGAGCCGAGTGAGTATCAAATCCCCCCAGGTTGACGACATAGATGCGCGTCTTGAGGCCGCCGGCGATGAGCTGCGCCACGATCTTCAACTGGTCGGCAAGAGCGTTCTGCCCGGCGGCCGGATAGAGCTGTGACAGGTTCGTCGCCTTCCCGGCCGCAGCGGTGATGACTGTCGCGTAGAGCTCGGTCTGCTGCCCCACCTGCCGGATAAAGGTCAATTCGTGACCGGCGGGAGTGTTCGGAGCCTGGTCGACGGCCCCGGCAACGAGCTGATAGAACGAGGTCGGGCTCGTGAGCGCCATCCCCATCGACACTTCCGGCCCCTGGAGTCCGAGGGACACGACGCTCCCGATCTGGATCGCAAGAGGGTCGGGCGCGACAGCGTTCGGGTAGCCGACGGGATAGTCGGCATATTCGTCGTCAAGGTAACGCCCCATCCAGCCGCTCGAGAGCGTCACGTTGGAATCCGTCGCGGTGAGCCAGATGTCGGTCGCGCGAAAGTGCGAGAAGTTCGGGTTCGGATACCCGACGCTCTGGACGACGGCGAGTTTTCCCGTGCCGTAGTACTGCTGGAGACCGGTGAGCGCCGGGTGCAGCCCCGTCTGGTCTGTGAGCTTTGCGACAAGGGCCTCCGTGATCGCGATGTTGCCGCGCGCGGCCATGAGCGAGGGATACTCGTCCAAGGGGATGACGGTGTTCAATCCGTCGTTGCCGCCATTGAGCTGGATGAGGACGAGGACATGGTCGGTCTCCGCCGCCGCGCCGATGAGCGACTCGAGAACCGGGCCACGGCCGTACGCCTTGAACGTAAATCCCCCCAGGAGCATCGGAAGGATCGACACGGGCACGGTACGCTGCAGGAATGTTCGTCTTTTCATCGTCGGGGCCTACATCAGCTGGTATTCTGCCATGCTCATCATGAGCCGCAGGAGCGACTGGAGCTTCGAGCTCACAGCGGCCTTTTTCGTCGGATCGTTGGGCGTGAGGAGGTAGTCGTTCCACTCCATCGTCCACTCGTAGTCAGGGAGGCCCGGGATGAGCGTCTCTTTGAGGAACGCCTTCTGGTTGTCGGTGATCGCGACGGGAAACAGGTACTGCGAGAACTCGGCGATGAGCACGTTCGGGTCCGATGGGTCCGAGACCTGCAGCAGGAACGCGATCGGATCGATGACGAGCGTGAAGCTCGTCACCCTGTATCCCGTCGACCCCATCGTGTCGGTGAAGGTCTTGCGCTTCGGCAGCGTGTCCGAGTTGATCCAAAGCTCATGGAACTGGGGCGTCTGGTAGTACGCCGGCCAGCCAGCGACGTTTGGCGGATCGTGGAGGAGCTGCTGGAGCGTTTCAGCCTGCGACCAGATGTACTTCCAGTGGTTGTACTCCGCGGCAAGAGTTGATGCGGGCGGGAACTGCACGCCGCATGTCCGCATGTTCCCGACGGTGAGGTCGATCGGGTTCTTGATGAGACAGCCGATGTTCACAGGATCGAAGAAATGGGCGCTTTTGAAGAGCGCCTGGAGCACCGGGACGATCTCGTAGTTGTTCGACCGGAGAATGTTCGCCAGAGGGACGATCACGTTCGCCTCGGTCGTGTCGTCGATAAGGTAGTAGACGAACCAGCGGTAGAGCTTCCGGCAGAAGTATTTCGCCGTCTCCTGCTGAATGAAGATCATATCGAGGAGCGCATCGACCTCGTTCGCGCCGGCCGTACCGGCCTGGCCAGCGATGAGTGTCGATCCGTACGCGGAGGAGAACTGCTTGTTCGTCGCGTCGTGGCGGCTCGCCGTGAAATACGACTGAAGCGTCGTGCCGTTGTCCCGCCAGCCCGAAAGGACACGCGCCGCCGCCTTGACGTCCTGTTCGGTATAGTTCGTATAGTTGCCGGGGGCGATCTCCGGACCCTTGCCGACGGTGAAGAGCTCCTGGAGCTCTCGGCCGTAGTTCTCGTTCGGGCTCGCGCCGGTGTTCGTGTTGCCGTTGAGATACCGGAGCATCGCGCAGTCGATCGTGATGAGCTTTGCGAGCGTCCTGACGTTGCCGAGCGCGTTCGCGCGCAGGAGCGCGTTGTACATGTACACCATCCGAGCGTCGCCGACGACGTCCGATTCCGTGACGAAATGGTTCTGCCAAAAAAGCGTCATCTTTTCCAGGAGCGAGACGCCCTGGTTGAGCATGAGACCGGTCCACCAGCACCGCAGGGAGGTGAGCCGCACCGAATTAAAATCGGACGTCGCCGCATTGACCCACGTCTGACCGATGACGGAACCCGTATCGCTCGCGCTCGTCGTAAGAGGAAATCCTGGATCGGGCTGGGTGGAGAGAAGCTCGGTCACCGCAGCGTCGAGGCTCCCTGCAAGGAGCGACTCGACGTCGGCGCGCCGCACGCCGAAGGTCGTCCGGCGCAGGAGATGCGCGGCCTGATCTACGCCCCAGGGACCGGTGTACGGTTCGATGCCTGCAAGGCTCCGAGCGACGTGCGGGAGGGCTTTGTTCGCGAACTTGCTCGGCGCACTGACACTCTTGCCGGAATGTTGTTCGAGGTCCACGCTGGACGGAGAAAGAAGCGATGTTGGAAGCAGGTCTCTGCGTTTCATATCATGCGTGTGGGGGTGTTCCGCCCCCGTGCGGGTGCAGGGGCGACGAAGAATGAACTCCCCTAGGGTAAGAAGAATCCGGATAAGTATCAAGACCCGACCGTCTTAATTGTCTCATTTGTGAAAATAAGGCCATTCTGCACCCGTAGCAGCCCCTTTTCTTTTCCCCGCGACATTTCTATATTACGGCAATCGTACCGCTGGTTGACGCGGGGGTCAAGGACCACTTTGGAAGGAACGGGTCATGAAGAACATCATCATCGGAGGTGTCGTCGGAGGGATCATCTTGTTTTTCTGGGGCTGGATGGCGTGGGCGGTCTTGCCTCTTCATAAGGCGAGCCTGCGCCCGATCGAGAACGAGGAGCGCGTGGTCGAGGTCCTCTCGACCAACCTCGGCGTCCGGGGCGTGTACATCTATCCGGGCATGCCGGTCGAGGGCGACGTCTCCGCCGAAGAGCAGCACAGCGCGAGGGAGGAATGGACCAAGAAGTTTCAGCACGGTCCGATCGGCATGATCATTTACGACCCGCGCGGAAGCGACCCGTTGATGGCGAGCCAGATGATGAGCGGGTTCGTCATCGATCTCGTCTCGGCGCTTCTCGCCGTCTGGCTCCTGAGCAGAAGCACTGCGTTCTCCGCGTCGTTCATCTCGCGCGTCGCCTACTGCGGCGTGCTCGGCATCCTCATCAGCGTCTTCTCGCATCTTTCGAACTGGAACTGGCTCGGGTTTCCGCCCGACTACACCACCGCCATGTTCACTGATACCGTCATCGGCTGGCTCCTTGCGGGTCTCGGCATCGCCGCGATCGTGAAGGCCCCTGCGGCAAAGGTGGCCGCATGAGGACGTTCATCGCCGCCGCTCTGACGGTCCTCATTCTCCTGGCGGCTCCGCCGCTCCAGGCACAGGGAAATGGTGTCCGGACGACGATCGTTCTCGTCCGGCACGCGGAGAAGGACACGATGAAGACCGATCCGCCTCTCACCATGCAGGGCCGAGCGCGTGCGCAGCTTCTCGCGCGCATACTGAAACTCTCGGGCGTCCATTCGACGCACTCCACGCAATACAAGCGCACGGTTGATACCGTCGCACCGCTCGACTCTGCGCTCGGCATCACGAACGAGGTCTACCCCTCCAACCCGGAGAGCCTCGCATCGAATGTTGCAACGCTCGTCCGGCATATCCTCGCTGAGCACAAAGGGGAGACCACCGTCATCTCAAGCCACAGCAATATCCTGCCGATGCTCATCCGGGCGTTCGGCGTAGCATCGTCGGTGGAGATCGGCGATCACGACTACGACAACCTGTTTATCGTCACCGTCGGGGGCGGGGGAAAGGCGACGCTCGTACGGCTCCAGATGGGGATGGAGTGACGGCAGCGGGGACGGCGCGTTAGAGCGTCGTTCCGTTCCGGAAAGGCATTTCAGAGAGGTTGTAGGAGGGGTTCTTCTCGACGAAGTAGTTGAGGCCCCACTCTCCCGTGAAGAGGATGGCGATCTGGCCCTCTGCATTCCGGACGAAGGCTGCGCCCGTGGGGAGGATGTTCTCGTTGAGGTCCTCGATCCGCAGGGATGGATCGAGCCACCGGAGAAGCTTCCATTCTGTCGGTTCGAGGCGCGACTCCGCCCCGTACTCGCTTTCCAGCCGGTACTGCACGACCTCGAACTGCAGGGGTCCCACCGCCGCGAGGATCGGCACGCGCTGCGCCGCGTTCGTCCTCTGGAGTCCCTGGACCACGCCTTCCTGGAGCAGCTGGTCCAACCCTTCGCGGAACTTCTTGAACTTCGACGGGTTCGGATTGTTCAGGAGTGCGAACACCTCCGGCGGAAAATGCGGGATCTCGCTGTACACGATCGAGTCATCCTCCGTCACCGTGTCGCCGATCCCGAAATCCGCTTGGCCCACAAAACCGACGATGTCGCCCGGATAGGCCTCTTCGACGGTCTCCCTCGTTTGTCCAAAGAGTTTGCTCGCGTTGGAGAGACGCACCTTCTTGCCTGTCCGGACGAGCGTCGCTGCCATGTCGCGCTCGAACTTCCCGGAGCAGACCCGTAAGAACGCGATCCGGTCGCGGTGGCGCGGGTCCATGTTCGCCTGGATCTTGAAGATGAATCCCGAAAAGGCCTTCTGGTCCAAGGGCACCGGAACGCCGTTGCTCAGGCGCGGACGCGGCGTGCCCGCGTAGCGCATGAACTGGTCGAGGAGCAGCTGCACGCCGAAGTTGTTGCGCGCGCTTCCGAAGAAGACGGGCGTGATCTCTCCGTGGAGCACCGCCTCTGCGTCGAACGTCGAACCAGCCTGATCGAGGATCTCGAGTTCCTCGGAGACCTTCGCGAAGACGTTGCCCGGGAGCCGGTCGAGGATCACCGGATCGTTGAGGTCGCCGATGCTCACCGGAGCGCGGTACGCGCCGCCTGTCGTCAGTTCGAAGAGATGGACGTGCTTGTCCTGGCGGTCGAAGACGCCGCGGAAGTCGAACCCCGTCCCGAGCGGCCAGTTCATCGGGACGTTGCGGATCCCCAGGACGTTCTCGAGTTCGTCGAGGAGCTCCAATGGGTCCTTCGTCGGCCGGTCGAGCTTGTTCATGAAGGTGAAGATCGGGATCTTGCGGCGCCGGCAGACCTCGAAGAGCTTCCGGGTCTGCTTTTCGATGCCTTTTGCCGCGTCAATGACCATGACGACCGAGTCGACCGCCGTGAGGACGCGGTAGGTGTCCTCGGAGAAGTCCTGGTGGCCCGGCGTATCAAGGAGGTTCACGCGGTAGCCGTCGTAATCGAACTGGAGGACCGTGGAACTGATCGAAATGCCGCGCTTCCGCTCGAGTTCCATCCAGTCCGAGGTCGACTGGCGTTGGTTCTTCCGTGCGGTGACAGATCCGGCGAGCTGAACCGCCCCGCCGTAGAGGAGGAACTTCTCCGTCAGGGTTGTCTTCCCCGCGTCGGGGTGCGAAATGATCGCAAACGTTCTGCGGCGCTCTATTTCTTCCTTCAATCCCATGGGGTCGAGTAATAATGAGGGACCAATATACGGAATTGCGCGAACTTTTGTCGTTTCGGGCACCGCAACGTGGCGGCGTTCCTCTTCAGTGGAAAATTTCGTATATTAGGGGAGATTCGATATCCTTTCACTTTGGAGATCCTTATGTACGACATACTGACACAACAGATCAAGAATGAAGTGACGAAACTCGGCGTCACGGAGCTCACCACCCCCGAAGCGGTCGACGCGTTCATCGCGGGCCAGAAGGGGACCGTCCTCGTGTTCGTCAATTCCGTCTGCGGCTGCGCGGGCGGCGTGGCTCGGCCGGCCCTCGGCCTCTCCATGAAGCACACCGTCCGTCCGGACGCCTTCGCGACCGTCTTTGCGAGCAGCGACCGGGAAGCGACGATGCGCATGCGCTCGTATTTCACCGGCATGCCCCCCTCCTCCCCCTCGTTCGCACTCCTGAGAGACAGCAAGCTCGTGGCGATGGTCCACCGGTCCGACATCGAGATCCGGGACGCGCATGATGTCGCGCAGATCCTCACCGGGCTCTTCGACAAGTACTGCGCAAAGGTCGGGCAGAACTGACCTTTCGCCCTTCCGGCTCGCCCGAGAGCGAGTTGGAATTTTCCGGTAATCTTCGTATCTTTACAACACACGCCTCGAGCGATTAACTGCTTGAGGCGTTTTTGTTCAATACCACCCCTTTTCCGGGGGTCCTCCCCGGTGCGGGATTCAAGGAGATTTCATGCAGCGACGAGCAGACGTACGAAATATCGCCATTATCGCCCATGTCGATCATGGCAAGACAACGCTTGTGGACTATATGCTTCGCCAAACGGGCACGTTCCGCGAGAACCAGGAGATGGTGAAGCGGGTCATGGATTCCAACGACCTCGAAAAGGAACGCGGGATCACGATCCTCGCCAAGAACACCGCCGTCTTCTATAAGGCCCCGGGAAGCAAGGAGACGATCAAGATCAACATCGTCGACACCCCCGGCCACTCCGATTTTGCCGGCGAAGTGGAGCGGACGTTGAAGATGGTCGACGGCGTCCTTCTCCTTGTCGACGCCGCGGAAGGCCCCCTTCCCGGCACGAAATTCGTCCTGAAGAAGTCGCTCGAACTCAACCTCCAGCCGATCGTCGTCATCAACAAGATCGACCGCAAGGACGCGCGCGCGCACGTCGTCCTCGACGAGGTCTTCGAGCTGTTCCTCTCCTTGGGAGCACACGACCACCAGCTCGACTTCCCGACGATCTACTGCATCGCGAAGCAGGGCATCGCGAAGCGGGAACTCGAGGATGAGGGCGTCAATCTTGAGCCGCTCTTCGAAGCGATCGTCAGCAAGATCCCTGGACCTCCGGGCGACGCCGTCTCCCCCTTCCAGATGCTCATCAGCGCCATCGATTACAGCGATTATCTCGGGCGTCTCGGCATCGGCCGCGTCGAGCGCGGGACGATCAAACTCGGCTCGCCCATGAAGGTCGTCCGCCGCGACGGCACGGTCGACGACGCGCGTGTGACGAAGATCTACTCGTTCGAAGGCCTCAAGCGCACGGAAGTGAACCAGGCCGCCGCCGGCGACATCATCGCCCTGGCCGGGATGGAAGACGTCGACATCGGCGAAACGGTCGCCGACGCGGCTGATCCGCGCCCGCTCCCGTTCGTCACCATCGAAGAGCCGACGCTCTCCATGAACTTCGTCGTCAACAACTCCCCGTTCGCCGGAACGGAAGGAAAATACGTCACTACAAGGAACCTCGGTGAACGCCTCGCCCGGGAACTCCGGTCGAACGTCAGTCTGCGCGTGGAACTCACCGACAGCCCCGACGTCTTCAAGGTGAGCGGACGCGGCGAACTGCACCTGGGCATCCTCATCGAGACGATGCGGCGCGAAGGGTTCGAGTTCCAGGTCTCCGCCCCGGAAGTGATCTACAAGCGGATCGACGATGTCCTCTGCGAACCGATGGAACACGTCATCATCGACGTGCCGGACGAACATGCCGGCGTCGTCATCCAGAACCTCGGATCCCGGAAGGCCCTCATGCGGAACATGCTCCAGTCTCAGGGAAGCACCCGGCTCGAGTTCATCATGCCGGCCCGGGGCCTGTTGGGGTTCCGGTCGGAGTTCATGACCGAAACGAAGGGCACAGGCCTGCTTCATCATAATTTCCACGGTTACGAGCCGTACAAGGGCGATCTTTCGACGCGGCACAAGGGCGCCGTCGTCCAGCTCGAGGACGGCCAGTCGACCGCGTACGCCATGTTCAAGCTCCAGGAACGCATCGTGTTCTTCATCGAGCCCGGAACAAAGGTCTACGGCGGCATGGTCGTGGGCGAGAGCTCGCGCGAAGACGATATCATCGTCAACGTCTGCAAGCTCAAGCAGCTCTCGAACATGCGTTCGAGCGGCGCCGACGAGGCGATCCGCCTCGAGCCGCCGCTGCTCCATTCGCTCGAACAGGCCATTGAATGGATCGCGACCGACGAGTACATCGAAGTGACGCCGAAGTCGCTCCGGCTCCGGAAGAAGGTCCTCGACCACAACGAGCGCCAGCGCTCTGGCAAGAAGAAGGTTGAAGCAGTCGAGGGGTAGCCCTCGACCGCCGTTCGTTCCAAGTTTTCCAAGGAACCCATGTGCAGTTCTCCCAGCGCACAGATTGGCCCCTCCGCCATAACCGCCTGACCGAGCTTCTCGATCGCCGGCGCCGGGAGGGGCTTCCGGTCCTCGACCTGACGATCTCCAACCCGACATCTCTGGGCTTTTCATACCCGGAGAAGGATCTTCTCAGCGCCTTCTCGCAACCCTCGATCCTCCGATACACTCCCGACCCCAAAGGCATGCTCTCGGCCCGCGAGGCGGTCTGCGGCTATTACCGCACGGCATCGGTCGAACTCGATCCGGCGAACGTGCTTCTTACTGCCAGCACGAGCGAAGCGTACGCATACGCCTTTAGCCTCCTGTGCAACCCCGGCGACAATGTGCTTGTGCCGACCCCGTCGTACCCCCTGTTCGATTACCTTGCGCAGCTCGCCGACGTCTCGCTCGTCCCATACCCGCTCCACTACGACGGCAGCTGGCATGTCGGCATCGACGCGATGGAACGCGCCATGTCCGATCGAACGCGCGCGATCGTCCTCATTCATCCGCACAACCCGACCGGCGCATTCCTGAAAGAAGACGAATACCGGCGCATCTGCCGGATCGCCGCCGACCGCGGCCTCGCGCTCATCGTCGACGAGGTGTTCCTCGATTACGGATTCGATGCGGGGCGCGGCCAGATGGGCACGACCGCGGGGACGCGTGATGTGCTGACTCTGACGCTCAGCGGCATTTCCAAGATCGCGGGGCTGCCGCAGATGAAGGCGGGATGGATCGTCCTTTCAGGACCGGAGGATCTGCGCAAGGCGGCCTCGGAACGGCTCGAATTGATCGCAGACACGTATCTGTCCGTGAACTCGCCGGTCCAGGTCGCGCTACCTGCGATCCTCGAGGGGCATACTTCGGTTTCGTCGCAGATCCGTCAGAGGGCGGCGGATAACGTACGGACACTCAGGTCTCTTTGTGCGGAGGGATCTTCCTGCACTCTGCTCGACGTCGAGGGGGGCTGGTACGGGATCCTCCGTGTGCCGAACGTGCGTTCAGATGAGGAGTGGGCACTGGAACTTCTTGAGAAACGCGGGGTCTACCTCTTTCCAGGGTATTTCTTTGATATCGAGGGGTGTCACCTGGTCGTAAGCCTCCTGACGGAACCGACGCTGTTAGATGAAGCGATGCGCGGAATGCTTGCGGAGCTGGGACGGAAGTAATGGCAGTACGTTTCTGGCCAAACCGGAAAGTGTCGCTGCAGTCTACTCCTCAAACTCTTTGATCTTCAGTATATCGAGCAGCGCATTCACTCGCTCATACGCATCACGCTTGATTCTCTCCCGTTCTCCCCGGTCTGAAATTTCTTCGAAGTCGACGACATCGGTCGGGCCAACGCCGTCGACGGAGTTGAATGTTGCGCGAATCTTGGCGAGTCCTTCCTGCACAAGCTTATTCTCCAAGACGGATTCGAAGTCCTTTGCAAGACCTTCGGTGCCTTCTGGATGCCGGTTGATACAGAAATAGATGTCCCAGCCGTCCTTCTCCTTCAGCCTGTCATGGAGAGCCATTCCCTTCATTACCATGAAAGGAACTACACTACTGAGATTCACCTGGACTTTGTTGTGTGCACCGCCAGGCATCGTTCCTTCGACGTTGATCTTCGTGTGATGATCGAATGCGAGATCACATCCTCTCGCCTTTCTCGCCTTGAGATCTCCTTGGATGGACTGATGACGGTGCTGCTTCCCGGTGCCGCCGTACTCGCCCGCAAGGAAGTCGACTTGCACGGTTATCGGTTTTCCATCGTCGACCGCTGCTTCTTTTAGGAAAATGAACGGTTTATCCCCCTGCCTGTATCCGCGGGCTTCCAAGAGCTCCCTGATCGTTGTGTACGCAGCCTCGTCGATCTGCTCCCGGTCAAGTGCGATGTCCACATCCGTACTGCCGACGTGTTCCGCGCCAAACAAAAAGTATGGCACCCATCCCCCGATGAGGACCATGTGTTCACGGTATTCCCCGAGGATCTGCATCAACTCAATGAGGATGCTTTTCGCAGCCTCTATCTCGCGTTTGCCGTATTCTGACCTTGTCGCCATGATGATTCGAGAGAATCCCGCATCAAGAAATCGGCAGCTTCTTCGCCCCTGCCTTTATAGGTTTTAAGATCGATGTAGATCTGCACATCAGAGACGACCATGAGGCTGTCGATATCGCGGGATTTGTAGAACACCCCTGCGTCATACGGTTTGAGGAGTACGACATTCGAGCCGGATGGAACCGGCTTGAGGCTCAGGGCCTGCGCGACGTCATGAGGATCGGTGTCGACGAAGACAAACGCCTTATTCATACGCACATGTGGTGCCACGCGTGACGCCGCCGAGAACAAACCAAGCGCATAGGGAATCTTTCCCTGATTGCAGTAGTCGGCAATCCGCCGTTCTGCGGTCGATGCATCATCAAGGGAGTAGTATTCCTTCGGTGTGTTCCGGTTATACCTGTAATTCTCCACCCAGGCGTCGATCAACCTCTTGGGAGATCGAATTCTCAGCTTGCGGCCCTGCTCGACAATGAACTCCTCGTCCAAGAGCTTCCGCTTGAGCCTCGAGACCAGACCGATGCTGATCCCTGTTTCCCCGGCAATCTCCTGAACCTGCCACCATCGTTGCGCATCGAGAAGGAACGCTCGAATGACCCTGCTTGATTTGGGGGAGAAGAGTGACTTGACAGTCTTTCTCAGCGGCTGAGGGTTTCTGTTCCCCTCGATGTCGATGTATACGCCGCCAAAGGAAAGAAAGCAATTGCCGGCCGCGTCAACACAACCGACCCCCTCCTCTTTACAGACGTCCATTCCCTCTTTTGAGATATACGGAGCCCCGATGGCGAGGTAGATGTTCGCATCGTCGGGCAACGATCTGCGAAGCGACCTCAGTTGCCCTGCCGCCTGCCTCATCACGCTGGGCGATCCATCTGATTTCACTTCTACGAGTATCTCATATTGGAGATCCCCGATATTGACGACCGCGTCGATATCGATTCGAATCCCGGCGATGAGCGTTGCTTGCCGAACACTCACCGGACCGAGTCGTGGGACTTGGGCGAGGTATCTCTGTAGCCGTTCAGCAATTTGCTCTTCTATCGTGTTTGACGGAGTGTTCATAGTTTCACTATATTCTATATTTCACCCTATGGTGAAAGTAAATATATAGTGAAATAAGTATAGAGTCAAGCTTTATTTCATTTAAATTGATATTTCACCTCGTGGTGAAAATGCTCATTAGATGAAAAATATCCAATATCGGAAACTTACGAAGTTGGGTAATTCAAATGGTAGGATCATTGAACGAGGAGGAATCGTGTGTACGAAATACATGCACGTTTACTTCCAGATATTTGCCGCCGGCAAGTAATCCAACAGGTACGGTTGTGTTCCTCAGCAGTTCCCTACAGGAACCTTATTTCAGTGCATCATTCAGGAACCGTATGAGCGGCATGAGGTCCGTAAAGACGCTCACCACCTTCGGGACGAGCCGCGGCGTATAACACTCCTTTTCCTCCAGCGTGCATGCGGCGAAGAAATGCTTGTACTTCAGCCACTCGATCATCGGGTGGTCCTTCGGAAACCCGAGCGGGTTCCGCAAGAGCTTCTCCCCCTTGAGCTCCTTGAACCTCTTTTTGAATTTCCTCCCCTGGACCGCCGAGAGAAACTCATCCGGCCGATCCGCAATCGCTGCGCGGATAAGCTTCAGCTGTTGCCCATCCGGCATGTAGAGGCCGCCGCCGATGTAGACCTCCCCCGGCTCGACGTGGAAATAGAGCCCGGCGCTCTCATCCCAGCGCCCGGGGATCGGAAAGAATGCTGAAACGTGCGTCTTGTAGGGCGTCTTGTTCTTACTGAAGCGCGTGTCGCGGTAGATTCGAAACATGTTTCTCTTCGGATCGATCGACACTTCGGGCGCGATCGTCGTCATCGGCGACCGAAGCTCCGAGATGAACGACTGCATCGGCAGCTTGAGGTATTCTTCGTACTCCGACTTATGGTTTGCGAACCACTCCCGGTTGTTGTTCTTCTTCAGGCTCTTGAGGAAGCCGATCCCCTCCATCGGGAACCCCGCAAACGGCGGGAACATCTCCATGTCGAGCGGATGGCTCTTAGCTGCGCACATCGCGCCTCCGTGCAAGCGCGAGCGCGCTCCGGACGAACCCGTTTCCCTCTTTCAGATACCGCCGCGCACGTGCGGCGGGGACTCCCGCCTCGATCATAACGATCGCCGATTTAACGTGGTAGTCGGCCATCCGGAGCACTTTCGCCGCATGGCTGTACGTGGCGCCGGTCGCGATCATGATCACCTTCTTCGCACGCTCTTCAAGCTTCTTGCTCGTCATCTGGAGGTCGACCATCATGTTCTCGTAGACCTTCCCCAGCTGTATCATCGAGGCCGTTGTGAGCATGTTGAGGACAAGCTTCTGCGCCGTCCCGGACTTCATCCGGGTCGAACCCATGACCACCTCCGGTCCCACCTCGGGGCAGATCGCGACGTCGATCGACTTGCGGAGCGAAGCGAACTGTTTCGTCCGGAGCGTCGCACGGGGGTTGGTCGTGAGGAAGATCGTCTTTGCCCTCCGTTTCTTCGCTTCGCGCAACGCCCCGATGACATACGGGGTGCGCATGCTCGCGGCGATGCCGCACACGACATCCGCCGGTCCGACCTTTTTGGAAGCGATATCGCGCGCGCCGGCAGATTCGCTGTCCTCCGAACCCTCCTGGGATCGGAACACCGACTTCCTCCCTCCGGCGATGACCCCCTGGACCATCGAGGGGCTCGTGCCGAAGGTCGGCGGGCACTCTGTCGCGTCGAGGATCCCGAGCCTGCCGCTCGTCCCCGCGCCGGCATAGATGAGCCTCCCCCCGGCCCGGAACGAGGAGACGACAAGACCGACTGCGCGGCTGATGTAGGGTATCTCCCGTTGGACGGCCCTGGCCACCTTTCGGTCCTCGGCGTTGATGACCTTCAGGACGCCGGGCACGCCGAGCGTATCGATCCTGCGGCTTCTGGGATTGCGCTTCTCTGTGGTAAGCGACGTCAGCTGTTGGAAGATCGCACTGGTCCGGGGCATAGGCCTGCTCTATGGTTGGATGATGACAAGTTTCTTATCGACCGGGCCGTTGGCATCCGCGCCCTCGACGACGATGGGGTAGATCCTGATCCAGCGCGGCTTCGCCATGACACGCGCGTCCTCGAGCTCCTCGGTGAGGTCGCCGCCTTTCAGAAGAAGGAGAACGCCGGCCGGCAGCAGTATCCGGTCCCCGCGCGGGGGATCCTCCGGCGGTGGAACGCTGACGGCCTTCCGCAGGAAGGGCTTCGTCCAGCCGATGAGTTCGGTCACCGGGGCGACCGCACGGGCCACGACGTAGTCGAACTTCGCGCGGTATTCCGGCAAGGCAGAGAGTTCCTCCGCGCGGCCCACGCGTGTCGCGACGTTGGAGAGCTGCAATTGCCGGACGAGGTCGTCGACGACACGCATCTTCTTCTGTATCGAATCGATGAGGAGGAACCGGCTCTTCGGAAAGAGGATCGCGAGCGGCAGCCCCGGAAACCCTCCCCCCGTACCGACATCGACGATGTCGATGCTCTCACGGAGCGAACACCCGAATAGGAACGAGATCGACGCGAGGATATGCTTTGCCCAAATGTTCTCTTGGTCGGTCCGGGAGATGAGGTTGATCTTGGTGTTCCACTCCAGGAGTCCGGAGGCGAGCGCTTCGAACAGGCGCGCCTGTTCATCGGAGAGCGAAAGTCCGTTCTTCGAACATTGTTCCCGGAACCAGAGCGCGTTGTTCATTAAGTTGTTGTTATGTAACGAGTTCGCTAACGTCTCAAGTGGACCATCAAGACGGACACATCCGAGGCGACGACGCCGCTGATCCTCGACGCCTGTCCGATGGAGCGGGGGCGGACCCGGGAGAGCTTCTCTTTCCCTTCGGAGGAGAGCGACCGGACCTCTTCGAAGTTGAACTCTTCGGGGATCGTCATCGACTCGAACTTCTTGAAGTTGTCGATCTCCTGTTCCTGGCGCACGATGTAGCCGCGGTACTTCAGTTCGATCTCGATCTGTTCGATGATCTCTTTGCGGAGCTTCTCGGGCGTTCCGTGCATGAGGCGCACGACGAACTCCTCCGATGAGATGCCGTCGACGGTGAGTACGTCGCCCAAGAGGACGCCGGGTCTTTTCACGAGCTCCGAGAGACGCTCCTTCTGGAGCGTCTTCGCGACCCCGCGCGACTCCAGGTACGCGTTCATCGGCGCGAGCGACGCCGAGACGTTGTCGAGAAAGCGCAGGCCTTCGCGTATCATCTCTTCCTTCGCATCGAGGCGTGCAAGCATTGCATCCGGGACGAGCCCGAGCGCGTGACCGTGCCGCATGAGTCTACGGTCGGCGTTATCCTGGCGCAGGAGGAGCCTGTACTCCGCGCGCGAGGTAAACATCCGGTAGGGCTCGTCGGTGCTTTTGTTGATGAGATCGTCGATGAGAACGCCGATATAGGCCTCTGAACGGTCTAATACGAGGGGTTCTTTCCGTTGCACCTTCCTGGCGGCGTTGATGCCCGCCATCAGGCCCTGTGCGGCGGCCTCCTCATACCCGGAGGTGCCGCAGATCTGGCCGGCAAAAAAGAGCCCGTCGACGAGCTTTGTTTCCATCGACGGCCGCAGCTGTTCGGGCGGGAAGTAGTCATATTCGACGGCATATCCGGGGCGGATCATCGTCACGTTCTCGAGTCCTTCGATTGACCGGAGCCCTTCGAACTGGACCTCTTCCGGGAGGCTCGTTGAGAAGCCGTTGACGTAGACGATGCTCGTCGTGTATCCTTCGGGTTCGAGAAAGATCTGGTGTCGCGGCTTATCGGCGAAGCGCACGATCTTGTCTTCGATCGAAGGACAGTAGCGCGGGCCGACCGCGCTGATCCTCCCGGTGAACATTGGGGAACGATCGAACCCTTTCTGCAGTATCGCGTGCGTCCGTTCGTTCGTGTGCGTCAAGTACATCGGCACCATCGCGTTTATGATCTTCTCCGTGCTGAACGAAAACGGGGTCGGGTCTTCTTCTCCCGGCTGCTCTTCGGTTCTTGCAAGATCGATCGACCGCAAGTCGACTCGCGGCGGGGTGCCAGTCTTCAGCCGGCCGCTCTTAAAACCAATATTTTCAAGACTTTCAGTTATACCCAGTGAGGGGTTTTCATCGAACCTCCCACCAGGTCTGTTCGACATACCGGTATGAAGCAGTCCTCTGAGGAACGTACCGGCACATAGAACGAGTGCATTGCACTGGATGAGCTCCCCGGATCCCGTCACGATGCCCTGGATTCGCACATTCCCAAACTCTTTATTATCAAGTACTTGTATGCTTTTTACTGACTCTTCGAGTATCGCAAGGCCTGCCTGTACCTCGACTACTCTCGCCGCCTCCAAGGAGTAGAGCTCCCTGTCGTTCTGAGATCTGGGGGACCAGACCGCGGGCCCTTTCGACCTGTTGAGCATCTTGAAGTTGATCCCCGTCTTGTCGGCGATCCTCCCCATCTCCCCTCCAAGGGCATCGATTTCTCGTACCAGATGCCCCTTGGCCGTCCCGCCTATGGCAGGATTACATGACATTCTGCCAATGGCCTTTTTCGACATGGTTATCAGGAGTGTCGAGCAGCCCATGCGGGCGCTCGCCAGGGCGGCCTCAACACCGGCATGCCCAGCCCCGATAACCACTATTTCATACGAAAGGGTACTCATTGTTTCACGTGGAACACTTTATTTCCCTATGCAGAAACTGGCAAAAACCCTATTCAAAATGTCGTCTGTGGTCGTATTTCCAATGATTTCCCCGACATGCCGGAGCGCGGCCCTTAAGTCTACCGCAATGAATTCATTGCTTTGCCGGGCCTGGATGCTTGCCAACGCCCTGCAAAGCGCTTCCCTCGCCTCCAGAAGGCTGGCCTGGTGGCGGGCATTCGTAATGATGACGCTCTTCTCCTCCAAGTGGTAATCTCGGGAGAGACAAAGGTCAGACAGGGTTTTGCGGAAGGAATCGATCCCCTTACCGCTTTTCGCCGAGACAGGTAGAATGGCCATCCCTCCGGACAAGTTGGTCAGATTTTCCCCAAGTTCTCCACCGATGAGGTCTATCTTGTTTGCTAGCAATAGGAAGGATTTACCTTGCGATGCCGCGGCAGCGCTGATCGACCGAACTCTCTCACCATCCTCAATGATGTCCTTTCTTCCGGCGTCGAGAACATATGCAACGACGTCCGCATCTTCGATCTCTGCTTCCGTCCTCCTGATCCCTTCAACTTCTACCGGGTCAGTGGTCGCGCGAAGGCCGGCCGTATCTACGACACGAACATAATATCCTGAGAGGTGAACCGCTTCCTCAATGGTATCCCTTGTCGTTCCGGAGATCTCCGTAACGATGGATCGTTCTTCATTGAGAAGGGAATTGAGCAAACTTGACTTCCCGACGTTGGGCCGGCCGATGAGGACGACCTTGATCCCATCTCTGACGACTTTCCCAACTTTATAAGAATCAATGAGTTGCGTAACATCAACTATCAGTTCTTGAATGATCTTCTCGGTAGTGCTTATTTCTATTAGACTTATGCCTTCTTCCGAGAAATCGAGCTCAAGCTCCAAGAGTCCACAGAGGCGCATGATGGCGTCCTTGATCTCGAGGAACTTGATCGAGTGGAGACCGCGCAATTGCTGGAGCGATGCTTTGTGCGCGGAGTCTGAGCGCGCGTGAATGAGCTCCGCTACTGCCTCCGCTTGAGACAGATCGATCCTGCCATTGAGAAACGCTCTCTTGGTAAATTCGCCCGGCTCGGCCGGACGGACGCCGCGGCGGATGAAGCTCTCGAGGATCTTGCGCGCGATGAAAACGGACCCATGACAGCTCACTTCCGCGACATCTTCCACGGTGTAGGAATGGGGTGCGCGGAACACGGTGACGACGACCTCATCGAGCATGTTCCCTTCATCGTCGAGAAGCTTTCCGACGTGGGCGGTGTGGCTTGCGGCAGTTGCGAGGCGTTGTTTCCCGTGGAACACTTCATCGACTTTCGTGATCGCCTCCTCGCCGCTGAGGCGCAAAACGGCGATTCCGCCCTCTCCAAGGGGGGTAACAATGGCAACGATGGTATCCGGGTGAAAAGGGGGCATGCGCGGAGAGAGAAATGTACAAGGAATAATTTAGAAAACTCCGGAGTGAAAAACAACGCGAGGCGGCGGCCCGTAAAAAAGCCCCGCCCGGCTCTCTTGAGGGGCCGGGCGGGGCTAAGACCGTGTCGCGCGAAAAAGGGGGGGCTTACTCTTTCAGCTTCGGCAAGTTCTTCGAGATCTTCGCGAAGATGCCGCCGCTCGACTTCTTCTCGTCGACCTTCTGGAGCGGTTCGCCTTTGTGCTGCTTGTTCATCCAGGCCTGCTGCGCGATCGAGAGGATGTTGAACATGAAGTAGTAGAGGTTCAACCCCGCAGGGAAGCTGTTGAACAGGAGGGTCATCATGAGCGGCATCATCCAGACCATCATCTTCTGGCGCGGGTCCTGGACCGACATCTTCTGCTGGACGAACATCGTCACACCCATGAGCATCGCCAGGCCGCTCAGTTTGTCGATCCCGAAGATGGGGAGCTGGAACGGCAGGTGCGCGATGACGTCGGGCACGGAGAGGTCGTGGATCCACCACATGAAGGAGGCTTGGCGCAGTTCGATGGTCGAACTGAACACGGACCAGAGCGCGTACAGGATCGGCATCTGGAGGACGAGGGGCAGGCAGCCGCCGGCCGGATTCACCCCGTACTCCTTGTAGAGCCGCATGACCTGCTGGTTCATCTTCTGCGGGTCCTCCTTGTACTTTTCCTTGATCTCGGTCATCATCGGCTGGAGGGCCTGCATCTTCCGCATGGACTGCATGCTCTTCTTCGTCAAGGGATAGAGCACGAGCTTCACGAGGAACGAGAACAAAATGAGTACGAACCCGTAGTTCGGGATGACCATGTGGAGCACTTTGAACGTCGGGATGATGACGTACTCGGAGATGGGCCGGATGACCCACGCATAGCCGAGGCTCATGATCTTGTCGAGCTCCACGTTGAAGCCCTTGATGACGCTGTAGTCGAGCGGGCCGAGGTAGACCTGGAAGTGGTCGGTCTCGACCTGCTTCCCGGTGTAGGGCATCTTCAGTGCGAGGTTGTAGCTTTCCTTGGCCCCCTTGTCGGGCATGTGGGCCTTGATCCCATCGAGTTCCGCCCCCTGGCTTTCCTTCTCGTGGGGGATGATCGCGACGACAAAGTACTTGTTCCGCATCGCCACCCAGGCGACGCGCCCCGAGATCGACTTGTGGATGCGCGTGTCAAAGTCGCTCGCGTCCGCTTCGGTGAGTTCGCCGCCGGCGTACGAGGCCGACTTCGCGTGGTTCGATTCGTCAACGCTGTTGTGCTCGTCATAGCGCAGCGGAGATTCCCAAACGATCTGGTACTCGAAGTTAGAGATGATGCTTTGCATCCCTTCGAAGCGGTAGTAGGCGTCGAAGGCGTACGTGTCGCCGTGGAAGACGAGCGTTTTGACGATGCGGCTTCCGGGCGCAACGGTGAGCGTGTACTCGACGACGACGGAATCATGCTCTGCCAGCGTGACCGTTCGCTCGTCCTCGAAGGAGGATGCGAACGTCAGGTTTTTCGTGTTGATGACCTTGCCGTCCGCCGAGTAGAACAGGAGGCTGAAGTCGCCCCCGTCGGGCGGATCGAGGAAGTTCACCGGGTGCTGGTCCCACGTGAGGAACTTCTTCAGTTCCCAGGCGCGGATCCCGCCCCCTTTGGCCGTGAGCGTCGCGCGGTAGAGCCCGGTCTCGATCGTGAGCGTCTTTTTCGCCCCTCCCGAGAGCTGCGTGAAGAACTTGCCGAGCGTGTCCGACGGAGTCTGAGTCGTGGCGGCGGCCTGCTGCGGGGGAGGCGCTGAGGCTTGGCGCAGCGAATCGGCCACGCGGTGTCGCATCGCGGTCGAATCGGCCGCCGTCATCGGCGGCGCCGGCGCCGGTGCGTTCATCGACATCCAGACCATGAGGACCAGCGCGATGAGGACAAAACCTATGATAGTGTTACGATCCATGCATTCCTCGAAAATGTGTTCTGCTCAAAAATTGCGGGTGCGCGGCTACGGCACCGGGTCGAACCCTCCGGGATGGAAGGGGTGGCAGCGGAAGATCCTTTTCACAGATAGGAAGAGCCCTTTCACCGTCCCGTACCGCTCGACGGCGTCAATGGCATAGTGCGAACAGGTGGGGTAGAACCTGCAGCTATTCTGGGGTAGGAACGGCGAGACGATGTTCTGATAGAGCCGGATGAGAAGAACAGCCATGGGACCTTACGCCGAAAGTGTACCGCTGACCAACTGTAACAGATGTTTCATATCCTGCTCCACATCGTGATAGGAGGGGAGCCCCTCCAGAGAGCCCTTCTTGTGCGACAAGAGAAAAAGGATCGTCGCGCCGCGCTTGCGCTGCTCTTGGGTGAGGAGGTGCGCGTTGAGCCGGTATGATTCCCTGAGAAACCTCTTGATGCGGTTCCGGTCGACGGCCCGCTTCACGCTCTTCGGTACCGCGAACCCGACGATCACGCTCGGGGCAGCCGCCTTCGCGTCCGCGGTCGTTCGTACGACGAGACACCGGATGGCGGTCCCGGAAAATCTTTCACCACGTTTGAAGAGCAGATCGAAGCTCTTTCTTCCTCTGAGAACGTCCTTCTTACGAAGAGTGTGGCGCACGACAGCATCAGCGGCGGCCGTGGGCTACTTCTCGTCGCTCACGGTGAGCTTGTGTCTCCCTTTGGCGCGGCGGCGGGCGAGGACCTTTCTGCCATCCTTGGTCTTCATGCGCTCGCGGAAACCATGCTTGTTCTTGCGCTTCCGGTTGCTCGGCTGGAACGTACGTTTCATGACGGGACTCCGATAGTATGGACAATCTCACAACGAAAAGAGGATTGTGCAGAACAATCCTCTTTTGTCGATCGTTTCGTGCTATTAGGAAAAAGCGTAGCTAATATACGCAAACAGCCATATAAAACCAAACCATTTCCGACCTTTTACCATTTATTTTCCTTGCCACCAGCGGAAAATCTTCGTATCATGAACAGGGGGCAGTGCGATCCAGCCATGTGGATAACTTGTTGGCAGCTCGTCCTACCAGCGAAATCTCCACTCCAGCGGACCAAAATACGGTACTTTTACTTAAAGCCAATTGTTAACAACCTGTCGTTAGGTGTTATCAGGACAGAACTCTTCTTCTGCTTTTTTGCGCGATTCGGGCATCTGTAATACCGTCCAAATCAGACTAATTTTGGGCATGTGTGCATGTTTGTGGACAACCTGTTGGCAACACGTGTCGATGTATTGTAAAACGCTGTTTTTATAAGACTTATTGATATGCATGATTCAAATCCGCCTCCCGGGCCAGATTCCTCTCTGAATCTGTTACGCCAGGATCATTCCGCCCTCCCGACACCCGGTTCCATCTGGGACGACTGCCTGACGCACCTCAAAGGGAGGGTCAATCCCCAGAGCTATAAGACCTGGATCGAGCCGATTGTCCCGTCCCACCAAGAAGGATCGGTCTTCTTCCTCAAAGTGCCGAGCCAGTTCTTTTCGGAGTGGCTGGAGGAACATTACTTCTCTCTCATCAACGAGGTCCTGACGAAGTCGACCGGGAGCGAACTTGCCATCGAATACATCATCGCGACCGAAGACCGCGAACAGACCGAAGCCGTCGTCGAGGCCCACAAGGTCATGGAGCACGGCTCCGGCGACATCGCCGCCGCGGAGCTTCCCTTCGTCGACACGGCCCGGCGGAGCCGCGCGCCGGCCGTGACCATGCAGCCGCCCCTGACGCCGACGATCAACCCGCGCTACACGTTCGGCAATTACATCAAAGGCGAGAGCAATCAGTTCGCCCGCGCGGCGGCGCTCGCCGTCGCGAACAACCCGAGCGGCACGTCGTTCAACCCGCTCGTCATCTACGGCGGCGTCGGACTCGGCAAGACGCACCTCGTGCACGCCATCGGCAACCACCTCCTCCAGTCCGGCACGGGAAAACGCGTGCTCTACATCTCGAGCGAGAAGTTCACCGTCGATTTCGTCGAGGCGATCCAGCGCGACTCCGTCTCGGAGTTCTCCAACTTCTACCGGAGCGTCGACCTCCTCATCGTCGACGACATCCAGTTCCTCGCAGGCAAGGAGAAGACTCAGGACATCTTCTTCCACACGTTCAACACGCTCCACCACCTCGGCAAGCAGATCGTCCTGTCGTCCGACAAGCCGCCGAAGGAGCTCAAGGGCCTCAACGAGCGCCTCATCTCCCGATTCCAGTGGGGCCTGACGGCCGACATCCAGCCGCCGGACCTTGAGACGCGCATCGCTATCTTGCGGAAGAAGTCGAGCGACGACGGGATCGAGCTCTCGCACGACGTCGTTGATTTTATCGCGACGAACGTCACCTCGAATATCCGCGAGCTCGAAGGCTGCCTCATCAGCCTCTTGGCTCGGGCGTCGCTCGAGAGCCGGCCGATCGAACTCGGGCTCGCCCGCGACGTCGTCCGGTCGATCGTCGGCGAGGTCCGCACGCACCTCACCATCGAGGAGATCCAGCGGGTCGTCTGCACGCACATGGGCATCCCGGAGGACCTCATCCGGGCGAAGACCCGGCGCCAGGAGATTGTGAATGCGAGGCAAATTGCGATGTATTTGGCGAAGGAGCTGACGAACTCTTCCCTGAAGACAATCGGGCTGCATTTCGGCGGGAGGGACCACAGCACGGTGATCCACGCCTACCAGACCGTCGAGGACGGCATGAAGGTCGACCCGAAGCAGAAGATCCTCGTCGACCAGCTGAAGTCGAAGCTCACCTTGAACATCCGGTAACGATGCCGACGAAGACGAACAGCTCTGCGGCGACCCCGGAGTTCAACTCCGTCTTCGCCTCGCTTCGCGAGATCCTCCGGCCGCACGCCGGCGCGCTGAAGGTGAGCGCCGACGAGACCGGCTACTACTGCCTCACGCGAGAGGCCTCTCCGAAGGCCGGAAAGTCCTTTCCGGTCGCATGGGTCCAGATCGGCAAGGCGTACGTCAGCTTTCACTTCATGCCCGTCTACATGTTCCCGAAGCTCCGCGCGAGCCTCTCGAAGAAGCTGCTGGCGCGCATGCAGGGAAAATCCTGCTTCAACTTCACGAAGAACGACGACGCGCTCTTCGAGGAGCTCGGGCAGATGACCTCCCGGGGGCTCCTCATGAGCAAAGAGGCCGGATTCTAGCTCGCGGCCCTTTTCGCAGCGGGCGCACGATCGCCTTCGCTCGCTCGGCCCCGCCGCAACTATTGCTCCCACTATCCGTCTTACCGTGGATGGAACGACAACCCGGCCCTGCATGACAGACTGCTCCGTCGAGACGAGCGAGCTCTCCTACAGTTTCTCCGACCAGGAAATCGTGATCCACGGGATCGGCCTCCGGGTCCCCGCGGGATCCATCTACGGCTTCCTCGGGCCGAACGGCGCCGGCAAGACGACGACCCTGCGCCTCCTCCTCGGCCTGTTGAGGAAGCAACGGGGGACGATCTCCTTCTTCGGGCTTCCGTTCCGGGAACACCGCATCGATATCCTTCGGCGCGTCGGCTCCCTCATTGAAACGCCGTCGCTCTACTCCCATCTGAGCGCCAGCGAGAATCTCGAACTCCTCCGGCTTATTCACCAGTGCCCGCGCTCGCGGATCCTGGAGGCGCTCAAGCTCGTCGGCCTCCAGGACACCGGACCGAAGAAGGCGGGGCAGTTCTCGCTCGGGATGAAGCAGCGCCTGAGCATCGCCGTCGCGATCCTCCACGAACCGTCGCTCCTCATCCTCGACGAACCGACCAATGGGCTCGATCCGAACGGCATGATCGAGGTGCGCGAGCTCCTGAAGCGGCTCAATAGCGAGCGCGGCATGACCATTCTCGTCTCCAGCCATCTGCTCGCAGAGATCGACAAGCTTGTCTCACACGTCGGGGTCATCAACAAGGGGCGCCTGGTATTCCAGGGGACACTCGACGGGTTCAAGCAGGGCCGGGAGCTGTCTCGGGCCGTCATCCTCGACACCGGCGATCCGGCCAGGACCATCCTGATCCTCGCCGAACACGGCGTCCACTCCCGGCTTGAGGAGGGGAAGGTGATCATGACCCCGCTGGCGAACGACCAGATCGCGCTCGTCAACCGGTGGCTCGTGACGGCGGGGATCGACGTGTACGGCATCAGCGCGGTCAGGGGCGACCTTGAATCGGTCTTCATGGAGCTCATCAACACATGACGCCCTCGTTCGTCCGGAGCCTCCAGAGCGAGTGGATGAAGAAGCGGGGGAGCCTCGCCTCGTGGATCATCGTCGCCGGCGCCTTCTTCACGCCCGCGATCGTCACGATCGCGCGGATCCTTCATGCCGAGCGGCTCCAAGAGCTGACGGCAGCCGACGACTTCTGGATGAAGCTGTGGACCTCCTCGTGGGAGTCGATGGCGATCTTTCTTCTGCCGATGGGGGTGATCCTCGCGACGAGCCTCATCACGCAGATCGAGTACAAGAACAACACGTGGAAGCAGCTCCACACGCTTCCCCTGAGCCTGACGGCGGTCTTCTTCTCGAAGCTCGCTGTCATCCTCGTCATGCTCGTGGAGTTCTTCGCGCTCTTCAATCTCGGCATCTACCTCTCGGGGGTTCTGCCGGTGCTCGTCACCGGAGGAGCCGCCTATCCCAAGGCGGCGATCCCGTGGACGACGTTTCTCCGGGAGGACGCGCTCTACTTCGTGGACTGCCTCCCGATCGTCGCCCTGCAGTATCTCGTCAGCCTCCGGTTCAAGAACTTCCTCGTGCCGGTAGGCGCGGGATTTCTCCTGTGGATCGGAGCGCTGGGGGCGCTCCGGTGGACGTACGGCTACTTCATCCCGTACACCTACTGCATCTTCAACTATCTCAAGACCGGGGTCGATACGAAGGCGGTCATTCCCGCGGTGAACATTCACCTCTTCGCGGCCGGATACTTTGCGTGTTTCACTCTGGCGGGCTATATTCTCTATATCACCAAAAGGGAGAAGGGGTAGCCGCACCGCAACCCTCGCCTCCTTGCTGGATACCGCAACTGGAAGCCGCAGCGGTCGACCGTGTCACACCTACAGGAGCGTCCAATGAAAGAGTTCATGCTTCTTGTCCGCAACCGCATCGACCACCAGACGGCCTGGCCGCAGGAACGGCATGTCGAATTTGTGATGAAGTGCGAGCTCTACATCGGCAAACTCAAGGCCGCCGGAAAGCTCGTCTCGGCCCAGCCGCTCGTGCGCGAAGGCGTCATCGTCGCGGGGCGCGAGGGCTCCTGGACGGAGCTGCCGTTCAACGAGACGGGAGAGGTCCAAGTGGGGTACTACCACATCCTTGCCGAGGACCTCACTGACGCGGTCGCGATCGCGAAGGAAGACCCGGAGTTCGCCTACAGCGCGACGGCCAGGGTCGAGGTGCGTCCCATCAAGACGAAGGAGCAGCCGACGGGCTTCACCTACCCGCGTTGAGCCGGGTACGACACGATCGATCACAGGGGACGGCCGACACGCGCATATATGGCGAAATCCTGCAATGAGAGCCTATTTTTGGAGGGGTGATGCAGGATAAATATGCCGGCGATATCGGCGACTTTGGAAAGTTCGTCTTCCTTCACGCGTTACACCGCGCCTCTGGCGGACGGCTCCGCCTGGGCATCAACTGGTACAAAACGACCCGTCCTGAGCGATCCTCGAACGACGGGCGGCATGTTTCCTACCTCGATCCGGCCCACCCGAACAAGGATGCATTCCGGCAGTGCGACCCTGAGATCTACGATTCACTCGCCCGGATCGTCCGCGGCACGCGCTCGGTCAACGCTCTGGAAAAGCACCACCTCGCTCCGACGGGAACCCTCTTCTATTCCGCGCCGATCCCCTTCGGCCATCTGCGTCAGCATCTGAACGTCTCCGGGCGCGAAGCATGGTTCAGCGACTCTCTCGCATGCCTCCGCGCTGCGAATGTCCTCTTCCTCGACCCCGACAACGGCATCGCGTCCCCCGCTCTGCGCGACACGGAAGCGCGCGCGATGAAGTACGTCTTTCTCGACGAGATGCGCCAGTATTATGACCGATGCGAGATGCTCATCGTGTACCACCACCGTGACCGGTCGCCCGCAGCGCGGTACCGGCAGAAGTTCATGGAAGCACGGCAGGCTGTCGATCCGTCCGCAACGATGCGTATCCTCCGGTTCAAGCGCGTGTCCGTGAGAGATTACATCTTCCTCTACCGGAGCGAGGCGGCGCCCGTCGTCAACGCGCTCTTCGAGAAGATGGCGGCCGCTCCCTTCTATTTCCTCTTCGAGGAACTCCGCCTGGAGTGATCCGGCCGGCATGTTCGCGGACCCGCACAGTGCCCTCCTCCGGCGCCGTACTACGCTTGTCGTGTGTGAGCAACTCTGTGTATAAGGTGTTTTCCGGTCTGAACCTGCTGTGGGTTACCCAGCTGCCTGTCCGGGAAAAATATCCTCGTGTGGAAGATGTTCATAACTCCGGGCTTACGGGTCACATTGTGCACACCTTATACAGCCGGCTTTCTCTCATTCCGGCTCCGGTCTTTCACATTCCCGACTTATAAACAAATCCACACCCCTTATTCTTCCTCTTCATCTATTTTATATACCCTAAGTCATTATAATATTGTATGGTTACAGGAAATTATTCGTTGGAAATGAGGCAAGAAATGCGTACCTTGAGTACCTCAAATTTCCGTTATTGCCAAGCATTTTTATAAGGAAGACCGCAATGCGATTTACGACTTCGAGCAGCGAGCTTCAGAAAGTTTTGAGCACGATCGGCGGCGTTATTCCCTCAAAATCGACGCTCCCTATCATCGAGAACTTTCTCTTTGAAGTGACGAAGGATCAGCTGAAGATATCGGCGACCGATCTTGACACGTCGATGGTCATGACGATGAAGGTCAAAAGCTCGGAGGACGGAAAAATCGCTATCCCCGCAAAGCGGCTCACCGAAACCATCCGCGCTCTCCCGAACACTGAGATCGCCGTGACGGCGAACGCGGACGACAAGAAAATTTCTATCTCGACGGCGAACGGCGAGTATAAGCTCACCGGCGAAAGCAGCGACAACTATCCGACGATCCCCGCGTTCAAGGGGCACAGCCAGCTCACACTCTCCGACGAGGTCCTCGCGCGACTCATCCAGAAGACGTCTTTCGCGGTGAGTTCCGACGAACTGCGGCCCGCGATGATGGGCATTCTCTTCCAGATCAAGAAGAACGAGATCCGCGCCGTCGCGACCGACGGACATCGCCTCGTGCGCATCGTGACCACCGGCATCACCGCCACGACAGGGGAGAAGGACATCATCATCCCCGCGAAGGCCCTCAACCTCGTCTCAAAATCGCTGGCCAGCGGCGAGAGCGTCATCGCGTTCAGCGACACGCACGCGATGTTCACCCAGAGCGGCGTGACCTTGATCTCGCGCATCATCGAGGAGAAGTACCCGAACTATGAGAGCGTCATCCCCCTCGACAACGAAAAGACGCTCACGATCGACAAGAACGAGCTCCTCGCTTCCGTGCGCAGAACGTCGCTCTACGCGAGCTCCACGACGCACCAGGTGCGCTTCACGCTGAAGAAGAACTCCGTCATCATCTCCGCGGAAGACATCGATTTCGGCAGCGAAGCGAAGGAGACGATCAAGGCCGACTACTCGGCGGATCCGATGGAGATCGGCTTCAATTCCGCCTACGTCATCGATATCCTCTCGCACATCGAGAGCAACGAGATCATGATGCTCTTCAGCTCGGCGACGCGCGCAAGCATCATCAAGCCCGTCACCCAGCGGAACGGTGAAAACGTACTGATGCTCGTGATGCCGGTCCGGCTGAACACTTGAGCTCACTCCGCAATGCACCTGACGTCGCTCACGCTCAAAAACTTCCGCAATCATTCCGATACAGCATTCGATTTCGGCGAAGGCATCAACGTCCTGCTCGGCGATAACGGGCAGGGGAAGACCAACGTCATCGAAGCCATCTCATACCTCTGCCTCACGAAGAGTTTCTATGCTGCCAGCGACGGCTTCGTGCTGGGGTTCGGGAAAGAGATGTTCGAAGTAGAGAGCACGATCGCGACCGAATCCGGGCATCTGCGCCGGGTGCGCGTCGCGTACAGCGCGGACGCCAACGAGAAGGTCTTCTCGGTGAACCGCCAGAAGATCGAGCCGTTCTCGTCGGTCATCGGGACCTTTCCGGTGGTGATCTGTTCGCCGGAACACGCGCCGATCACCTCCGGTAGTCCGGCGGACCGTCGGCGGTTCGTCGATCTCGTCATCTCTCAGTCGAGCGCGGTCTACTTCCACGACCTGCTGGAATACCGCCGCGTGCTCAGGCACCGCAACAAGGTCCTGTCGGACGCGCGGTGGAAGCAGGAGGATACGGCCGCCGTCCTCGAGCCGTGGAACGAGCAGCTCGTGACGTTCGGAGGCTCCCTGACCTGGAGGCGGAAACACTTCGTGGAAGAGTTCCAGTCCTTCATCACGACCGCCTACCATCACCTTGTCGGCACCGAAGAAGAGCCCGCGATCGGGTACAAACCCGGGACGCGGATCGACGAGTGCGCGTCGCAGAAGGACGTCGAAGCCCTGCTGCGGAGCGAACTTGCGGAAAAGGGTGCCGCAGAGGCGAGGCTCGGCATCACGCTCGTCGGGCCGCACCGGGATGAGATCCCGCTCACGATCAACGGACTCGACCTGCGGAGGTTCGCCTCGCAGGGGCAGCACAAGACATTCCTCGTCGCGCTGAAGCTCGGAGAGTTCTTTTATCTCAAGGAGCGCTGCGACGAGACGCCGATAGTCCTGTTGGACGACGTGTTCAGCGAGCTCGACGAGCACCGGTCGCTGAAGCTCCTCCGGTACGTCGAGGAGCTCAACCAGACGTTCGTGACGTCGACGACGCCGCAAGTTTTCGACCATCTTCTCCAGCGGTCGGGGAAGCATAAGCTGTTCATGATCCAGAACGGGGCGCTCGTCCAAGAGCGGCCGTCGGCCCTCGCGTGAAGGAGAAGGATCCGCGATCCTTAGGCGATGCACTCGGGCGTGCGATGCGGGAGCTCGGCCTGGGGCCGAAGATGCGGGAGTACGACGTGGTGAACCTCTGGGCCTCCATCGTCGGAGAGCAGATCGCCGGCGTCGCGCACGCCGAGAGCATTGCGAACGGGAAGCTCCACGTGCACGTGACCCGGTCCACCTGGAGGAACGAACTGATCTTTCTGAAGACCGAACTCATCACGCGGATCAATACGGTGATGAAGGAAGAGATCGTCAAGGACATCATTTTCCGATAACAAGAGGAACAATGGCAAAAGGCAAGAACAAGGAAGAACCCGTCAAAAAGTCCCCGGGGGCCGAGTACAATGCGGACCACATCACCGTCCTCAAGGGCCTCGATCCGGTCCGGCAGCGCCCTGCGATGTACATCGGCGACGTATCGGTGCGCGGCCTCCACCACCTCGTCTACGAGGTCGTGGACAATTCCATCGACGAGGCGCTCGCCGGCTATGCGAAGAACATCTCGGTGAGCATCAACAAGGACGGCTCGATCACCGTTATCGATGACGGACGCGGCATCCCGACCGACATCCACCCGGAGGAGAAGCGCTCCGCGCTCGAGGTCGTCATGACCGTCCTCCACGCCGGCGGCAAGTTCGACAAGAACACGTACAAGGTCTCCGGCGGTCTCCACGGCGTCGGCGTCTCCGTCGTCAACGCCCTCTCAGAGTGGCTCGAGGTCGAGGTCTACCGCGACGGCAAGATCTGGTTCCAGAAGTACGTGCGCGGCAAGCCGCAGGGGGTCGTGAAACCCATCGGCAAGTCCGATCCGAAGAAAACAGGTACGAAGGTCTCGTTCCTCCCCGACGGGCAGATCTTCAAGAACCGCGTCTACAAGTTCGAGACGCTCGCCGAGCGGCTCCGCGAGCTCGCGTTCCTCAACCCGAGCGTCAAACTCCGGATCGTCGACCTCCGGGAGGACCAGGAACAGGAGGAGGAGTTCTTCTTCAAGGGGGGCATCGTGGAGTTCGTGAAGTACATCGACTCCACCCGGCCATCGATCATGAAGAAGGCGGTCTTCGCCAAGGGATCGGACAAGGACGAAGGCGGCCGCCCCGTCGAGGCCGAGGTCGCCTTCCAGTACAACGACCAGTACAACGAGAACGTCTTCAGCTACGTCAACAACATCAACACCCTCGAAGGCGGCACGCATCTCGTCGGGTTCCGCACGGCGCTCACGCGCACGCTGAACACCTACGCCTCGAAGAACAACCTCGTCAAGGAGAACGGCATCCAGCTCACCGGCGACGACTTCCGCGAAGGGCTCACCGCCGTCCTGAGCGTCAAGGTCCAGGAACCGCAGTTCGAAGGTCAGACGAAGACGAAGCTCGGCAACAGCGAGATCAAGGGCATCGTCGAGGCGATCGTGAGCGAGCAGCTCGGGATCTGGCTCGATGAGAATCCCGGCGACGCCCGCAGGATCATCGACAAGTGTCTTCGCGCAGCCGAAGCGCGCGAAGCGTCGCGCAAGGCGCGCGACCTCACCCGGCGCAAGAGCGCGCTCGAGTCGTCGAGCCTCCCCGGAAAGCTCGCGGACTGCTCCATCAACGACCCGGATCACTGCGAACTCTACATCGTCGAGGGAGATTCCGCCGGCGGCAGCGCGAAACAGGGCCGGGACCGCCGGTTCCAGGCCATCCTGCCGATCAAGGGGAAGATCCTCAACGTCGAGAAGGCGCGGCTCCACAAGATCCTCGAGAACGAGGAGATCCGGTGCATCTTCACCGCCATCGGCGCCGGCGCGGGGGAGGATTTCGATCCCGCGAAGATCCGCTACGGAAAGATCATCATCATGTGCGACGCCGACGTCGACGGCTCGCATATCCGGACGCTGCTCCTCACGCTCTTCTTCCGGTACATGAAGCAGCTCATCGAGCTCGGGCACGTCTACATCGCCCAGCCGCCCCTCTTCAAGCTAAAGAAGGGGAAGCAGGAATTCTACGCCTTCGACGAGGAGGAACGCCTGGAGATCGTCAAGCGGATCAAGAGCGAGAAGAAGAAGGACGCGAAGGAGGACGCCGAACCCGTCGAACCCGTCGAACTCGTCCCCGCGGGCGAGGATGGCGTGCTCGTCGCCCCCGGCGGCATCATCATCTCGCGCTTCAAGGGTCTCGGCGAAATGAACCCGGAGCAGCTCTGGTCCACGACGATGAACCCGGAGACGCGCACGGTGCTCCAGGTGTCGATCGACAACGCCGCCGACGCGGACCGGACGTTCTCGATCCTCATGGGCGACGAGGTCGAGCCCCGGCGCGACTTCATTGAGAAGAACGCCAAGTATGTCCGCAACCTGGATGTCTAAGAACTCAAGAATGATGCAACTTTGGAGAATAAATGGCAGGAACTAACGAAAAAGTAGTCCCGGTAGATATCGAGCAGGAAATGAAGGGTTCATACATCGATTACGCGATGAGCGTCATCGTTGCCCGCGCGCTCCCGGATGTCCGCGACGGCCTGAAGCCCGTCCACCGCCGGGTCCTCTACGGCATGAGCGAACTCGGCTTGGCGAGCAATCGCGCCTACAAGAAAAGCGCGCGCATCGTCGGAGAGGTCCTCGGTAAGTACCATCCGCACGGAGACTCCGCGGTGTACGACACGATGGTCCGCATGGCGCAGGATTTTTCCCTGCGCTACCCCCTAGTCGACGGCCAGGGCAACTTCGGATCGGTCGACGGCGATTCGCCGGCGGCCATGAGGTACACCGAAGTTCGGCTTTCGAAGATCGCCGAGGAGATGCTCCGGGACCTCGAGAAGAACACGGTCAAGTTCACCCCCAACTTCGACGATACGCTCACCGAGCCTTCGGTGCTGCCGGCGCTCGTCCCGAACCTTTTGGTGAACGGCACGTCCGGCATCGCGGTCGGCATGACGACGAACATCCCGCCGCACAACCTGTCGGAGATCGTCGACGCGTGCATCGCGGTCATCGAGACCCCGTCGCTCGAGGAGAAGAGCCTTCTGAAGATCGTCAAGGCCCCCGACTTCCCGACGGGCGGCATCATCTACGGCTACGAAGGAGTGAAGGACGCCTACAAGACGGGCCGGGGCAAGATCCAGGTCCGCGCCAAGGCGAGCATTCAGACGGGCAGGGCCGACCGCCAGGCCATCGTCATCACGGAGATCCCGTACCAGGTGAACAAGGCGTCCCTCATTGAAAAGATCGCCGATCTCGTGCGCGACAAGAAGATCGAAGACATCTCCGACATCCGGGACGAATCGGACCGCGACGGCATGCGCATCGTCGTCGAACTGAAGCGCGACGCAAACGCTCCCGTGGTGCTGAACAATCTCTACAAGCACACGCAGATGCAGACGACGTTCGGCGTCATCATGCTCGCCTTGGTCGAGGGCCGGCCGCAGATCCTCACGCTCCGGCAGATCATCGACCATTTCATCAAGCACCGCAACGAGGTCGTCGTCCGCCGGACGAAGTACGACCTCGACGAGGCGGAAAAGCGAGCGCATATCCTCGAAGGATACATCATCGCGCTCGACAACATCGACGAGATCATCAAGCTCATCAAGAAGGCGAAGGACATCCCGTCGGCCCAGGAAGGCCTCATGAAGCGGTTCAAGCTGTCGGAGATCCAGGCCAAGGCGATCCTCGACATGCGCCTCCAGAAGCTCACCGGCCTCGAACGCAAAAAGGTCGAGGACGAGTATAAGGAGCTCATCAAGCTCATCCAGCGCCTGAAGTCGATCCTCGCGAGCAAGAAGCTCCAGCTCGAGATCATCAAAGAGGAACTCCTCGAATTGAAGAGGAAGTTCGGCGACGAGCGCCGCACCGAGATCGTCTACAAGACCGAAGAGTTCAGCATCGAGGACATGATCGCCGAGGAGAACGTCGTCATCACGGTGAGCCATGGCGGATTCATCAAGCGCATCCCGGTGTCGGGCTACCGGCGCCAGGCGCGCGGCGGGAAGGGTGTGACAGGAGCGTCGACGAAGGAGGACGATTTCATCGCGCACATGTTCATCGCCTCGACGCACCACTTCATCCTCTTCTTCACCGACAAGGGCCGGTGCTACTCGCTGAAGGTGCATGAGATCCCCGAGGCGGGACGCGCAGCGCGCGGGAAGTCGATCGTCAACCTCATCCAGAAGCAGCAGGACGAGAAGATCGCCGCCTTCGTCACCGTCCAGGAGTTCAATGAGTCGCTCTTCGTGGCGATGACGACCGACCAGGGGATGATCAAGAAGACGCCGCTGTCGGAGTACGAAAACGTCCGCCGCTCCGGCATCACGGCGATCACCCTCAAGAGGGGCGACGCGCTCACGGAGGTGAAGCTCACCGACGGAACGCAGGACCTCATCATCGGCACGCAGAACGGGTATTCGATACGCTTCCATGAGGACGAAGCCCGTCCGATGGGCCGCAGCGCCGCGGGCGTTCGCGGCATCCGCCTCGGCAAGGGGGACAAAGTGGTCGGCGCCGTCGCGATCAAGCGGAAGACGACGACCATCCTCGTCGTGGCGGAACACGGATTCGGCAAACGGAGCGATCTCGATGAATATCGCGTCAGCCATCGGGGCGGCAAGGGGGTCTTCACCATGCGCGCGACCGACAAGACCGGTCCGATGATGGCGATCCGCGAGGTCCTCGACAATGACGACATCGTCGTCGTGACCTCGAAGGGCGTCATCATCCGCCAGCCAGCGAAGGAGATCCGCGTCGCGGGCCGCAACACGCAGGGCGTCCGGTTGATCCGCTTGGAAGCGGGCGACCGCGTCTCGGCCGTCGCGGCTGTTCCATCGGAGGACGACAAGGTCGAGGAGGCGCTCGCAAGCGCTCCCGCGCCGAAGCCGCCAGAACCGAAACCAACCAAGGAAGGCCAGACGACGCTCTTCGAAGAGCCAAAGGCGGAACCGCGCAAAGCGAAACCACCGAAGGCTGCGGAAAAATCGCCGCCAAAGAAGACGAAGCGGAAGAAGTAACATCGATGAAGGGGTCGCTCACGAGCGACCCCTTCGTCTTTCCTGAGCGCACCTGTGTCATCGTCCGTTGCATTTCAGGGGCCTTCTTTGTAAATTCAAGACACTTTTCACCACTCAACGCCATGAAAACCCTCATTCTTGACGGCAATTCCCTCTCGATCGAACAGGTATACCAATGCGCGTGTAACAAGGTCCCCGTCGCACTCTCCCCTGGTGCGAAGAAGAAAATGAACGCCTCGCGCCGCATCGTCGAGGAGTGGGTGAAAAGCGGGGAGACCGTCTACGGCGTGACAACCGGCTTCGGCGAACTCAGCAATGTTCGCATCAGTGCAGAACACATCGAAGAACTCCAGGAAAACCTCATCAAGAGCCACTCCGCCGGCATTGGCGATCCCCTCCCAGTCGAGGTCGTCCGCGCAATGTTCGTCCTCCGGCTGAACGCGCTGGCGAAAGGTTTTTCCGGCATCCGCGTCGAGACCGCCGAGTGTTTTGCCGACGTGTACAACGCCGGCATCGTTCCGATCATCCCGTCGAAGGGATCGGTCGGGTCGAGCGGGGACCTTGCCCCCTTGGCGCACCTCGTCCTGACCTTGATCGGGCAGGGGAAGGTCTTCTATAAGAACTCCGTCATGGATGCCGCGCTCGCGCTCAAAAAGGCGCGTCTTGCGCCGCTGCGGCTCGCCGCCAAGGAGGGTCTTTCTCTGGTGAACGGCACGCAGATGATGACCGGCTACGGCGCCATCGCCGTGCGGGAATCGCAGGAGCTCTGCAAGCTCGCCGACATCACCGCGGCCATGGCGACCGAAGCCTTGCGCGGAAGCGACACGGCGTTCGATAAACGCATCCACGCCCTCCGGCCCTATCCGGGGCAGCAGGCGAGCGCAGAGAACTTGCGGCGGCTCATGGCCTCGAGCGAGATCCGCGAATCGCACCGCCACGGCGACCCGAGGGTCCAGGACGCCTATTCCATCCGCTGCATACCGCAGGTCCACGGTGCGTCGCGCGACGCTGTCCGGTACGCGTTCGACGTCATCACCACCGAGATCAACTCCGCGACCGACAACCCCCTGATCATGCCCGGCACGAAAGAGCACCTCGAGGGAGGAAACTTCCACGGCCAGCCGGTCGCGTTCGCGCTCGACTTTCTCGCGATCGCCCTCGCCGAGCTCGCGAACATCTCGGAGCGGCGCATCGAACGCATGGTGAACGGCAGCCTGAGCGGCCTGCCGAGGTTCCTCGCGGAAGGGAGCGGTCTCCATTCCGGCATGATGATCGCACAGTACACCGCCGCCGCCCTCGTCTCCGAGAACAAGGTCCTCGCACATCCCGCGAGCGTCGACTCGATCCCGACCTCGGCGAACCAGGAGGACCACAACAGCATGGGTTCGGTGAGCGCGCACAAGCTCTGGCAGGTGCTGCAGAACGTCCGGACCGTGCTCGCGATCGAGCTCATGGTGGCATCACAGGGGATCGACTTTTCACGCGTGGATCCGGCGAGCAAGCGCCTGATGAAGCCGGGGAAGGGCGTGCGGGCCGCGCATGCGGCGGTGCGGAAACACCTGACGCACCTCGGCGCCGACCGGGTCCTCCACGACGACATTCAAACGGCGCTCCATCTCGTCAAGAACCACTCCGTCACAGGCGCGGTCGAACGCGCCATCGGAACACTCCGCTAACAGACTGACAGGACCATGAAACTGACCGAAAAAGCCATCCGTGCAATTCCCAAAGTTCTTCTCCACGACCATCTCGACGGCGGCCTCAGGCCGCAGACCGTCATTGATCTCGCCAAAGAGATCGGGTACGACGGACTCCCCACGACCGACGCCGACGAGCTGAGCACCTGGTTCCAGCGCGGCGCAAAGCGCGGCAGCCTTCCGCTCTACCTCGAAGGGTTCGCGCACACCTGCGCGGTCATGCAGACCGAAGAGGGTCTCGAAAGAGTCGCGTACGAGATGATGGAGGACATGCGCCTCGACGGCGTGGTGTACGTCGAGACCCGGTTCGCACCGGTCTTCCACACCGAGAAGGGCCTCCACTGGGAGGAGATCGTCAGCGCCGTCTTGCGCGGCTTAGAGCGCGGGAAGAAGGATTTCGGCGTCGAATACGGCCTTATCATCTGCGCTATGCGGAACATGACCCTCTCCCAAGAGATGGCCGAACTCGCGATAGACTTCCGGGAGCGGGGCGTCGTCGGGTTCGACCTCGCCGGGGAAGAGGGGGGATACCCCCCGAAGAAGCACGTCGACGCGTTCCATTACATCCAGCGGGAGAACTTCAACATCACGATCCACGCCGGCGAAGCGTTCGGCAAGGAATCCATTTGGCAGGCCATTCAATGGTGCGGCGCACACCGCATCGGGCACGGCACACGCATCATCGAAGACATGCGCATCAAGGAAGGCGAAGTGCTGAGCATGGGAACGCTGGCGCAGTACGTGCTCGACAAGCGCATCCCGCTCGAGATCTGCATGACGAGCAACGTGCACACGGGCGCGGTGCGGAGCATCGAGG